>CAMIYC010000010.1 GCA_946402905.1 uncultured Prevotellaceae bacterium | reverse complement strand
GCATCTATCCGCAGTTCAACGCCATGTGGAACATCAATGCCAAGAACATGCTCAATCTTGCGTTCAGCAGCGAAGCCGTCTATCCCTCCTATTGGAGTACAATGAGTAGCATCTACTACACCTCGGCCTATAGCGAGATATGGGGCAATCCCGACCTGAAACCGATGTCGGTATACAACATCAACCTGATGTGGCAACTCAACCGCAAATACACCTTCACCGCCTTTGCCATGCTTGAGCCCGACTACTTTGTGCAGATGGCCTATCAGCCCTCCGACCGCATGGCCGTTGTGATGAAAGAGACCAATTTCGACTATTCCAACTACTTCGGCCTGCAGGCATCGACACAATTCCGTGTTGGCAGTTGGCTCAATGGTAACGTCATGGCTACCGCCCTCTATCGGCACGACAAGACCCTTTTCTTCGACCTGCCCATCGACCGAACCTGTCTCTCTGGTATCCTCGGTGGCATGGCCGTTGCCCGACTCTCGCAAAAGCATAACCTCCAGCTCACCCTCAATCCTTTTTTCCAGACAAAGGCCATCCAGGGACTCTATGACATCGACCCCTTCCTACGAATCAATGCCACCCTCCGCTATACCTCAGAGAACGGCAAATGGAGTTTGGTGGCCAAGGGCGAGAATATCCTAAACGCTCACATCGACACCCGCTCCATGATAGCCAATCAAGACTACGCCATGCGCGTCTGGATGCCTTACACGAATTATTCGCTCACCGCCATCTTCCGCATCGGCAACTTCAAGGAGAAACAGAAGAAAGCGGTGGACACCTCGCGAATGGGATATTGAACAAGAATCGAACAGAAAACTCTCTCTCACTTTGACGGGCAGTTGCCAGACATAACGCTGGCGCTGCCCTTTTCATCTTAATATGGAAAAAAATCCCTATGCCAATGCAAGGATTCCACCATTGGGTCGTTTTAGTAAAGCTGAAAGTTCCCGTTAAGTCATGAATAGAGCATTTGCTCTCATTGATGGCGAGGAAACGAAAGGAATAGACAACTAACACAATTAACAAAATATTGCATAAAATGAAAACAGTGAAAAACAGAAGACATGCTTTTGGCCTCTGTTCGAGCCGCCCCACGTATGGGAAAGGAATTCAAGTATCACTTCCCGCTCGCTTATTCGGTGTCTTGATGATGCTCGCTGCCCTCTCCCTCGCCTCTTGTAGCAGTGATGATGGAGATTATGACTCAGCCAACCTTTACGGAACTTGGCAAAAAGTCGATGATGTAGGGGTTGTCAGTGAGGGCTATGTAGAATATACCTTCTCCAGCAATGGCAGTTGTGACATCCATGTTTATGACGTGTTTGCAGGCGATACGACCTTACACAGAGGGTATATGCTTAAAGACGACCGTCAGCTCATCATCTTCGAACCAATGTTCGGCGGCACACCAGAGTTGCAGACGTGGAACGTCAAGAAGTTAGGCCGCAGTACCATGTCATGGGAAATGGCAGACCATCCTGGCATCATTTACAATTTCACACGCACTGCACATCAGAGGTAACTTCATCACGCCAAAAGCACACCAATTATGCCAACAAAAATAAATCCGCTAAGTTCTGATTTTCAGCAACTTAGCGGATTATTCTGTTGGGGTACTCGGATAATCGGATACGAAATCGTATGCAATCGAAAACTATCTGCTGATTGAAAAGTATCCTTTGGAAAAATAAACATTATGGCCAAATGATTGCTTTCCCGACAAAACATATGTTAGGACTTGATAGGTTTCATTTTTTTTCTCTATATTTGTAGGCGATTGGCCATAAACAATGACTTAGACTGATTAAATCTTGAAGCGTATGAATTCATTACATTCAACATTACGATTGGGCATATTGCTTCTTGTACTGTTCTGCTCTATGGGAGCAGCAGCGCAAACAGAAGACATAACACGAAGCAACGACCTGCCAAAGTCTCTTCAATCATCGAATGATGGAGATTCCATTTCAGGAATGGAGTATGTCGGAAAGGTGTATGACGTAGTGGAGGAACCTCCCTCATTTCCTGGCGGCCAGACCGCTCTTATGTCATGGTTAGCTGAAAACATTCATTGTCCATCAACATGCAAAAGTATTTCAGGTCGAGTCCTGTTGTCATTCATTGTCGAAACCGATGGCACTTTAAGCAACATCCAGATAGTGAGAAAGCTTGACACTGAGTTTGACGAAGAGTTCATACGTGCGGTTAAAGCCATGCCTAAATGGATTCCTGGAAAGCAGAATGGTCAAATGGTAAGAGTGAAATACAATATGCCTTTGACAATCTGCATGCAATGAGTAGTTCTTCATAAGTCGGGAAAAAGTCGGGAATTTTAGATATGCAAAAATCGCCAAGACTTGAAACTCAAGCACTTGGCGATTTTGTGTGTTGGGGTACTCGGACTCGAACCAAGAATGACAGGACCAGAATCTGTAGTGTTACCATTACACCATACCCCAATCTGTTGAGCAATTATCCTTAATTGCGGGTGCAAAGGTAAATCGTTTTTTTTATATATGCAAATCTTTTTCTGATTTTTTTCTCTTTAAAGGCAAAAAAAGGCATTTTTCCTGTTATTGTTTGTTAAACAAGTGTCAATATCAACATTTGTTAGTATCTTCGTAAAAAATATATGGTCATGAAAAAATTTGCATTAGTTTTGATTGCTCTCATACTATCAACAGCAGCGCGTGCACAATATGAGGCCCAAGTGCCCGACGAGATGATGAATTTAGAGCATGCCCAGAAAGCCGACTCCCTGGGCAAGAAAATTCTAAGCGAGAAAGGCAGCTACCCCACGGCCATCGAGCTGTTCAAACGCAGTGCCACTATCCACAAGCACCTGTCAGGTGTCAAAAGCCACGACTATTACACTTCCATGGCGCTGTTGGCCAAATGTTATCTCCGCAACAACCAGATACAAGACGCCATCAACGTGTTGTGCAGCTTATCGGACACCTATAAAGGCGAGCCCCTTCTAACTAAAGACTATGCCATCATCATGGACAATCTTTCCCTCTACTATGCCATGGCCGACCAACCCGACAAGGCACTGGAGGCGAGCAAGGAAGTGATGCGCATCAGCGATGGAGTAGACATCTCCAAAAACGACAAGATGCTGATTTTCGTCCATGCTGCGGAGAATTATTCCATGATGAAAGACTATCAGGAGGCCATCAGGATACAACTTCATGCCCTCAACCTGGCTCATCAGCTGTACGGGATGGGGTCGGAGACGTATATAGGCGAGCTGAAATACCTTCAACAATATTACGAGGGAGCCGGTGAGACCGCCAAAGCAAAGAAAACCGCTGTGTCGATAGAGAGTCTGGAGAAGCCCGGAGGTGGTGTTCGCCCCTTGGATGAATTGAACACCACAGACGACTGCGCCTACCATCGCGGCGATGCCTACTGGTGTGCAGAATATTATCTCACACATGCATTGACGGAAGAAAGAGCATTTGAAGCAGGACAATATGCCACGAAATGGTGTATGGCTACCGACGAGCTGACTATAGAAATCGACGAGCGCCATACTCAATGTATCGGCGACTGCCCCACCGAATTGGCCGCGTTTCTTTCAGGATGCCTGCTTTTAGGTCAATCCAACGAGGTGAGCCAGCTGACCCGCGAGATGGAAAGGCAAGCCATGGACTGGACCGTAAGGCATTACTACCAAAACAGGGAGTTCTTAGTGAAGCCGTCGCCCGAACTGGACCAGCTCGTGGAATGTCTGAAAAGCAACACGCTGGAGGCCAAGCTGCTTGAACTGATTCCGAATGTCGTCAAGGAGCAGTCCAAGTAAGGTGGCACCTCGGTAATGAAAATAAAAAATGCTTTTTATTTTGCATTACGCTCGGTTTGGATAAAATTCTCACACTCGGAAATGCAAATATATTTGCATTTCTCTCGTTAAACCGAATTTTTGCACTAACTTTGACTACGTCCAAGTAAGGTGGCACCTCGGTAATGAAAATAAAAAATGCTTTTTATTTTGCATTACGCTCGGTTTACACTAACTTTGCAGTGAAATTGGACAAATGTGCAAATATAACAATTTTGCGCCCTATCATCGACAAAAGTTATTATAGAAAACAAATTGAATGGACATTACAAAGAAATTAGTAAGAAACATCACAAAAGGAATTCAGGAAAAGAAAGGTTATGGCATAGTTGTTGCTGACTTGACCAAAGTAGACGGTGCTATCTGCCGTTATTTTGTGATATGCCAAGGCAACTCGCCCCAACAAGTGGAAGCGATCACCGATTCAATCACCGAGATGGTGAGACAGAAGAGCGGCGACAAACCCGTACATGTAGTAGGCCTGACCAATGCCCATTGGGTGGCTATGGACTACACAGACGTCATGGTACACATTTTTCTGCCTGAGACGAGGGAGTTTTACAACCTTGAAGCCTTATGGGAGGATGCCAAGCTGACAAAAGTTCCCGATATGGATTAGATTAGTGCGCATTCTGCCCCCCTATTCAACCGACAAACAGCAAAAAACGATATCTATGGAGCAAGACAACCAGAAGCCCAACATGCCTAAATTCAACATGAATTGGATATACGTGACTATCCTCATCGCTTTGGGCATACTCTTCTTTACCGGCGGCGGAGACATGGGCTCCTCTCAAGCCAACAACAAAGGCATCGCCAAGACCGACAATTACTTCAACTTCAAGACCCTTGTGATGCGTGGTGCTGCCAAGGAAGTGATTGTCAACAAAGACGAGAACGAGCTCAAGATGTATGTCAATCCGGAGTTCATTCGTGAAGTTTTCAAGACCGACGTGAAGACCACCGGGCCGAATCCTTATATTAATGTAGAGTTTGGTTCTGTGGAGAACCTGGAGACCTTTCTTGACACAGCTCAGAAAGAAGGCAAGTTTAATGGGCATTTGACCTACGAGAACAAGCGTGACGCCGACATGATCAACACCTTTATCAATATTGCGTCTATATTATTCTTTGTGCTGATCATGGTATTCTTTTTCCGCCGCATGGGTGGTGCCGGAGGCGGTGGCGTGTTCAGTGTAGGCAAGAGTAAAGCCAAGATGTATGAGAAGGGCAATGACCTTGGCATCACGTTTAAGGACGTGGCCGGCCAAGAAGGAGCCAAGCAAGAAGTACAAGAGATAGTAGACTTTCTGAAGAGTCCTCAGAAATACACCAACCTTGGCGGCAAGATCCCCAAGGGAGCCCTTCTGGTGGGCCCTCCGGGTACTGGCAAGACGCTGCTGGCGAAGGCCGTAGCAGGTGAGGCTGGTGTGCCGTTTTTCTCAATGAGCGGCAGCGACTTTGTCGAGATGTTCGTAGGCGTCGGTGCGAGCCGTGTGCGCGACCTGTTCCATCAAGCCAAAGAGAAAGCTCCTTGCATCATCTTTATCGACGAGATAGACGCCGTGGGACGCGCTCGCTCGAAGAATCCCGCCATGGGCGGCAACGACGAGCGGGAGAACACGCTCAATGCCCTTCTGACGGAGATGGACGGTTTCGGCACGAACAGCGGTGTGATTATTATGGCCGCCACCAACCGTGCCGACATGCTCGACAGTGCTCTGATGCGCGCAGGCCGTTTCGACCGTCAGATCTATGTCGACCTCCCGGACCTCAATGAGCGCAAAGAAATCTTCATCGTACACCTCAAGCCCATCAAGGTAGACGACTCTGTAGACATCGACCTGCTGGCCCGTCAGACCCCCGGTTTTTCTGGAGCCGACATTGCCAATGTATGCAACGAGGCCGCCCTGATAGCCGCTCGCCGCAATGCCAAGACCGTGTGCAAGCAAGACTTCCTCGACGCCGTGGACCGCATCGTAGGCGGTCTGGAGAAGAAGACGAAAGTAATGACAGCCCAGGAGAAGCGCACGATTGCCCTTCATGAGGCCGGGCATGCCACTATCTCGTGGTTTTGCGAGCACGCCAACCCCCTCATCAAGGTTTCGATCGTGCCTCGCGGCAAAGCCCTTGGTGCTGCCTGGTATCTGCCTGAAGAACGGCAGATCACGACGAAAGAAGAGATGCTCGACGAGATGTGCTCCCTGATGGGCGGACGTGCGGCCGAGGAACTGTTCACCGGCCACATCAGCACAGGTGCCATGAACGATCTGGAGCGTGCCACGAAGAGTGCTTATGGCATGATAGCCTATGCCGGCATGAGCGACAAGCTGCCCAACATCTGCTATTACAACAACCAGGAATATCAGTTCCAGCGTCCCTACTCCGACACCACCGCCAAGATCATGGACGACGAGGTGTTGAAGATGGTGAACGAGCAGTATGAGCGTGCCAAGCAGATTCTTCTGGAGCACAAAGAAGGTCACAACGCACTTGCCGAGCTACTCATCAGCCGTGAGGTGATTTTCGCCGAGGACGTGGAGAAGATTTTCGGCAAGCGTCCCTGGGTGAGCCGTTCTCAGGAGATCATGAACTCCGAGCAGTCATCCACTCAGGGCAGCCAAGAACCCGTCGCCCCTCAACAAGACCAAGATAACCAACCCACAGAATCATAACGATCATGTCAGACAAAAAGAAGAACTTCATAGTCCGCACCATCACCGGCATCCTGTTTGTGGCCATTATGGTGACCAGCTTCATCAGGCCCATTTCCATGGTGTTCCTCTTCGCCCTTATTACCGGCATGACCATCTGGGAATACGGTGGTCTTGTCAACGAGTGGGACGACATCCAGGTGAACCGTTTCATCAGCACGGTGTCAGGAGTCTATCTGTTTATCGCCATGGCCGGCTACTGTACGGGCTACACCACGTCTACCGTATTTATCCCCTATCTGGTGACCATCCTCTACCTCATCATCTCTGAGCTTTTCACCCAAGCGCCCAACCCGATCAACAACTGGGCCTATACGATGCTCAGTCAGATGTATATCGCCCTTCCCTTCTCCACGCTCAACATCCTGGCTTTCCAGAGTCAGCAAGGCGGAGAAGTGGCCTACAACTACCTGCTGCCGCTAAGCCTTTTCATTTTTCTCTGGGTCAACGACAGCGGTGCATACTGCTGCGGTTCGCTGCTGGGCAAGCACAAGCTGTTTGCGCGCATCTCACCCGGCAAGACCTGGGAAGGCAGCATCGGAGGAGCCATGTTTGTAGTGATCGCCGCAGCGGTCATCGGCTGGCTTGCAGGCGGCATGGAGGGCGGCTACTCCATCCCTGTATGGATAGGCCTGGGCCTGGTGGTGGTGGTATTCGGCACGCTGGGCGACCTGGTAGAGTCTCTCTTCAAACGCACCCTGGGAATCAAGGACAGCGGCAACATCCTGCCCGGCCATGGCGGCATGCTCGACCGTTTCGACTCCTCGCTGCTGGCCATCCCCGCAGCCGTGATCTATTTCTACTCCCTCTCACTGTTCTGAGATGCGTATGCTGTTTTTCATCCTCTTTATGGCTCTCATGCTGGGTGGCCTCACCTATGCCCTTTGGCATGTATGGTGTCTGCTGCCTCTGTCCAGATTATGGCGCTGGTGTGTGGTCATCCTGATGGCCGCCAGTTTTTTCAGCATGATACCCTTTCTTTTCGGTGTTCTCGACCGTCTGCCCCTCCATATCGCATCGCTGTGCTATGATGTGAGCACCTCGTCGATATTCATCCTGCTCTACCTGGTCATGTTTTTCCTGGCAGCCGACGTAGCGCGCCTCGTCCATCTGCTGCCCAAAGGCTGCCTGCACGACAACGGGTGGCTCACTGTGGCCCTGTCTGCCGCCCTGATCATCCTATTCACCTTAGGCAACATCAAATACCGCCACAAAGAGCGTGTCGCCCTGTCGCTGACCACCGAAAAACCGCTTGGGAAGAGCTATAAGATGGTGCTGGTGAGCGACCTGCACCTGGGCTACCACAACCGCCGTGAGGAATTCAGCCGCTGGGTAGACCTGATCAATGCCGAGCACCCCGACCTGATTCTCATCGGCGGCGACATCATCGACAATAGCGTACGCCCGCTGCGCGAAGAAGGCATGGCCGAAGAATTCCATCGTCTGAAAGCCCCTGTCTATGCCTGCCTGGGCAATCATGAATATATAAGCGGCCAAGACCGTGCCTGGGATTTCTACCAGGCCGCAGGTATCCACCTGCTAAGAGACGATGTGGCAGTGATAGACAGCACGCTGCGCATCATCGGTCGTGACGACCGCAGCAACCCACGCCGCAAGGAAGTGCAGGATCTCACGAAGAAAGGCCCCGACAGCCTTTACACCATCCTGCTCGACCATCAGCCCTACCATCTGGAGCAAGCCGAACGTTGCGGCATTGACTTTCAGTTCAGCGGTCATACCCACCGCGGTCAGGTATGGCCCATCTCCTGGCTCACCGATGCCCTTTACGAATGCTCCTTTGGTCCCTGGCAGCGCGGCAACACCCGCTACTACGTGAGCAGCGGCCTTGGCATCTGGGGCGGCAAGTACCGCATCGGCACACAGTCGGAATACGTGGTAGCCACACTGACATCCACTCAAAAATAATATACCATGAAGAAGAGAAAGATTGCATTCATCGCCATGCTCCTCTGCCTCTCGGCATACGTGAGCGCGGCCGGTCCTGTGAAACAATGGGGACAACTACAAGTGAAGGGAACCCAGCTCTGCGCTTCCAGCGGTGAGGCTATCAGCCTGCGTGGCGTGAGTTTCGGCTGGCACAACATCTGGCCCCGTTTTTACAACAAAGGCGCTGTAAAATGGCTGAAAAACGACTGGAACGCCACCGTAGTGAGAGCCGCCATGGGTCTGATGATAGAAGACAACTATCTGGAAAACCGCGACTTTGCCCTCAAGTGTATAGAGGATGTGGTGAAAGCCGCTATCAAGAACGACATCTACGTCATCGTAGACTGGCACTCTCACAAGATGTACACGGAAGAGGCCGTGGCGTTTTTCGACTACATGTCGAAGAAATACGGCAAGTATCCCCATGTCATCTATGAAATCTTCAACGAACCCGTCGACGACTCCTGGGAGTCGCTGAAGTCCTACTCCTCTCAGGTGATTTCCGCCATCCGCCAAAACGACCCCGACAATGTGATACTGGTGGGATGTCCTCACTGGGACCAAGACATCCACATTGTGGCAGAGAGTCCTCTGTCAGGTTTCAGCAACATCATGTACACCGTGCATTTCTACGCTGCCACCCACGGCCAGGATCTGCGTGACCGTATGACATCCGCCGTGAAAAAGGGCATCCCCGTCTTTGTGTCGGAAAGTGCCGGCATGGAAGCATCGGGCAACGGTCCGCTGAACCCTGCAGAGTGGCAGAAATGGATAGACTGCATGGAGAGTCAGCGCATCAGCTGGGTATGCTGGTCGGTCTCAGACAAGGACGAGACTTGCTCCATGCTGCTGCCCCGCGCCAAGGCCAACGGCCATTGGGCCGACGACGTGCTAAAGAAATCGGGCAAGATGGTGCGCGACTATCTACGCAAGTACAATCGTTAGCCCCCTATTCAAGGTTTTTGTCTCTTCTGAACCGGCATTCATTGCTCTCCACATGAAGCAAGCGATGAATGACGCGTGCGGCATGCCCTGGCGCGTCGATTTTGGCGATGGCCTTACGCACCTCATCGTATCCCCGCAACATCTCTTCCCGTCCGTTCTGTCCCGGCAATATGCGCTTCAGCTCACTGATCATATTGTCAACGCTGAACGACGCCGCAACGAGTTCGGCCACCACTTCCCTGTCGGTGATCAAATTGACCAGTGAGATATACTTCACTTTCAGGAAATGCTTTTTCAAAAAAGAGATAAAATGCGGCAATGGTGTCTTATAGCATACCACTTGTGGCACGTTGAGCAAGGCTGCCTCGAGAGTAGCTGTACCGCTGGTGACGAGAGCAGCTGTAGCATGTCTGAGCAATGCGAAAGTCTCATTCCTGACCACCCCTATCTGTGTGCCATGAATGAACCGGTCGTAATACTCATCATCTATTGCCGGTGCCCCTGCCAAGACAAACTGATAGTCCCGGAAATGCTCAGCCACCTGCATCATGGCCGGCAGATTATCCTTGATTTCCTGTTGGCGGCTCCCCGCCAACAGTGCTATCACCGGCTTTTCAGAGAGGTTGTTGCGCTGACAGAATTGTAAGAAAGTTTCATTATAGTGATCAAGAAATTCCTTCACTTCGTCGGCAGTAGGATTGCCGATGTAATGGATGGGATAATGATGCTTCTCCTCGAAAAAAGGCACCTCGAAAGGCAGGATGGAGAAAATCTCGTCTACGTTTCTTCGGATGCTCTTGATTCGGTATTCTTTCCATGCCCATATCTTTGGTGAGATATAATAATAGACAGGTATGAGCGAGTGTGTATGCACAAATTCTGCTATACGCAGATTGAAACTCGGATAATCCACGACGATCACGGCATCGGGCTGCCATGCCAGGATATCCTTCTTGCATATCTCCATATTTTTGAGTATCGTCGGGAAATGTAGCAAGACCGGTACAAATCCCATAAACGCCATTTCACGGTAATGCTTGACGAGAGTGCCGCCCACCGCCTTCATATTATCGCCCCCAAAGAACCTGAACTGCGACTCAGTGTCAACATTTTTCAGTGCTTTCATCAAATGCGACGCATGAAGATCGCCACTGGCCTCACCTGCTATGATATAATATTTCATACTCTCCGCCTTAGGATGTTTGTAGTTTCCAATCTTTCAGTTTCTCCATCGCCTCATACGCGGTCACATCGATACGCGTGGGCGTAATGGCCACATAACCATTCGTCAGTGCCCAGTTGTCAGTGTCGTCGGCCTGTGGCTCATCGTTGCGGTAACTGCCTACCATCCAATAGTAGTCGTAGCCTCTGGGATGATGTTCCTTGACACACTCATCATACCAAGTGCCATACGCCATGCGACAGACCCTCACCCCCTTGAACGGCCCTAACGGGAAATTGACATTGAGGCACACCCCTCTGGGAAGTCCTTGTTGGAGAACCTTGCTGACAATCTGTCTAATCAATGACCGAAGTGGCTGAAAATCAGGATTTTCAGAATAGTCGCAGATAGAAAAAGCGACGGATGGTATATACTTCATACAACCCTCGAGAGTCACCCCCATCGTGCCCGAATAATGCGTATTGACCGAAGCATTGTCACCATGGTTGATTCCTCCGATAACGATGTCGGGCATCCGTTCCTGACAAAACTCATGGAGTGCTAGTTTGACACAGTCGACAGGCGTGCCATTGCATGACCAGACCTCCACATTCCCTTCTTTCTTGCGCAGTTGCATTCTCAGGGGAGTCACCGCCGAGAAAGCGCAAGCATATCCCGACCTTGCAGCATCTGGTGCACACGCCAGCACATCTCCCATATCAGCCACCATTTCCACCAGCGCATTGATGCCTTTAGCCTGAAATCCATCATCATTGGATATCAAAATCAAGGGTCTTTTATCCTTCATAAAAACTATATTGGCTTACTTTTTTCGTGCAAAAGTACGAAAAAAGGTTTAAAATACACGTTTCTCGCATAAAATATGTATCTTTGCACTCTAATTTTAGCAAAGCGACATGCTGCGCCAGTAGCAGCTCAAGGAAAAAGATTTTTTTAAAGATAACAAAATGGGAAAGACCATCGCATTAGCAAACCAGAAGGGCGGTGTTGGCAAGACCACCACCTCCATCAACCTTGCGGCATCTCTGGCCACGCTGGAAAAGACAGTGCTGGTGATAGACGCCGACCCTCAGGCCAACGCCTCCAGTGGGCTTGGCGTGGACATAAAGACGCTGGAATGCTCACTATATGAATGCCTGATAGGTCAGGCTGACATCCACGATGCCATTTACACTACCGACATTGAGGGTCTTGACATCATACCGAGCCACATCGACCTTGTCGGCGCTGAGATAGAGATGCTCAACATAGACAACCGCGAGAAAGTGGTCAAGCGTCTGCTTGAGCCCCTGAAGAAAGAATACGACTATATCATCATCGACTGTTCGCCGTCACTGGGTCTGATCACCGTCAACTCACTGACTGCCGCCGACTCTGTCATTATCCCCGTGCAGTGTGAGTATTTTGCCCTCGAGGGTATCGGCAAGTTGCTCAACACGATCAAGATTATCAAGAGCAAGCTGAATCCTAAACTTGAGATAGAAGGCTTCTTGCTTACGATGTATGACAGTCGTCTGCGTCTGGCCAATCAAATATACGACGAGGTGAAACGCCACTTCCAGGAGCTTGTCTTCAAGACCGTCATCCAGCGCAATGTGAAACTGAGTGAGAGTCCGAGCCACGGGCTGCCAGTGATACTGTATGACGCAGAGAGTACTGGCAGCAAAAACTACCTGGCCCTGGCCAAAGAAATCATCAATAGGGGATAAACCCCTCCCTTAACCCCTCCCCTACAACCCCTCCCTACAACCCCTCCCTAACCCTCCCCAAAGGGGAGGGGATGAGAATGAGGAAGATGAGAATGGGAGGGATGAGAGAGGGACGAGAGAGGGATGAGAGAGGGAAAAGGGAAAAGAGAATAATGAACAACGAAGAGCGAATAGCGAAAAAATAATATGGCCGTCAAAAAGAAATTCAACGCATTAGGCAGGGGTTTAGACGCCCTGATTTCCAGTGAGGAGGTTCAGCCCCAAGGCAGCAGCACTATCAGTGAGATACCCCTCGACCAGATAGAGTCTAACCCCAATCAGCCTCGTAGGGAGTTTGACCCAGAGACGCTTCAAGACCTTGCCAACAGCATCCGTGAGATCGGCATCGTACAGCCCATCACGCTTCGCCAGACATCGGTCAACAAATATCAGATCATTGCCGGCGAACGCCGCTGGCGTGCCTCACAGATGGTAGGTCTGAGCACCATTCCAGCCTACATCCGCACGATCAACGACGAGAGTGTGATGGAGATGGCTTTGGTAGAGAACATCCAGCGTGAAGATCTCAACGCCATCGAGATAGCCCTGGCCTACGCCCATCTTCTGGAAGAAGAGGGTATGACCCAGGAGAAGGTGTCGGAGCGTGTGGGCAAGAGCCGTGTGGCCGTAGCCAACTATCTGCGCCTGCTCAAGTTGCCGGCTCAGGTGCAGATGGCTCTTCAGAACAAGACGATCGACATGGGCCATGCACGTGCACTGCTGTCATTAGACAGTCCTTCACAGCAGCTGAAAGTGTTTGAGCAGATACAGAAGACAGGTAGCAGTGTGCGCCAGGTAGAGGAAATTGTCAAGAAGCTGAAGAACGGCGAAAATGTGAACATAGGCAGCAAGAAGATTGCATCCAAGGCCACTCTTCCGGCGGAGTTCAAGATACTCCGTGAGCAGTTGACCGACTTTTTCCACACGAAGATCAGCCTGAGCATCTCCCCCTCTGGCAAAGGTAAGATCAGCATCCCTTTTGCCAACGAAGAAGAGTTGGAGCACATCATGAGTGTGTTTGACAATATGAAACAAAAATAGCCATACAGTGGAAGTGCGTCAAGCTATCACATCATGTCTGTCGCTGATTCTCATCCTGTCGGTATGGCCGGTGGTCTGCTGCAACGCTCAGGTCGTCGCCCCCGTGGACGAGTTCAGTTTCGACTATGACTCGACAGCCGTCCGTCTGACTGCCGACAGTGTTCATTCTGCCATGCTGATATCACAAGACACCACCTACCGTCATCAACGAGACTGGTCTACATGGCGTCCGAATCCGAAGAGAGCATTGTGGCTGGCCATAGTCTTCCCCGGCGCCGGTCAGATCTACAACCGCAAATACTGGAAGTTGCCTATCGTCTATGGAGGATTTGTGGGTTGCATCTATGCCATGCAATGGAACAACATGATGTATCAAGACTACTCGCAGGCCTATCTCGATATCACTGACGACGACGAGACCACCCAAAGCTACAACCAGTTTCTCCATCTGGGGACAAAGATCACAGATGAAACCGCCGACAGATATGAAGAGCTTTTCAGAAAACGTAAGGACTACTACCGCCGCTACCGCGACCTGAGCTTTTTCATACTCATAGGCGTATACGCACTCTCCGTGATTGATGCCTACGTGGATGCATCTCTATCAGAATTTGACATTACCAAAGATCTCAGCATGAGGGTATCGCCCGCAGTCATCAACAGCCGCACCGAGCGCAACCCCATCCGATCCAGTGCCCTTGGGCTGCAATGCAGCATACAATTCTAAAGAATCCGGAGAGCCCGGAGAACCGGAAAAAGAAAAACAAACGAAAAAAAGACAAAGAAAGAGACACTACATGAGAAAAATAGTACAGCTGATAGCCATACTGCTGATAACCGGCACCACCGCCTCGCTGGGCCAAGTGAATGACGATTTTGAGATCCTGTTCACCGATGATATCGGCGAGCAAGAAGTGATGGAAGTGCCCGAAGCCATGGCGATGAACCTTGCCATCGACAGTCTGCTTGCCCTCTACCACAACCAGACATACCTGACTATCGACGATGCCTGTGAGTCGACCGGCGAGAATCCCAGCTACAGCGAGGAGGTCTATATGCAGCGTCTGAGCCGCATGCCAACCGTGATGGAGATGCCTTACAATCAAGTGGTGCGAAAGTTTATAGACCGCTACTGCGAGCGTCTTCGCCGGTCTGTGAGCATCATGCTGGGCAGCGTCAACTTCTACATGCCTATTTTCGAACAGGCCTTAGACTCCTACAACCTTCCCACGGAACTGAAATATCTGCCCGTGATAGAGTCGGCTCTCAACCCAAAAGCCGTATCCCGCGCCGGAGCCACCGGTCTCTGGCAGTTTATGCTCGCCACAGGCAAGCAATACGGTCTGCGTGTGAACTCGCTGGTCGACGACCGCCGCGACCCCATCCGTTCCTCTTTTGCCGCCGCTCAATATCTACGCGACCTTTATCGTATTTTCAACGACTGGACGCTTGTGATAGCCGCCTACAACTGCGGCCCGGAGAATGTGAACAAAGCCATCCGCCGCAGCGGCGGTAGCATGGACTACTGGAAGATCTACCCCTATCTGCCCTCTGAGACCCGTGGCTATGTACCCGCATTCATCGCCGCCAACTATGTGATGAACTACTACTGCGAGCACAACATCTGCCCCATGCTCACCCATCTGCCGGAACATACCGACACAATAGAGGTGAACCGCAACGTGAGCCTGAGCACCATCTCCCGCTTTTGCGACATCGACATTGAGATGCTGCGCGACCTCAACCCACAGTACCGCCGCGACATCGTCAATGGTGCCACCGAGCCCTCTCTCATCCGCATGACCATCCCTGCCATCAACCGCTTCATCGAGCAGCAGGACACCATCTTCGCCTACGAAGACAGCCATGTGAACAAGCGAGCCTATGTGGCAGTAGACGAGAGCCGGTCGAGCCGCGCCACGTCGCGCCACTCCTCCCGCAGCAGCAATGAGACAGCCAGCAGCGGCGACAGCCAGAGCCGATACGGCAAGAGCAGCCGTGGCGGAAGCAGACGGAGCAGTTACTCGTCGTCCAGATATGGCAAGAGTTCGAAGTCAAGCGGCAGCAATGCTAAATCTTCCAGTTCTTCCCGACGTCGAGGCCGCAGGTGACACAACACAAAGTGAAAGGATATGGACGAACGCAATCACACAGGCAGAGACACGATCCGTGAGACTGCCGACGCAAAGATGGTGAACGAGGCTTTTCAGGAGTTGCTCGACAGTTACCTGGCCTCCCCCCACCGCAAGAAAATAGACATTATCACCAAGGCTTTCAACTTTGCCCGTCAGGCCCACAAGGGTGTGAGGCGTCTCTCGGGCGAGCCCTATATCATGCACCCCCTGGCCGTAGCCCTCATTGCCTCCCGAGAGATGGGTCTCGGCTCCACCAGCATCTGTTCAGCCCTTCTCCACGACGTGGTGGAAGACACCGACTATACGGTGGAAGACATCGAGACGATTTTCGGTGCCAAGATAGCTCAGATTGTCGACGGCCTGACAAAGATCTCGGGTGGTATTTTCGGCGACAAGGCCTCGGCACAGGCCGAGAATTTCAAGAAGCTGCTTCTCACCATGAGTGATGACATCCGTGTGATCCTCATCAAGATCTGCGACCGCCTTCACAACATGCGCACCCTGAGCAGCCAGCCCGCCAACAAGCAGTACAAGATCGCCGGCGAGACGCTCTACATCTACGCTCCCCTGGCCAACCGTCTGGGTCTGAACAAGATCAAGAATGAGCTTGAGGACCTGAGTTTCCGTTATGAGCACCCCGAGGCCTATGAGTCGATCAAGACCAAGCTGGCCACCACCGAACAGTCGCGCAACACCCTGTTTAAGGAATTCACCACCCCTATCATAGAGGCACTCGACCGTCTTGGCCTGAAATACGAGATCAAGGCCAGGGTAAAAGCCCCCTTCTCCATCTGGACGAAGATGCAGAACAAGCACCTCACCTTTGAAGAAATATTCGACATCCTGGCTGTGCGCATCATCTTCACGCCCCAGCGCAAGGAAGACGAGATCGACGACTGCTTCAAGATCTACGTGGCCATCAACAAGCTCTACCGTTCTCACCCGGAGCGTATGCGCGACTGGGTGAATCACCCCAAGGCCAACGGATATCAAGCCCTGCACGTGACGCTGATGTCGAAGCAGGGTCAATGGATCGAGGTTCAGATCCGCTCAGACCGCATGAACGAGATAGCCGAGCAAGGCTTCGCCGCCCACTGGAAATACAAAGAGGGCGGCATAGCCGTGGAAGAAGAAAGCGAGCTGAATGACTGGCTTCGCACCATCAAGGAAATCCTCGATGACCCCCAACCCGATGCGATGGACTTCCTCGACACTATCAAGCTCAACCTTTTCGCCTCAGAGATTTTCGTGTTCACCCCCAAAGGCGAAATCATGACTATGCCCGCCGGCTGTACAGCCCTCGACTTTGCTTTCCAGATCCACACCTTTATCGGCAGCCACTGCATCGGCGCCAAAGTCAACCATAAGCTGGTGCCTCTGAGCCACAAGCTCCAGAGCGGCGACCAGGTGGAAGTGCTCACGTCGAAAACGCAGCATGTCGATGCCTCTTGGATCAACTTCGCCACCACAGCCAAGGCGAAGGCCAAGATACAAGCCATCCTTCGTCGCGACGTGCGTGAAGTACAGAAGACCGGCGAAACCATCCTCAAAGAATTTCTGGAGAAGAACGGCCTGGAGCTGACTACATCACACCTGGACCGCCTGTGCGAGTTCCATGACATCTCGAAGCCCGAGAAATTCTTTCTTGCCCTTGGCAACAAGACTATTATCCTGAGCGACAAAGACATCGACGAGTTGCTGGAGAAGAAGAAATCGTCGTCGTCCAAGTGGCGCAAATTTGTGCCCTTCCTCAGCAGCGAGAAAAAGAAAGACAAAGCCACGCCGTCTCAGATCGACGACGATTCGGTAGAGCTGATCACCGTCGGCAAGGACTTCAACCGCAAGAAGCCCTTCTACGTCAACGAGGATCTCATCCGCCGCCTGATCTTCCCGAGTTGTTGCCATCCCATCCCCGGTGACGACAGTTTAGGGTATATCGACAACCGCAACCACATCGAGATACACCAGCGTCAATGCGCTGTGGCCAATAAGTTAAAATCGAGCTTCGGCAACCGCATCATCGACGTGAAATGGGACATGCACCGCCTTGTGCTTTTCGACGCCACCATCCATATCACTGGTGTAGACCGCATCGGACTGCTCAACGAGGTGACATCCGTGATTTCCGGACAACTGAATGTCAACATGAAAAAACTGGTGGTCAGCTGCGATGACGGTATCTTCGATTGCTCCATCGAGCTGAAGGTGCACGACCGCAACGACGTGCAAGTGATCATCGACAGTCTGAAGAAGATCTCTGGACTGGAAGAAATCAGACAGATACAGTAACCTTGAAGACAGAGCAGACACAGAACAATATTTGGAAACATTATTAACCGTATAAATATAAAGATGATAAGACTATTGACCATCATCCTGGCCATGATGACAACGGCACAGATACAAGCCGCCAACAAGTACGACAACCCCGACACCCTGTTTGTGGCCCGCGACGGCACAGGAGAATTCCGCACCGTAAGTGAAGCCATCGAGGTGTGCCGTGCTTTCATGGACTATCACAAAGTGATCTTCGTGAAAAAAGGCACTTATAAAGAAAAGGTGATTGTGCCCTCCTGGCTTGACCACATCGAGATCTGCGGCGAGGACGCTTCGAGCACCATCATCACCTATGATGACCATGCCAACGTGCGTCTCGCCGGTACAGAACAGGCGATGGGGACATTCCGCACCTATACCCTGAAAATCGAGGGCAATGACATCACCTTGAAAAACATCACCATCGAGAACAACTCAGCACGTCTGGGCCAAGCCGTAGCCCTGCACACCGAGGGCGACCGTCTGCGCTTCATCAACTGCCGCTTCCTGGGCCATCAAGACACCGTCTACACCGGCAAGGCCGGTACCCGTCTCTCTTTTGAGAACTGCTATATAGAGGGTACCACCGACTTTATCTTCGGCCCGTCGACGGCATGGTTTGAAGGTTGTACGATCAAGAACAAGTCCAACTCCTACATCACCGCCGCTTCTACCCCCAGCGATATAGCCTACGGCTATGTGTTCAACCACTGCCGGCTGATTGCCGACGAGGGTGTGGACAAGGTGTATCTGGGCCGTCCGTGGCGCCCCTATGCCTACACGCTGTTCATGAACTGCGAGATGGGCCGCCATATCCGTGCTGAAGGCTGGCACAACTGGGGCAAATCCTCCAACGAGCAGACAGCCCGCTACTTGGAATACAACAACACCGGTGAGGGTGCCGGCACTCAAGGCCGTGTCGGCTGGAGCCGCCAGCTCACCCGCAAGGAAGCCTCTGCTATCACCCGCGACAAAGTCTTCGCCGTCAAGAGCGAATGGACTTTTTAAATGGTGATGGTGGTCTCCCATTATGGTAAAACGTTATAAGCACGATAAAAAGAAAAGAAATGGCAGAGAGCAGCGCCCAACCCCGTAAGCTATACTACACCATCAAAGAAGTGGCAGCCATGTTTGATGTCAAGGAGAGTCTACTCCGTTTCTGGGAGAAAGAGTTTCCTCACCTCAAGCCTCAGACCACCGGCAACAAGGTGCGCCAGTACACCGAGAAAGATATCGAGCAGATTCGCCTGATACACAACCTGGTGAAAGTGCGCGGCTTCAAGATTGCAGCAGCCCGTAAGATGTTCAACGAAAACCGCGATGGTGTGGACAAGAGCGCCAAGGTCATTGCCGACCTTATCCAGATACGCGACGACTTGCAAGAACTGAAGGATCAGCTCGACCAGATCAGCTAAACACATAAAACAAAATATTCACAAAAGAAATGATGACAGCCAACGAAATCCGCGACTCGTTCAAGAAATTTTTCGAGTCTAAAGGCCATGCTATCGTGGCCTCTGCCCCTATGGTAATCAAAGACGACCCCACCCTGATGTTCACCAATGCCGGTATGAACCAGTGGAAAGACATTATACTCGGCACCCGCGACCCGGAGCCACGCCGCAGAGCCGACTCGCAGAAATGCCTGCGTGTGAGCGGCAAGCACAACGACCTGGAGGAGGTGGGTCATGACACCTACCACCACACGATGTTTGAGATGCTGGGCAACTGGAGCTTCGGCGACTACTTCAAAGAGGGAGCTATTGACTATGCCTGGGAATACCTGGTCGACGTGCTCCACCTCGACCCCAAGGATCTCTACGTGACCGTGTTTGAGGGTTCGGCCGAAGAGGGTCTTGAGCGCGACGACGAGGCGGCCGGCTACTGGTCCAAGCATGTGCCTGCCGACCATATCATCAACGGCAACAAGCACGACAACTTCTGGGAGATGGGCGACACCGGCCCCTGCGGCCCCTGTTCAGAGATCCATCTCGACTCGCGCACGCCTGAGGAGAAAGCCAAGGTGCCCGGCCGCGAACTGGTGAACCATGACGACCCCCAGGTGATAGAGATCTGGAACCTCGTGTTCATGCAGTACAACCGTAAGGCCGACGGCTCACTGGAGAAGCTCTCGATGAACGTCATCGACACTGGCATGGGCTTCGAGCGTCTGGTTCGTGCCCTGCAAGGCAAGCACTCCAACTACGACACTGACATATTCCAGCCGATCATCCACGAGATAGAGCGCCTCTCTGGCATGAAATATGGTGAGAAAGAAGAGACCGACGTGGCTATGCGCGTAGTGGCCGACCACCTTCGCGCCGTGGCTTTCAGCATCGCCGACGGACAGTTGCCCGGCAATGCCAAGGCAGGCTATGTGATACGCCGCATCCTGCGCCGTGCTGTGCGCTATGCCTACACCTTCCTCGGCCAGAAAGAGTCTTTCATCTACAAACTTATTCCCATCCTGGTGCATGAGATGGGTGCATCCTATCCAGAACTGCCAGGCCAGCAGACGCTCATCAGCCGTGTGATCAAGGAAGAGGAAGACTCTTTCCTGCGCACCCTCGACAAAGGCATCAACCTGCTCAATGGTGCCATGGATGAGCTGATGGCCCATCACGAGACCGTGCTCGACGGCCGTCAGGCTTTCCGCCTCTTCGACACCTATGGATTCCCCCTCGACCTCACCGAGCTCATCTGCCGGGAGCATGGCTACACGGTAGACGAGAAACAGTTTGACGAGGAGATGCAGAAGCAGAAAGCCCGCGCCCGCAATGCCGCCGTGGTGGAGAGCAGCGACTGGGTGGAGCTGCGCGAGGGCGAACAGCAGTTTGTGGGCTACGATTACACCGAATACGAGTGTCACATTCTGAGATACCGCAAGGTGACGCAGAAGAAAAACAGTTTTTATGAGCTGGTGCTCGACTACACCCCCTTCTATGGTGAGATGGGCGGTCAGGTGGGCGACCGCGGCGTGATTGTGAGCGAGCATGAGACCATCGACATCATTGACACCAAACGCGAGAACAACCAAAGCATACATATCGTAAAAGCACTGCCTCAACACCCCGACGCCGACTTCATGGCCTGCGTCGACACCGACCTGCGCGAGGCCAGTGCTGCCAACCACACCGCCACCCATCTGCTCGACTATGCGCTCAAACAAGTGCTCGGCGACCATGTGGAACAGAAAGGCTCCTTTGTCAGTCCCGACACATTGCGTTTCGACTTCTCCCATTTCCAAAAGGTCACCGACGAGGAGCTGCGGCAGGCTGAACGCATCGTCAACGACATGATCCGTCAGGACATCCCTCTCGACGAGCACCGCGACACGCCACTTGCCGAGGCCAAAGAGATGGGAGCCGTAGCCCTCTTCGGCGAGAAATACGGCGACAAGGTGCGTGTGGTGCGTTTCGGTCCGAGTTGTGAGTTCTGCGGTGGCATCCATGCCTCGTCTACCGGCCGCATCGGCTTCTTCAAGATTCTCAGCGAGAGCAGTGTTGCCGCCGGCATCCGCCGCGTGGAGGCCGTGACGGGCCGCCGTTGCGAGGAGATGCTC
Source organism: uncultured Prevotellaceae bacterium (assembly GCA_946402905.1). Classification (GTDB taxonomy): domain Bacteria; phylum Bacteroidota; class Bacteroidia; order Bacteroidales; family Bacteroidaceae; genus Prevotella. The sequence goes on along the minus strand of CAMIYC010000010.1, from coordinate 69,000 downwards.
TACCAGATAGAAGACACGCTGAAAGGCATCCGCGAGCTGTTCAACAACGCCAAAGACCTGGGCGGTGTCATCCAGAAATACATCTGCGAGCACGATGCCATGCGCAAGCAGATCGAGGCTTTCAAGGCCCAGGCCACGGATCGCGCCAAGGAGCAGCTGGTGAAGCAAGCCGAGTGTATCAACGGCTTCAATGTGGTGAGGGCGGTGCTGCCGCTCGACCCTGCATCAGCCAAAGACCTTGTCTTCAAAGTGCGTCAGGCCATCAGCGAGCAGTTGGTGTGCGTCCTCGGCACCGTGCAAGAGGGCAAGCCGATGCTTCATGTGATGCTCAGCGACGACGTGGTCAAAGACCATGGCCTCAACGCCGGTCAGCTGGTGCGCGAAGCTGCCAAGCTCATCAAGGGCGGCGGCGGCGGTCAGCCCCACTTCGCCTCTGCCGGTGGCAAAGACCCCGACGGTCTCTCTGCCGCCGTTGACAAAGTGGTTGCGATGATAAAAGAGTGATTATAGGTGTGTTCTATTAATTCTGTTTGATATATAGGCATTATTCTGCTCAATCTGTTTCGGTCGCTTTTTGTTTTTATTCGGTGCATAGTGTCAAGTCTCATCGGTCGTATAGCCCGCTATACTCCCTCTTCAACTTACACTCTGCACTCGACTAAAAATCAAAAATCGCCTCGACATAATTAATAGAACCCACCTATAGAATTAGGCTATCAATATTTCTTATCAAGAATTATAGAATTATAGAATTTTAGTTACCAAAGTGGCTGCTCTCAATGAGAATTCTTTAATTCTATAATTCTTGATATGGCCCTGCAGGACTACACCATGGCAGCATAGGCGGCGCATACGGCCAGACCTGTCACACCGCCGACGTACGCATAGGAGTATTATTCTGACAAGTGACTCTACAAAGAAGCCCGGCCGATAGATGGCCGGGCTTCTTTTGACATCGGTTATTGTCTGTTGCTTAATTGTCCATATTGATGACATTGAGGAATTTCTTCCACTGTTTGTCAAGGTTGTAGTTGTTGGTGAAGCCTTTCTTCACATGTACGATGGCCTCCTTCTGTGTAGTCTTGCTGAACGAGTCGCCACTGATTTTCACCGGCGTGGCACTGCCGCAGTAGATGTCCATCAAGCTGTTGCAGTTTTCGAAAGCGTCGCTTCCAATCTCCTTGAGCGAGAGCGGGAGCGTGAGTGCAGCGAGAGAGGCACACCCCTCAAAAGCACTGCTACCGATCTTCAGCAGCGAGTTGGGCAGAGTGATGGCAGCCAGGCTGGCACATCCCTTAAATGCACTGCTGGGTATCTCCTTCACGCTGTTGGGCAGTCGCACACCCTTCATGCTCACACATCCCTCAAAGGCACTGCTGCCGATGGAAGACACAGAGTTGGAAAGACTGATGCTGTCGAGCGAGCTGCATCCATTGAAGGCGTCGTGCTCAATCTTGCTTACCGAGTTGGAAATATCAACCCCCTTGAGTTCAGAGCACCCCCGGAACATATTGGCCGGTATCTCACTGACTCCCGCCGGGAAACGGAACTCGCGCAGACTTACACAACCCTCGAAAGCACTGTTGCCAATGCTGCTCACCCCCGTCGGTATGTCGATATACTCCAGTCCGGTACAGTTTTTAAACACGCTGCTGCCTATTTTTTTAGTCCCTGAGGGCAGAGTGACGTATTTCAGTTCGCTGCACTCAGCAAAGGTGCTGGCCGGGATCTCTGTAATATTAGCGGGAAAAGTGAAATCTGCGAGCGACTTGCACCCTTGGAACGTGCCAGTAGACATCTTCTTCAGGTTCTCTGGCAGGTTGACAGAGGTGAGGCTGGCACAATCCTTGAACAAATCGGATGGCAATTCCTGTATGCGTGCAGGTATAGTGATCTCTGTGAGACTGGCACATCCCTCAAAGGCACTGCTGCCGATCTTGAGTATGCCGTCAGCGATCGTGACAGATGTCACGCCCGGGCACCCTTTGAACGCATTGGCCGAGATGCTCTCCACATAGCAGGTGACACTATCGACCACGATTTTTTCAGGTATGACGATATCACCCACATATAATTCTTGTCCTTTTACCACCGAGGCAGTCTGCTTTTTGGTGTTGATGGTATATGTGATACCGTCTACGACCGCCTGGTCTTTTTTGAGCTTGATGTTGATGGCATCAGCCGTAAGGCCCGTACCGAGTACGAGCATCAAGATAACAAATCGTTGAATCGTTCTCATTTTTACTCTATTTGGTTGTATTCTCAGCAAAAGTAATGAAAAAACGCAGAAAATCCAAAGATTTGACAAGAAAGTGTCTTGTCATCCGGAAAATCTACGTTTTTCAAAGACTTTTTTCCATTCCTGCTACTGTGCCACTCCATTGATGACCACGTCTTTGACCACGGTACCTGTGATGAGTTTCGGGTCGAAAGCTTTTTTGGCATCAGTGACATCGATCTTCTCGAAAGTAAAGTTTTTCAGAGCATATTTGTCTGAAAGTCCAACGTCGAAGAAGTTTTTGCAGTCCATCCGTATGTTGCGTGCCGTGATATTGTTGCACTGCGAGAGCGGCATATCATCACGCTGCTCGGGTTTGAAGAACTGAGTCCAGGGACGCACCACGATGAAGCTGCCACAGTTGCCAGTCATATTCTCGACCGTGACATACTCATAATGCTGTGGTGTGTCAGGGCGCATTTTAAGCCATAGCACACGAGTGGCCTGGCTCACATAGCAGTCGCGCAAGATCACATTGCGGTCGTGGAGCGACTCACTGCCCAGCGTCATACATCCATGTACGAAACCATAGTTGCACTTCTGCACAATAATGTTGGAGCAAGGGCCGTTGTCGGGATCCTTGTCTGCGAAAGTACCCTTTCCTCCCTTGAGTACTACGGCGTCGTCGTTGACACTGATGTTGCAGCCATGCACCAACACGTCCTTGCACACATCGAGGTCGATGGCGTCGCTTGATGGTGCCTTAGCGTCCTCCGGCGTATGAGGTGCAAAGATGGTGCATCCGATATACTTCACCCTCTCGCACCGGTAGAGGTGATTGGTCCAGAATGCGCTGTTGATAAGATGTACATCCTGCACCTGGACATCGGTGCAGTTGGAGATATAAACCAGTCGCGGTCTCAAAGCTTCCAGGTTGGTACACTGCCTGTTATACTTACGTCTGATCCAGAATTCCTCCCAGAACCGGAGTCCGTTGCCATTGATGGTACCATGTCCGGTGATGGTAAATCCTTTGATGCCATCGGCATTGACCAATGCGGCGAAATAATTGAGCGTCTGTCCCTCCATACGGGTCTTGAGCACCGGATAATACTTGATGGCGTCAATGCCCTTGAGCATGCCCCCCTCGACGAGGTGTAAGTGTGTGCCCTGACGAAAGAAGAGCGCACCTGTGAGGAAGGTACCACGTGGGATGACCACCACCCCACCTCCATCAGCAGCAACGCGGTCAATAACGGACTGAATGGCCTCTGTTTGCAGCAATGTGCTATCCATCTTCACCCCATAGTCGGTGATGACATACTGTCTGCCGAGCGTGGCGACATCCACCCGAGAGGTATCGTTGAACCATGCAGAAATCTCTGTACCATCGGGCCACAACTGGGGTTTGGACTTACGTTTGGCATCAGCGGAGGCGACGCACCAGACCAATAAAGCCGCAATAAGCAAAATTTGTGTCAAATTTCTCATATATTCATTTTTTACAAAAACATTTTATACAGTCTTGCCATGTTCCTTGATTTGTCAATCATAGAATCTATTTTTCTACAAAAATAGCAAATTAATCACAATATTATTCTATCTCCAGGCAAAAAAAAAGATAATGAATAAAATATTCAAAGTTGGTTAACCATCCGATACAGCCATACTGAATGAGCAACAAGGAAAGATAGTGATTAGTGATGGCCAACGGAAGTATTAAGCAGTTGAAACACTTTACCACATTACTGAAATAACAATCGGCACAAGACACTGACAGACAGGTCTTGCACCGTTTTATTTATGACCGACAATAAACCACTGAGTCAGCGAGTCACTGTCTTCTTTCCCTCGTAGATATTTACCCCTCTGTTGGGATGACGAACCTTGACACCTTGGATACTATAAATGTCTCCGTCCAGATATTCATCCAAAGTGGGGATGATGCCGGTGGTAGAAGTGGTCAAGTCGTTTATGCTCACACTCTCGAGAAATTCGTTGGTAAACAAGATATTGCTGACACTCAAGTCTTTCTCATAGTCACCATCAATGATAAGGTCGAGCAATGTACCATTGACATCAACAAGCTCTGCTCCATTGGTGGAATAAGTGACAATATTATAGAAGCCATGTCCTAAGTGGCGGAAGTCAACGTTGATACCCTTGTTACGTTCTCCACACGGGACGATTCCTCTCAGCAAGCATTTCTCTGGTAGTTTGAGCATCATCTGACAACCAATATAGTGTCCGTTGCCCTCCAAAAGCAGCGAGCAGCGCTTGCCCTTAGTTTTAACAGCAAGATGACTGTCAATTGTCATTCGGGCATTACTGTGCGATGACACCTCTGTCTTTCCTAGGATAATGTCGACAATCGTCAAGACATCGGAAATGTCCACCACACTGTCTTCATTGACATCAGCGTTGGCCTGGCAATACATTCTTAATGACTTGCCGAGAATAGCGTCTACTACCGTCAACACGTCGGAGATATCGATGGTACCGTCACAATTGGCATCGCCGGGGAGGACACCTATTGATACTACGATTTCTGGAAGTGTTTTTTTCTCCACATTGCCGGCGGAGTCCGTTGCCACGACATAGAAGCCGTGCGTCATGCCGTTGTAGATGCGTACGTCGCATTGGTTGCCGCTCACTCCTTCCTTGAACTTGAAAGGCGCAGAACCCTCGCCATAAATCACATAGACATCATATTTCCAAATCCCAGAGAGGTTATCATCGCCATGGAAATACAACGTGGCGGTGGAGTCGTTCACCACCTCATAGGAATCGACAACAGAAGTCGGTGCCACGGCATCGATGATGTTGATCCATGTCTGAGTCATAATTTCCTCGTTTGTATCAAAGACGATGCCAGCACGGTTAGGAATTTCAGTGCCATTGGGCAACGGTTGCTTCAAGTCGATGCAGAAAGACACCTCTCCGATGCCGGAGATACCGTCATAGTTGACAGGAAGGAAGCCCTTAGTGATGTCCGTCACAGGTTCCATCGTCATCGGGTCGAGTGAGCGGAACGTCCATGTGACAATGCCTTGTTCCTTGTCAATATCACCATTTACCTGCACGATAGTGTTAATCTTCGGACGCATATCAATGGTCTTCACAAAATTTGGACTGCCATCCAACTCATACATGTTCTCCGCTATCTTCACAAATGTTGGTGAGAATGTGGAGAGATCGTAATACTGAGACCCCAAGGTGTCTCTCACGATTACCGTTTGGGCGGCGGCAGTAGCAATAGTGCTGTCATTTTCGAACTGAATGCGATAGTTTAATGTCTTTAATGAGTCATTGATATAGATGCTTCCGGAAAGAGATCTTTGACCATAGATTTCGTTGGGGTCTGCAGATCGCAGCCAACCTAAAGAATGGGGATCTCCGGGGCTGGGCGTGGGATTTTGGGCACAATCGTCTTGATTACCCATTAATCTGTCCATCAAATCACCTAAAAAACCACCCCATATTGATCCTGGAGATAACATTTCTGGATATTGATGATCGTATACATCCCGAATAAAATCGGCTTCATCACCAGTCAAACCGTAAGCATTAATGTATTCATTGCCGACACGTCTTCCTGTAGCATTTACATAAGATCCTATAGTTGCTCCTGTTTTAATTGCTGTATTACCGACATTTCCAGCATAACTCACAATCCGAGGCATACCTGGCAAACCTGAATAATTGGCCATGTTATCACCCCAAGTAACCATATTGTGCCCTCTGTTGCTGTAATTTGCATAAAAAGCTTTATGTGGGTGCGATTTTGCATATTGCATACCACTCTGCGAATCAAGTTCAACCGGTGTTCCAGTCCAAGCATATAGATTGAACCTTTCTCCTGCTGAATTAACTCCAATGCTTAATTGGAACTCCATCGTTTCATGTGGATTCAAATGTGGGATGTAGAAGAACATCATGACACCTTCTACTCCTTTATCCAACAGGTTTTCTGTACCTGACACGATAGAATAGCCCGCACTATCCAATTCTGCCGCGACAGATGCATAAAAATTCACGAACTTTACATTTCTCACCAAATGTGGGTTATCCCATGCTATGTTAAACGGAATATATGAATATGATATATTACCATTATTCGTCACTTTAATGGTTTCAATGAATACATTAGAAGGTGAAGGGGCACCTATCTTGGACACTACTATTTTTCCATAGTCAGGTTCTTCAAAGAGCAAAGCATCCACAATTATCAGACAGTCCTTCTCTTCTTGGTCCTCATAACACAGTTTTATATTATAATTGCCATTCACATAACCGACACTATCAATCATAAAGTTAATTAAAGCATCAGAAGACGTGGTGCGTCCAATCAAACCTTTAATACTTGAACCATTTTTATGTGTAATAAAAGCATGGGTCATTTTGTCAAATCCATTTCCAATCAGATGTATCGTGAAACTATTGCCTTCTGCATTTCCAACAACATTTGGGGAGTATGATACAACTGCATATTTATCCAAATGTTTATATAATAGTTCTTGCGTTGATCCACTTCCTGTAACATCGTGAACAGCAAGATAATATGTCCCCTGCTCTTTTGTATGGCAACCTCCAAATGACACGGATGTCAACCCTGAAGCCTTATACTCCTCTTTCCCAGATGGTGAGAACAATTGAAGTGTACATGCTTTATCACATTTAAAACTTACGGTATCCCCTATTTCAGCTTTTAATGAGAACCACCGAATACCATTCTCCTCTATCCTGTCGAAAGTCTGTCTTTCTTTTATCTCCTCCACAGGTTTTACTTCTTGCCACACTTTCTCGTCAACAAACTGTTTGGTGGTTTCCACATAGCGGTCTCCTGCGTCGAGGAAGCGGATGTGGAAGTCGTTCTGGGCATAGACGATGGGTTGTTCGCCTTTGAAGGCGAACTTGAAGTTGGAGGAGCGCAGCGGCACGGACTCCACGGGGAGCAGCGTGATGAGCTTGAAGGGGTCTTGCACTTTGCTCAGCGTGGTGGTGTGGCGGTTGTCGAAGTCGTCGTTGAGCCAGTAGTCGTAGGCTTTCACGCCGGTGCCGCCGAGCGGGATCTTGATGAAGAGTGAGGTATGGATTTCCGTCGTCGCGCCGTTGTCAGACACCATCCAGTAGGTGAGTTTGTGGAGTCCGTTGGCGATGTCGGTCATGTCAAGGTCGAAATGATACTGGTCGCCATTGACCGTACCATCGACCACCACGGCCTCGCCGCCATCCACTTGGTAGCAGCAGTGCTGGTTGGCGAGCTGCGATGCCATATTCTCACGCACGAAGAAGCCCTCGCGGATGCTCGTGGCATAGCCGGTGGGCGTGATGGCCATGATGGTGTAGCGGTGGATGCCGGTGACCAAGGAGTCGGTGTCGATTACCCAGGAAGCCGCGCCACCACTCATCGGCAAGCGTTCCATACGGAAAGGCTTGCCGTCGATGTTCATCATACAGAAGAGATAGTCCATGCCTTCGGCGTGAGGTAGTTTGGAGAACAATCGTGTGACGGGTGTGCTCCAAACGCCCGTAGTATCTTTTATCTGCATGTGTAATAAGTGTATCTTGTCACTCAGTCCTTCTACAGGAATATCGAGATGCCAATTAGCAGTCGCACTCGTTCCTTGTATAGCAGACACTATATCGTTATCAAACCAGTAACGGTATTCATAAATATTGGTCTGCCCACGCGCCATACCATGCACAGTGAGACAGAACAGTAATATCAGTAGTTTGCGCATAACTATCTATTTTTGGATGACATATCAATAGTCTGCACCTTTCACCTCTATGTCGACACTCAGCTTACCATCGACTGTGGTTTTCGAGGCGACATTTAGTTTGGTTATTCTCGGATGTGTGGGAACGGGGTCGTAGGGCAGCGAACCGCCATACATGCCCACCTGCTTTCCATCATCACCCAAATAAGTAGCGGCTGCGCTTTCGGTCAGGTCAAATTTCTCCTCGTCAGAATATAATAGACCCGTCCAGGTCTTGAACAGTTTGGTGAACTCGCTTTCAACCTTATTTGTGGAATTTTTAGCATTAGTAAAACAGTCTACATTGGATACATTATGATATAAGGTAGTGGTAGCGGGGAAAGAGGTTTTCACATCTGCAAAAATGATGCAATTTTTGAGATAAGAATTTTTTATATTACTGCATTCGGGATGAATATTATTTATACCTATATAATTATTGTCACCATAACATAATGAAATAACACAGTTGGTAAATTGGTAGGTAGCATTGGATGTTCCTGAAATTACAGCATCTCTTACGAAACAATTATCGAAAGACGCATTGTCTCCGCCATAGAGTAAAAAGAATCTAGCTATCTTGCAATGAATGAAGTTGGCATCTTTCACAGAGCCATCAGAAGACTTATAAGTAGCATTGGTTGAATATGTATTAACCGCTCCAAATCTACATTTAAAGAACTGTGGTTTAAGGGCTTTTGTCAGATACATCATGTTGTCATGGAAGATTCCTTCCATGGTGAGCGCATGATTGCTCTCTGAATCGATATAGACATAGAAATCATTTTGCAAGATGGTAGGCTCCATACCGTCGCTGTATTGCATTCCAGCGCCACGTATGGTGACGGCCTTGGTAATGTTGCAGGAAGAGAACGAACCACTGGAGAGGGTGATGATGTCGCCGTTTACAGCGGCAGTATGTGCTTGGCCGAGCGCATCGATGCCATAGTAGTCGGTGATGTTGCCGTCGTGGTTGAGTGTGGCGACGAGCGAGGTCTGTGCATGGGAGTTGCAGACGGCCAGGATGGCGGTCAGCAGGGAAAAGACAAGCTTTTTCATAGTTGTTGTTGGTTTCTTGGTTGCCTCCTGTCTCCCCCATTCGGCGTAAAACGTAGGGTTAGGGTTGGAACACAAAAAGACGTGGGAGTTTTCACCTCCGCGCCTACCCCTATCATCAGGCCTTCGCTGCCCACACCCAAGGATAAGCAACGAAGACTGCCCACGTCAAGTGATATTACAACACACCCTTTGCTGCCCATAAAAATAAAAATATGGGCAGCATGGTGGATATAATACACCCAATGTGGACGTTCCGTTGCTTCGCTCCTGTAGGTGTTTCAAAGTTGCGAAGTTTGATGATACAGATAGCGACGTTCAGTAAACGTCCTTTTCGGAACTTGGCCAGACCTTTATTGTGGCCTCATCCCTGTTCCATCAATGTCGACTTACCATTCCTTTTCAGGTATTGGTAAAGCCATTTGCAAATATAAGCAAATTTTATTATCTGAGCAAATTGTGAGGGATTTTTTATTCATTTTATTTCCTTGGTACCTTGACCCAAAGTTGTCCTGAAATAATCTCAGAATTCAGAAAACGATATGTATCTTTTCCTTATCTTAATGTAAAAGTCTGAGTCCACTTGAAAAAGTCCGTTACTTGCAAACGAAAACCGCCAGGTGCTTCCCTCCCCATGCATGGAAGAGGAGTACCTAACGGACATGATAGTGATGATAATTACTTTTTAAAGTGGTTTCAAGTCTAAAGTTTTGGAAGTCCACAACTTCTTTGTTTATAAGATTTTAAATTGTGAGGTTTTGAGGCGAGATAACCTTTTCGGATCAACAGTAAGGCAATTATTACCTCAAAACCTGACGATATTGGAGTTAGCGCTTGTGAAAGTTGAGTAAAAGATAATTCTGACACAAATGTATATGACACTGAAAAAGTTATGAATGATGGCCGTCATATTTCACAGCGGCTTCTCATTCACAGGGTGTCAATCAGACGGAGACCATTTTGATGACCTGATTAATCTACGGCCTCTAACCTCACCATCAATCCAAATGGAACACCTCTTGAATAGGGATAGAAACAGGCGAGTTGTCGGGATTCACCTCCATGATGTCAGCCATCATGTCCCACCATTTCTGTGTGATGGGGTCTACATCAGTGGTGTCCTGGCTGTTGGTAGCAGTGGAGCACTCCTGATATCCGAAAAGGATATTGGTTTCCTTGTCCCAGTAGATGCTGTAGTTGCTTACTCCAGCGTCTTTGATCATTTTCACTAATTCAGGCCAGATAGCGGCATGACGACGGGCATATTCTTTCTCACAGCCCGGTTTGAGAAACATTTTAAATGCGAATCGGTTCATTGTTGATGAGTTTTTAAGATTTTAAGTTTTTAGTAGGATTAGGAGAACTCGTGAGACTAGTAGAACTAGTGAGACTAGTAGGATTAGCTGCCAAGCCTGCCATTGCAGGGGGAGCGTGGCACCTTTTTGACTCTGAGTGCAAATTTACCTATTATTTTATAATGAACAATATATAGGCTACTTTTTTACCATGATTTTCGTACAAAAATACTATATTTTCGGACAAAAGTCGATAACAGCAGAATCATTTTGTAAGTAATTTTGCAGCATAACCACAATTTAGCGACCCTAACCTAAACGCCATGACAAGAAAAAAAATACTTTCCGCCCTGCTTCTGACCATCTGCGCCATCAGCGCACATGCCACCTCATTTAATGTGAGAGACTACGGAGCCCAAGGCGACGGCAAGACACTCGACAGCCCTGCCATCAATGCCGCCATCGAGGCCTGTGCCGCCCAAGGCGGTGGCACCGTGACCATCCCCGCTGGCAACTATCTCTGCGGCAGCATCCGCATGAAGAGCGACATCGAACTGCATCTGGAACCGGGATCTACCATCATCGCCACCGACGAGCGAGGAGCCTACGACCCCTCTGAGGAGTTTGGCGGCCCTGAATATCAGGACGGCGGTCACACCTATTTTCATAACTCCCTGATTTGGGCTGACGGAGAGCGCAATGTCTCCATCACCGGCCGGGGCATGATCGACGGCCGTGGTCTCACCCGCCACGACACTGAAAAAGCCGGCCAGGTGCAGGGCGGCAGCATCGGCATGGGCGACAAAGCCATCGCCCTGAAGCTGTGCCGCAATGTACTCATCCGCGACATCACCATCTACCGTGGCGGTCATTTCGCCATCATCATCACCGGCTGTGACTATGCCACTATCGACAACGTGCTCATCGACACCAACCGCGACGGCATCGACATCGACTGCTGCCGTTTCACCACGGTGAGCAACTGTAAGATCAACACCCCCCACGACGATGCCCTTGTACTGAAAAGCTCTTATGCACTGAAGCGTCCTGTCATCACAGAAAACATCCTCATCAGCAACTGCACGGTGACCGGATTCAAGTTGGGTACAGCCCTTGACGGCACCTACGTGCCGGAAGAGGTGAACTGGGTATGCGGGCGCATCAAGCTTGGCACAGAGAGCAACGGCGGCTACCGCAACATCACCATCACCGGCTGCACGTGCTACTACAGCAGCGGCCTGGCCTTTGAGGAAGTGGACCAGGGCAAGATGGAGAACATCGTGGTGAGTAACATCTCGATGAGCCATGTACACCACTACCCCATCTACATCACCACCGGCTGCCGCAACCGCGGCCCCAAGGAGCGTCAGGAAGTATCATCTGCCCGTGACATCCAAATCAACAACCTGACTGCCGACGACTGCGACCCCCTCTCCGGCATCCAGATCACCGGCATGTCCGGCCACCCCATCGAGAACGTGCGTCTGAGCAATATACAGATACGTTACCGAGGCGGCATGAAAGAGGCTGTGAGCCGCGACTATCCCGAGCTGGGCACTCAATATCCCGAGATAGCCAAGTTTCTCGGTGTCTGTCCTGCCTACGGATTATTCATCCGCCACGTAGACGGTCTTCAACTGAGTGATGTGACCCTGCTGGTCGACTCTCCCGACAGCCGTCCATGCGTGATCGCCGATGACGTGAGAAACGTGCGGATGACCAACGTCTACACCCCTGACGGCAGCCACATAACAGCCATAAAGGACGAAAATCACTGAAAATCGCACAAAAATACTACTCAGAAACTTCTTTTCCTGGCCTATCTTTGCCTGCGACATCAACCCAGAATATACAATCTTAAACCAAATATTCATCTAAACAAAAACCTATGCTAAAAAGTAACAGTTTATGGATGCTTGTCATCTGCCTGGGCATGCTTATAGGCGCCCCCCAGATGATGTTTGCGCAAGGTGCGCAAAAGCACAAAGTGACAGGAACGGTGACGGATGAGAACGGAGACCCCCTGATCGGTGTGACCGTGGCCGAGAATGGCACCACGAGCAATGGAGCCATCACCGACTTCGACGGCAACTACTCGATCGACGTGTCTTCCAACTCCACCCTCACATTCAGCTATGTGGGCTATCTGACCCAGAACATCAAGGCTGGCAACAGCAGTACGCTCAACGTGACGATGAAAGAAGACAACGCCCTGCTCGACGAAGTGGTCGTGGTGGGCTACGGTGTACAGCGCAAGTCGGACGTGACGGGTGCCTTGACCCGTGTGAGCGAGAAACAGCTCAACTCACGTCCTGTGAGCAACGCCTTTGAAGCCCTGCAGGGCAAGGCCGCCGGTGTGGACATCACCTCGAGTGAGCGCCCCGGCACCGTAGGTAGCATCCTCATCCGTGGTAGTCGCTCCATCACCGCCTCGGGAGCCCCATTATATGTGGTGGACGGCGTACCCCTCCAAGCTGGTGGTATCGAGACCCTCAACCCACGCGACATCGAGTCTATCGACATTCTGAAAGACGCCTCTTCGACCGCCATCTACGGTAGCCGCGGTGCCAACGGCGTGGTGCTCATCACTACCAAGCGCGGACAGGAAGGCCGCACTCAGCTGAGCTACTCCGGCTCGCTGACTTTCGAGAACATCGTAGACAAGAGTCCGGCCATGAGTGCCAGCGACTATATCACCTGGCGTCGCTGGGCCAAATACAACCAGGCCCCAGACACCTACACTCCAGGTGACCAGCCCACAGAGGATCAGGACAAGTCATTCTTCGACGGCGACGAGACCGCCTGGGCCAACATACAGAAAGGTTGGGCCGGTGGTAGCTGGGACGGTTCGAAAGTGACCGACACCGACTGGACCGACTTTGTGACGCAGACCGGTCTGACCCAGGAGCACACTCTGAGCGTGCGCGGCGGTTCGAAGACCGTGTCCGGTTTTGCCTCTTTCGGCTACCTGAACAATAAAGGCACCCAGAAGGGCCAAAACTACGAGCGCTACAACTTTGCCGCCTCTGCCGACGTGCAGGCTACACCCTGGTTCAAGGCGGGCGGTTCGTTCAACGCCTCCTATGGTGTGCAGAAATACGGTTTCTCCCGCACAGGTCAGTCATCCAGCTCCGGCCCCACCGACATCTACAGTGCCGCAAAGGCCATCCTGCGCTACACCCTGCCCTATGACAGCAACGGTGAGATCATCACCATGCCCGGAGGCTCCACCACCAACACCTACACCGTGATCGATGAGTGGAAGAAGTCTAACGACAACCGCGAGACTTTCCGTGCACTGGGTAGTTTCTACGCTCAAGTAGACTTCGGCAAGATCCTCGAGCCCCTGGCAGGTTTGCAGTACAAGCTGCAATTTGGCCCCGACTTCCGCTACTACCGTCTGGGCAACTTCCTCGACAGCAGTTCAGCCACCCGTGCCGGCAGCAAGAACTACGCCCGCCGCAATGACGAGCGCCACTTTGCCTGGACACTTGACAACATGCTGCTCTACAACAAGATTTTCGGCGACCACAGCGTGGGTGTCACCCTGCTGCAAAGTGCTTCGAAGAGCAACACCGAGTCGAGCAGCATGAACGAAATCGGCGTGACCATCCCCTCCTTCCTATGGAACAACATGGGTGCCATCGACATCACTGACTCACAGTACCAGGCCGGCATGGGCACCGGTCTATCGGAATATGCCCTGACATCGTACATGGCCCGTGTGAACTACTCGTTCATGGACCGCTACCTGCTCACCGCCTCCGCCCGCTGGGACGGCTCGTCGGTACTGGCAGAAGGCAACAAATGGGACTTCTTCCCCTCGATGGCCCTTGGCTGGCGCATGGAGCAGGAGAAATGGCTCAGCGACCTCAACTGGCTCGACCAGCTCAAGCTGCGTCTCGGTGTGGGTGTGACCGGCAACGCCGCCGTATCGCCCTATGGCACCCTGGGTGTGATCAGCAGCTACTGGATGCCGTTCAGCACCGGCAACTCTCAGATTTTCGTGACCAACGAGCCTTACTATACCTCCGGCTCCAACTCGATGCCTAACAAGAACCTCGGCTGGGAGAAGACCACCCAGTGGAACTTCGGTATCGACTTCAGTTTCCTGAAAGGCCGCATCGGCGGTACGCTCGACATCTACACCTCGAGCACCAAAGACCTGCTGCTCAACATGAGCGTGCCTTCGCTTTCGGGTTATCCCTCCATGCTCGCCAACGTGGGCAAGACTAAGAACAAGGGTATTGAGCTGACCCTCAACACCATCCCTGTGATGACCAAAGACTTCATGTGGAACTCCAACCTCAACCTGGCCTGGCAGAAAGACGAGATTGTGGAACTCTCCAACGGCAAGGAAGACGATATCAACAATGCCTGGTTTATCGGCGAATCGATTGCCGTATACTATGGTATGGAAGCCGACGGCATCTGGCAAGAGAGCGATGCTGAGGAGATGGCCAAATTCAATGAGAACGGCCATAAGTTCACCGCTGGTAACGTGAAGCCCGTAGACCAAGACCACAACTACAAGATTGATGCCGACGACCGTGTGATCATCGGCAACCGCAACCCCCGCTTCACCGCAGGCTGGTCCAACTCTATCAGCTGGAAAGGTTTCGAACTCACTGTTGAGCTGCAGGGCCGCTTCGGCTACACCGTCAGCACCGGTGGCGAAGGTCAGCTTGGTATGTATCAGCAGCGTGAAATCAGCTATTGGACACCCAGCAACACCGGTGCCGACTGGCAGAAGCCTATCTACAACCAGTCGGGCGGTGACCCCTATTCCGGCCTACTCGGATTCAAGGACGCTTCGTTCGTCAAAGTGCGCAACCTCTCTCTGGCCTACAATTTCAACAAGAGCGTGCTCAACACGCTGGGTATCAACGGCCTGAAACTCTACGTACAAGGCAAGAACCTGGGTATGCTCTACTCCTCTGTCGACTTCATGGACCTCGACACCGGCGCCACTTACTACAACCGTGGTGTCACCATGGGTATCTTAGTAGATTTCTAAACAACAGACGTACATTAAAAACTTTAGAACTATAGCAATATGAGATATATCAATCATAAAATAGTGTGCGGTGCATTATCATTGCTTACCATGGTGGGTATCACCTCCTGTAGCGACGACTTCCTCACAGAGGACGCAGGTCACAAGGTGACCGACGCACTGCTTAACGATGAGACAGGAGCCCTGAAGATGGCCGCTGGCCTCTACGGCAACATCCGCTGGCATTTCGGCTATGAGTGGGCCTATGGCATCACCCTTTACGGCACCGACGAGTTCACCAACGGCGCCGATCTCACCTCAGAGTGTTGGAACACGTATGACAACCGTCTCAATCCCCTCGACCTGACCCCCGCCCTCGGTGCAGCCAACAAGAACTGCCCCGCCGTCTCTGCCCTTTGGGATGAAATGTACTATGGTATCGCCACTGCCAACCTGGTGATTGACAAAGCCAAGAACGTGGAGAACGAAGACGCCCGCAACAAGGCTATGGGCGAGGCATACTTCCTGCGTGGGTACAACTACTACCGCCTTTTTGCCCAGTATGGTGGTGTGGTGCTCCAGACGGAGCCTGCCAACGGCGAGGTGAAGAAAGACTTCACACGCGCCACGGAAGAAGCCACTCTGGGTCAGGTGATCGCAGACCTGGAGCAAGCCTACAACATGCTGCCCAAAGACAAATGGCGCGGCAACGGCACCTGGACCAGATACACAGCCGCCCATTTCCTGGCCAAGGCCCTTCTGTTCCGTCAGAGCGAGCGCTGCTCCAGCTGGAACGGCAGTTATGACAAGAACGCCGACCTGAGCCGTGTGATCAGCCTCTGCGACGAAGTGATCGCCGCCTGCCCGCTGGCTCCTGACTACTGGGATCTCTATGCCCGCTGGACCGGTGTAGACTGCAAAAATGAAGGTCTGAGCGAAATCCTCATGGCTGCCGAGCACAACGACGACAGTTCGACCCAAGGCCGTTTCGGCAACCGCACCTACAACTACTTCGATCCGCAGTTCTCCAACTTCTCCGGTGCATGGGTACAGCGTGGACAGTATATCGGTGGCATGGACTTCCAGCGTTGCCGTCCCACAGAATACACCTACTCCATCTTCGACAACGTGAACGATGCCCGCATGTGGAAGACCTTCAAGACGGTCTACGGACTGAACAACATCGCACAGGCCGCTGACGACAAGACCGACAAAGACGGCAACGTGACCAAGGGTGTGAAATCCACCTATGGCATCACCGATGCTCAAGTGCCCGACCTGGGCGACGAGGGTATCATCTTCATCCTCAACAAGAAGAGTGACACACGTTTCGACGGCGACCCCTTCGGCACGTTCGGCACGGCCAAGACCAATCACAACTTCGTGAACCCCCGCACGGGCAAATGGGTGCCCAATGCTTTCACCACCTTCCAGAACGGCAAGTATGTGCTTAACACATACAACGGTGCCACCTCGAGCACCAACGTGTTCTGCGGTATCAACAAGACTGCCGACGGCTCCCGCACCGGTGAGAAGGGTGATGCCCACCGCGACGTGATTATGGCCCGCACTGGCGAGACCTACCTGGTGAAAGCCGAGGCTCAGGTGCGCCTGGGTCAGTACGACCAGGCTATCGCCACGGTGAATGTGCTTCGTGCCCGTGGCCAGTGGAAAGACGGCGAGGACCGCAACTACTACACCGACGGTTCGATGGCCTTCCTGAAAGCCGACGGCGGCGACAAGGACAACTCCACGGCGACAGCCACCTCTGTGAAGAAGAACAAGGACAAGGACGGCAAGGTGCTCAACAACACCGACGCTTACTATGCCTCGATGACCCACACCAACACCTACTATCTCTCAACAGGCATAGAGGAGACCACCGCCGCTTCGAATCTTCAGATTAAGAGTTATAAGCAGCTTCCCGCCGAAGACGAGGCGATCCTGCAGGCCCTGGGCTGCACCAGCGACTACGACCGGATGCTCAACTTCGTCTTCAACGAGCGCACCCGTGAGTTGCTCGGCGAGTGGAACCGCTGGGAAGAGCTGAGCCGCGCCGGCCTGCTGGTGAAGCGTGCCAAGGCCTTCAATCCAGAAGCCGCCCCCAATGTACAGGCCAACAAGCATGAGTTGCGCCCAATCCCTCAGAAATTCATCGACGTGCTTCAGACCGCCGACGGCAACAACCTGAGCGACGCAGAGAAGAAAGCCTGGCAGAACCCGGGTTATTAAATCCCAGAAACTTCTCTCAACTAAAAGACATGCATAAGAATTATTTGTTTTTAGGTTAGGTTTATTATTACAATGAAAACAAAAAGGCGGTGGCTGTCCGTGAAGGATGGCCACCGCTGTTTTCTCCTGAGAGCACAAGCGGCACTCTCTATATGTGTTTTATTGTTTCTGATATTTGGAGGGTGTCATTCCAAAATGCTGCTTGAAGCAACGACTAAAATAGAGCGGATCTGAGAACCCTACCTGATAGGCCACCTCTGCCACGGTGATCATCTCGCCCGACCTCAGGAGTTCGGCTGCATGGTCCATGCGCATCTGGCGGATATACTCCTTGGGGGTCTTTCCCGTCACCTCCATCATTTTGGCGTAGAACTGCGACCGCCCATACCCCGTGCTCTGTGCCAGGTCGTCGACGACGAAATCGGGGTTGGACAGATTGCCCAGGATTTTCAAGTCGACTATCGTGCGGAATTTCTTGTCACGCTCGCTCATGATCAGCGGCTCGTCAGCGGCTCCGTCTCCAGTAGCGGGCTGTGCTGCGACATCCTGAGAGGAAACTGGTTTGGCCCCGTAAGCCTTGCGCAGCTGGTCTCTCTGCCTGATCAAGCCGATGCTCCGTCCTATGAGCAATGCCGGGCTGAACGGCTTGGCCAGATAAGCGTCAGCTCCGAAGCGCGCTCCCTGCAACTGTTTCTCCACGCTGTCTATCGCCGAGAGCAAGACGAATGGGACATCGAAAATGTCATCGTCGGCCCTCACCCTTTTGAGCAACTCTATGCCATCCATCTGCGGCATCTTGATGTCGCTCACCACCAGGTCGACCGTCTGGCCGCTTTTGAGTATCGTCAGGGCCTCAGTTCCGTTGCGTGCTGTGAGCACCTTGAAATAGACTGCCAGTTCGCCCTTGATATACTCTCTCACGTCGTCGTCGTCATCGACCACCAAGACCTGACGGTCGTTGAGCGGCTCGCCCACCATCTCCTTGTGCTCACGGAGCAATGTCGAAGTTTCCTCCTCCTCGTGTGTGTCTTTGACATTGAGATAATCGTCGGGCAGGTACTTATCAGATGAGACGGGTATGGTGAAGGAGAAGATACTTCCTCCCTTCGGATTTTCCTCATATCGTATTTCTCCATGATGCGCAAGGACCAGTTGTCTTGTGAAATGCAGTCCAATGCCCATGCTGTCGGCCGTCGTCTTGTGTCCCTGCATGAAGCGTGTGAAGAGCAAAGCCTGCTTGTCTCTTGGCACCCCTACTCCCGTGTCCTCTACCCTGACAAGCAAGTAAGGGTCTGCCAGTCTCACCCTGACGGTGACATCCCCTCCCTGAGGCGTATACTTGAAGGCATTGCTCAGCAGATTGTACATGATCTTATCGACGAATCCTCTGTCTATAAACATGTTATACTTCTGAGTAAAGGGGACGAACTGCAATCCGGTCTGGTGGTTATGCGCCAGGTCGCTATAGCTCATGGTGATTCCCCTGAGAAACTTGATCACCTCGGTCTCCTGCAGGCTCAGCGACAGCTTGCCATTCTGCAGTTTATGAAATTCAAGCAGCTGATTGACCAGTCGCATCAACCGGTCGGTGCTCTTGCCCATATTGCTGACCGACTGTTTGATGGCGGCAGGCAGTTCACCTGTTTTGCGGATATGCTCCATCGAGCCCTGTATGAGCGTGAGCGGTGTACGGAACTCATGGCTCACATCCATGAAGAACTGCTGTTTGAACTCGCTGATCTCCCGATCCATCTTGATACGGTTGCGCATCGAGTAGGTGATGAGCAGCAGTCGCACGATATACCACGTCAGTGCGCCCACCAATATCAGATAGACGAGCCATGCCCACCAAGTGTTCCACCAGGGCTGCCTGATGACCACGGTGAGGGTCTGCTCCGCCTGGTCGTCACGTCCAGACAGTCTGACATGAAACACATACTTTCCCGGTCTCAGGTCTTTATACACCGCCTCGTTGGAACGTGTGGGCTGGCTCCAATCTTTATCCTCCCCCTCGAGCCTGTACAGATACTCCGTCTTGTGAGGATAGTCGAAGCCCATGTCAGAGAATCTGAATACCAGCGTGTTCTGCTGGTGACTGAGCCGGATAGGCCCTTCGCTGAGCGACATCTCCAACATCTCTCCATTGACCAGGAGGTTGGTGATCGTGAGCCTGGCTCCATTGTTCTTGTCCAAGGTCACCGAGTCAGGATTGAAACACACGATACCATTGTTGGTGGCAAAGACCAATGTGCCGTCATCAAGCATGCACGAGGAATTCTCGCTATAGACATCTCCCAGTTTGTCGGTAGAAAGGAAATAATTGTCGAACTGCATCTTCCCTGTGTGAAGCCTTGACAATCCATAGTGTGTGCTGATCCAGAGATAGCCCTTGCGGTCGGCCACGATAGAGTTGGCAATATTGTCGGCAAGTCCGTGTTTCACTGTAAAGATACTGATCTTCAAGCGACTGACCTCACGTGGATTTTCAATGCGGTACAATCCACCTCCCGCCGATGCCATCCATATGGTTCCATCCTTATCCTCCATGATATCCCTCACCTCAAAATGCCCTATCGGACTGTTGGACGAGTTGTAATAATGATAGGCATGAGGATTTTTCACCAGACTGTCGGGATGAAACACCACGAAACCATCCGCGCAGCCCACAAACATCATCCCCGTCCTGGTGGGGCAGATGACAGTGAGTGTGCTCAGCAAGGGTTCGTTGTCAAGGAAATGTCTGAATTGATAGGTGCCGTCTTGTTGCGGTACAGCCAGGCACAACGCCTGCGGATTGACAGCTATCCACACCCTTTGTCTGCCATCACTGACGATGTCGAACACCTTTCCCCGGGCGAGAGAAGCAGGATTGCCGTCCTGATGGGCATAAAACTTTCCATCCACGCTGACCCCACTTTTGCGGGTGCCGATCCATTGGTGCCCGGCCTTGTCGATCCACACAGACAGCATGTCGTCTTTCACTCCGATTTCGATGGGTTCCAGGGTCTGCCCCTGCCGCAGGAGATAAACTCCAGCCATAAAATTGCCGGCCCATACCCGTCCGTCATTGGTTTTTCTCAGCATTCGGAAGAGATTGGAATAATGGGGCGAGAGATGGCTGGTGGCATAAAGACGCTTCACCCCTCGCGGCATGCTTGTGATGACACTCAGGCC
Organism: uncultured Prevotellaceae bacterium; assembly: GCA_946402905.1. Taxonomy (GTDB): domain Bacteria; phylum Bacteroidota; class Bacteroidia; order Bacteroidales; family Bacteroidaceae; genus Prevotella. Next base: position 48,267 of record CAMIYC010000010.1, on the reverse strand, counting down.
CATATTCTCCTGCGACACCCAGAGATGGCCGGCGCGGTCTATCATCTGTGCATAGAGATAGTCGCTGCTCACCGGTGAGTTGGAAGCCTCACGTGGTGAGTAGTGTGAGAGGTGCTGAGTCTGAGGGTCATAGACAAAAAGTCCATTTCCGATGGTCGTGATATACAGATAGCCGTCGGGCGCATTCCTCACAGTATATGCTGGCAGACCGCGCTTATGCAACAGATCAGGGCTGAGCACATGGAAAGTATACCGCTTTTGCCGCTGACGGTCGAAATAATGCAGATCTACCTTCTCGTCAGTGATATAATAATTGCCCACATTATCGAGAGACACATTGCCATTGGGCATCTGTATCGAGTAGAGCGCCATGGTGTTGTCAGCCGGATTGTATTCCCATGTGGAGCCCGTGGTCACGAAGACCAAACGCCCGTCGATTGCAGCCAGTCCACGCAATGCTTCATGAGGATTCTCACCCAGCACATGGCGCACATCGAGATGAATCACCGACTGGCTGTCGGCATGGAGCAACTGGTGGTCACGGGTGGCGAAATAGACGTTTCCGTCGAGTTCTGCAGCCATCCCCACGTCGATACCTTCACGCACGCATTTAAAATGTCCGCCATGTTCCATGTAAAGGCCCTGGCTGGTGCCTATCCATGTACGGTGCCGGCTGTCGGCGAAGATCAGCCTCACATTGTTGGACCGCAAGGCACCATTGTCTTCATTATACACCTTGCTCACGACCTTGCCGTCCCGATACGAAATCTTGATACATCCGCTATAGAGATACCAGAGCCAGGTATCGCCGTCAGGGGTGAACAAGCAGTCGCAATACTCATCGACACTGCTCCCTTCCGGACGATAGTCAACAAAGAGTTGTCGGTTGGTGTCATAACAACTGTATCTCTCACCCTGATGGCGTATGAAAAGCAATCCATTGGGATTGAGAAAGAGTTCGCGCAGCCGGTTGTTAATCAGTAGTGTGTCATTGCCTTCATTGCCATGCCTGAGCACATCAAAAGAATATCCATCGTATCGGCAGAGGCCGTCGTTGGTAGCCATCCAGACATATCCCTGCCGGTCTTGCACCATATTGATGATATAATTGCTGGGCAGTCCGCTTTCTGTGGTCAGTTCACGGTATTTCATTTCCACCTGTGCCCATAATGCGGAAGACAGCATGAGCAGTAGACAAGAGAGGTAGTTTTTCATAAGATTATCATTTCACGTTGTAAAATTAATGAAAAAAAGCAATTCTCACAACAAATCGAACATTTTTACAAGCAAAATGCACAAATATGCCGGTTTGTATTCTCCCAAAAATCGTATTTTTGCATCGAATAACTATTACGCTATGAGAAGAACAATCCTAATGAGCCTTTTGGCTTTTGTTTGCCTGGGCATGTGGGCACAGACCAATAATGCCTCTGAGGTGCTGGCTACAGCACAGAAAGTGAACAAGTATTTCATGAAGAAATACTCCGACCCCACCATCCCGACCAATGTTGGGCGCATCCGTCCAAGCAGCCTCTGGACCCGTGCTGTGTATTACGAGGGTCTGATGGCCCTCAACGAGATAGCCCCTGACCAAAGCTATATTGACTACACCGACCAATGGGCCGACTATCACAAATGGACTCCGCGCAACGGCATCAACACCACTGATGCCGACGACCAGTGCTGCGCCCAGACCTATCTGGACCGCTATGCGATGACTCACGATGCGCGCATGATAACCCACGTGAGGGAAAATCTTGACCACCAGATGGGCACAGGCAAACTGGGCTATTGGACCTGGATTGACGCCATACAGATGGCGATGCCAGTCTACAGCAAGATGTACAAGGTGACCGGCGAACGTAAATACATGGATCATGCGATGAAGATGTACACCTGGAGCCGTGACACCTGTGGCGGCGGTCTATTCAACACGGCCGAGGGTCTGTGGTGGCGCGACGCCGACTATGTGCCGCCCTACAAGGAGAGCGACGGCCAGAACTGCTACTGGAGCCGTGGCAGCGGATGGGTGTATGCCGCGCTTGTACGTGTGATGAATGACATCGGCAAGAAAGACAAATACTATAAGCGCCTGAAGAAAGACTTCGTGATGATGAGCGAAGCTCTGTTGAAATGCCAGCGTGAAGACGGGCTGTGGAATCCCTCTCTGGTATCGCCCGTGACCTACGGCGGCAAAGAGCTCACCGGCTCTGCCCTCTTCCTTTATGGCATGAGCTGGGGTATCAACAATGGTGTGCTGAAAGCCAAGAAGTACCGCTCCGCCTGCGACCGTGCCTGGGCAGCCATCGTGAAAGACTGTGTGCACGCCGACGGATTTCTGGGCTGGGTGCAAGGCACCGGCAAGGACCCATCAGCCGGACAGCCGCTGTCTTATACCAAGGTGCCAGACTTTGAGGATTACGGCACAGGATGTTTCCTGCTTGGAGCCGCGGAATATTACAAGTTAGTGAAATAGAATAAGGTATCAAGGAATAAAGAGTGAAGGAGTTCAGACTTTACTGTTTTCTGTCCATAGCAGGACTCAAGGTAAAGTCTGAACTCCTTCATCTGTTGAAGGCACTTATCGTGTCAAATCAAACCCGAGACGTACGCCGTCATAGTTTTTGCTGATTTCTCCTACTGTAGAAAGAGTTGCATTGCCGCTGGCCATACCGACGGCCTGTAGCACAGACAACAATTTTTTAGACTCGAAGAGTAAGCTGACACCCTTAGTCGTCGTATTGATATAACCATTGAGTGAGAGCAGGAGGGTCTTGAGCGTGATTTGCCCACTCTGGGCATTGTAGACGTACGTGCCACTCAATGCCTGGCCATCGATCTTGCCCGAGAAGGTCTTGTCTTCATTGAAGGTGATATAGGTGTTGGCACTGGTGATGCCTGCAGCCTGATAGCGAGGCAGGAGTTCGCTTTTGATTTTGGCAGCGGCGAGTTCACCTCCCGCCTTTGCCAACAGGTTCTCCGAGGTGAATCCACATCCCGGACCACTATATTTCCAGCTGCCTACCAGATTGGCCTCCGTCACTTTGTTGATACCCAGTACACTGGTAATGATATTGCCCACGGTGCTGGCCGTATCAATACCACTTAACAAGCTGCCTGCCGACCCGAAGCAGCTGGCCAGGGTCAAACACACCCCGGCGGTCAATGTGAGATAAATCTTTTTCATTTTGATTGTATGATAGTTGGTTATACGTTCTCCGATGCTGCAAAAATAATAAAAAGTGGTGAGATGGCGGCATTTCCTTTACAAAAACCCGCCGCCAGCCCACAAAAAGTTCATTCTGTCTGCGTTTTAGGCCAGTTGACCAAAAAAAGTTTCTGCGACGCCCTTGTAAAAGCCGTGTAAAGCCAATGGATATAATCTGGCGTGAGCATATCGTCGGTCATGTAGCCCTGGTCGAGATACACATGCTCCCACTGTCCACCCTGCGCCTTATGGCAGGTCACCGCATAAGCATACTTTATCTGCACGGCATTATAATAGATATCAGTCTTGACCTTGGCCATTCGCTCAGGTTTGGTAGGCAAATCCTCATAGTCCTCAAGCACGCCCTTGAAGAGTTGCTCGTTTTGCTCCTTAGTGAGAGAAGGTGCATCAGACCTCAGCGAATCGAGCACGACGGTCACCTCTAATTCCTGGTCAGCATAGTCGGGAAACCTCATGAGCACATCCGCAAACCTGAACCCATACAATTCACGATGGCGGCGCACCTTGACGACTCTTACCCGGTCACCGTTAGCGATGAAAGCCAGCTGGCTCTTGGCTGCCTCAGCCCAGTAATAATTGTTTCGCACCACCATGAGCATATCTCCCGAGGTGAGTTCGTCCTCACATCCGAGCACACTGTTCCTGATACCCATGTTATAGATATTGGCCCGTTTGTTGGAACGTGTGACCACGATGGTCTCATCAGAACCCACCCGGCTGTAACTACTGGCCAGCGACTCTATGAGTTCCGACCCCGGCATCATCACGATGTCGGCAAAGCCCTCAAACCTTATCTTGGGCAAGTGTGTGGCCTCGTCGTGCGTGATGAGCCTGCGTATCACAGATGCATTATATAGTATACCCGACTGCTGGCTCTGCCGGAGCACGTCGTTCATATCACACTGATAGAGGCTGAGCCCGTATCCCTCCATGAAATCTGTCATCAATGCAGGCGACTCCACTTCCCCCACTGGCGGCAGCTGCGCTTTGTCGCCGATAAGCACCATGCGGCAGTTGCGGCCGGAATAGACGAACTGCACGAGGTCGTCGAGAAGCTTTCCGCTGCCGAAATCAGCCTCTCCATAAGCTGTATTGGAGATCATAGACGCCTCGTCGACAAAGAATACAGTATCCTGGCTGAGATTGGCATTGAGATGGAAATCGGTCATCGTACCCGTAAACACCTTCTGCCGGAAGATCTTGCGATGAATGGTGAAAGCAGGCTGCCCACTATTGAGCGAGAACACCTTTGCGGCTCTTCCTGTAGGTGCCAGGAGCATCACTTTTTGCCGCATAGCCACCAATGTCCTGACGAAGGCTCCTGCAAGCGAAGTCTTCCCCGTGCCTGCCGACCCTTTCATGATCATGACCGCCCTACCGGAGCGATCGGCCAGGAAACGACAAAACACGTCGATGGCAGTAGCCTGTTCGGGCGAAGGCATATATCCGAAATGTCGTCTGATTGAAGTGTATAGATCTTCCACGTCTTTTTGTATTGAATGATGCAAAATTAATGTATTATCCCGAATATGCGAGCAATAAAGCTCGATAAATTTGGCTTTTCAATTGATTATTTGTAAGTTTGCAGTGAAAATGAAGTCACTGCACAACATACTGCTGACGGCCTGCGTGGCCATGCTTGCCCTGATCTGCTATCTGGGCATCTCGGGACCTCTGACGTTTGACGGCTCACGTGCACGACGCGAGTCGGCGGTGAAAGACCGCCTTCTGAAAATACGTTCCGCAGAAGAACATTTCAAACGAGACAAAGGAATATATGCCGGCCGTTTTGAAGACCTCATCCAAGGAGGCTATCTGGCCGACACGCTGCGCTATATCCCCTATTCCGACGGAGAATCATTCCATCTGCGTGCCACTTCGCTGAAAAGCCGTGACGGCCAACCTGCTCCCGTAATGGAATGCGGTGCCGAATATCAGCAATACCTGCAAGGCCTTGACCAACACATGATTGACCAGTTGATATCCACCGCAGTAGACATGGGAGAGTATCCAGGACTTAAGATTGGCGATGTGTCTAAAGACATCCACAACAGAGGTAATTGGGAGTAAAATAACACTTTTCGACAATTTGTTGAAAAATCAGACACATCTATAAAGACAATTCTGATGTCTTATCCTTTACCTTTGCAGAAAAATACACTCTATTGATTATGAATGTTGGGGAAAAGGTTAAAACGGAACTGAAAAGACAAGGCAGGACCGCCAGATGGCTGGCGTCTCAGATACCTTGTGAGCGCACAAATGTATACAAAATATTCAAGAGGCCAGACATTGACACAGACTTGCTCCAGCGCATTAGTGTGATTCTTGACCATGACTTTTTCAAGGACCTGTCAGATGAGACATTTGGCACGTATGGCAATGCATCAGAGAAATAAAGTCTGATAAATTTGGCATTTCGCTTGTTTATTCGTAATTTTGGCTGCTGAAAGTACACATCATTCGTCATTAAGATGATTCCGACACTTATCAACAGCAAGATTATCATTAGAATAGGCCAAGGTGCATTATCGGTCGCGACGCTCCATGCTCCGTCTTCCATCTCAGATTACGAGGCCTACAGTATGAAAAGCGGCATCTCCTCTGCCGCCAATCTGCGTGAGGCATTCAAGGAGACAGAACTGCTGAAGAAAACCTACGACCATGCCGAGATTATGCTGGTCACTCCTACGATGCTCGTTCCTGCGGATGAGTATCGTGCTGATGACGCTGACGTGATCTACGACCACACGTTCAGCGGTCTCAGCCGCAGCGTCAAGCTGAGCCAGACGCTGCCCGGTCTTCACGCCGTGGCCGTATTCTCCATCGACAAGGATCTAAAGACTGTTTTCGACGATCACTTCGACCGTGTCCGTTTTGTGCCTGTCAGTCTTCCCGTCTGGCAATATTTTCATTTACAAGACCATGGCATGTCCAGACAGAGATTGTATGGCTATTTTCATGACGGACAGATGGACGTGTTTTGCTTCCACCAGAGCCGGTTCAAATACAGCAACACCTTCCAGACCTCACAAGCCCACGACGCCCTATACTTCCTGCTCTACACCTTCAGGCAACTGGGCATGAAGGGAGAGCGCGACTCCATCAGCGTCATTGGCAACATACCTCAGAAGAAATGGCTCATCGAGCGCATGAGGACCTACGTGGGTGAGGTGTCTGCCCCCGACGCCAAAGAGACCGGTCTGCCCGAACAGCTTCGCTTTCCTTCCATCCCCTATGACATGCAAGTACTGATCAGCCAAATATCACAATGAGAATCATCACCGGAGAATACAAAGGTCGTCATTTCGACATCCCCCGTACATTCAAAGCCCGTCCAACCACCGACTTCGCCAAAGAGAACATCTTCAATGTGCTCAATGGGTATATCGACTTCGACGGCGCCACTGCCCTTGACTTGTTTGCCGGCACGGGCAGTATCTCGCTGGAACTGCTTTCCAGGGGCTGTGAACAGGTTGTGAGCGTGGAGTCCGACCGCGACCATTACAATTTCATACGCCAGTGCATAGCCAAGATCGGCACGGACCGGTCTATTCTCATCCGGGGCGATGTGTTCCGCTTCCTGAAGAGCTGCCATCAGCGTTTCGACTTAGTCTTCGCCGACCCGCCCTATGCTTTGGAAAAGCTCAAAGACATCCCCGACCTGGTGCTCGACGGCGACCTCCTCACCCCCGATGGCATATTGGTGCTGGAACACGGCAAAAAAGAAGATTTCTCGTCGCATCCGCGCTTTGTGGAGCACCGCAGCTATGGCAGCGTCAACTTCAGTCTTTTCAGGTAGAAAAGGTCAGTTCTCTTTCTCCAGCCTTTGAATATAGGCCAGTTCGTTGAGTGCGAAATCTGAGTTGTCGGGGTCGTCAAGCATTTTGTTGAGTATTTCCTTTGCCTCCTGAAAGCGTTTCTTCTCAATGAGCAAATAAGTCTTTCGCCGGTTGAGGAAATTGAGGAAACGGGTGATGTGCTCGGCTGGAGCCTCCCCCTCTTCCAGATCCAAGCCATGATGGATCTGTGTGATGAGGCTGTCGACAAACCTGAAAGCCCTGTAATCGCCAGAGTTGACCATGCAATTGACCAGTTCTTCTGTATAGACTATACGCTGCAACCCCAAGACTGAGTCCAGATAAGAGTAAGCCCGCTTATACTGTCCCAGCTCACAATAGCAGAATCCCGTCATATAACACACCTCATAGAAGCTCTCCTTTTCCCTGTTGGTCATCGTGTCAAATCGCACCTGCATTTTATCGTAGGCATTCTCCAGATGGGCCAATGCCTCAAAATAGCGCTCAGAGAGAAACAGCTTTTTTCCCTGATAGAGCAACTGGGCCACTCCTTTGTCCAGACAATCGCAAATCAACGCCTGTTCATCAGAGAGTTCCTCCCCCTTCCGCAGTTTTGTCTTAGCCTCCTCCCACATATATTCAAACTCGTTGGTGCGCTGTCTGGGCGATGTCAGGTCGTAAGCCACCAAGAGAGAGTTGACCATCTGCTCATTACGCCGTTCGGCATAGGTCAGTTTTTTTGACACCGGCGCCGGCATGAGGCACATGGTGATGCGATAATACTGCGACTGTCCGTCAAAGCCCTCATGCCGCATATTCATCATCATCTCATACTCCATGCCAGGGTGTCGCGGATTCTGGAATGAGAGAGACAAGAATACTGCATTTACAGGCTGTTGCTGTCCGTCCATCATCAGGCTTTTGAGGTCGAGACTGAGTATCTCGCTTTTCTCAGACATCTCATAGGTGGGATTGCCATGCCTGACGAGTCTGGAAGGAATGATCTGACTCAGTCCCATGGCCTTGTCCATGAGTTGTGCGAGCGGCAAGCCCGTGGTATCATTGACTCTCACCTGACCGGCATCCTGACGGAGGAGTTCTTGCTGACGAATGAGAAACAGCTGGCGCCTGAACTCAGCGTTTTCCGTCTCAGAGTCTTCATTTTGCTTGTTATTTCCATCCCCTTTCAGGTCGGAATACCTACGCATGAAATAATTCTGCATGGAGAAGATTTTCTGCATATTGAGAGTCAGCACCTCCCTTACATTGTCTTCGTTGAACATCATACCTGCGATGATATGGACGTCGACCTCGTTTTTCTCGTCATTGACGATATAGACCACACGTTCGTTCTCCGAATTGACATTGCAGTGGTTGCAGGCGATGCGTATGTGGTTGATGTCGTCGAGGGGGGCGGTGAAGCAGAAGAGATAGAGCATACGTACAAAAGGAGAGCTCTCCTCGACCCGCACCCTGAAATGCCCGCTCTGGTATTGGTAACTCACCACGCGGTCGTTCTGGTCGTCGGTCCAGGATGTCTGACAATTAAGCGCATGTAATGTGTTCTCAAGCAGTGATTCCGCCTGAGACATGCGCTGCCGGTCGCTGGCATTTCCCTTCGTCTTTTTCTTTTTCCATATAAGCCTCTTCAGTTTCCCTCTGCTTCTGAGCTGCACGAGCAAAACGACTGCAGCCACAATCAACATGATAGAGAGAATTTCCATGATCAATACTGCTTCCATACAGATACCTCCTTTGTTCTAAATGACAATATTGTGCCCCACCCTCTTGGCCACTTCTTTTCTTAATTCCATGAGTCTGGCCCATTCCTCTGCCAGCCCCCCGACGTCGCCGCCCGCCTGCATGATGCGCTGTTTGAGTTCTTTCATCTGATGCTTCAAGATCGCCATGCGATAATCCAGCAGCAGATGTATAATCTTGGACTGCAGCGAATCCTCCTCCTGTCTCATCTGGTTGCTTTTGGCCAACTGATAGGAGTCAGTGCTCAACTCAGAAGCCAGTTGGCTGACCTCGAACTGTGGATGGCTGAGGAAATATTTTTCGGGTGAGAAATCCTGTTCGCCCAGATGAGCCATCGTTTCCTCGAGAATGAGTTGATACAGAGGATTGACAAACCTGAATCCGTCGGCCGAGAGGTCGTAGTATACATACGCCGCGAGAGAGACGTTCATGGTCGTTCCGTCATCTTCGTTGGCCACATCATGGAAAACCACTTCTGTGCCATGACGGATGATTTCCTGCGTAATGAGTCGCTCTATCTGAGCAATTGGGTCGCTGGCGACGGGCGCGACAGTTTTCTGTTCGGGTGCCTGCCGTTCGTGCTCCCGTTCAGCCTGCTTATACTTCTCCTCACGCTCTCGGCGGATGAACTTGTTCATCTCGTTGATCAGCGTCTGCTCGGGTATACCTATCCTGACCGCACACTCTTTGACATAAGTGGCACGCACGATCTGATTTTCGATCACGGAGATGCTCTTGACGATGCTGCTGATGGCCTCTGAGCGCTTGATGGGATCGGTCACGCCACGTAGCAGCGTCTGCGTCTTAAACTCCATGAAGTCTGTCTGATGTGACTGTATATACTCCCGAAACTGCTGCGCCGTGTGCTTTCGTGCGAAGCTGTCGGGATCTTCCTGGTCGGGCAGGAGCAGCACTTTGATGTTCATGCCCTCAGCGAGCATCATGTCGGTGCCGCGCATGGCAGCATGTATACCGGCCTCATCGCCGTCGTAGAGCAGCACCACGTTTTGGGTAAACCTCCTCAACAGCCGTATCTGATACACACTGAGTGCCGTGCCCGAGTTGGCCACCACATTCTCGATGCCGCACTGGTGCATAGAGATGACGTCGGTATAGCCCTCGACCATGTATACGCAGTCTTCCTTGGAGATAGCTTTTTTTGCCTGGAAGATGCCATAGAGTTCATGGTCTTTGTGATAGACGGGCGAGTCGGGCGAGTTGACATATTTCTGACTCACACCCTTAGTGCGTGAGTCGAGCAGTCTGCCGCCGAAAGCGGTCACCTTGCCACTGACGGTGAACCATGGGAAAATCACTCTGCCCGCGAAGCGGTCATAGAGTTCGCCATTTTCTCTCTGCCCGCACACTCCGCTTTTGACCAGGAACTCCTCCTTGTATCCTTTGCGTCGCGCCTCTGTGGCAGTGGCATTACGCCGAGAGAGTGCGTATCCGAGTTTGAACTTGCGTATGATATCGTCGCGGAAGCCCCTTGAGCGAAAATACTGCATCCCGATGGCCTGTCCGTCCCGGTCATTCCACAAGACATCCTCATAATATGCGGCAGCCCATTCGTTGACGATGAGCACGCTCTCACGCTCGCTCTCGAGTTGTTTCTCCTCATCATTGAGTTCGCGTTCCTTCACCTCTATATGATATTTTCGTGCCAGCCATTTCAGGGCTTCGGGATAGCTCAGCTGCTCATGCTCCATGATGAAGTTGACGGCATTGCCAGCCTTTCCGCATGAGAAACATTTATAGACCCCTCTTGAGGGTGAGACGGAGAAAGAGGGTGTGCGATCGTCGTGGAAGGGGCACAGACCTTTATAACTCGTCCCACTTTTGCGGAGCGTGACGAAGTCGGACACCACATCTACGATATTTGTGGCGTCCATAATCCGGTCTATCGTCGGTCTGTCAATCATTCAATCGGCAAATTTAGCACAAATCGAGTGGAATGCAAAACAAAACACGAAGTTTTTGTTTTCATACCCGAGATGAAGTCTAAATTGGAGCGACAGCTCAAATTTAGCACAAATCGAGTGGAATGCAAAACAAAACACGAAGTTTTTGTACAAAACACATTTTATCTTTTGCTGCAAAGTGAGCGTTTTGTGCACATTTGGAGTTGTAATGTGCATTTTTACACCCATTTTCTTTGTGGCACCATAAAAAATGTGTACTTTTGCAGCCGAAATTTCACAATGTTATTTTTATGAGTTTGAAAATTGTTGTACTTGCCAAGCAAGTACCCGACACACGTAATGTGGGCAAAGACGCCATGACCGCCGAAGGCACTGTCAACCGCGCCGCTCTGCCCGCCATCTTCAATCCCGAAGACTTGAACGCCCTGGAGCAGGCCCTTCGTCTGAAAGAGCAGCATCCGGGTTCGACAGTAGGAGTGCTCACGATGGGTCCTCCGCGCGCTGGTGAGATTATCCGTCAGGGGCTCTACCGCGGTGCGGACACAGGCTGGCTGCTCACCGACCGTCTTTTTGCCGGTGCAGACACCCTGGCCACTTCCTATGCTCTTGCCACCGCCATCAAGAAGATTGGCGATGTGGACATCGTGATCGGCGGTCGTCAGGCCATCGACGGCGACACGGCCCAGGTGGGTCCTCAGGTAGCCCAGAAACTGGGTTTGAACCAAGTGACCTATGCCGAAGAGATTCTGAAGATCGAGGATGGCAAGGCCACCATCCGCCGCCACATCGACGGTGGCGTGGAGACAGTGGAAGCCCCGCTTCCCGTGGTGATCACGGTGAACGGAAGTGCCGCTCCCTGCCGCCCCTGCAATGCCAAACTGGTGATGAAGTATAAATATGCTACCTGCCCCATGGAGCGGCCTGCCGAGGAAGACGCCCGTATGGCCAAGCTCTATGCCGAGCGTGACTACCTGACACTGAACCAGTGGTCGGTGGCCGATGTCGACGGAGATGCCTCTCAGTGCGGCCTTGCCGGCAGCCCCACCAAGGTGAAGGCAGTGAAGAACATTGTATTCCAGGCCAAAGAGAGCAAGACGCTGAGCAGCAGCGACGCCGACGTGGAAGGTCTGATACAAGAATTGTTGAACGAGAAAATCATTGGATAAATGGAGGCAGTATTTGTATATTGCGAGATAGAAGGAACACTCGTACAAGAAGTATCCCAGGAGTTACTCACCAAGGGCCGCAAGCTGGCCAACGAACTTGGCGTGGAGCTTCACGCCGTGGTCATCGGCACCGGCATCAAAGGTCAGGTTGAAGACCAAATCCTGCCCTATGGTGTAGACAAGCTGTTTGTATTCGACGCTGAGGGCCTGTTCCCTTACACCTCAGCCCCCCACACCGACATCATGGTCAACCTCTTCAAGGAGGAGAAGCCTCAGATTTGCCTGATGGGCGCCACTGTCATCGGCCGCGACCTCGGACCGCGCGTCAGCTCTTCACTCACCAGCGGCCTGACCGCCGACTGTACCGAATTGGAGATTGGCGACTATGAAGACAAGAAAAGCGGCAAGACTTTCGAGAACCTGCTCTACCAAATCCGCCCTGCCTTCGGTGGCAACATCGTGGCCACGATTGTCAATCCTGAGCATCGCCCACAGATGGCCACTGTGAGAAGCGGTGTGATGCAGAAATCTGTCTACGAGGGCGACTGCAAGAAAGAAGTGGTCTATCCTGAAGTGTCGAAATATGTGTCGGCAGAGGCTTTCGTAGTGAAAGTGCTGGACCATCATGTAGAGGCAGCCAAGCACAACCTGAAAGGTGCTCAGATCGTCGTGGCTGGTGGCTACGGCATGGGATCTAAAGAGGGATTTGACCTGCTCTTCGACCTGGCCAAGGTGCTCCACGCCGAGGTAGGTGCCTCGCGTGCCGCTGTCGACGCCGGATTTTGCGACCATGACCGCCAGATCGGCCAGACGGGTGTCACCGTGCATCCGAAAGTGTATATCGCCTGCGGTATCAGCGGACAGATTCAGCACATCGCCGGTATGCAAGACTCGGGCATCATCATCTCGGTGAACAACGACCCTGACGCCCCTATCAACAAGATAGCCGACTACGTGATCAACGGCACGGTGGAGGAAGTGGTGCCCAAGCTGATCAAATACTACAAGCAGAACTCGAAATAAATGAAAAAAGAAGTCATATATCTGATTCTCTATGCTGCAGGTGTTGCTGTTTTGATGTTTTTTTCGCTGAAAGCAGGCCACCCATTGTGGCGCAGAGTATTGGATGAGGTATTTGTAATCTACTTTGCAATACGTTTTTACGACACCTTCAAAGGCTTCATCAATAAAAAATAAGAATTATGGCAAACTATTATAGTGACCACCCAGAGATTGCGTTCCACCTGGATCATCCCCTGATGAAACGCATCGTTGACTTGAAAGAGCGCGGCTATGCCGACGCAGCACAATATGCCGATGCCCCCATCGACTACGAGGACGCCATAGAGAACTACAAGCGCATCCTCGAAATCACCGGCGATGTGGCTGCCAACATTCTGGAGCCCAACTCGGAGTCGGTAGACCTTGAAGGGCCCCACCTGGAGAACGGACGTATGATCTATGCGTCTAAAACCTTTGAGAATATCGATGCCACCCGCAAGGCAGGCTTACACGGTGTGTCGATGCCCCGTCGTTACGGCGGTCTTAACCTGCCCAACGTGACCTTTTCCATGCTTAGCGAGGTGATCTCAGCTGCCGACGCCGGTTTTCAGAATATCTGGTCGTTGCAGAGCTGTATCGACACGCTATATGAATTTGGCTCCGAAGAGCAGCGCCAGAAATATATCCCCCGTGTCTGTGCCGGCGAGACCATGTCGATGGACCTTACCGAGCCTGATGCCGGTAGCGACCTGCAGCGCGTGATGCTCAAGGCCACATTCGACGAGAAAGAGAACTGCTGGCGCCTGAACGGCGTGAAGCGTTTCATCACCAACGGCGACAGCGACATCCACCTGGTGCTCGCCCGCTCCGAGGAAGGCACTCGCGACGGCCGCGGCCTGTCGATGTTTATCTACGACAAGCGCAACGGTGGCGTCGACGTGCGCCACATCGAGCACAAGCTTGGCATACACGGCTCTCCCACCTGCGAGCTGACCTACAAGAACGCCAAGGCCGAGCTCTGCGGCAGCACCCGTCTGGGACTCATCAAATATGTGATGGCCCTGATGAACGGTGCACGTCTGGGCATTGCCGCCCAGTCTGTGGGCGTGGAACAGGAAGCCTACAACGAGGGTCTGAAATATGCCCGCGAGCGTGCTCAGTTCGGCCAGAAGATCATCCAGTTCCCCGCAGTCTACGACATGCTTTCACGCATGAAAGCCAAACTCGACGCAGGCCGCAGCCTGCTCTACCAGACCGCCCGCTACGTGGACATCTACAAAGCCCTGGAGGACATCCAGCGCGACGGCAAGCTCTCGCCAGAGGAGCGTCAGGAGCTGAAGAAATACACCCGTCTGGCCGACGCTTTCACGCCCCTGGCCAAGGGTATGAACTCAGAGTATGCCAACCAGAATGCCTACGATGCCATCAGCATCCATGGCGGCTCAGGATTCATCATGGAGTATAAGAGCCAACGTCTCTATCGCGACGCACGCATCTTCTCCATCTACGAGGGTACCACACAGCTGCAGGTGGTGGCAGCATTGCGCTACATCACCAACGGCACCTATCTCTCCATCATCAAGGAGATGCTGCAGAACGAAGTGGCTCCCGAGTTCGCTGCCCTGAAGAGTCGTGTAGAGACGATGACCGCTCTCTATGAAGAGGTGCTGGGCGAAGTGAAGGCTGAGAACAACCAGGACAAGACCGACTTCACCGCCCGCCGTCTGTATGAGATGACTGCCGACATCATCATGTCGCTGCTCATCCTCGACGACGCCACCCGTGCACCGGAGCTGTTTGCCAAGAGTGCTCAGGTGTATGTGCGCCACGCCGAGGCTGAATGCCGTGGACATTTTGAGTTTATCAAGAACTTCAAGACAGAAGACCTGGAGTATTACAAGAGCTGACACTCCTCCGTCATATCCCGCCTGCTTCTTTCAGACAGAAAAAGGCAGGTCTGTAGCAGGAAAGAATCGAGCGTTCGGTTCTTTCCTGCTTTTTGCATGAAACACCACAGGAAAGACAGAAACCATGATGGCCGAAGATAGGCGGCGGTTCGGAAAAGAAAACAAAAACTTCGTATTTTGTTTTGCTTTTCGCTCACCTTGCACTATATTTGGCCTACAGCCGAAAATAGGCGGCGGTTCGGAAAAGAAAACAAAAACTTCGTGTTTTGTTTTGCTTTTCGCTCACCTTGCACTATATTTGACCTTCGGTCGAAGATAGGCAGCGGTTCGGAAAAGAAAACAAAAACTTCGTATTTTGTTTTGCTTTTCGCTCACCTTGCACTATCTTTGCAGAAAACAAAACCATATACTACCATGGGCATTTTCATCAACACTGGAAACGAGGCATTCCGAAGAATACGCAGGAGTGAATACGTTGACAAGTCGGGACTGATAGCCGTCGTCAACGACACGCTGTTCACTGAGTGGTGCTTCACCTGCGTCTCCCGCTGCCGGCGATTCGGCAAGTCGATGGCAGCCAAGATGCTCTGTGCCTACTACGACCACTCCGTCGACTCACGAAGCCTCTTCGCCGACCTCGAGATCGCCAGGCACCCCTCGTTTGAGGAGCATCTCAACAAATACCCCGTCATCTACCTCGACCTGTCGTCCATGGTAGAGCGTTACCGCGATGACCATATCGTCGCACACATGGAGGAAGACCTCAAGACGGAAATACTCGAGACATACCCTGACGTAAAGACACGCGAAAAGGACGACCTGATGAATTGCCTCTTCCGCATCGCAGACCAGACGGGGCAGCGCTTTATCTTCATCATCGACGAGTGGGATGCCATCTGCCGAGAGTTTCCCTCTGACACTCAGGCCATGGACCGCTATGTGGGATGGCTCCGCCGCATGTTCAAGGATGCCATTGCAGCCAGGGTCTTCGCCGGTGTCTACATGACCGGCATCCTGCCCATCAAGAAATACAAGACACAGTCGGCACTCAACAACTTCATCGAATACTCGATGGTGGAGCCCGGCAACATGGCCGGATATTTCGGATTCACCAAGGACGAGGTGAGAACACTCGCGCAAAAGCATGGCGTAGACTTCGACGAACTGGTGAAATGGTATGACGGCTATCATATCGGCGACGAACCGTCGATGTTCAACCCCAACTCGGTAATGCAGGCCGTCAAACGCCGACGCTGCAAGAGCTACTGGGCCTCCACTGGTGCCTTCGACACCGTGGCAGACTATATCCAGATGAACTACGAGGGACTGAAAGACGATATCATCAAGATGCTGGCAGGAGAGAAGGTCAAAGTAAACACCACTAAATTTCAGAATGACATGTCGGTGATACGCGGTCGTGACGACGTGCTCACCGTGCTCATCCACTTAGGATACCTCTCCTTTGACTGGCGTAGAAAAGAGTGCTATATCCCCAACTATGAAGTGGCCGGCGAGATGGAGAATGCCGTGGAGAAAACCAACTGGGCGAATGTTGTCCATGCACTCCAGCAATCGGAGCACCTGCTTCAGGCCACCCTTGACGGCGACAGCGAGGCGGTGGCACGCGGCGTGGACGCCGCACACGACGAAAACACCAGTATCCTGTCGTACAACAATGAGAACTCGCTGGCCTGCGTGCTCTCCATCGCCTACTACTACGCCCGCAACGACTACGTCATCCACCGCGAGCTGCCCACAGGAAAGGGCTTCGCCGACCTGGTGCTCATCCCCCGGAAGAACGTCGACTCGCCCGCCATCGTCTTAGAACTGAAATACAACCGCGACGCCGACAGTGCCATCGCTCAGATCCATCGCCGTCAGTATCCCGCCAAGGTGGCAGAGCATGCCACGGACCTGCTGCTCGTGGGCATCAACTACGACCGCGAGAAGAAGACACATGAGTGTCAGATTGAGCGGTGGCGGGAATAGTAATTCGTTCAAGAACAATCAAGGGTCAGGTCTTCAGCAGAGACCTGACCCTTGATTGTTCTTATAAAATTTGACCAACAACTCATTTTACGACCTTTTTCTTGCCGTTACTGATGAGAATGCCATGTGAACATTGTTTCACACGTTGTCCTTGAACGTTGTATATCGGAGAGTCACTTTCGTCACTATCGGTTTCCGTGATACCGGTCGAAATGCCGCTCACGTCAGGCAGGAGGACGGATTCCCATTGCTGACTGGTGAAAAGGATGTCCGACACCTGGATGTCATCCGCATTGCCATTGCCATTTACGAGGAGGCGGAGCAAAGGAGTACTGTTATCCCTGAGCAGTTGTCCGTTGGTGGAATAAACCACCAGGGTGTATTCACCGTCGCCATGATTGCGTACTGACACCTGATGGCCGTCTGATCTCTCCTTTACCAATGACGCGTCACGCAGCGTGCAGCCGTCGGGCAGTTTCACCCGCATCTGGCAGCCTTTGTACGGCTCCTGGTTGTCAAGGCAGAGCATATAGGTGTTGTTAGTCTTTGTCAGGAAGAGGTTGTCGAACATAGCAGTACGGACTGTCGGGGGAGCTACATATTTCTTATAGCCAAGGATGATATCGACGATGCTCAGCACATCAGAGATATTGACCTTCCCATCCCTGTTCACGTCGCCGTCGTCCTTGTAGAATTCTATCGGATTCTTGCCCAGGATGTAGTCCACCGTCATGAGCACGTCCGTGATGTCAACCGCTGTGTCGTGGTTCACGTCACCCGGTTGTCGTTTGACGACTGTGATGAAGAAGTCCGTGTCATCAAGGTAGACGCTGTTATTGTCCTGGTCATTCAGGATGAAATCCTTCACCTGCCCAGTGTAAGTGGCAGGAGCCATGTCCTCGTCAGCCTTGACGGACAGCGTGATCAGTGTCCCGTCGATACCGCTGATGGTCTTACGATTGGTAGAGTAACACACCACGCGGTACTCTGTATCTGACAACTTGGATATGGAGCAAGTGACACCGCTGCCGTTAAAGCGGTCGGAGAGCGTGTAACCGCCTTGAACCACGCTGATACCTTCCGGCAGGACGACATCAAACTGGTAGCCCGTGTACTCATCCTCATGGCCGGTGATAAAGTCAACGGTGATGCTACCTTGTTCACCGGTGTAGACCTCCACTTCCGGCACGCTCACCTTGTTAGCATCACCGATGATCTGCTTGAAAGTTTTCCACACAGAAGCCGCCTTGTAGGCGCTGACACTCCCCTCGGGCACCATCAGCGTACAGTCGGCGTAGTTGGCGAACGTCTTGGAGTTGATGGAGAGCGGAGTGGCGATGCGACATCTGACTGTAGTCAGGCCCGTACATTCCCGGAAGGCGTATGTACCGAGGGAAGTCACCGTGGCGGGGATATCCAGTGAGGTGAGCCCCGTACATTTGTAGAAGGCGTATGTGGCGACACTGGTCACACCGTCGGGGATTCTGAGGCTCCCCTTCAGACCCTTGCAGTGGTAAAACGCCAGGCCTTCGATGGTCTTGAGTGTGCTTGGCAGTGTGATGGCCTTGAGGCCAAACATGCCGCGCATGGCCTCGGAACCGACGACAGTCACACCCTCCGGGATGACGGTTTTGTAGCAGCCTGCAATCAGGCGGCCTGTCTCGGTCTCGATGACGGCATTACAGTTGTCATGGGAGTCATAGACAGGGTTGTCTGCATCTACGGTGATACTGCCGAGGTTGGTGCAGCACGAAGTGATGGCCTTGCCGATGTTCGTCACGGTTGCGGGTATGGATAATGAGGTTATCTTGCCACAGTTGTAGAACGCCTTTTCTTCGATGGAGGTAACTGAATATTCAGTACCTGTTTCATCTATGATTGTAGATGGAATTATTATATCACCTTCTGCATTTTCATTCTTAATTAACTGAACCTCATTATGATTGCTATAAAAATCCAATTGGGATATCGAATAAAGAAGGCCGGCGTAAGATATTGTATCATTTAACGGATGAAATTCAATAATATTACCGAAATCACGCCAGACTTCAGCCGCCTGATAACTTTCTTTTGATCCGTAAGGAACGTATAATATCGCGTTCTCTTGATCTTCGAAAGCACTTCCGTATATCTCAGCTGGCACAGGATTTTCTATTATTACAGTATCCAACGAATTACAGTCATAAAAAGCCCCTTCCCCTATACTCGTCACGCTGTTAGGGATAGTGATTGATGTAAGGCCAGAGCAATGATAAAAAGCCCACTCACCAATACTCGTCATGCTGTTGGGGATATCGATTGATGTCAAACTGGAGCAGTAATGAAAAGCCCACTCCCCAATACTCGTCACGCTGTTGGGGATGTCGATTGATGTCAAACTGGAGCACTCAGAAAAAGCAGAACTTCCAATGAATCTCGTGCCTTCTTTGATTTGATATGTTGTATGATTTGTGTCAACCGCTTCCACCAAATATGTGTCAGCATATCTGATACCATTTTCTACAGGAAGGCTGGAGCAGCCAGAAAAAGCATAAGACCCTATGCTCGCCACGCTGTTGGGGATGTCGATTGATGTCAAGCTGGAACAATAACTGAAAGCCTCTTCCCCTATGCTCGTCACGCTGTTGGGGATGTCGATTGACGTAAGTCCGGAGCACTCAGAAAAAGCATAATCACCTATACTCGTCACGCTGTTGGGGATGTTGATTGACGTAAGTCCGGAGCAGTCAAAAAAAGCATAATCACCTATACTCGTCACGCTGTTGGGGATGTTGATTGACGTAAGTCCGGAGCAGTCAAAAAAAGCATAATCACCTATACTCGTCACGCTGTTGGGGATGTCGATTGATGTAAGGCCGGAGCAATTACTAAAAGCCTCTTCCCCTATGCTCGTCACGCTGTTGGGGATGTCGATTGACGTAAGTCCGGAGCACCAAGAAAAAGCATAATCACCTATACTCGTCACGCTGTTGGGAATGTCGATTGACGTAAGTCCGGAGCAGATAGAAAAAGCCCACTCCCCAATGCTCGTCACACTGTTGGGTATGTCGATTGATGTAAGACCGGAACAATCCATGAAAGCCCTATAACCTATGCTCGTCACGCTGTTGGGTATGTCGATTGATGTAAGGCTGGAGCATACCTCAAAAGCCCCATCCCCAATTTCATTGAGTCCAGTGAAATATTTTAACTCAGTAAAACTAGTAATGGAAGAATTCCAACTAAAGTTGTCTTCCAAGTCAGTCACAGAAGCGGCTTCTGCCAAACTGAGTTCTCCGTCACCATTCGTATCCCAATTTTCAATACATATTTCTTTTACAATATCGTCTTGAAATGAGATGTTCTGTCCAAATCCTAAGACAGGTAAAAGTTGGAGCAAAAGAAATAATATTTTTTTCATCTTAAATGCCTTTTGTGGAGTATAATTTGTTTTATAATATATTATCAGATTCAAATGTCAAAATATTTCTATGACATTGCTTGAGGGTATTTCCTTTTCTTTATACTATTGTAATAATGGCTTTTTACTTTTGTTTTGTAAGATGCTATTTTTCAAACAGCTAACGATGTCTTTACTGGAGAAATGAGATCTATCTAATACTCTTTCTCCCGTTTTGTATAAAGATGCCATGAGTGCTTCGTTTCACTCGTTGACCAGAGAGATTGTAAGTGGGGGAGTCACTTCCGTCACTGTCGATTTCTACAATGCCGGTGGAAATGCCGTTCACGTCAGGCAGGAGGATGGATTCCCATTGCTGGTTGGTGAATAGGATCGCCTTTTCATATATAGTCTCTCCCACCCTCAGTCCTGACAAGCAAGACACAAGTGAAAGAGTCCTACAAAAATAAGGAAAAACGGGGACAAAAGCAAAAAAACAACAACATTTTTTTTGCAAACTTGCTTTTCGCTCACCTTGCACTATATTTGACCTTCGGTCGAAGATAGGCGGCGGTTCGGAAAAGAAAACAAAAACTTCGTATTTTGTTTTGCTTTTCGCTCACCTTGCACTATATTTGACCTTCGGCCGAAGATAGGCGGCGGTTCGGAAAAGAAAACAAAAACTTCGTATTTTGTTTTGCTTTTCGCTCACCTTGCACTATCTTTGCAAAAAACAAAACCATATACTACCATGGGCATTTTCATCAACACTGGAAACGAGGCTTTCCAAAGAATACGCAAAAGTGAATATGTCGACAAGTCGGGGCTGATTGCCGTTGTCAACAACACCCTGTTCTCAGAACAAGCCTTCACCTGCGTCTCACGCTGCCGCCGCTTCGGCAAGTCGATGGCGGCCAAGATGCTCTGTGCCTACTACGACCACTCCCGCGACTCACGCAGTCTTTTCGCCGACCTGGAGATAGCTCAGCACCCGTCGTTTGAGGAGCATCTCAACAAATATCCGGTCATCTATCTCGACTTGTCGGAGTTTGTCACAAGGTTTCACGACAACCATATCGTACCAACCATCGACACAGAACTGAGATCGGACGTACTGAAAGCTTACCCCGACGTAGAGGTGGAAGAGAACGACGACCTGATGAACTGCCTTATTCGCATCGCCGAGAAAACCGGCCAGCGCTTCGTTTTCATCATTGATGAATGGGATGCTATCTGTCGCGAGCACAATCCCGGTTCCCAGGCGATGGACCGCTACGTGGACTGGTTGCGCCGCATGTTCAAGGGAATGAATGCTAACAGGGTCTTCGCTGGTGTCTACATGACCGGCATTCTACCTATCAAGAAATACAAGACACAGTCGGCACTTAACAACTTCATTGAATATTCCATGGTGAACCCTGGCCCCATGGCTGGCTATTTTGGCTTCACCAAAGATGAGGTGAAAGCACTGGCTGGGAAATACAATGCCGACTTCAATGAACTGGAGAAATGGTATGACGGTTATCAGATAGGCGACGAGCCTTCGATATTCAACCCCAATTCGGTGATACAAGCTATATTTCGGCACCGCTGTCAGAGTTACTGGGCCTCTACCGGTGCTTTCGACACCGTGGCTGACTACATCCAGATGAATTACGAGGGACTGAAGGACGACATCATACGGATGCTGGCTGGAGGACGCAGCATGGTAGACCCCACGGGATTCCAAAACGACATGTCGGTGATACGGAGTCGTGACGACGTGCTCACCGTGCTCATCCATTTGGGTTACCTCTCCTATGAATGGAATGAAGAGGAATGCTATATCCCCAACCGAGAGGTGGTCGGTGAGATGGTGAACGCCGTAAAGACGACCAACTGGCAACCCGTCGTTGATGCCATCAAGCAGTCGGAGCAGTTGCTTCAGGCCACCCTCGACGGCGACAGTGAAGCCGTGGCCCGTGGCGTGGACGCCGCACACGACGAAAACACCAGTATTCTGTCGTACAACAATGAGAACTCGCTGGCCTGCGTGCTCTCCATCGCCTACTACTACGCCCGCAACGACTACGTCATCCACCGCGAGCTGCCCACAGGAAAGGGCTTCGCCGACCTGGTGCTCATCCCCCGGAAGAACGTCGACTCGCCCGCCATCGTCTTAGAACTGAAATACAACCGCGACGCCGACAGTGCCATCGCTCAGATCCATCGCCGTCAGTATCCCGCCAAGGTGGCAGAGCATGCCACGGACCTGCTGCTCGTGGGCATCAACTACGACCGCGAGAAGAAGACACATGAGTGCCAGATTGAACGGTGGACAAGTCAAAAAGACTAAGCCCTAAAAAGGCGGGGCAATCTGTTCCTCCCACTCGATGTCGAGGTCATCGCCAGCGTCAGTCACAGTCAACTGATATACCACTGGGATGGTATCTGAAGCCACTCCGAGGAGCTGTCCTTTGTAATTGTCGCCGGTTGTCTGATGAAGGATGACCGTATCCACGACGAGCACCCTTCCTTTGTCTTTCTCTTCGGCGATGACCGACTGTTCGATGATGTCCTTTACTTTGTCAATTGACACTTCTTTCTTTTTGCATGCGCCTAAAAGACATGCAACGGCCGCGATGCAGGCCATGGTCTTGAATAGCTTATTCATCTGAATATTTTTTAGCCGTGGAAAATAATTACCTGCAGAGCACCTCACAGAGACGGTCCTGGAAGTCGCGTCCGTCGGAGGCCTTGACGAGTCCCTGGTTGAGGATAGCGAAGCAAAGCTGATGGCCATTTGCAGCGGTACAGTATCCGGCCAGCGTCGACACTCCTGTCACCGTGCCAGTCTTGGCATGTACATTGCCTCGCGCACTGCCTTTTTTCATTCTGTTTTCGAGCGTGCCGTCAACCCCTGCCACGGGCAGTGACGGGTAGAGATGTGCGTAGATGGGTCTCTGCTCGTAAGCATAGCGCAGGAAGCGCACCAACAGTTCGGCAGAGACATAGCTATAAAGCGACAAGCCGCTTCCATCAGCGAATGTATACTGTGTGGAATCCAGGCCCAGGCGGAAGGCAAGTCTCTTGATAGCCCCGGAGGCGTCGCTGGCCCGTCCTGGTTGCGTGCTGCTGCCCGCTGCGATCTGGTAGAACATCGACTCGGCATAGAGGTTGTCGCTCTTTTTCATCATTCGCTGAAGCACATTGTCTATACTGTTGCGATGCTGGTAGATCTCCGTACATCCCTGAGGCACCTTCCCCTTGGAGAACACGACATTCAGCGATACACCCTTCTCCCTGAGAGACTGTGCAAAGACAGAGAGAAACTGGTCTTTCTTGTCAACCAGGAGCGGTGTGAGTTTGTCGTTGTCGTCATCCCAGCACCATCCGCTTCCGTAAGTCGTAGTATCCTTCATGGTGAGATCCGCCACAAGCATTCCATCCACATGCGAGATACCAAACTGCCTCACCCTGTCAGCCATGACAGAGATGTCGGTCTTTGTCACCGTAGGGTCAAACCCTCCGACACAATAGAGGTTACCCCTCAGTGTGTCGCCTGCCATATTGCCATTGCAGCACACACTGGTGCGGTACTCAAAATTGCCGCCATACATATCGAGTGCAGTGATTGATGTGAGCACCTTCATGACCGATGCCGGACGCATGCGCTGCCTTTCGTTTTTCTGATAGACCATCTGTCCTACCGTGAGGTCGTAGACCTGAAGCCCGAGCTGTGTAGTCTGAAGCAGTTTGTCGTCCATGAGTCCGTCGAGTCGGTATCTCACGCCATCGAGCCAATTACGGTAAGGCGAGACATCGTCGCCCATATTCTGGATGTTGTGGTTGCTGTCATCTACGATCTGCGCTCTTCCTTGCGACGGGGCCATCAGCCACATCATGAGTAAGATCAATATGCTGGGGCGAAAGAGATTTACCGTCTTACAAGACTTATATGGATATTTGTCAATTTTCATGTCTTTTCAGTCTTTTTCTGATTTCTTGTATAAAGTTTTCTTCGTTGTCTGGTTGAACGCTGACGAAATGGTTTGCACCGTATTCGATCAAGACGTAGCGTGTGAGTCCGAGAGGTGATTTCCTGATTTCCATACTGACGATATCGCTCAATGGTATCCTCTGTAGTTTGCTCCATCTCCCGCGATATATTTCCAGGCATCCCTCATCAGTGATGGTATAAGTGGTATGCACCACGCGCTCCAGCACAACGATAGTGACCATCATCAAGGCAAAGCCGATGATGACATGTACTCCAGCCCGGTGCCAGAAGAAATAGAAGGTAAGGAAAGCCAGCATGACCACGCTTGCGACTGCCGACAAGGCCACCCGGTGTTGGAACGTACGCTTCACTTTGATCCTATTTGGTGATAAGTTTCAACAATTTCATCAGGCTCTCCGAATCTGTCCAATTGAAAGCAGGGTCTTCAACCATCGTCCGCAGATGCCGTTTTCGCTCTTTGTCCAAGTGATAAGCGAGGTCGCGGTCGTGAGCTTTGACGATTTTCCCGTCGAGCAGATAATAGTATTGGTGAATGATGGGATATTGTATATCGTCTTCGGTGTTGAGGTTGTTGGTCGATGTCTGGAGCATCTCGCTGTTGAAATCAATATTGGTGATATTGACATTGTTTTTGAGGTTGCGCTCATAGGCATCAATATCGATCAGCTCGACGCAATAGAGGCTGTTGCCCTTGACGGAGTCGACGAAATAGGCCAGGCGGTCGTCGATATTAATAAACTTTCGCTCGTCGAAATCCACGCTTTCGATAATATCCATCCGTGCCTCCTTGGCTTTCGTGCCTTCGAAATAGAGCAGTGCTCCGTTTTTGAGGAAGACATTCGAGTTGGGGGTTTTTACTTTTCGCCCACTTTTGAGTGTGACGACAGAAGTCTTGTTCTGCCTGAACATCGTCGGCATATCTACTTTTCCCTGCGCCGAGAGCCCCAGCGTCATCAAGAGCGAGCACAGCAGACCTGAAAATCTATATAAGTGCATATCCTTTTATCTTAAATTTAATTACATTCTTTCCAGAAATGGAGTGTAAAGATAATCATAAAAAACGTAACAGCACCAAGTTTATGTTTTTTTGTCTTTTTTTGCGTTTTGTTTGTATTATGGCATTCTGGGACATTATCCTGAGACTGATTCATCCGGCCACGGGCAAGGTTTGCCGGTGGACTTGTATATTGGCCGCTGGGCTTTCATCCGGCGCAGGCTACGACCCAACAGACGAGAAAGTTTTCTCACCAGTCGTGGATGGCGGCTGACCAAATTCTGCGATTCGCCGATATCTTCGGAAATATTGTACAACTCCTTCTCTCCCGTATCATAGTGATAAATCAGTTTCCATTCGCCTTGGCGTATGGCACAGTTGAGACTGATGCCCGGCCCGGTGTTTCCCCATACATTTGGATAGTTCCACACCAATGTCTTGCGCTTGGGCTGATGGCCAACCTGTGTGAGCAACGGCATGAAACTCTTGCCGTCGATGGTCTGCGGCACCTTGTATCTCCTCACGCCCCCCATTTCCAGCAATGTGGGAAAGAAATCTTCGATCATCACCAATTCATCACACCGTGAGCCGGGTTTCACTTGCGAGGGCCATCTCACAATCATCGGTTCACGGATGCCTCCCTCCAGAAGCGACCCTTTACCACTTCGCAACGGTGCATTCTGCATATAGAGCGGTTCGTCTCTCCAATAGCTGCTGGTAGCCAGTCCGCCATTGTCACTCATGAAGATGATCACGGTGTTGTCAGTCTCTGCGTGGCGGTCCACCCAGTCGAGTATCTCGCCAAGGCTTTTGTCGACACCTTCTATCAGAGAGGCGTAAGCAGCTTCCCGGGAAGAGAGCCCCTTAGTGACGTATTTCTCGTAAAAACGTGGATCTCTGTCGATGGGGATATGCACCGCATAATGCGACATATTAAGGAAAAAAGGCTGTCTCCTCTGCCTTGCGCTATCGAGAGCCGAGAGAGCCTCACGAGTGAGCGCCTCGGTGAGGAATGTGCCCGTCTGCCAATACTTTCGCAGTCCGGGTGTGTGCATGGGCGATACAGGCTGTCCCTGCTGGTCATGGCCATAATTCTGCTCACTGAGATAGGTGGCCGGTCCGCCTGCGGCATGTCCGGCGATGTTGACATCAAATCCGAAATGTACGGGATCCTCACCGGGTGTGCCTTCAGCGCCCCAGTGTGCCTTTCCGCAATGGATGGTATAATAGCCATGCCGGTGGAGTATATCGACAAAAGAGCGGGCAAAGAATGTATGTGCGACCCCTTGTTGCTGGCAGATACCATTCATGTTCCATTCAGGCGGCGACACATCAGGGTCGTCAACATCCGTGGAATGATCTTTGAGCAACGTCCAATTGGTCACTCTGTGCCGTGCGGCATTCGCCCCCGTCATCAGTGAGCACCGGCTGGGAGAGCTGATAGGTGCAGCATAAGCCTGCGTGAAGACCATTCCCTCCTGTGCGAGCCTCTCCATATTGGGCGTCTCGTATCTGTCATTCATCACTGTCCTTTCTTTCCAGAATGGGACGGAAGTATCCTGCCATCCCATATCATCGACCAGGAAGAGGATGATATTCGGTGGCATGCCTTCTCCGTGATGCCCAGCGGCTGCGGCATCCTGTGGTGCTGCCAACGGCAGGGGCGCTACAGCCAGCAGGCAAGTCCACCATTGAGAATGGTCTTTTGCCTTCATCTCAATGATTTTCGGTGATGATGTCCAGTCCCTGAAGGTCAAGGCTGGCAAACTGCAGCTGCAGGGGAGTCTTGACATACAGGCGGCAATTTTCAAAAGAAAAGATCTCTGGCGTGAGAGGCTGTTCCTCATACCCTCTGAAGAGGCCAGCGTTTTCAGCGTGCGCCGTGACGTTGCGGAAACGAATGTTACGCAGTGTCGTCAGCGGCTTGTAAGGTGGTTCTGTTGCCCCCTTCATGCGCCAGGACATATTCACCTCAAAGACGTTGCGTGCCTGGCGGATATCAATATCCTCAAAGAGTACATCCTCGATCACCCCACCCCGTGACGGCTGGCTTTTGAAGCGGATAGGGTTCCAGTTCTCCCCCGACATATCACATCTCCTGACTGTCACCCTGCGCACATCGCCCGACACTTCACTTCCGATGGCCACCCCTCCGTGTCCGTAATCGAAATGGCAGCCTTCGATCAGGATGTCTGCTGAGGCCTTATTCACCCTGCGCCCGTCGGCATCCTTGCCGCTCTTGATAGAGATGCAATCGTCATGAGCCTTGATATGCGTGTTGCGCACAGTCACGCCTGTAGACGAGTCGATGTCGATGCCATCACTGCTTGGGATATAATCCTGGGCCTCGACAGACACCCCATCCACGGTGAATCCGTCGGTGAACAAGATGTGCAGACACCAGAAAGCCTGATTGAGGATCTTCACCCCACAGATACTTCCTCCGTCGCAGTGATTGAAACAAAAAGTTTTAGGTCTCCCCATGAAGCGTGTCTTGAGATTCTTCCATTTCAGTCCCTGCGCGTCGATGACTCCGCTGCCGGTGACCCTGCATCCGTCGTTGTCGTCGAAATTGAGCAATGCCGCACGTGCTTTCTGCATACGTCCCTCCCACCGAGTGTCGACGATAGGGTATAACGTAGTATCGACGATACTCACTAAGACAGCTCCCTGCTCCAGATGCAGGTCGACCCCACGGGGAAAGAACAATGCCCCCGTGCGATATTTACCTTTGGGGATGACCACCCTGCCACCGCCGTCGCGATGAGCCTGGTCGATGGCCGCCTGTATACTCTTATAATTTTTGACCGGATAATCTGTCTGGCGCTTTTTTACGACGATGATTTTCGCATCCCAGGCTTTCATATCAAGCGTGACGCGAGTTTGGTTGCCTACGACCGTGAAGGGTATGCTGTGGACATCACCCGTCATGGCATCCCAAAGCTGAGCCTCGCCCATGCAGTCGAGGTCGACCGTGACCTGCGTGGACTGACTTCGCTGGTTGAGCAGGAAGAAAATATGCGCATCAGCCGTCTTGCGCGCAGTATAGGCGATGCTGTCGGCATGACCTGCCACGACGGTCAGCTGGCGTCTCGGGAGAGTATTTTCCATCTCCTGATGCCACAGGCTGTCGGTGAAGAGCGGAGCTGGATCGATCATGTCTATCGGCTGTGGGTGCATGAAACTCCTGTCGACAACGCTCCCGGGCTTACCTCCCACAAACATGACCTTGCCTCCACGACTGGCAAACTCACGTATCTTCTGCCAGGCTTTCAGCCGTATCACCTCACTGTAGGGTATCACGAGAGAAGTATAAGTCTGTCCGCTCCTGTTGCGCAAGGTACCATTGCCCACCTCTATCGCCTCGGTCAGCGCATCATCGGTGATGAAGTCGAAATCATACTGATGGGCTGTGAGCATATGCCCGACCGCCTTCATATAATCCTCGGCACGGTCGTTGCCCAGCCAGAGCGTAGACACGGGAGCATATACCGCCACCCGCGCCGTAGGCTGTCCTTGCGCCATGAGCCACGTGGCGCGGTTGACATAGGCATTGAGCGCAGCCATCCCCGGATCAGCCATATAGCCGGTGGGGCCACGTTTGCTCTGGAAGAACATGAACTCGAAGAAATTGATGCCCCTGGCTATCTGATAGTCAACGACATACTTGACCGAAGGGATATCCAGTTTTCTGTAATATGCCGCAAAGCTTTCACTGAAAGCCCTCTGCCGTCCGTACACATGAGCTGTGGAAGAGGCCAGACGCGGATACTCCGTATTGCTGCCATACCACACCTGCGACCAGATCACATCCACGCCAGGTACTTGCACCCTGCTGAGACACCGGAAAGGGTCACCCTCCATCTTCACGCACCATGACAACATGTCATCCTTGTCCATGTGCGTGATATGACTCACCCCATGAGCCTCACACCAGTCGGCCTGCCTCTTGAAATAGCGGTCGGCAAAGAGACGACTCCACACATCCCAGTAGTCGGCCTTTGCCCGGCGTTCCTCTTCTGTCAGTGACGGTGCGTTGAGAGAGGAACGGCTGTTTTTGGTCAGCACCTTCAGGTAAGGCATGGGGCTGTATCCCTTCTCCCGTTCAAACACGCTGACGATATCCGTTGTCCACGGCACACGCTGGAATGCGGGCTCATCCCCTCTGAATCCCAGGACTGTAGTGCCGAGATGTGAACCCAGGGTGCGTCTGTACTGCTCATGGGTCCACTCTATGAACTGGTCGACAGCCAAGGTGTCGAGGTAGTCGCACAGAGAGTTGCTCTCGTCTTTTCCGCCTGTGGGATTGTTCACACAGCGTGTCTGCGACGACCGCCTCACAGCCATCACTGTATCACCCTGAGCCACCAAGGCCTGCATACACAGGTCTGGACGCAGCTGCGAGAATTTGCCCCCCGCCATTCCGCTGGGGTATTTCCCCTCATCTATAATCCACATTTTCATGCCACGGCGCGCCACGGCATCAGCCATCATGCGCACATTCTGAAACCACTGTTCGCTCAGGTAGGGAGTCCCCATTCGATACCCCGGCTCGATGATGACATTGCGAAATCCTGCTTTCTGTATGGCATCGAGGTCTCTCTCCATGACCTGGGCGCTGATCTCACCATCCCATCCGAGTATGACATGGCTACACATCTCGGCTGGCGGGTTGCTGAAGGTCTCTTTCGACTGTGCCCGGGCCGACAAGGCAGCAAGACACACAAAGATCGTAAGGAATAGTTTTCTCATGGAATATAATAGTTTGTTTCATGCAAAGATAGTGCAAGGTGAGCGAAAAGCAAAACAAAACACGAAGTTTTTGTTTTCTTTTCCGAACCGCAGCCTATCTTCGGCCGTAGGTCAAATTTAGTGCATATTGTTTTTGCCTGGCCATGACACATATCAAATAATCAAGAAAAAAAGATAAAAAGTCATAAAATTATCCTATTTGCTCAATCTTTGCAGTACCTTTGCCAGTGTAAATTAAACGATGTCGCTATTTTTTCATTGTTTCCCCATGAGATTCATCTATATATTTCTCTTCATTCTCATGCCCTTCTCAACGCTATGTGCCCAACAAAGGCACAGCGACACCTTCAACGACATCACCCAACATATCCCCCTGGCCACGATGCTAATCATGAAGACAGCCGGCTTGGATAACCATCACAACTGGTGGGAGACGGTCGGCAATGCTGCCGCCTCATACATCATCTCCGACGCCATCACCTACGGACTGAAACATTCGTTCAAGGAAGACCGCCCCGACCATAGCGACCATTACTCCTTCCCATCGGGTCATGCCACCCTGGCATTCTCCGGTGCCACAATCCTGCACAAGGAATATGGCCATCTCTCGCCTTGGGTCAGCATAGGCGGATATGCGGTGGCCACGCTGACCGCTATCGACAGAGTTCGGCGCGACCGCCACCACTGGTATGACGTAGCAGCTGGCGCTGGCATCGGATTCCTCGGCACCGAACTGACGTATTATCTCAGCAAGAAATGTTTTGGCAAGCGCGATGTGAGTATCGGCTTCAGCGGCAACAGGGTCGACATCGCCTTCCGTCTATAGCCATCTGAAAAAAGAGCGTGAGCTTCAAAAGCAAGGATCTGCCGTTGAAGCTCACGTATACTATATCGCTGCAGGTGATGAGCGCGGGATGATCACTTGAGCACTCCCAACTCCCGTCCGACCTTGATGAAGGCTTCGATGCAACGGTCGAGCTGTTCGCGATTGTGTCCGGCAGAGATCTGCACACGTATACGAGCCTGACCCTTGGGCACCACCGGATAGTAGAAACCAGTGACATAAATACCCTCATCGAGCAATTTGTTGGCGTAGACCTGCGACAACTTGGCATCGTAGAGCATCACTGCACAAATGGCGCTCTGAGTGGGTTTGATGTCAAATCCGGCAGCCATCATCTTGTCGCGGAAATAGTTGACATTCTCCACGAGGCGGTCATGAATCTCGTTGCTCTCTTTGAGCATCTTGAAGACCTCGAGGCTTGCGCCGATGATACACGGTGCGAGTGAATTGGAGAAAAGATACGGACGGCTGCGCTGTCGCAACAATTCGATGATTTCCTTGCGGCCCGTGGTGAATCCTCCCAGTGCGCCTCCAAACGACTTGCCCAGAGTGCCTGTATAGATATCCACACGTCCGTAGGTGTGACACAGCTCGCTCACACCATGACCGGTCTCGCCCACCACACCGGCGGAGTGAGACTCATCGACCATCACCAGCGCGTCATATTTTTCAGCCAGGTCGCATATCTGACTCATCGGAGCCACATTGCCATCCATGGAGAACACGCCGTCGGTACATATAATACGGAACCGCTGGGCCTGTGCCTCCTTCAGGCAGCGCTCAAGGTCGGCCATGTCGGCATTGGCATAGCGGTAGCGTTTCGCCTTGCAGAGGCGCACTCCGTCGATGATCGAAGCATGGTTGAGCGCGTCGGAGATAATGGCATCCTCTTCAGTAAAGAGAGGTTCGAACACGCCTCCGTTGGCATCAAAACATGCCGCATAAAGTATAGTGTCCTCGGTCTTGAAATAGTCGGAGATGGCGGCCTCCAACTCTTTATGGATATCCTGTGTGCCACAGATGAAACGCACCGACGACATGCCGAAGCCCCGACGGTCCATCATTTTCTTGGCACCTTCTATCAGACGTGGATGGTCGGACAATCCGAGATAATTGTTGGCACAGAAATTGAGCACTTCCTTACCTTTCACACTGATGGCAGCACGCTGAGGACTCTCAATGATACGTTCCTCCTTATAAAGTCCTGCCTCACGAATCTCAGCTATCGTGTTTCTGAGATGTTCCTGCATTTTTCCAAACATAACATTAGATTTTAAGAATGATTTAAAAAGAATGCACAAAATAAGCAATAATTTTCCGAACACGCACTATGCAAAATGTTATTTTTTATAAATCACGTTGAAAATATGCATTTTTTATTCGCCCGGATGCTTGTATATGAAAAAAAAGTGTTTATTTTGCAGACACAAACTTTTTGAAC
This sequence comes from uncultured Prevotellaceae bacterium, assembly GCA_946402905.1. GTDB lineage: Bacteria > Bacteroidota > Bacteroidia > Bacteroidales > Bacteroidaceae > Prevotella. Next base: position 16,081 of record CAMIYC010000010.1, on the reverse strand, counting down.
CTACCAAATTCTTTACAGACGTATGAAAAACATACTGGTAATTGGGTCGACCGGCCAGATTGGGTCGGAACTCACAATGAGACTACGCGAGATATATGGCGACGAGCATGTGGTAGCGGGATACATCCAAGGTGCCGAGCCTAAGGGTGCCCTCAAGGAGTCGGGGCCTTCGGCGATGGCCGACGTGACCGACGGAGAGATGATTGCCTCAGTGGTGAAGGAATATCACATCGATGCCATCTACAACCTGGCCGCACTGCTCTCGGTGGTGGCTGAATCAAAGCCCCGTCTGGCATGGCGCATCGGTATCGACGGTCTATGGAACATCCTCGAGGTGGCCCGCGAAGCCCATTGCTCTGTGTTCACGCCCAGCAGCATCGGGTCGTTTGGTCTGAGCACGCCGCATGTGCGCACCCCTCAAGACACCATCCAGCGCCCCCGCACCATTTATGGTGTTTCGAAAGTAACTACAGAGCTGCTAAGCGACTATTTCTTCCATAAATATGGCGTGGACACACGCTCGGTACGTTTCCCCGGTATCATCTCATACATCACCCCTCCGGGCGGCGGCACCACCGACTACGCCGTAGACATTTTCTACTCTGCCGTAAGAGGAGAGAAATTCGTGTGCCCCATCAAGCAGGGCACCCTGATGGACATGATGTACATGCCCGACGCATTGAAAGCCGCCATCACGCTGATGGAAGCCAATCCCGACCGTCTGGTACATCACAACGGTTTCAACGTAGCCGCCATGAGTTTTGCTCCGGAAACCATCTACGCAGAAATCAAGAAACATAAGCCCGACTTTGAGATGGTGTACGATGTAGACCCGCTGAAGCAGGCTATCGCAGAGAGCTGGCCAGACAAGATGGACGACACCTGCGCACGCCGCGAATGGGGATGGAGCCCCACCTATGACATACGCTCCATGACCGCCGACATGCTCAGCAAGCTCTCAAAGAGACTGAAAGAAGAAAGTCAGGAAAACAATGCCATCAAATAGCAAACTCACGGGCCAACACACCATCGTATGTGTTGGCCTCTATTTTGATGACATCGCCCCGGCGCAGTGACGCTGTCGGAACGCTCACATACACCCTGCTGGAATAATATTCAGGCACCCCATTCTGATCATGATACAGACGCAGGCGATACTCCTTTGAACCATTATCCTGCGTCATGACAGTGTCACACAACATGGCGACGGACTGACGGACATCAGCCCCATCGGCCTGCCCTGTCTTGACATAGATGCCAAGATTGAGGTATTTGCCATTCCGGCTCATCCACATACTCTCCACCTTCACCGGGTCGGTACACACTTTTTTCACACGCGACGTGGGTGTCATCCACAAGGTCATTACCTGTCCTACCGAGATGACATCCGACACCTTGCCACCACCCTTGTGATTGTACATCAACATCGCCCTGTAGATAGAGTCGGGTGTGGTGGCCCATTCCGCATTGACAAGAGGTTCAAAAACCAACGAATCTCCGTCATCAGTCAGTGCATAGTCGAGTGTTTTTTGTGCTTTGGTATGCACCTCGACAAAATCAGCACGCAGATACGAAAGCTTGCCATCGCCCGTCTCATAACCTTCAGTTGTACATGAAGCACAACAGAGAACCATCGCCATCTGGATAGAGAACGACAAGAAGAGTGCAGAGACGGACTTAGGGCAAATCATTGTGCAGCGATGAAGTTTCGGGCCGGGTTGGCATACATCTCAATCATCCGCGCACGCAAGAAATCCTCATCCTTGTCGGGAATGTCGATCTTGGCAAGCTGCCCTGAGAGATAATGTTCAAACTCAGCCTGGTCATGGTGTGTATAATAGTTGTCGTAGGATGTCGTACCCTCCATAAGGCCGAGGGCCACATAATTGCATGGATACAGGCGATAATGCCTATGTATCTCCGTATCGATGTGCCTGGCTATCGCCGCCAGCACGGCCTGTTTCCCAACCGAGGTGTCCATCTGGTTCAGCCACTCGTCGATACAAGGACTGCAATGATAATGGATGCGCCCTTTGTATCCCATGATACCTGTGCGCATGCTCACCACATCGTCGTTGGCGCTCTTGTGCCATCCAGGCACATCCCTCTTGAGCTGAAACTCAGCCGCCTTGAGGAAATCGCAGGGATCGTATTCATAAGAGATCGTCAGGGGCACGATATGCAGGCTCGCCAGGCGCTCTGTCAGGGATCCTTCCCCACCCATGGCCATCATCTTGAGGATGGCTTCCTGGGTGCGGTCGTCAGAATTTTTTGCCCTTCCCTCACGCTGTGCTATCCAGATATTCTCCTGCTTGTCAGCGATGGCAAAATGCATGTATGCCGCCAGACGTTTGGAGGCGACCAGCATCTCACGCGGCGAAAGGCTTCGCTCAACGATGAACGACTTGTTGACACGCACCAGGTCTTTCACCCATGGCAGCGACAACAAATTGTCGCCAATGGCTATCTCGCAAGTGGTGGTAAAACCGGCATCGATCAGCAATTTGTCGAGCAGTGCCGAGTCGAGCACGATGTCACGATGATTGCTAATGAACGTGTATCGACGTGTGTTGTCGATTGCCGAGGCATCCATGTCACACCCTGTACTGGCTTTGGCGAGCAGCTGCTCAAGGAAACGGTAGCAGAAAGCGACCTGGAATTCCAGATTGGTGCGGCAGGCTCTCATCCTGGCAGCGATGTCGTCAATGCCTACTCCGGGATAGAGGTATGCCAGCACCTGGCGGAACTGCGGGTTGGCGAGCAGCCTGTCGTATACAGCGGGCAGTTCCTCAGGTTCAAAGGGCCGTATGTGATCGAATTCGCTTGGTATCTTCATGGATTAAAACTGATTCTCGACAATCTCTGAGAGTACGTCTGTGATATTGAGTCCGGCGGCACGTATCTGCTGAGGGATGAAGCTGGTGGCCGTCATGCCGGGGGTGGTGTTCACCTCCAGCATATTGATTTTGTCGCCTCCCTCTTCATTCTTAGTGATGATATAGTCGATGCGAATGATGCCGTTGCAATGGAGGATGTCGTAGATGGCACTTGTCAACTCGCTCAGCCTCCGGGCCGTGTCGTCGGGGATGCGGGCAGGTGTGATCTCCTGCACCTGTCCATTATACTTGGCATCGTAGTCGAAGAACTCATTGTTGGTCACCACCTCCGTGATGGGGAAGACTACAGATTTCTCCTTGGTCTTGTAGATGCCCACAGTCACTTCGGTGCCGTCCATAAACGCCTCTACCATGACCTGGTCGCTCTCCATCATCGCTTTTCGCACAGCAGGTGCCAACTGGTCGATATTCTTCACCTTCGACACACCGAAACTGCTGCCATCATTGGCCGGCTTGACAAAGCAAGGCATTCCGATGCGGCTCATGATCTCTTCGTCGGAGACCATGTGCTCATATCCCCGGCGTATGAGCAGGCTCTCGGCCACGCTCACGCCGAATCCACGTAGATACTGATTGAGCACGAACTTGTCGAACGTCATCGCCTCGACAAGTACGCCACTGGTGCTGTACGGTATATGCAGCAGCTCAAAATACCCCTGCATGATGCCATTCTCGCCAGGAGTACCATGTATGGTGATATAAGCATAGTCGAAGATGACGGCTTTTCCATCCTGCACGAAAGAGAAATCATTCCGGTCTATCTTGGCCGTGGTGCCGTCTGGCAGTTCCACATGCCAGTCTTGTCCTCTCACCACTACTATATATACATTATAACGCTCTTTGTCGAAAAAAGAGAACAGTCCGCGTGCGGAACGCACCGAGACGTCATGCTCAGAGGAATCTCCTCCACAGACTATTGCGATTGTACGTTTCAGGTTGATCATTGTTGTATGTCATTATTGTTTGTATGTTTCATATACTGCCGCCATTTTTCCACCAACTGGCTCATGTCTTGGGGCAATGTCGAGGTGAAGTCCATCTGCTGCCCTGTCACGGGGTGCACAAAGCCCAGCGTCTGCGCATGCAAAGCCTGACGAGGGCACAGCTTAAGGCAATTTTGCACAAAGGCCCTGTACGAACTGCTTCTCTCTCCACGCAGTATCTCCGTTCCGCCATACCGTTCGTCGCCAAACAAGGGATGTCCGATATGCCGCATGTGTGCCCTTATCTGATGGGTGCGCCCTGTCTCGAGCACGCACTGCACCAAGGTGACATATCCAAAGCGTTCGAGCACATGGTAGTGTGTCACGGCCGGCTTACCTATCTCGGAATCTGGGCTGAACACCGCCATTCGCAGGCGGTCTTTGGGGTCTCTGCCAATATTTCCCTCGATACGCCCGTCATCATCACTGAAGTTGGCCCATACCAGGGCACAGTAGCTGCGATGTGTGGTCTTGTTGAAGAACTGCAGTCCGAGATGGCTTTTTGCTTCCGGTGTTTTTGCCACGACCAGCAGTCCCGTCGTATCCTTATCGATACGGTGCACGAGTCCTACCTCCGGGTCGTTGGGGTCATAGTCAGGGTTATTTCTCAGGTGCCATGCTATCGCATTGACCAAAGTGCCATGAAAATTGCCGCATCCCGGATGTACCACCATGCCTGCCGGTTTATTCACCACCATCAATGCATCGTCTTCGTAAATGATGTCGAGCGGTATATCCTCCGGCTCGATGGTAGAGTCATACTGTGGGCGGTCGAGCATGAGCGTGACCACATCTCCTGGTCGCACCTTGTAATTGCTCTTCACCGGGTGTTCGTTGACATGTACGAAACCAGCATCAGCAGCCTTCTGTATACGGTTGCGGCTGCTGTGCTGCAGTTTTTCGAACATAAACTTATCCACTCGCAGAGGCACCTGCCCCTTGTCGACCACGATACGGTAATGCTCGTAAAGAGGCTGCGCCTCCTCCAGCTCCTCTATGTCCAAATTTGTCTCGAGCATCGTCTTATTCAGCTGAAGGCACCGGCACTACAGGTGGTGCGGAAGATTCTTTTGGTGCTTCAGTCGACCCGGCTATCTCTCTTCTGTCGATAGTGGGCCTTGAAGCCTGTGGCTCCTGGCGCTTATAATGTGGACGCGAGCGAGTGGGTTTCTCTTCCTCATCCTCCCCCTCGTCATAATAATAGTTTGTACTCTCCACGAGTGTCACATTGTCATTCAAGTCACGTCGGCCATCACCCACCTGTATGATGAGCAAGTCCTCCACCGACACCATGTCTCCTGTGGCCAACTGTTTCCCCCTGCACTTCACACCATAGATCCACTCCCGCTCTCCGGGTATATACTCCGGCTCTCCCAACTGGAATCCCATCGCCATGAGCTTGGACTGGGCATCGCGCAGGGAACTGTTGTCGATAATATCGGGCAGCGGTTTTTGCGGTGTGTGCGAGGCATTGATTTTGACGTATACGACCCTGCCCGGTTTCACCACATCACCAGCGGTGGGCGACTGCTCGAGCACACAGTCGGGTGGCAGTGTCTTCACATAGTCGGTGTCGCTGACCAATATCTCCAGGTTGACGTCGTCGAGGATGTCCTCTGCGTCGTTGTAAGTCTTATGGATGATATTGGGCACCTCTACACTCTGTCCATGATGAGTATAAAGATCCAGCCCGTATTTCACGCCCAGCGCCAAGAGTAAGACTATGACGGCCATGGCGATGATATTGCCCCATAGATACAGGCTGAATATTTTTTTTAAGAAAGTCTTTGGTGTCATCAGATACAATACTTTACGTTGGCAAGGGCCTATGTGGCCTTTTCGGTTGCAAAGATAATGAAAATCGAAAGCAGAACAAAATGAATTCATTCATTTTTTCTGCTGAGATGCATCTTATCTTATACAAAGATAATGAAAATCGAAAGCAGAACACGATTTTGTCCTTAAGCGGACAAAATCTTCAGAATTAGGGTGTCCTTTTGTAGTAGTATAGATGTCATGTGAATGTTTCCTATGAAGCGTACACACTCCCCCTACCCCCTCTAACTTAGAGGGGGAACTGATTACCACTGCAAATAGAGAGTGGATGTGTAAGAAAACAAATTGGACACACTACTTCAGAATTCATTCATTTTTTCTGCTGAGATGCATCTTATCTTCATAAGATAAGGAGTGGGCGCATCCTACCTTTTCAGTTTCAGAAGCCTCGCATAAACGAAAAAACAGGAAAAAGCAATGCTTTTCCTGTCCTCTCTCGCTTTCTGTGCATGCGGGTTTACTTTCCGTGATGCTCATCAGAAACGGTCAACTTCTTACGGCCTTTTGCGCGACGTGATGCAAGCACACGACGCCCATTTTTTGAAGCCATTCTCTCACGGAAGCCGTGCTTGTTGACTCTTCTGCGGTTGTGGGGCTGGAATGTTCTTTTCATTTTATTAAATATTTATTTGTTGTTATTTTCGCTTCCGAAAGTCGTCTATCCGACCTTTTGGGGTGCAAAAGTACACAATTCTTTTTAAATAACCAAGAATTATGTGATTTTTAGTGCTAAAAACAATGTATTTTTATAAAAAAGATGTACCTTTGCATCGTAAAAAAGCGATTTTAAACACTTTATTAACAGATAAGCACAATGATCAAATCACAAGACATCAAGAAAGGAACTTGCATCCGCATGGACGGCAAGCTGTATTTTTGCATCGACTTCCTTCACGTGAAACCGGGAAAGGGCAACACTATCATGCGTACTACGCTCAAAGACGTGGTGAGCGGGCGCGTACTTGAGAAGCGTTTCAACATTGGCGAAGCCCTTGAAGACGTGCGCGTAGAGCGCCGGGCCTATCAATACCTCTATCAGGAGGGTGATGACTACATTTTCATGAACCAGGAGACTTACGACCAGATTCCTATCGCCAAAGACCTCATCACCGGTGTTGACTTCATGAAAGAGAGCGACATTGTGGAAGTGGTAAGCGATGCAGACACCAACACCATCCTCTACGCCGAGATGCCTGTGAAGACCGTGCTTCGTATCACGCACTCAGAGCCCGGCATCAAAGGTGACACTGCGACCAACGCCACTAAGCCCGCCACTCTGGAGACTGGTGTAGAAGTTCGCGTACCACTGTTTGTCAATGAGGGTGACCTGATTCAGGTAGACACTCGCGACGGCAGTTATCTGCAGCGCATGAAAGAATAACCTTCGTACACGCCTACCTGTGAGCGATGGCGCCCCTTCATTCGCGCAAGCTATGCATGAGAGGGTTCCATCGCTCCCTGTATTTTACCCCCACCCCACCTCATCCTGTACCGCCCATGAAATACTCAATCATTGTACCAGTCTACAACAGGCCCGACGAAATCGACGAGCTCCTTCTGAGTCTTACTCAGCAGACCCATTCCGACTTTGAGGTCATCGTCGTAGAAGACGGTTCCGACACGCCCTGCAAGGATATATGCGACAAATATGCCCGCCAGCTGCCATTACATTATTATTATAAAGAGAACTCCGGTCCGGGGCAAAGCAGGAACTATGGTGCGGAGCGCGCGACGGGCGACTACCTGGTCATACTCGACAGTGACGTGGTGCTGCCCCAAGGATATATTGCCAGTCTCGACAAGGAACTGGCGGCCAATCCGTGTGACGCATTTGGCGGTCCCGACAGGTCACATCCTTCTTTCACCGACACCCAGAAAGCCATCTCCTACTCCATGACCAGTTTTCTGACCACGGGCGGCATCCGTGGTGGCAAGAAAAAGCTCGACAAGTTTTATCCCCGTTCATTCAACATGGGCATACGCCGCGATGTATACAATCACCTGGGCGGCTTTTCGAAAATGAGATTTGGCGAGGACATCGACTTCAGCATACGCATCTTCAAGAACGGATACCGGTGCCTGCTGTTCCCCTCGTCCTGGGTATGGCACAAACGCCGCACCGACTTCCGTAAGTTTTTCCGTCAGGTCTACAACAGCGGTATCGCCCGGATCAACCTCTACAAAAAATATCCCGACTCTCTCAAGCTGGTACACCTGCTTCCCAGTATCTTCACCGTCGGTGTGATTATCCTGGTGCTGGTCTCTGCCGTGGGGCGTGCCCTGATGCACTATGATCCTGCCCATTTCCGCCAATGGTATCTGGTGTGCGCCATTCCCTGGCTGCCCATCCTTGCATTCTGTCTGCTCATCCTTGCCGATGCAACTCTCCGCCACAAGAGCCTCAAGATTGGTTTCCTGAGCATCGCCGCATCGTTTATCCAGCTCATGGGATATGGCAGCGGGTTTATCTCTGCCTGGTGGAAACGCTGTGTATGCGGCAAGGACGAATATCACGCTTTTGACAAGACGTTCTATCAATAGTCAGCTAACCATCCCATGCAAGAAAAACTCAATATCAATCAATGGGCAGAAGAAGACCGTCCGAGAGAAAAGTTCATGCGTCTGGGTGCAGAGGCGCTCTCACGGGCTGAGCTGCTTGCCATTCTGATTGGCTCGGGCTCGACCAAGGAGAGTGCGGTAGACCTGATGAAACGCATCCTCAACGACTGTGACAACAACCTCAACACTCTTGGCAAGAAAAGCATCTCCGACCTCACCAAGTACAACGGCATGGGGCCCGCCAAAGCCATCTCTGTGCTGGCAGCATGCGAGCTGGGCAAGCGCCGCCAGCTTGACGACGTGAAGGAGCGCCAACGCCTGAGCAGTTCTAAGGATGTGTACGAATATATGCATCCCATCATGCAAGACCTGGACATTGAGCAAGCATGGGTCATCCTGCTCAACCAGAACTTCAAGCTCATCAAAGCCGAGATGCTCTCCTCCGGCGGTATCAGCGAGACAGCGGTCGACGTGAGACAGGCCATGAAGCTTGCAGTGCTCAACAATGCCACAGTGCTGGCCCTGGCCCACAACCATCCCAGCAACAACTCCACTCCGAGCCACCAAGACGACCTCCTGACCCAGCGTTTCAAGAAAGCCTGTGACCTCATGCGCATTCATTTCCTGGACCATGTGATTGTGGCCGACGGTCAGTATTATTCCTACTTCGAGAACGGACGTCTGTGATTTTTTAGGCCAGCTCCTTCTGTATATAAAAAAAAATGTGTAAGTTTGCACCATTATAATTAGTCTCTTTTCATCACGACATGACACAAGAAGAAAAAACCACCATCGAAGGAAAAGTCGTAGATGTGCTTCGCACCGTCTTCGATCCAGAGATTCCGGTCAACATCTACGACCTGGGACTCATCTACCGCATAGAGTTACAATCCGACGGTGTGCTCGACATCGACATGACCTTCACCGCCCCTTCCTGTCCCGCTGCCGACTTCATCTTAGAGGATGTGAGACAAAAGGTGGAAAGCATCGCCGGTGTCTCGTCTGCCAATGTCCAGATGGTATTCGAGCCTGAGTGGAACCAAAGCATGATGAGTGAAGAAGCAAGAGTGGAATTAGGATTTGACTGATGCATAAAAACATATATTTCCTTTCGGATGCCCACCTGGGATCGCTGGCTATCGAGCATTCACGCACACAGGAGAGACGACTGGTGAGATTTCTCGACAGTATCAAGAGCAAGGCTTCTGCCATCTATCTCTTAGGAGACATGTTCGACTTCTGGTATGAGTACAAATATGTTGTGCCCAAGGGGTTCACACGTTTCCTCGGCAAGTTGTCCGAGCTCACAGACATGGGTGTGGAGGTGCATTTCTTCACAGGCAACCACGACATCTGGGCTTACGACTACCTGGAGAGAGAATGCGGTCTGATTCTTCACCGCCAGCCGCTGACCACGGAGATTTACGGCAAGGTGTTCTACCTGGCTCATGGCGACGGGCTGGGCGACCCCAACACCCGTTTCAAGGTGCTGAGGAAGATTTTCCACAACCGCACATGCCAGGTGCTTTTCAGCAGCATCCACCCCCGCTGGGGCATGGCATTCGGTCTCAACTGGGCGAAGCAAAGCCGGCTCAAGCGCAAAGACGGCATGGAGCCGCCGTATCAGGGCGAGGACAAGGAGAGCCTTGTACTCTACACGAAGAAATACATGCAGAGCCATCGTGACATCGACTTCTTCATCTATGGCCACCGCCACATCGAGCTCGATCTGATGCTCTCCCGCAAGACCCGCATGATGATCATTGGCGACTGGATCACGCAGTTCACCTATGTGGTTTACGACGGCGAACACATCTTCCTCGAAGAGTATGTCGAGGGTGAAAGCAAGCCATAAATATTGTCTCAGACGGAAATTCACCGATAAAAAGATGCATTTTGTAGAAAAGTCTAAAAAAAAGCATTCTTTTTTTTGGAAAAGGAAAACATTTGTTTTACCTTTGCAAGCGAATAAGATGTAAATTTTTCTCAATAGGAAGCAATATAGACATCAAAAATCAGGTTTGTAGAATCAAGTTAAGTAGAAGGATAGTTGTTGTGAAATAGCTATCCTTTTTTTGTGCCTCTACTTTTCTACCTGAGATAAAACCAAGCGGGCCTCTCCGGCATTCCAGAGAGGCCCGCTATATCACCAAGTAAGAAGTTTACAACAGATTCATTGTATCCGTAGCAATCATCAACTCCTCATCGGTAGGTATGACGCACACGGTCACCTTGGAGTCATCAGCAGAGATGACAGCGTCCTCGCCGCGTGTCTTATTCTTCTCAGCATCAAACTTCACGCCCAGGAACTCGAGGTCTTTGCACACTTCCTCGCGCATATCCATCTGATTCTCACCCACACCGGCAGTGAACACGATGATGTCTACTCCGCCCATTGCTGCGGCGTATGCTCCGATGTATTTTCTGATACGATAGAAATACATATCGAGTGCCAGACGGGCACGTTCATTGCCTTCTTTGGCTGCGTTCTCCACATCGCGCATGTCACTGCTCTCTTCGGTGATACCGAGCACACCGCTCTGCTTGTTGAGCAGGTTTGACATACCATCGGCATCCAGGTCGAGTTTCTTGGCAAGGTAAGTGATGGCCCCACCGTCAATATCACCGCTCCGGGTGCCCATCATCAGGCCCTCCAGGGGAGTAAGTCCCATCGAGGTGTCGACACACTGTCCGTCCTTGACGGCTGCGATAGAGCCGCCATTTCCGATGTGGCATGTGATGATGCGCTTTCCTTTAGGATTGACATCCAGGAACTCACACACTCTCTGTGAGACATAGCGATGGCTTGTGCCGTGGAATCCATAGCGACGCACCCCATATTGCTTGTAGAGGCGGTATGGAATGGCATACATATAAGCCTTCTTGGGCATTGTCTGATGGAAAGCTGTGTCGAAGACACCCACCTGAGGCAGACCGGGCATCAGTTCGCTGACGGCCCTCACACCCTTCAGGTTGGCGGGGTTGTGGAGGGGAGCCAAGTCTATACACTGCTCAAAGGCGTCAAGCACTTCGTCATTAAGCAGCACACTCTTATTGAATTTCTCGCCGCCATGCACCATACGGTGACCCACGGCGTCGATTTCCTTCAAGTCTTTGATAGCCCCTATTTCTGGGTCGGTGAGCAAAGAGAAAATAAACTTCACTCCCTCGGTATGCTCGGGGATATCATGCATGATGGTACGCTTCTCGCCGTTGGGCAATTTCACCTTGACAAAGGCACCTTCGAGCCCCACGCGCTCAGCGCCTCCTGAGGCCAGCACCTCTTTGGTGTCCATATCATAAAGTGCGTACTTGATAGAAGAAGAACCGCAATTTAAAACTAATATTTTCATTTTATTCTCTTTATTTTTTAAGTTATTGTTATGCAGGCCTTACGGGCTCTCACCTCTTAGACCTGTGAAGATTTATTTTTTTGCGTCCATTGCCTGGCATGCAGTGATGGCCACCATCTTGTAGATATCGTCGACCGAACATCCCCTGCTCAGGTCGTTAACCGGGCGTGCTATACCCTGGAGGATTGGGCCGAGAGCCTCGGCGTCTCCCAGACGCTGCACCATCTTGTAGGCGATATTGCCCACCTCGAGGCATGGGAACACCAGTACGTTAGCCTTGCCAGCTATCTCGCTGCCGGGTGCTTTCTTTGCACCTACCGATGGTACGAGTGCCGCATCAGCCTGCAACTCACCATCCACTTTCAGGTTTGGATCAAGTTCACGGGCCAGGCGTGTGGCCTCGACCACCTTGTCGACCACCTCATGGCTGGCGCTACCTTTTGTTGAGAAGCTGAGCATAGCCACGCGTGGGTCTTCAAATCCTGCCACGCTCTTGGCAGTCTGTGCGGTGCAGACGGCAATCTGTGAGAGTTGAGCTGCGTCGGGCATAGGTGTAACAGCCACGTCGCCCACCACGAGTATGCCATTCTCTCCATACTGAGGTTGCTTGGTCACCAGCAGCATCGCGCCGCTGACGCATGTGATGCCGGGTGCACACTTGATGATCTGAAGGGCAGGACGCAAGGTGTCGCCGGTGGTGCTCAGTGCACCAGAGATCTGGCCGTCAGCTCCCTCGGTCTTGATGATCATACATCCCAGGTAGAGCGGGTTTTTCACCAGTTCGCGTGCCTTCTCGATAGTCATGCCTTTCTTCTTGCGCAACTCGGTCAGCAGCGCGGCATATTCCTCACTCTTCGGGTTGTTTTCCGGGTCAATCAAGGTAGCCTTGTCGATGTGCGTCAATCCCCACTCTGCGGCCAGCTTGTGTATCTCATCAGGGTTGCCGATGAGTATAAGGTCTGCCACGTCGTCGGCAAGCACCTTGTCGGCGGCTCTAAGTGTGCGCTCCTCTGTGGCCTCAGGAAGCACGATACGCTGTTTGTTACTCTTTGCGCGTTGAATGATTTGCTGTACTAAATCCATAATTTTATTGTGTTTTTAATAGATTAATTTCTCCTATTGAATCATACAAGTCAACGGGTTTGCAAACTTACATAAAAAAATCGACAATGCGTTGCCTTTGGGCAAGAATTAATTTTTTTTTGCAACCATGCGTCACTCGCTCATCTCGCTGATCAGAATGCGCTCCAGATCCTCAAGCGACAAGCGCAGCCGGAGCTCTCCTGCTATCGCCACACTGATGCGTCCTGTCTCCTCCGACACGATCACCGAGAGAGCATCGCTCGACTTGGTGATGCCCAGTCCGGCACGATGCCGCGTACCCAGTTCCTTGGGGATATCCATATCATGGGCGATGGGCAGCAGACACTTGGCCGCACGTATACGTTTCTTTGAAATGACCACGGCACCATCGTGCAGGGGTGAGTTCTTGAAAAAGATATTCTCCAGAAGCAACTGGTTGACCTCGGCATCGATGGTCTCTCCTGTGCTGACGATATCATCGAGGGGTATGCTTCTCTCTATCACGATGAGTGCTCCGACCTTGCCTTTGGACATATTCTTGCAAGCCCATAGTATGGGCATGATCGTACGACGGTCCACCTCATTTCGCTTGCCCGTAAATATCCTCAGAAAAGGCTGCAATCGCTGGTGTGCCCCAAGGCTGTAGAGAAACTTTCTTATCTCGCTCTGAAACAGCACGATGACTCCGATCATACCCACACTGACCAGTTTGTCAAGTATACTGCCCAGGAGCCGCATCTCAAAAATCACGCTTACCAACAGCCATACAAGTATAAACACCAAGATGCCGATGAAGACATTCATCGACCTTGATTCCTTCATCAGGCGATAGCTGTAGAAGAGCATCAGCGCCACCAGGAAAATATCTATAAAGTCTTTGATACCGAAATCCAGGAACATGTCTTTGTTTTTATAGGGATGTATTAAAGTACGATGTGTGTTGACTTCTCGTTACCCATCAGTCTGAGTTTCTCTACGATGCGCACAGCCTCTACAGCCTGGCGCACGTCGTGGACACGCAGGATAGAGGCTCCTTTCAGCAATGACACCACGTGAAGGGCAGTGGTGCCGTTGAGTGCCTCCTCTGGCGAGGTATCGAGCAGTCGATATACCATCGACTTACGCGACACTCCCACGAGCAGTGGCACCCCCAGAATCTTCAGGTTTTGCATGTGGGCCATCACGCGGTAGTTGTCGTCGATGGTCTTACCGAACCCAAAACCGGGATCGAGTATCACGTCTTTTACACCCAGCGACCTCAACAGATTCAGTTCTTCAGACCATGTCTTCAGCATACCCTCGATATCCTTCTCCACCGACATCAGTATGTATGGCACCCTCAGGCGTGCCATCATCTGAAACATGGCAGGGACAGTCTCTTCCCTGGGTGTGACCGGCATATCCGCCACTTGGCTGCGGCCGCCCTCAGACACGTCGTTGACGAAAGCCACCCCGTATTCCTCCACGGCCATTCTGGCCACATCGGGCCGAAACGTATCGACGCTGAGGACCGTTTCCGGATGCCGTTTTGTGATCACAGCGAGCGCCTGCTGCAATCTCGTCATCTCCTCCTGTTCAGACACCTCGTCAGCACCCGGACGCGTGGAGAAAGCTCCGACATCAATGATCGCAGCACCCTCGCTGATCATCTCCTCTACCCTTCCGGCTATGCCCTCCTCAGCCACGGCTCTGCTGGCCGGATAGAAAGAGTCGGGCGTGACATTGAGTATGCCCATCACCACTGGCGACGACAAGTCGAGCAGTCTGCCATTGACATTGACGGCATAAGTATTGTGCAATCCACTGTATATCATTTCTCACAGAAGCCACTGATGCTTCATCCCCACAAAGGTAAATATAAAAATCGTAAAAAGAAAGAAAAAAAGAAATATATTCACTAATTTTGCACTCCCAATCCTTTATACATTATGCAGATATCAGAATTATACAACATTTTCAGACAGCACCCTGTCATCACCACCGACAGCCGCGACTGTCCGGCCGGCTCCATTTTCTTCTCCCTCAGAGGCGACTCGTTCGACGGCAACCGTTTCGCCTCCAAGGCATTGGAGCAAGGCTGTGCCTACGCTGTTGTCGACAGGGCTGAATATGCTATACCTGGCGACGAGAGATACATCCTGACCGACGATGCGCTCAGCACCCTTCAGAAGCTGGCCCTTCATCACCGTCGCACATTGGGCACGAAAATCATCGGGGTCACCGGCACCAACGGCAAGACCACGACCAAGGAGCTGATAGCTACCGTACTCAGCGAAAAATACAACGTGCTCTATACACAGGGCAACTTCAACAACCATATCGGAGTGCCGAAGACACTGCTCCGGCTTACCGCCGAGCACGACATCGCCGTCATCGAAATGGGCGCCAACCATCCCGGCGAAATCAAGACCCTCGCCAATATTGCCGAACCCGACTACGGCATCATCACCAATGTGGGCAAAGCACACTTGGAGGGATTTGGCAGTTTCGAAGGCGTGGTGCACACCAAAGGTGAGCTCTACGACTTCCTGCGCAAAAAAGAGGGAAGCACCGTATTCATCCACAACGAGAACGAGCATCTACTCCGGATCGCCGACGGACTGCAGTTGGTCAAATACGGCACCAGCGACAATGCCTCTCTTGTCGCTCACGGGCAGATACTCTCTTGTGCACCCATGCTGAGGTTCAGATGGCGGCATGGCGCAGACAAATGGCACGAGGTGCAGACCCACCTGATCGGTGCCTATAACATCTACAACATGCTGGCAGCAGCTTGCATCGGCCTCTATTTCGGTGTATCCACCAGCCAGATCGACCACGCATTGTCTGGCTACATCCCCAGCAACAACCGCTCTCAACTGACTGTCACCCCACACAACCGTCTCATCGTCGACACGTATAATGCCAACCCCACAAGTATGGATGCCGCACTGACCAACTTCAAGATGATGGAGGTGCAACCCAAGATGGTCATCCTTGGCGATATGCGCGAACTGGGTGCTGCCAGCGCAGAGGAGCATCAAAAGGTGGTCGATTTTCTGAAACGCTCCGATATCGACACCGTATGGCTTGTAGGTGAGGAGTTTGGCAAGACCGACTGTACCTATCGCAAGTTCAAGGATGTCGACGAGGTGAAAAAGATGATATCCCAATCGTGCCCGGAAGGATATTACATTCTGGTCAAGGGAAGCAACTCGATGCGCCTGTCTCAATTACCAGAGCTGCTCTAAGTCTATAAAAACGCCTAAAAACATGCGCCAACAGAATAAAGGCAAAGAAAAGCATCAAAAAATTTGCCTGTCTCCCGAAAAACATCTATCTTTGCACCGCAAAATCGGGATGTAGCGCAGTTGGTAGCGCACTACGTTCG
>CAMIYC010000009.1 GCA_946402905.1 uncultured Prevotellaceae bacterium | reverse complement strand
GTGTCCTGGCAACAGCACGGATTATATCTACGACCTCCAGGGCCGCCGCCTCTCCGCTCCACCCCGGCATGGCGTGTATATCCAGGGCGGGAGGAAGCTGGTGAGGTAGTGCTTAGCTGAAAGTGGTGGCGTAATACCTTCAAAGGTATACTTTGGTGTTTATATTTTAGGATAACAAACCCATCCATGCGACACATTTTGAGCCGCATGGGTGGGTTTGTCGTGTTTATGCTATCCTTGTCGTTATATCTGGGTGAAAATTATCGTGGAAAGCATGGTTCGTGGCACCAATCGTTGTAACTTCGCATAGTCAAATGACACAGATAGCTTATTCACCCATAAAAAAATAAAGGATATGAAGACAATAATGAAAATTTGGAAGAAAATGAAAGCCACATTGACATGCAGCACACACACCAATATGATCTATGTGAGTGCCGATGAGTATAACAGGTTTTTCTATCAGCCTACAGATTTCAGGTTTTATAGATAAAGGTGTGTTCTATTAATTCTGTTTGATATATAGGCATTATTCTGCTCAATCTGTTTCGGTCGCTTTTTGTTTTTATTCGGTGCATAGTGTCAAGTCTCATCGGTCGTATAGCCCGCTATACTCCCTCTTCAACTTACACTCTGCACTCGACTAAAAATCAAAAATCGCCTCGACATAATTAATAGAACCCACCTAAAGGGTGTGCGTTCACCTCACTTGAAAGTCGTTTTCATTATCTGAAAACGACTTTTTTGCCTTTGTGGATATAGATTCCGTGTATGGGATGCTCCACCTGCTGTCCGGCGAGGTTGTAGAAGCCTGAAGATGGCAGTGGGGTGGGGGAGCAGACCTCTTGAATGGCGTTGTGTATGCCAGTCTCTTCGATGGCCTCGGTGATGCCATCCATCATGTAGGGGCATACAATGGAGAGGTGGCTGCGGTCGATGATGGTCATTCCACCGCCAGAATTGATGTCCCACACCATGGGCACGATGTCATTTTCGAAGCATATCTTGTTCATGTATTTGTAGTAAGCCTTGATTGAGGCGTCATGTTTCTCCTGGCTCTCATTGGCTCCGCTGATGGAGCGATGGTTGACCCCATACTCTCCGTTGATGACGGGTATGCCCTTGTTTGTGAATTTTGCCTTCAGTTTCTTGACCAGGTTGAGCAGGTCGGCCTCCTCGCCGTAGGTGGCATTGTGTTTGGAGCCAGCCACGTGGTTGCCCTCGCCCCAGTAGTAGAAGCAGTTTCCCCACGACTCGTCTTTTTCCATGCCCCAGAAATTCCAGGGATAGTAGAGATGCACCTCCACGGCCAGACGGTCGGTGGCAGTGTCGTCGGGCAGGCGTGACAGATACTGGCAGGTTTTCTCGGCATCGGTGCTCGGTCCCTGCACGACGAGTACACGCTGTGCGTTGTTGCCTCCGGTGGCGCGTACGGCATCGACGAAGGTCTGGTGATATTCCATGAGGTTGTTGGTGGCAGCCTGGTTGTCGGCGTTGGGTTCGTTGAGTCCGGCGAAGAGCAGGTGCTCGTCATAGTCTTTGAAAGCCTCAGCGATCTGTGTCCACAGTTTGGTGAGGGTGTCTTTATAGCCGTTGATGGTATTGCGATTGGTGGTGGCGATGTGCTCTTCGAGCCATCCACCGTCCCAGTGGTCATTGAGTACGACGTATAGTCCTGCGTTGATGCAGTAGTCGACCACCTCTTTCACGCGGTTCATCCATGCCGCGTCGATGGTTTTTGCCTCGGCGTCGGTGATATGCCCCAGGGCCCAGGCGCAGGGTATGCGCACGGAGCGGAAGCCCTGCTGTTTGACATAGTCGATCACTTCCTGGGTGGTGCGGGTGCCTTGCCAGGAAATTTCGGCATCAAGTCCGCCTTCGTTGTTCCATAAGGCGGTGTTGGTGCGCCAGTTGCTGGCTTCGAGGGTATTGCCCAGGTTCCATCCCGGCATCATCTCGCGGGCTATCTCCATGGCAGTCTTTTCCATGGCAGCCTGTGCCCCTGCTGTGAGGAAGGCCAGGGCGCAGAAGAGCGTGGTGAAAATTTTTCTCATTTTCGGTGTGAGGTATTTGTTTTTGTTATTTGGTTTCAAAATTACTTTTTTTCCTCCATAAAAAAGAAAAAATGTTTATTCTTTTGTAAAAATGTTGCTAATTAGAATAAATGTCGTTATCTTTGCTTTGTATTAACAATTAAAACGACTCAATCTATGGTAACAGTATTGGTATTGATCCTTGGACTGATTATTTTCTTAGTCCTCGTTGTGTTAGTGTATATTTTCAAGACCCAGCGTACGCTGGTCAATCTCGACGAGCTTTGCAAGAACGCCATGAGCCAGATTGCCGTGCAGCTCAACTCCCGCTGGGATGCCTTGCTGGCCCTTGCCAAGACGGCAGCCAAATATAGTAAGCATGAATCGGAGACGCTGATCAACGTGATCAACGCCCGCCGCCAGAGCACGGTGGTGACCGCCGAGGAGGCCAAGCAGCAGCAGGGTGAGCTGTCGCAAGTGCTGGGCCGCCTGATGGCCATTGGCGAGGCCTATCCCGACCTGAAGGCCAACGACCTGTATGCGAAGACGATGGACAGTGTGAACTCCTATGAGGAGAATGTGCGCATGAGCCGTATGGTCTACAACGACACTGCCACGAAGATGAACCGCATGGTGCGCATGTGGCCGTCGTCGTTTGTGGCCTCTATGCTCAATTTCCGAGAGAAAGCCTATCTCACAGTGGATGAGGAGAAGAAGAACAATTATCCCAACCTCGATGAAGCATTCGGCCAGTAAACGTCTGTCGCTGCTCCTCGCATTGCTGGCTGTCGTGACCATGACGACAGCCGGCCCCGCATTGCGCAACCTCAGCATCGAGGTGAAACTCCACGACAACGGCGACGCCGACATCACCGAGCTGCGGCAGATGTCGATCGACCATGAGGGCACCGAGAGCTATATTGTCATCGGCCACCTCAACGGCAGCGAGATACGCGACTTCTCGGTGTCTGACGAACAGGGCAGGACCTATGTCAATGAAGGTGCGTGGGACATCGACCGCTCCCGCCAGCAGAAGGCCGGGCGCTGCGGCATCGTGACCAAGAGCGACGGCTATGAGCTGTGCTGGGGTCTGGGCGACAGTGGTGAGCGTCTCTATACGATACGCTACACGGTGACGCGTCTGGTGCGCAGTTATGAGGGCACCGACGGGTTCAACTTCATGTTTGTGGCCCGCAACATCAACCCCAGCCCTCAAAAGGCCACCGTCACCATCACCGCACCTGAGCTGGAATACGGTTTCCCCCACGACTCCATCCGTATCTGGAGCTTCGGCTATCATGGCAGCATCGACAAGGTGGAGGGTACCGTGGTAGCCACCACGAGTGAGCCGATGACTCCTGAGAGCTCCATGATTGTGATGATGGAGCTGGAGAAAGGTATCCTCCATCCGGTGGAGACGGTGAGTAAGGCGTTTGAGGAAGTGCGCGAGGAGGCTTTCAAGGGCAGTGACTATGAGCAGGGCACAGGTAAGAGCGCATGGACGTTTGTCAAGGAGAATTTCGAGTCGCTGCTGGCTGCCCTGGGTGTGTTTGTTATCTCTATGTGGGCCTTACTTCACGGCCTGTCGGTGCGGCGCGCGCGCAAGAAACTGGAGAGCGAGGTCGACTGGTATCGCGACATCCCCCTCGACGGCAATCTCTTCCGTGCCAATAGCATGTTGCAAGCCTACAACACTTTTTCGGACGGCAACAGGGAGAACCTGCTCAGTGCGATGGTGCTGCGGCTGATCCGCACGGGCACGCTGCGTATCGAGAGGCATTATATTGCACCCACCGGACTGAGGAAAATCATGGGTGGTGAAGGCAAGACCCAGGACTGCATCGTCGTGGGTGACTTCAATCCCAACAACCGCCTGCTCAAGAGCGTCCCCTTGCGGAAGCTCTACGACATCTTCTGCCTGGCTGCCGGCGACGACCGTATCCTGCAGCCCCTTGAGCTTCGCAGGTGGATGAAGCGTCATGAAGACGAGGTGATGGAATTTCTGAAAACCACCGAGCCCAATATGTCGTTGAAGGAATGCAAGCGCGACATCGCCCCTGTGAAGCAGGTGTTTGGATTGCGCAAGTTTCTCAACGACTTCACCCTGGCCAATGAGCGTCACCTCTCCGAGGTGGCCCTATGGAACGACTACTTGGTGTATGCCACCCTCTTCGGCATCGGCAAGCAGGTGATGAAGGATATGAAGCAGCTCAACCCCGAATTCCTGGAGATGAGCGAGATCACACGCAACCTGACCAACGAGCATCTCGTACCCAGTCTGACGGCGGCCACCTACCTGGGCAGCCGCGATGTGGTGTCGGCCGTCTCTTCGCGCAGTTCAGGTGGCGGCGGCTCCTCCTCTTTCGGCGGTGGCGGCGGCTTCAGTGGCGGCGGTTCCGGCGGCGGTGTGAGATAAGGATAGAACCCACCATAAGAAGTATCTGAGAAGAGCCGTGTGAGGTATTATTGCAATACCTCAACGGCTTTGAGTACGATGTCGTTGGTCTCGTTCATGACCTGGAAATACTCGGTCATATCCCAGAGGTCGCGGGCGATGAGTGCTTTTAGCTGTGCGGTGAGATAAGGCAGCGTGCGCTGGAGCTCGTCGTCGTCTTTGGGCTTGACGTTGCCGTCGGCGGCTTTTTTCACGATATCGTCTATCAGGCTTTGAGGCACCTCAAAGCCTTTGTTGTATTCGTCGAATGTCTTGTATTTCTTCTTCAGCGACTTGCGGTGCTCGTCGATGTATTTCAGGTTGGCATTGATGATATAGCTCTTGGCCGAGAGCTGGCGGTGGAACCTGGTGTACTTGGTGGTGTCGAGCGGCACGAAATGGTCGGGCATGATGCCTCCTCCGCCGTAGACGGTGCGGTGCTCGCGCAGGGTGTAGTATTTGAGCGAGTCGGAGAAGTGGATGCTGTCGGCATTGGTGAACTCGCCGTTTTTGAAGCGTTTGTCCAGATCCATGGCATAGTCTTTCTGGTCGCCCTTGGTATAGGGTTTCTGGATGCACCGGCCCGAGGGCGTATAATAATGCGCGATGGTGAGGCGTATCATCGAGCCGTCTTCAAACTCCAGCGGGCGCTGTACCAGCCCCTTGCCGAAGGAGCGCCGGCCCACGATGATGCCGCGGTCCTGGTCCTGGATGGCACCGGAGAGGATCTCCGACGCCGAGGCACTATACTCATTGATGAGCACCGCCACGGGGCCTTGGAAGAGCTTGGTATGGCCGTCGGCGTGGTATTCACGCCGCGGAGCCTTGCGCCCCTCTGTATAGACAATCATGTCGCCCTCGCTGAGAAACTCGTTGACGATCATCACAGCGGTCTGCAGATAGCCCCCACCGTTGTCCTGCAGGTCGATGATGAGGCGGTTCATACCCTGGCCCTGCAGCTTCTTCATGGCCGTCATGAACTCCTCGTAGGTGGTGGCCCCGAAGTTGCCGATGCGGATATATCCTATGCCCGGCCGTATCATATATGAGGCATCGATGGAGTAGACAGGTATCTTGTCGCGCACGACGTTGAAGGTGAGGTGGTCGCTGATGCCCGGGCGTACGATACCCAGCCTCACCTTGCTGTCTTTGGGTCCGCGGAGTCGCTTCATGATTTCCTCTTTCGACATTTTCACGCCTGCTATGGCCGTGTCGTTGACGCTGACGATGCGGTCGCCGGCTACGATGCCCACCTTCTCTGAGGGGCCGTTGGAGATGGTCTGTATGACCACGAGTGTATCCTCCATCATATTAAACTGCACGCCGATGCCCTCGAAGTTGCCTTCGAGCGACTCGTTCATCGACTTCACCTCTTTGGCGGTGGAGTAAGTGGAGTGGGGGTCGAGTTTCTCGAGCATGCCACGGATGGCATCCTCGACGAGTTTGTTCTCGTCGACCGTGTCGACATAGAGGTTGGTGACGGCCATCTCGGCCATCTGCAGTTTGCCGGCGGGTCCGAAACCGTTGATGCGTTTCTGTTGTGCCTGTGCGCCTATGGTGAGCAGCAGCATGGCTGCGAGGATGATTTTTTTCATATATGTGTGAGTAATGTGATGGTGATACGGATGTTTATGAGTCCTCTTCGGGGATGTCCTCCTCGACCACGAGGTTGTCGATGATGAAATTCTGGCGCTCCATGGTGTTCTTGCCCATGTAGTATTCGAGCAGTTTCTGCACCTGGTCGTTTTTGTGCAGGGTCACCTGTTCGAGCCGGATGTCGGGTCCGATGAAGTGTACGAATTCCTCGGGCGAGATCTCGCCCAGTCCTTTGAAGCGTGTGATCTCCGGGTCGGGTCCGAGGTCGTGGATGGCATTGACGCGCTCTTCGTCGCTGTAGCAGTAGCGGGTGACGAAGTCGGTCTTGCGCTCGCCTTTGGCCAGTTTCTGGTCGGCCTCTGCCACGATATCCTTGTTCTTGATCTTGGTGCGGCGGTTGCGCACACGGAAGAGCGGTGTCTGCAGCACGTAGACGTGCCCCTTCTTGATGAGCTCAGGGAAGAACTGCAGGAAGAACGTGATGATGAGCAGCCGGATGTGCATGCCGTCGACATCGGCGTCTGTGGCCACGATCACCTTGTTGTAGCGCAGAGTGTCGAGTCCGTCTTCGATGTCGAGGGCCGCCTGCAGCAGGTTGAACTCCTCGTTTTCGTATACCACCTTCTTGGTCAATCCGTAGGAATTGAGTGGCTTTCCGCGGAGCGAGAACACCGCCTGCGTGTTGACGTCACGGCTCTTGGTGATGCTTCCGCTGGCCGAGTCGCCCTCGGTGATGAAGATGGAGCTCTCCTCCTTGCGGTCGTTTTTCACGTCGCTGAAGTGTATGCGGCAGTCGCGCAGCTTGCGGTTGTGCAGGTTGGCTTTCTTGGCACGCTCCCGGGCCAGTTTGGTCACACCGGCCATGGCCTTGCGCTCTTTCTCGCTCTCGGCGATTTTCTGCAGCATCACTTCAGCCACGTCGGGATTTCGGTGCAGGTAATTGTCCACCTCCTGTTTGATGAAGTCGCCCACGTATTTATTGACCGACACGCCGTCGGGGCTCATGGTGAGCGATCCGAGTTTGATTTTGGTCTGGCTCTCAAACATAGGCTCCTCTATATTGACGGCGATGGCTGCCACCAGTCCGTTGCGGATGTCTCCATATTCGAAGGCCTTGTTGGCAA
The DNA here is from genome assembly GCA_946402905.1 of uncultured Prevotellaceae bacterium. GTDB lineage: Bacteria > Bacteroidota > Bacteroidia > Bacteroidales > Bacteroidaceae > Prevotella. The sequence goes on along the minus strand of CAMIYC010000009.1, from coordinate 84,213 downwards.
ACTCCTTGATGGTCTTAGCGATATGCTCCTTGAAAGCGCTCTGATGCGTTCCACCCTGTGTGGTGTGCTGCCCGTTGACAAACGAGTGGTATTCCTCGCCATACTGGTTGGTGTGTGTGAAGGCGATCTCGATGTCCTCGCCCTTGCAGTGGATGATGGGGTAGATGCCCGGCGAGGTCATGGTGTCGTTGAGCAGGTCTTCCAGTCCGTTGCGGCTGAGGATGCGGCGGCCGTTGTACATGATGGTCAGGCCGGTGTTGAGGTAGGTATAGTTGCGCAGCATCGTCTCCACGATGTCGTCGTGGAAGCGGTAGTTCTTGAACATGGTGCCATCGGGCTCAAACCAGATGTAGGTGCCGTTTTCGTCGGTGGTCTCCTCGGTGACGTCGGAGGTGAGCACGCCACGCTCGAAGGTGGCCCTGCGCACTTGTCCTTCCCTGAACGACCTCACCTCGAAGCGGGTGCTGAGGGCGTTGACGGCCTTGACGCCGACGCCGTTGAGTCCTACACTCTTCTTGAAAGCCTTGGAGTCGTATTTGCCGCCCGTATTGAGCACGCTCACCGCCTCGATGAGTTTGCCCTGTGGGATGCCCCGGCCGTAGTCGCGTACGCGCACGCGCAGGTTGTCCTCGATGTCGATCTCGATGCGCTTGCCGGCGTTCATCTTAAATTCGTCGATGGAGTTGTCGATCACCTCTTTGAGGAGCACGTATATGCCGTCTTCGGGCAGGGAGCCGTCGCCCAGCCGGCCGATATACATGCCAGGGCGTGTGCGGATATGCTCTATGCCAGAGAGGGTGCGTATGTTGTCGTCTGTGTATTCAGTTTTTTGGAGGTTGGGGTCGAAAATATCTTCGGTCATTTTTTGAGTTTTTTTGGGGGGGCTGGAGGGGCTCTAGTATCTCTAGGGGCTCTTGTATCTCTAGTATTTCTAGGAATCTCTAGTATTTCTAGGATCTATGGGGTCTATAGTGTCTCTTGTATTTCTGGGGAGAGGCTATTCTATTGTCTTTTTGTAGCAGCGGCGTCGCTTGTGCATGACGGGGTTGAGCACTTCCCACTGGCTTTGCACGTTGGCGTTGGTCTCCATCTCTACATTGGTTTCTCCCCACTCAAATCCATAGGCTGCATAGCGCGGTATCAGGTCGGAGAAGAGCAGTGCGTTGGCCCCTTTCTTGCGATATTCGGGCATGATGCCCACCAGATAAAGGTCTACGATGTTGGTCTTGTGATATTTGATGGCCTTGAGCAGATGCCACCATCCGAAAGGCCACAAGCGGCCTTTGCGGCATTTCTGCAATGCTTTGGTGAGTGATGGCAGTGTGAGCCCCACACCCACTATCTTGTGTGGTTCGAAGTTCCAGTCCTCGATGAAAGTGAAGAGACTGAGGTCGGCCATGGGCATGTACATCTTGACATACTGGTCGATCTGCCTGGGTGTGAGTTCGGAATAGGAATAGAGGTCTTTGAAGCACTCGTTGAGTATCTGGAACACCTTCTGTCCGTATCCCTCCTTGAAGATCTCATGTCGTGTGAGCTTACGCACGTGCAGATTGTATCTCCTCTCGATCATCTGTGCGATTTTGGCATATTTCTCGGGCACTTCCTTGGGTACGAAGAGCTTGAACTCCACGTAGTCGTTGTCTTTCTCAAAGCCGCCGAGTCTCTCCATGTGCTCCGGGTAGTAAGGATAGTTGTAGATGGTGGCCATGGTGCCCAGTTGGTCATATCCCCAGATGAGCATACCCTCCGGGTCCATGTCGGTGAATCCGAGCGGCCCCACTATCTCTGTCATACCTTTTTGCCGTCCGTAGTCCTCCACGGCCTGTAAGAGAGCCTTTGACACCTCGATGTCGTCGATGAAGTCGATCCATCCGAAGCGCACGACTTTTCGGTCCCACTTCTTGTTGGCCTTGTGGTTGATGATGGCTGCCACTCGTCCTACAATCTTGCCCTCCCGGTATGCGATATAATATTCTGACTCGCAGAACTCAAAGGCCGCGTTCTTGTCTTTGCTCAGCGTAGCCAGGTCATCGCTGTAGAGATTGGGTGCGTCGTAGGCATTGCCTTTGTACAGTGAATAGTGGAAGTCGATGAAATGCTTGAGATCACGTTTGGTCTCAACTTTCTTGATGGTGATGACTGACATAAGAGATAAAATCTATTAATATACCCGACAAAAGTACACAAATTCAGCGATATAGCAAAATTTATGATTGATTTTTACATTTTTCTGCACACAAAGAGCAGATGTGTGCATGCTGTGGTGGTGGATGCGAAGATATATTGTGTGCCCCCGTCTTTCAGGTGGAGGCGTTTTCGCAGTTGGTCTACCGTCAGTGGAAAATTCCTCGTTGTGATATTGGCGTGTGTGACTCCGTTGAGTTTTTCCTTCACCTCGCGCTTGTTGAGGGTGGAAATGGCGTCGACATAGAACTTTCGACCCGGGAAGTGGTCGATGTCGGCATCAGAGAGAAACAGGTGGCTGTTGGCGGCGAGCGACTTGAGCCGGTAGTGTGTGGGCAGTGTGTGGAAGGCCCCGGCTTTCATGATGGCGGCATGAGGCTCATAGAGGTAGCGGAGTGTCTGTATGTCGTGCTCCGTGGCCACGGGCAGCGGTGTCTTTTCCTTCCATTGTGCCATGTCAGAGACATGAGCGTCGTGGTCGTTGACACAGAAGACCCGTTTTGGCATTTGTGATGTGGAGAGTACGATGAGCAGTTCTTTGCACTCATTGTCCTTAGCCACGATGTGTATCTCGCTGACGGTGTCGGCCTGTCGTCGTTGCAGGTCGTCGATGGTTTTCTGTATGTCGAGCATGGGCGAGAGCTTGAGTATGACGAAACGTGCTTTGCGGAGCATCATCGGCAGCGCTTGCAGGATATCGGGTGTGCAGTCGCTGATGGCGTAGGTGCGTGCCCCGTTTCTGTCGCGCCTTGCCGGGTCGGCATAGACAACGGTCGTTTGTGTCAAGTGTGGCAATTTCTCCATGGCGTCGCCCTGTATCACCTTGATGTGGTTGAGTCCGAGCAGTCGCATGTTGTGTGAGGCGATGTCGCAGAGCGTCTGTTGCTGTTCGATATAAGTAGCATTTTGGAAGGCTCTGGCCATATACGAGAAGTCCACCCCGAATCCTCCCGTGAGGTCGGCGAGCGATGTCTGCTGTCCGTTGCCGCTCAGGCCATGCAGTAGTCGCTGGCAGATCTGCTCCTTATAGACGGCGGTGAACTCCGATGAGCATTGTTCCATGGCCAGCTGTGGCGGGTAGATGATGCCGTCGGTGTGTGCCCATGTGGGCAGCTTGTGCCGTGCTTTTTGCCATCCTGCTATCTGTGTGACGGCTTGCCTCATGTCCACGTCGTGATGTCGTGCGGCCTGTAGTGCGAGGCGCCGGATGTCGTCGTCGCGGTGTGAGAGGATGAAATCCCTGGTTGTGTGGTCGGTCATTTGATGACTTTGTAGTGAAGTTTAGCCTCCTTGCGCGAGCAGAGGTTGAAGTGCCACCACTCTGTTCGCAGCGGCATGAATCCGCCCGCAGCCATGACTTCGCGCAAGAGCTGTCGGTTGGCACGTGCCTCCTGTGAGATGCGTCCGCGTGCCACGAGCAAGTCCTCATGGTCGATGTGCGAGAGGTCGCCCATGAAGTCGACGGTGGCTCCCATGGGGATGGTGTCGCCATTGAGACGGCAGATGGAGATGTCGACGGCCATGCCATAGTTGTGCATGCCTCCGCCGCGTGCCGGGTTGCTGACGTAGAAATACTTGGGTGTGTTTTTCACTACGTCCCACATTTTCTGCTGTATGCTCATGGGCCGTGTGGCGTCGAAGATGATGAGTCGCAGTTCTGGTCGCATCTCCATGAGTTTTTTCTCTGCGGTGGCGAGAGCCTGTGCCGCCTTGGGATGCAGGTATCCCTCTCGCAGGTCGTCATAGAGGATGGTGCCGGTGAAGTTGTCGGGCCGTGAGTACATCAGGCTCACCCTGATGGTGGTGTCTACATCGTGGATGTTGACCATGCCCTGTGCCGCCATCGACTGCGCGGTCTTGCTCAGCGGTGCGGGAGCTTTGGCAGAGTCTCCGGTGGTGGTGTTGACGGTGTCGGTGTCCGTTTCTTGACGGCCTTGTATCCCAGAGCTGGTACATGCGATCAGCATCAGGGCTGCGAAAATGATTGTTCTCATGAAGATGGTGATATGATGTATAATGGTCACCCATCCTCACGTCTTGTCGGTGAGGATGGGTGACGGTGTGTCCCCTCTCTGATGGAGGGGTGTTGTGATCTTTTAGAATTTCACGGTCGGTGCTTTCTGTGCGGCCTCATCGGCGGCGAATTTCTCCATCTTGTCGAAATGGAAGAATCCGGCCAGGATATTGGTGGGGAAGCTGCGTATTTGCTGGTTGTAGCTGGTCACCACTTCATTGTATTTGTTGCGGGCCTCGTTGATGCGGTTTTCAGTGCCTTCGAGCTGCACCTGCAGGTCTTTGAAGTTTTCGTTGGCTTTCAGTTCGGGGTAGTTTTCCGACACGGCGATCAGTTTGCCGAGAGCGGCACCGAGTTCGCCCTGTGCTTTCTGGAATTTCTCCAGTTGCTCAGGTGTGGCGTTGGAGGGGTCGATGGTGATCTGTGTGGCCTTGGCTCGAGCCTCGACCACCTCTTTGAAGGTGTTCTCCTCGTGTGTGGCATAGCCCTTGACGGTCTCTACGAGGTTGGGTATCAGGTCGGCCCTGCGCTGGTAAGCCGACTGCACGTTGGCAGCAGCGTTGGTGGCTTGTTCCTGTATGGCCACCATGCCATTGTATGCGTTCATGCACCATAGTGCGAGCACGGCGATAATGCCGAGGATGATGATAGTACCTTTTTTCATGTTGTCTGGATATTTGTAAATGAATGGTTAAAATACAGTATTGTTTACCAGCTGCCTCCTGATCCGCCGCCCCCGAAGGAGCCGCCTCCGAAGGAGCCTCCTCCGAATCCTCCTCCTCCTCCGAATCCTCCACGTCCGAAGCTTCCGCCGATGTATCCTCCTCCGAATCCACCGTTGAAACCTCCATTGAATCCTCCTCCGATGTGGCCTCCGGAGTCATTGCGGTGTCTCCATGCATAGGCAATGATGAGGATGAGTATGATGAGCAGGATCACATCCCCCCATGTGGGATCGTCCTCTGACGGTGACATGGCTGTGGCCGGAGGCAGCTCGCCGCTTTTGAGCCGTGTATACACCGCCTTGCATGTCTGTGCTACCGCCAGGTCGGGGTTGTTGAGTCTCATGTTGGGCTTGAGATAGTTTTCTGCGATGCGGTTGCAGATGGCATCGGGCAGATAGGTCTCCAGTCCTTTTCCAGGTGCGATGAAATACTGCCGGTCTTCGGTGGCGATGACGATGATGAGCCCGGTGCGTGTGTCCTTGTATCCCACGCCATATTTATTGCCGATGTCTTGTGCCATGCGGAATGCATCCGCGTTGTGCACGTGTCTGACGATGACAAACACGGTCTGCACGTCCATCTCCCTGTGCAGCTTGCCGAGGTAGTAGTTGGCAGAGTCTCTGTATTCGGGGGTGAGGATCTGTTCGGGGTCGCAAACAAACTGTGTGGAGTCGGTGAGATAGACCATTTTGATATTGTCGGCGGTCCACACGGTAAACCCGTCGGATGCGGTCTCTGCACTGGCGGTCACGACTGCCCCCCTGGCCGTCAGGAGGGCGGTCAAGAGCAGGAGCAGATATAGTGTATGTTTCCTCATTCCTTGCAAAGGTAGTAAAAATGGTGTTTAATGCAAAATAAAAAGCAAAATATTTTACTCAGCCCGTGTTCGCCGTTCATTTTTGCTTTTAGTGTTTTGCATTCATGAGCGTGTCTAATGCCAGCAGTGCTTTGTTTTCGGCTGCTTCCATGATCTCACGCTCTCCGGGTCCTTTGTCGTTGATGCCGCAGAGATGCAGTATGCCGTGTATGATGACGCGGTGCAGTTCTTCTTCGTATGAGGCCTGTTGTTGCAAGGCGTTGGTGCGTACGGTGTCGAGCGATATGATGATGTCGCCGTTGATGATGTCGTCTTCATCGTAGTCGAAGGTGATGATGTCTGTGTAGTAGTCGTGTCCGAGGTATTCGTTGTTGACTTCCAGGATCTTCTCGTCATCGACGAAGAGATATCCTACTTCTCCTACTTTTTTGCCATATTGTGCTGCCACCGATTTGATCCATTGTGTGATCATACGGCGCTTGATTTTAGGCATTTTGATGTTTTCGCTGTTGTAGGTGATCATTTTTGAGGGTTTTTATGGGCTTAATGGGCTTAATGGGGTGGATGGGGTGGATGGGCTTAATGGGGTAATTGGTAAATACGCTGTGATGTCTTTTCCGAAGTGCTGTAATTCCCTGACCATTGAGGAACTGACGGCAGCCAGATGGGGTCGTGCGCAGAGCAGAATGGTCTCTATGCCGCTCATCATGGCATTGATGTCGGCCTGCTCGCGCTCATATTCGAAGTCTTTGACGCTTCTCACTCCCTTGACGATGAAGCGCGCGCCCTCCCGTCTTGCGAAGTCGATGGTCAGGTCGGAGTATCCCTTCACCTCTACGTTTGGCAGGCCGGCGTACAGGTCTCTGATCGCTTGTATACGCTCCTCTGCGGTGTGGAGATACTTCTTGTGTTCGTTGATACCCACACCGATGACCAGACGGTCTACGATGTTGAGAGCCCGGCGTGCGATGTCGTCGTGGCCGATGGTATAGGGGTCGAAACTACCCACGAAGATGGCTGTGTTCATGTTGTGTAGGATGATAGGGTGGGAGAGTGGTTCAGTCGAAGAGGTCTTGTTGCAGGATTTGTCCTTTGTAGGGGTTGCGTCCCAGGTGGCGGTATGCCAGTTCTGTGACCATGCGCCCCCGTGGTGTGCGCTTGATGAATCCCTCCATGATGAGGAAAGGCTCATAGACCTCCTCTATGGTGCCGGCGTCTTCACCGATGGCAGTGGCGATGGTGGTGATGCCTACGGGTCCTCCCCTGAATTTGTCGATGATGGTGCAGAGTATCTTGTTGTCGATCTCGTCGAGTCCGTACTGGTCGATGTTGAGTGCGGTCAGCGCGATTTTTGCGATGCGTATGTCGATGTCGCCGTTGCCCTTCACCTGTGCGAAGTCTCTCACCCTTCTGAGCAGAGCGTTGGCGATACGTGGCGTTCCCCTGCTTCGGCGTGCGATTTCAACGGCCGCGTCGTCGGCGATTTTGACTCCGAGTATGTGTGCCGAGCGTTTGAGGATGCGCTGTATGGTCTCCGGCTCGTAGTATTCGAGGTGCATGTTGATGCCGAAGCGTGCTCTCAGAGGTGCTGTGAGCAGTCCGCTCCTGGTGGTGGCGGCGACGAGTGTGAAGGGGTTGAGTCCTATCTGTATGGAGCGTGCCGACGGGCCTTTGTCGATCATGATGTCTATCCGATAGTCTTCCATGGCCGAATAGAGATACTCCTCTACGACGGGCGAGAGGCGGTGTATCTCGTCGATGAAGAGCACGTCGTTGGTCTCCAGTGAGGTGAGGATGCCGGCCAGGTCGCCCGGCTTGTCGAGCACCGGTCCGCTGGTGAGCTTGAACCCTACCCCCAGTTCGTTGGCGATGATATTGCTGAGTGTGGTCTTTCCCAGTCCGGGAGGTCCGTGTAGCAGTGTGTGGTCGAGTGGCTCGCCTCTGTATTTCGCAGCCTCTACAAACACTTTGAGGTTCTCGACCACATTTTGCTGTCCGCTGAAGTCGGAGAACCTAAGGGGCCTGAGTGCGTTTTCGAAGTCTTTTTCCGCTGGAGATATATTTTGGTTTCTGATATCGAATTGATCGTCCATGATGGTGGCTGAGGTCTTGTTTTAATGGGTTTTGCGGGGTTGTTGTTGCAAAGTTAGTGAAACGACAACAAATGACCAAATTTTTGTTGCATCAAAAACTTTTTTGCGAAATTATTTGGATAATTGTCGGAAAGAGATTACCTTTGCAGTCGCAAAACTACGCCGATGTGCATAGTCGGGCTTTTAGCTCAGTTGGTTAGAGCAACAGACTCATAATCTGGAGGTCCCAGGTTCAAGCCCTGGATGGCCCACCGCAACAAGACCTTGTGATGCTCACGAGGTCTTTTTTTTTATCTTTTCCTACCTATGGCAAGACGACGCAAGAAGAGCAAGACAAACCGTTTGTGGGGCTGGCTGGCAGGTCTGGCTGTGCTGGCTGTGGTTCTTTATCATTATCAGCCATGGGAGTATTTTCAGGACGATGTGTATGTGAAGGACAGCCAGTGGCCCTATAAGGACGAGACCACGGGCAGGCCTTACTCCCGCGACTACGATGGTATCGATATCTCCCGGCATCAGGGTCGTATCCACTGGAATGTGCTGTCTAAGAACCGTGACATCCAGTTTGTTTATGTGAAAGCCACGCAGGGCCGTCGCAGGAAAGACCGTCGATACGCGGAGAATGTGAGGGAGGCCCGCAATGCCGGTTTCAAGGTCGGTTCCTATCATTTTTTGCATAGGGGCAGTTCTGGGAAAGTGCAGTTTGAGCATTTCCGCAGCGTGGTGGACCGGCGTGAGCAGGATCTTCTGCCGATGGTGGATGTGGAGGATGACGGCACCCGTGGCATGAGTCGCAGCGAGATACAGCAATGCCTGCGTGAGTTTGTCACAGCCGCCAAGGCCTATTATGGCAAGTCGCCGGTGATTTATTGCAATGAAGCCTATTATGAGAAATATCTCACACCAGAGTTTGACAATTACTATCTTTTCATTGCCAACTACAGCCGCAAGCCCGTACTTCCCGGCAGAGTGAAATACGATCTGTGGCAGTTTTCGAAGAAGGGCCGTGTGCGTGGCATCTGGACCTGGGTGGACCTGATACGCCTGGCTCCTGGCCGTCGTGTGAGCGACCTGGAGCTTTGATCTGCCTGTCTGGCGCTTGCTTTCTCCTGCAAGCGGACATGTAAAAGATTGCGGGCGGCTGCTGTATCAGCATGCCGCCCGCGGGAAAATTATGCAAGGTGTGAGAATTTTATTTCACGTATTCAGCGTAGTCGGTCAGGCGCATGTCGCCTTTGCGTGCCAGCGTGTCGTGCAGTGCGAAAGCTGCGGGCAGACAATGCTTGGTATGTCCGAGTTTTGAGATCTTGAGATAGTCCCACATGAGCTGTTTGTAGTCGGGGTGCACACACTGCTCGATGATGTGCTCTGCACGCTGCACGGGGCTCTTTCCTCTGAGGTCGGCCACGCCCTGCTCGGTGACGATGATATTGACGTCGTGCTCAGAATGGTCTTGGTGGCTGACGAAGGGCACGATGGAGCTGATGAGCCCGCCTTTGGCTGTGGAGGGACAGGTGAAGATGCTCAGGTAGGCGTTGCGCTCGAAGTCGCCGCTTCCGCCGATGCCGTTCATCATCTTGACGCCGCTGATATGTGTGGAGTTGACATTGCCGTAGAGGTCGCACTCGATGGCAGTGTTGATGGCGATGACTCCGAGTCGGCGTATGATCTCCGGGCTGTTGGAGATTTCGCTCTGGCGCAGTGTGAGGTGCTTTTTGAAGTAGTCCATATTGTCATAGACCTGCATGAGGCATTCGTTGCTCACGGTGAGCGAGCAGGCCGAAGCGTCTTTCACCCGGCCGGAGAGCATCATGTCGATGACGGAGTTCTGGATGACCTCTGTGTAGATGTTGAAGTCGGGCACGTGCTTGTCCTGTCCGAGTGCGCCAAGTATTGCGTTGGCGGTGGATCCGACACCACTCTGCAGGGGGAGGAACTCCTTGGGTATCCTTCCGGCGTGCATCTCGTCGACGAGGAATTCGGCAGTGAGATATCCGATGCGGTCGGTCACGGGGTCGCTGTCTTTGAAGGCGCGTGCCTCATCGGGGATGTTGCACTCCACGACGCCCACGAGTTTGTCTTTTGGCACCTCGATGTATGGCTTGCCGATGCGGTCGCCCACTTGCTCGATAGGAATGGCCTTGCGGTAAGGCGGGTCGAGCGGCTCATAGACGTCATGTATGAATTTGGCGTTGGGGTTGTGGAAGGAGTTGAGCTCGAGTATCACCTTTTTGGCCAGACGTGCTGCTGTGGGGCTGATGCCTCCTGCTGCTGTGAGGTAAGCCTTGTAGAAAGAGCCGGCGTCTTCGATATCGCAGACCTCCAGGATAGCCCAGTCTACGTCGCCATAGAATCCGTAGCGCAACTCTTGTGCCATGTGGCTCAGGTGTAGGTCGTTGTAGGGTATCTCGCCCAGGTTGACATGCTTGCGGAAGTCGGGGTTGGTGGTGTAGGGAGCACGGTATTTGATGGCCTGTGCATTGGCCAGGTCGCCGTCGGTGCTCTGTCCGGTGGAGGCTCCTGTGAAGATGCCCACTTTGAAAGGCCTTCCTGCCTCATGCTCGGCAACAGCGATTTTTGCGAGTTCTTTTGTCACAGCCTTAGCCACTCCGGCGGGAGTGAATCCACTAAGTGCAAGATTTTCTCCGTTTTTGATTAATGACGCTGCCTCAACAGCTGTCAGACGTGTGTAAGCCATAAGTAAATTTGGAAAGTTAATTTTAAATTTGGCGGCAAAGTTAGTCTAAATCAAGGAAAACCGCAAATTATTCGTTGTTTTATTTCGAGATTTTGCCTATAGTATCTTTTTTTTTCCTAATTTTGCATGTCTAAAGCGACCCATTTAAAAAGAATTATATTTATATGAGCGGAAGAATCGTTACATTCGGAGAGTTACTGCTGCGTTTTTCGAAGCGTAGTCATAAGCGTTTCACACAAGGCGAGGAGCTGCTGGGCAATTTTGGCGGCAGCGAGGCCAATGTGGCCATTTCACTGGCCACTCTGGGCAATGACGTGGAGTATGTGACCCGTCTGCCCAAGAGTCAGATAGGCCTTGCAGCCCAGATGATGCTCCGCGAGTACAACCTCGACATCAGTCATGTGCTCGCCGACGGCGACCGTATGGGCACCTACTATTTCGAGGGAGCTGCGGTGCTCCGCAACTCTACGGTGACCTACGACCGTGAGCGCTCTGCTTTCTTCCAGTTGCGTCCCGGGATGTTTGACTGGCATGAGATTTTGCGGGGTGCTGAGATCTTCCATACCTCAGGCATTGCTGGTGCGCTGTCGCAGAATGCCGCCGACGCCACCTTCGAGGCATTGCAGGTGGCTGATGAGATGGGTCTGACCATCTCGTTTGACATCAACCACCGTAAGAACCTGTGGAAATATGACGGTGCCGACCCCATAGCGACCCTCAGCCGTATGCTGGAATATGCCGACGTGATGTTTGGCGATGTGATAGAGTTTGAGTTTCTCATGAAGCACCCCAAGATACCCTTCCTTGCCACAGACACCAGTTATCAGATGGATCTGGAGCCCTATCGTGAGTGGTTTGAGGAGATACACCGCCGTTTCCCCCGCTGCCGCAAGTGGCTGATGGGCATGCGCAATCAGGTCGATGCCAGCCATCACCTGCTCACGGCGCTGCTCTGGAGCGACGGCCATCTTTACTCCACCCGTATCTACGACATCCAGGACATGGTCGACCCGATGGGGGTGGGCGATGCCTTTGCCGCCGGCCTGATCCATGGGCTGGGTGCCTTCCCCGGCGACGACCAGCGTCTGCTCGACTATGCGCTTGCCGCCTCGACACTGAAGTACACCTTCAACGGTGACTTCAACCTGGCTACAGACGACGAGATCAGAGCTCTGATGGAGAGCTGACGGCTCGGAATACTCGGAATACTCGGAATACTCAGAATACTCCGATTCTCACCACGAAATTTGGTCATATCATTGAAAATCATTACTTTTGTAGATTCAACTATTTGCGATAACATACAGAAATGGAACAGACACTTATTATTTACAATACCCTGAGTAGGAGGAAAGAACCCTTCAAGCCCCTTCATGCCCCCAATGTGGGCATGTATGTCTGCGGTCCGACGGTCTATGGCGACCCCCATCTGGGTCATGCCCGTCCTGCCATCACGTTCGACCTGGTGTTCCGCTATCTGCGGCACCTGGGTTATAAGGTGCGCTACGTGCGCAACATCACCGACGTGGGTCACTTGGAGCACGATGCCGACGAGGGTGACGACAAGATAGCCAAGAAGGCCCGCCTGGAGCAGCTGGAGCCTATGGAGGTGGCTCAGCACTACACCAACCGTTACCACCAGGCCATGGAGGCACTCAACGTGCTTCCCCCCAGCATAGAGCCTCATGCCACAGGGCATATCATCGAGCAGCAACAGCTGGTGCGTGAGATCATGGCCCATGGCTTTGCCTATGAGAGCAATGGGAGTGTCTACTTCGACGTAGCCAAATACAATGAGGCTCACCGCTATGGCATTCTCTCCGGCCGCAACCTGGACGATGTGAAAGATGCCAGCCGTGAGCTGGATGGAGTGGGAGAGAAGCGCAACCAGGCCGACTTTGCCCTGTGGAAGAAAGCGCAGCCTGAGCATATCATGCGCTGGCCGAGCGAGTGGAGCGACGGCTTCCCCGGCTGGCACTGTGAGTGCACGGCGATGGGCCGCAAATATCTGGGCAGCCATTTCGACATTCATGGCGGCGGGATGGACCTGATTTTCCCGCATCATGAGTGTGAGATTGCACAGGCTGTGGCCAGCCAGGGCGACGAGATGGTGCATTACTGGATGCACAACAATATGATCACCATCAACGGCCAGAAGATGGGCAAGAGCCTTGGCAATTTCATCACCCTGGAGCAGTTCTTCACCGGCAGCCATCCTATGCTTGAGCAAGCCTATACACCGATGACCATCCGCTTCTTTATCCTCTCGGCCCACTACAGAGGCACCGTCGACTTCTCCAACGAGGCGCTCAAGGCCAGTGAGAAGGGGCTGGAGCGTCTGCTCAACGGCATCAGGGACCTGAGCCGCGTGGTGGTGTCGAAGACTTCTGACGAGGCCACCCACCGCGTGGTGTCGCAGTTGCGCCAGAAGTGCTATGAGGCGATGAACGATGACTTCCAGACCCCGGTAGTAATCAGCCATCTTTTTGAAGCCTGCCATCAGGTCAATATCCTGCTCGACCATAAAGGCAGCATCGATGCCGCCGACCTCAAGGAGCTCGGTGATACGATGCGACTTTTCGCCTTCGACTTGCTGGGACTGCGGCCAGAGAAGGGCAACTCCTCCGACGCTCGTGAAGAGGCTTATGGCAAGGTGGTTGACATGGTGCTCGAACTGCGTGCCAAGGCCAAGGCTGCCAAAGACTGGGCCACGAGCGATCAGATCAGAGACGCCTTGAGCGCCGCGGGCTTTGAGGTGAAAGACACCAAGGACGGTGTGACCTGGAAACTGAACAGATAAGCTCCCCAACATCGAAAACCCAACCCCATGAGTGACAAGACTATCAACTGCCCGTTGTGCGGAAAGGCCATATACAGATATGCACAGGTGTGCCCTTATTGCAAGGGAGAGACGAAATTCAGGTCTATAGACGAGGAGGGCTCTGAGGACTCCGAATACTCAGAGGACTCCGAATACTCAGAGGACTCCGAATACTCAGAGTATTCTGAGAACTCAGAGAACTCAGAGTATTCCGAGAACTCCGAGAACTCCGAAAAGCATAGCCACCTGAGTGAGTATCTCCATCAGCTGAAGGAAGACACGGCCAAGGTGAAGCAAGAATACAACGAGAAGATCGGCCGGAAATATTCCAAGTCGACGATTGCCATCGGATCGGTAATCGTCGTGCTTTCGCTGATAGTACTGGGCTTTTTCATTGCGGTACAGCTGATGAACCGCCAGACGTTTTTCTATGACAACAGCATCGACCGTTCGGTCAAGCTTGAGATAGACAGTGTGGCCAATGAGGTGTTTCAGCGGCAGGCCAACATCGTGGCGAAATTTCCTGACCGCAAGCGGCATTGTCTTTATTATCTCAAGGAGGGTAAGCTCTATGTCTATGATGCGTCTGACAAGAGCGACCGCGCTCTCGACTTGATGGCCATGAACCCCAAAGCCATTGTCGATGAGAGCGGAAGCGGCGTGCTCAACGCCTATCTGAGTCCCAACGAGAAGTATATCATCATCATTGCCTCCCGTATGTCGGGCAACAAGGAGTGCGGGCTTTACCGTCTGGAAACGGAGAGCCGGGAGCTGGAGTTTCTCGACAAGGGGCGTGTGGCCCCCGAGAAAGGCGGCTATGAGGTGAGCGGCACAGGCCATACGGCCATGTACGATGCCAGTGGCGAGAAAATCAGCGGCATGAGCAGTACGGAGATGGAGCAGCTTGCCCCCAAGCCTGAACCGACACAAACGATAAGGAGAGAAAAGACAGAAAAGAAACCGGAGGAGCGCCGTCCCGTGCAGGAATCGGTGACGGAGCACATCACCCCGAGTGTCGACCTGGCTCCCAAGCCAGTGGTGCCGAAGGTGCCAGAGAAGATCACCATCCAACCGGTGAACACACAGAACCCATAACCCACGAAATCAATGAAACGCTATCTTCAAACTCTGAGATATCTTCTCGGAATACATGTACTTGGACTTTTGTTTCTTACCTTTTTCCGTCTGGTGCAGTATTTCGCTCTCCATGGCATGATGTCGAAGAGTGGCGGCGCCCCCGTGCTCACCGCTTTCGTCAAGGGAGTGTGGTTTGACAACGTCGTGGCCTGCTATGTGATGATCCTTCCCCTGACTGTGCTGCTCGTCGCGGCCAGTCTGGGCTATTGCCGCAGTTGGCTCCGCAGGGCGGCAGGTATATGGCTGGGGGGCTTCTACGCGGTGCTGCTGGCCGTGTCGGCTTCCAACATCCCCTATTTCAGCTATTTTTTCAAGAACATCGACTCCACCATTTTTGGCTGGTTCGGCTATGTGGGTACGACGGCCGGGATGGTGGCCGGCGAGAAGTCGTGGTGGGCATACATCTGTCTGTATATAGTGGTCGTAGCCGTGTTTTGCTGGCTGATCCGATGCTGGCGCAGGTCGGTCGACAAGCAGATACGTCATACCCGTAGCAAGCACGGCTGGGCTGTCTATGTGCCCTGCATGCTGATATCGGCGGTCATGATCGGTTTGTGCCTGTTTGGCATCCGTGGCCGCATAGGCTATAACCCCATCAAGATCAGTCAGGCCTATTATTGCGAAGACCCTTTCCTCAACCAGCTGGGTATCAATCCCGCCTTCAACCTCTTCACCAGTACGCTCGACGGCCTGCGAAAGGAGAACAAAGAACTGCATCTGATGCCCTATGAGGAGGCCCTGTCGTATACACGCCGGCAGCTGGGCATCACCGGCGAGGTGGCCGACAGTGCGCAGATCCTGCGCCGTAAAATCGTGGCCACGGGCGATGCCGCCCGTCACAACGTGGTGGTGATCCTCATGGAGTCGATGTCTGCCCATCTGCTTCAGACCTTCGGCCAGAAAGAGCCCCTCACGCCGACCCTCGACAGTCTTTATGCCCACTCGCTGGCATTCACCCGTTTCTATTCCGCAGGCATACATACCAATCACGGTATCACGTCGACGCTCTATTCCTTCCCTGCGCTGATGAAGCGCAACCTGATGAAAGGCACCGTGACCCCCCGCCGCAGCGGCCTGGCCACCGTGCTGAAGTCGGAGGGTTATCACAACCTGTTTTTCATGACCCACGAGTCGCAGTATGACAACATGAATGCCTTCCTGCGCACCAACGGCTACGACGAGATCTACTCACAGGAGAGTTACCCCTCCGAAGAGGTGGTCAACAGCTTCGGCGTCCCCGACAAATACCTCTTCGACTATGCTTTGCCCGTGATCAACCGCACGGCTGCCCAGCATAAGCATTTTATGGCTACGATACTCACGATCAGCAATCACCCTCCCTATATTCTTCCCCGGTGGATGAAGACCCGCAGCACGAAGCCTGAGACCCAGATCGTGGAATACGCCGACTATTGTCTGGGTGAGTTCCTGGCTCATGCGCGTCGTCAGCCCTGGTATGACAACACGATCTTCGTGATCCTCGCCGACCACGGCAAATTGGTGGGAGAGGCCGACTCGGAGTTGCCGCAGTCGTACAACCACATCCCCTGCCTCATCTTCGGTCCGGGTGTGGAAGACACGGTCTATGACGGTCTGGCCACGCAGGTGGATGTGATGCCCACGGTGCTGGGACTGCTCAATATGAGCTACACCTACGACGGCTTTGGTGTCGACCTGCGTCGGGTGCGCCGCGACAAGGTGTTTTATACCTCCGACACCCATGTGGTGGCCCGTGACAGTTCGCAGGTGTACCTGTACAGTCCGTCGATGGAGAAGAGTTTCTATTATGAAATGACTCCCGGCGGTCAGTTGCGCCAGACATCCGGCGGCCCATCCTATGACGGTCTGCGGCAATATGTCTTCGCGATGGAGCAGACTGCCGAATATCTGCAGCGTCATGACCTCAGCGTGAAGAAATAAGCCGCCCCCTCGAGAGTGCCGTCAGAATCGTCATTCAAATGGATGATGATCTGACGGTTATATCCTTATAGCTCTTTTCTAAATCTAACAAATGGAAGTTGTGCTGGCGTTGGTGATCTCCGTCAGGAATGACCATGTAGTCGCCATATTTTTGTGAGAGATATTCGTGAGGATGTTCTACTCCCATCACGGTCTTGCCCTCAAAGACTATCGCAGCAGGCTTGCCTAACAGATGCTTCGGCATCACACCTTTCAGGCCATCGTCATGATCTACTATGAAGTCGCATTTGTCATAATCGTATGCTCGTTGCATATTTCTCAGTTTCTCTTGTAACCCTTGCATGGTATATAGTTTTCTGCACAAAAGCGGAACCCATGAAGAGGGACCGTGTCCATGACGGTATGGATCTCGATGAACGAAATACAGGGCCTTTTTGAGCCATTCATAGTGTATGAAATGCAGTCTTTGTCTCAAGCGGGAGGATGGCATTCCGTCGAGCGGGAAGACGTCAAGGTAGATACCACCAAGATAGCTGAGGTGCATTCGTTCAATGAGTGTAGTGCTGCCATCCTGAATCTTGGCAAAGGGGAGGGGGTAGTTCAGGGGGTCTGTCTCGTAGCTGACCACCTCAAATGGTTCCGGCATCCACTCTTTTGCATTTTTCATAAGCAGGTCATAATCCTTTCGTGGCATGGCTATGTCAAGGTCGTCATCCCAAGGTATGAAACCTTTGTGACGAACAGCTCCGAGCATGGTTCCTGCCCAAAGATAATATCTCAGATGATGTTCCTTGCAGACGTCGTCAAGGGCAAGGAGAATATCGAGAATGCGGAGTTGAAGTGGTCGTATGTCGTATGAGGCCATAAGGATAGTTGCTAATTACCTAAAAACGTTAAACACTCATTGAAACGTCCTCCTTGCGTTCTCAAAGTCCTCAACGGTATCGAGCTCGCAAGAAAAAAGGTCTGTGACATCAAGTACCTTGTAGGTATGCCCCTTGGGGAGAAGACGCTCGAAGGAAAGTTCATAGAACTTATTTTCAAGATGCTCCTCATTCATCATCGGTTCAAGTTCGGCATAGAGGGCTTTGGTGTATTCCCTGCCCATCTTCTCTATACCAAGACTCTCGCCGGCAGCATCTTCCACACGGCAGGTCTTGCTGATTTCAAGGATTGAGCCTTCTTTGTCAACAACCACCTTCATCTCCTCTTCGCCCAGTTCATGCCTGATGAGAGTAAGTACATTCTCTGCCTCGTTTGCCAGCACTCGTGTGACAATCTCCGGATCATAGAGAAGGTCACTGTCCAAGAGAAGGATTTCCTCATTCTCTGCCTCTGGACGTGCAAGCCAAAGTGAATAGATGTTATTAGTAGCGTCATATACCTCGTTATGGATGAATGTGACCTTGATGCTATTGCCATATTGTTCTGCAACGAAGTCTTCGATCATCTCATGCAGATAACCTGTTACGATGACGAATTCAGAAATGCCGTTCTTTATCAGCGCATCCATGGAACGCTGCAGAAGGCTACGCTCACCAATTTTCAGCAAGCACTTCGGTGTATTGTCAGTCAGCGGCCGAAGGCGTGATGCCATACCAGCTGCAAGGATGATTGCTTTCACTTTTGTTAAATTAAAAATTAAAAAGTAAAAAATAAAAAGTGTGATTACATTTAGAGTGCATGTTTCATTCTTTTTCGTAGCGAAAAGGCCAAGGGCCTGTGCATCAGCGTGAGCACAACGACGACAACGCAGGATGTAGTAAATCCTACTTCCAAGGCTTCGGGAGAGAGCATTGCGCTGAGGTGCAGGTTATTGCATTTGCGGTAGAAAGGGTATGAAATATGCAGGTTAGAGCCCATTTTCTTGCATCTTTTTACAATAGCAATAAGAATATAGATAATCTCATTGCAATCGTTGTTTATTGAATCAAACTCTTTCTGGTTGAGAAAGTTTCCTATATGTAATTTCCTAATCCAAAATGAAGTTTCGTTTGCTTCTTTTAGGGCTATTTTGTATTTACTGACGAAATCAGCTCTGCTTTGAGCGTAAACGCCTTCATTTATATTTGCTCCTATGCTCGTACCCGATCTGCTTATCTGATTTATCATGTAAGAATCTGCGTTCTTTGATTTCAGATATACTGCAAGTCTGATGATTCTATCTGTGAATTTCTCGACTTTTGTAAGCAATATGTTCTCTTTGCGTGGGAACATAGGTAATCATACTTTTTACTTATTACTTATTACTTTTTTTATGGTATCCACCACTACCTGTATTTGCTCCCTTGTGCCGAGCGTGATGCGAAGGCAGTCTTCAAGTCCCTTGTCGCCCATGAACTTTATCTTGTATTGTTTTTCTGCAAGCGCCTTTTGCAGCCGTTGCTTGATGGCCGTCGGATACTTGATAAGTATGAAGTTGGCTACGCTCTTGTAAACCTTGAAACCCGGGAGGCTGCCCAGTTCTTTCTTGAACAACTGGCGATCCCATTTCATGTCTTCTGCCACTTTGCGATAGTGCTCGTCACTCTCAAGGGCCGCTATTGCCACAGCCTCTGTGAAGCGGTTATAGCCGAGATATTTGTTGGCATAGCTGAGGAAGTTGTCGTGTCCCTTTCCCATGAAACCGAAACCAAAACGCAGACCAGGAAGCCCGTAGAACTTACTCAGCGTGCGTGAGATGATGAGGTTGGAGTATTTGCTTACCAAGGGTGCAATATAGTGGGTATCTGTTGAAATGAATGAAGCGTAAGCCTCGTCGATAAGCACCATAGTGTCTGCTGGTATGTTCTCCATAATCTTGCCTATCTCCTCTGGGGTGAGGCAGTTGCCTGTCGGATTGTTGGGAGAGGCGAGCAGAAGCATACGAGGATGAATACGGTTGGTGTATGCTATCACCTCGTCCACATCGTATGCGAAGGTATCATCCAACTCATGCAAAGGGTACATCTCGAAGTGTCCTCCGCACTCGCCGGCGATGCGGTTATAATACCACCAAG
Source organism: uncultured Prevotellaceae bacterium (assembly GCA_946402905.1). Lineage (GTDB taxonomy): Bacteria > Bacteroidota > Bacteroidia > Bacteroidales > Bacteroidaceae > Prevotella. The sequence continues at coordinate 64,802 of CAMIYC010000009.1, read as the reverse complement.
AGTATTCGGGAATGAGTATGGTCTTGTTGTCGCCCTTCATCAGATAGTAGTGAACGGCATTTTTCAGAATATCTTCACCGCCATATCCCAAGAGAACCTGCTCCTCTGGTACATTGTAAATCTCTGAGAGACGAACAGACACGATGCTCTTCTTACCCTCGTCGTAGATACGGGTATAGAAGCACAAGGTCTCAGGGTCGAAGTTTTTTATAGCATCAATCACCTTCTGCGAAGGCTTGAAGTTGAATTCGTTTCTATCAAGAAAATTCATAGTTATATTGTTTCTCTTTTGTGTTTTGTCTACATCAAACCTCACTAAGAGGAAGTTTGTCGTGGCCGAATGCCGCTGTATGCTATCCGAGCGTGCGTAGGTAGATGTCCATCACCTGCGAAGCCACGTCTTTGCCCTCAAAGCGCTTGATATAGCGCTGAGAGCGGGCCACACGCTCCTCGCGGCCTGCGGCACCTTTGACCACCTGCCGCAGACATGCGGCCATGCCCTCCACGTCATCAGGCTGTACGTACAGGCTGTCGGGCCCTCCCGCCTCCTCCAGGCAACTGCCTGTGCATGCCACCACGGGCAGCCCGGCCTGTATGGCTTCGATGACGGGGATGCCAAATCCCTCGTATCGTGAGGGATAGACACATGCCTCTGCCATCTGGTAGATGGCGGGCAGGTCGGCATTGGGCACATGATGCAAGAAGAGCACTCTGTGGCCGAGCCGGTTTTCCTTCACATATTGTTTCACCACGTCGGTATAAGGTGTGCTCCGCCCCACGACGACCAGCGAGATGTCCTCAGGCAGCAGATGCAGTGCCTTGACGGGGAGCAGGATGTTCTTGCGCTCCTCGATCGTGCCTACGCTGACGATATACCGCGCCGGCAGCAGGTAGCGGGCGTTGACCTCCTGTCTGACCTCCTCGCAGGCCTGATGATAATAGGCCGTACTGCAACTTTGATATACCACATCGATCCTGTCTGGGTCGACACCGCCCAGCTGGACGATATCCTGCCGTGTGCGCTCGCTGATGGCGATGATGCGGTCGGCCTCCTGTACGGTCTTGTGAAACTTGGCCGTGTAGATTTTTGTATCCAGCCAGTGATAATATTCGGGATGGCGCATAAAGATGAGGTCGTGGATGGTCACCACGCTCTTTACGCCCGTCTTGCTGATGCCCCAGGGCAGTTCGCCCGACAGTCCGTGGTAGATGTCGATATGGTCTCGCTTGAGGTCTGTGAGGATGCCATGGCTGCGCCATAGCGACTTGAGCAGGGCATGTCTTGGATAGACGAAATGCAGACGTGAGGAATGGCGCACCTGTGTGCGCAATTCCTCACGTCCTTGGTCGGGTGCATAGAGATACAACTGCGTGTCGCCGTCGGCGATGTCGCTGAGAGAATTGACAAGCGTCCGTCCGTAGTTGCCCAGTCCGGCCCCATTGCGTACGATGCGTTTGGCATCAAAACCTATTCTCATTTTCTGTCTCTTTTGCACGTTGTCGTTAAGACCTTATTTCACGACCTTTTTGCCGTTGACGATGTAGATGCCTTTCCGCATCTTCTGTGCATCGACACGTGTGCCGTTGATATGGTAGATGACGTCTTGCCGCGGTGCTGAAGGCATCTCCGAGATGCCGCTCAGCTCGTCGACGGTGAGCACACCCTCTACATAGGAGAGCTTGTAGTTGGGGGCCTCGCCACCAGATACCGTGATGGGATATTCGCCGGCCGGCGACCCCAGGACAGCCGTGGTGGTGGCGACGGGCAGTGTCGTGAAGACCGACGCATCCTCGTCGTTTTTGAATCCTTCGAAGTAGAGCTCGAACACCGGGTTCTCCTCGTCGTAATGGCGCTGTGTGTTGACGGCACCTACGGTGAGGGGCGCTTTCTGCACGATGAGATATCCGTCGTAGAAGTCGACCACGTCGTCTTCGATGGTGCCCTTGGAGATATAGATAGGATATTTGCCCACGGGCGACAGCGGTGTGGCCTCACAGGTGAGTATGGGTGTGCCCTCTACTTTGTCGCCGCTCATGGTGTAGTAGAGCTCGGGGTTCTCGTCGCCGTAGTAGCGCACGGCGTTGCGCACCTTCACGCTGGTGCCGAATTCGCGTATGAACTCGGTGGTGAAGTCTCTCCACTGGGCGGCAGAGAGGTATTTGTTTTTCATACCGCTGCGCACGTATATGCTGTTGCGGCTGTTTTGCATCCCCGTGAACACGTTGGCTCCGCCCAGTTCGGGCACTTCCTTGCTGGCGATTTTGAGGCTTGCCAGGCTGACGCATCCGTTGAAAGCCTCTTTCCCGATGAAGTTGACGCTCTCTGGTAACAGGAGCTGCGAGAGCCTTGCGCACCCTGCGAGTGCGAAGTCGTGCAGGCGTGTGATGCCCTTTTTAAACTCGAGTCCTTCGCTGGCTATCGGCAGTACGGCGATGACCTCTGTCGTGTCGTGGGTATAGATCACCTGCCCGTCGAAGTAGAAGTCGGCGTCATCGGCCGGTATGAGAGAGACCTCCGTCAGTCTCGGGCAGAGTGCGATGGCCCCGTCGCCGAAGGATTTCAGCCCCTCCGGCAGGATGAGCTGCTGGAGCCATTTGCTGCCGTAGAAAGCCTTGCGTGGCAGTGCATCGGCGGTGGTAGAGAGTGAGACGCCGTTTTCGATCATATATGTGCCTCCTTCGACGATCTGTGCCTTGCTCAGGTCGAGGGTTTTCAGGCATCCCTTGGTCTTGTTGTCGTATAGGTCGCGCCCTGCGAGTTCGCGCAGTCTCATGAGGTCGGAGCCGTTGATGGGGCCGCATATCTGCAGGGTGCCCACCTCGCCGATGAGTGAGTCGGGCAGCAGCTGTGCCAGCTGCCCTGCCTGGCTGACGTTCAGCGTGTCGGCGATGAGCTCTTTTCTTACGCTGGTGATGCCGCCGATCATGTCTTGTCCGTAGCTGAAGGTATATCCTGGAGGGTTGAGCAGCGAGATGTCGTAGTAGCCGTCGTCGTCTCCGCTCCAGCCCCAGTTGACATATACCATGCCATCTGCCCTGTAGCCGTGCAGGACGAAGGCGTGGCCGCCCAGCCACATGTCTCCCCCGCCATAATAGAGCGGTCCGTTCTCGCTCAGTTCGTGGAAGACCATGTTCATCCACTCCTCGGCCGAATACTTCTGCCGGTCGTAGAATGTGGCATCGGTGATGCCGAAGTATTGGCGCACGCCGTCGGCAGCATCGTCGGAGTAGGCTCCGCTTCCCTCATCGGGGCCGCCATATTCCATGTTGACAGCCACGCCGCAGTCGCGCATCAGCGTGGCCACGGCCAGGGCCTGCAGCTCGTCGTATTGCCCATAGTGGTACTCGTCGAGCATGTTGTCCCAGTCGTAGTAGGTGTTCTCGAAGTCGGCCGTCACTTCTTGGTCTTTATACTTGATGGTGCGCTGTCCTATCCCGTGTGCGGGCTGCTGGTGGTAGTTGAGCACCTGAGCCAGGGCCGTTGCCACACATCCTGTGAGGCATTTGGTGCGGCTGTTGAAGTCTGGACAAAGGTCGTTGTATGGCGTGTCCTGGTCCCAGAATGTGGAGAGCATCGGCTCCACCTCTATGGGGTATAAGGTCTCATCGGGTGGGATGGGTGCCAGTGCCAATTGGTTTTGTATGGCTACGTCGATGGTTTGCTGCATGGCATTGAGCCACCAGTTGAAGTTGCTGTTACGTCCGTCAGAATAATGACTGGACGATACTCCCAGTACCTCTGGCATGACATCGTCGGCCGAGACGACGGCGAAGCCACCGTCCTGATATCCGATGACAGACAGCTGGCTGGTCTCTTTGAGCACCTCGGCGGCACCTTTTTTAGGTGCGCGGTGATTTTTTGTCAGTTGTGCGTTGATGGCCTTTGTGGCGGCGCTCATCATCTGAGCTTTTGTCCGTGGAAGAGCCATCACGGATGTACAGGTGCACAGGCATAGAATCAAGCTGAGCAGGTGTAAACGTAAATTTTGCATGGAAAATAGTGAATAGATGAATAATTCTGCAAATTTAATAAATTAAGGATAAATATCAAAGTATTTCCTTGTTTTTTCAATAAAGGTGGGTTCTATTAATTATGTCGAGTCGATTTTTGTTTTTTAGTCGAGTGCAGAGTGTAAGTTGAAAAGGGAGTATAGCGGGCTATACGACCGATGAGACTTGACACTATGCACCGAATAAAAACAAAAAGCGACCGAAACAGATTAAGCAGAATAATGCCTATATATCAAACAGAATTAATAGAACACACCTAAAAACAGGCGCAGCCCGTGCGGGTTGCGCCTGTTGATGTATCAGGACTTACTGTTCACAAGTCAGGAAGTCGCTTAGTTTATCTGACGACAGCTTTCTTGCCGTTGACCACGTAGACACCTGCCTTGAGGCCTGCTGCGGAAGTAGCCTGGCTGCGTACGAGAATACCGTCTACGGTGTAGATGTCGACGGGCTTGCCAGTGGCAAGGATGCTCTCGATGGCAGTGATGGTGGTGCTGATGCTGACAGGAGCCGACTCAGTGCCGTTGGTGTAGACCACGGTGACGCTCACCTTATGGTCGCCCTCCGGGAGGTCAAGGTCGATGCTGGTGTCGGTGACATACTTGTAGAGCACTTCGTCGACATAGACATTATAGCCAGCGATCTCGCCTCCACCGGTGACGTATGCCACGTCGTCGATGAAGAGTGCGAACACGTCGCTTGAAGTGTGACGGATGGCGAAGTACTTGGCACCCTCGGGCAGGTCGAATGAGAATTTCTCCCAGCTGTCAGAAGTGATCTGTCCGTCGGCAATCTTCTGGAAGCTCTCGATGTTGTTGTCGGTGGAGGACACCCAGATCTCGAACGACTCATATCCGTAGAACGATGCAGCGGAGGGATCGACCGAAGAGGCCTGCAAGCCATAGAAGCTGATGGTCTGTGCGATGCCCGGCAACTCAGGTGAGATGATCCAGTCGTCGGAGGCAACGATGGTGCTTCCACTGGGCACTGCGCACTGAGCCATCATGATCTGTGAGCCGCTGAACGGAGGATAGTTGTCCTGACCCATACCAGCCTGGATGGGGGCGAATGGCATCCATGCTGCCGGCTCGCCAGCATTGGCATAGCTTACGGTAGCACTTTCCCATCCGTAGACGTCAGCGCCGTCGCCGTCGTAGAGTTTCCAGTCACCGAACTGTCCCTCATGGATGTCAGCGGTGATACCGCCCAGCTCGAAGGTGGGGAAGTTCTCCGTGTTTTCGAAGTTCTCGACCTTGTTCTCTGTCAGTACGCTTGGTGCGCTCCATGTGACGTGCGACTCCTCGGCGGTGAGGTTCTCGACACCTGCTGCCGGTGATGCGTTGACGGTGATCACGGCGTCGGTCACGTTGTTGTCGAGGTCGAGGTCGAGGTCGTAGACGACTTCAGCCTTGATGGTCTTGTCGCCGGCCTCGGTGAAGATCGTGGTGGGATACTTCACCTCGAAGGCCTTGGTCTCCAGGGATGCGAGTGGCTCGCTGACAGTCTCTTCGAGAATCACCTCATCGGCTACGCTCACTTTCAGGCCATAGCCCTCGGCGGCATTCTCGCCCCAGTTCTTCACGGTCACCACGATGTTGGCTTCCGTGCCGGCAGAGATGGCTGCAGGAGCAGTGATGCCGGCAGCTGCCAGGTTGTACTCCATGAAGTCGACGAAGTTGACATTGTCGATGGCGACGACGCCAGCCTCTTCAAACTCAGCATAGATATACGGGAGGATGTATACCTGGTCGGCGAATTCCTTGAGGTCGACCTTCACGGTCTGGAATTCCTCGCCCGGTATGATATCGGCGGTTATCTTCTTCTCAGTGCCGTCGGGTGTAGCTATGACTACATAAACCTTGCTCAGGCTTGTGCTGCCAGCCACGTCGAAGAGCATCACAGGATTGACGATGCCAGCCACAGAGGTCTTGCCCGGCATAATCCAAGCCCATGATCCGGCTGCTTTGGCCTGAATGCCGAGGCTGTTGCCGTCGCCGTCGGTGCTGGCTTCCATGATGCCCAGCTCCACATCCGACGAATTAGAGCGGCCATAGAACCAGGTGGGCAGTTGGAAGTTGCCTGGGAAGTGCTCCTCGAGAGGCAGCACGTTGGGCTGTCCTACGATGACAGCGGCCACGGTAGTCTGGCCTTCTCCTGTCTCATTGACAGGCTGCACGCCCCAGTATTTGTATCCTTGCTCACCCACTGTGGTGTCGTAAGTCACGTCGCAGGTGGTCTGTGCTGAGATAGAGTCGAGCTGCTCGCCGTAACCGAGTCCGGATGAAGTGACTACGAGGTCCCATACGAGGTATGAGGTCTTGGCAGGATCGACGATACCGCCATTGGCGCCTACTGCGGGATCCCAGCTGAGCGTCACGCTCTGGAAATTGTCGATGGTGGCAATCTCATCGATAGCAGGAATGTCGAATCCGAGGAATGTGCTGATCTTCTCGCTCTTCAAACCTACGCCGGAAGCGTTGTATGGATAGAGCTGATAGGTGTGTGCGCCAGCTGTGAGGTCCTCGGCATTGTCAAGATAGGAAGCCTGAGCTCCCGGTGCGATATCCTCTACCGTGCCGATGAGGGCATTGTCGCGGTAGATCTCCACCTTGGTGAGGTTTTCTGTGAGGTCGTCACCTGCGATGTTCTTCGTAGGAGCGGTGAAGGTGATGGTAGCCTCGTTGAGACCCTCCTGGTTGGGAGTGACGGCGACATCGGTGAGTGCGGCGGGAGCTGTGGGCTCCGGTCCCATTTCGATAGAGAGCGACTTGACTTTCAGGTACCACATGTCGGGATCGCTGATGGCGTGGATGGCGAAGTAGTATGTGCCGTCTTCAGCCACAGTGGCTTTGCCCTCATAAGGCAGGAACTCGGTGATGCTGACATCTGTCGGGCTGACGATGGTGGTGGTCAGCTCGCTTGGAGTGGCCTGGCTGCCCATCATGATTTCGAAGCGTTCGGGGAATGTCGTGCCGTTGGAGGCGATTTCCGCGGTGACATCATACACCTTGCCGGCCTGCAGCTGGATGGGCGGTGTGATGAGCCAGTCGTCGCCGGTGTTGTTGCCGTCGTAGTGATAGTAGGCATAATAGCTGCTCGACCATGCCCAGGTGTTGAGGTCTTGGTTGGAGTCGAGTACGGTGAAGAGGTTGAAGGTGGTCTGCGAGGTGAAGTCGGCGAAGTAGGGCACGGTGAGTGCGTTGCCGAGGGCCTGGCCTTCGGAGTATGACATCTCGCTCTTTATAGTGTCGTTCTTGGCTACGATGCCATAAGAGTAGATAGCCAGTTCGCCTACTTCGAGCGTCTCGCTGAAGGAGGTCTCGCTGATGCCTTCAGCCACGAGTGTGCTGTTGGTGCCCTGGAAGCGATATACGTCGTAAGTGATGTCGCCGAGGAAGCCTTCATGGATACCGGCTGCCGGAGCAGTCCATGACACGTTGGCCACATTTCCGTCAAGAGTGAAAGTGACTTGTGTGGGAGGCTGTGGTATGTCGAAGCCCACCCAGAAGGTGGTTTTAGCCTTCGGGCTGTCACCCTCGGCATTGCTCACGATGGCGGTGATGGTCTGCATACCCTCTGGCAGCGTCACTTCCACCGACACGGCAGCGCCTGGTGTGGTGGTGCCTGTGGCCAGCGTCTCTTCGCCGTTGAGGATGGTATAGGTCAGTTCACCGGTCAGTTCGCCGCCGGCATAGGTCTCGGTAGGAGCCGTGAAGTTGACGGTGCCAGTGGTGCCTCCGTTGACGAATGTAGTGGTCAGGTCGGTGATCTTGGCGGGAGCGCCGTCGTTGGCGGCAGGTCCTTCAATGCAGAGTCCCAAGATATTGTATTCACCCACCTCGTTGATGGCGGTGGTGGCACCGGTGTTGAGGTCTACGGAGTAGAGTGTGGTGATACCTGTGTTGACATCCACGGCGAGCCAGTAGAAGGTGTCGTCTGTCTGGTCGATTTCACCGCACTGGTAGTAGTATGAGCCGTTTGCGTCAGCTACGGCAACGCCCGTGGGGCCTACGAGGGTCTCCTGGGCCGTGGTCTTGTCGATCTTGTAGAGGTTGGCATCAGTTGCTACACCATAGAGCTGTCCATCCTTGGTGATACCCAGGGCCACGTATGAGTTTTCGATGGCGCCGATGGCAGTGCGGCTCAGTGTGGCATAGTCGACCACGCACAGTTCTGATCCGCTTGCGTCTGCTGTCCAGAATACGCCGTATGTGGTACCGTCGGCGGCTGTTGCGGTCTCGTCGGCCACGAAGCTGAAGTCGTCGCCTTCACCGCTCAGACTTTCACTGCCTAAATACTCCCAGGTCTCCATATCGTATTTATAGAGGTCTACGAATATGATGCCAAAGAAGGAATACCAGCTGGAGTCAAAATTGACACCATAGTATACTCCATCCTGGATGGTCGCGCCGGCATTGAATGAATAGGAAGCATTGGTGAGTGGTGAATACTCAGTGGGAGAGCCGATTGAGAAGCGTCCGATGATTGTGGGGTCGTAGTCGCCCATGCCCGGATAGTAAGCGAAGTTGGCTATTGCGCTTGTGCCTGTGGCTTTGAGGATAAAGCGGTTGGCGTCGCTCCTCACATTGTTCATGCGTGGCATGATGGTGGGGATGGCGGTCTGCATCATGTTGGTGAAAGAGGGCTTTACGCTCTTTCTTTGGAAGATGCGCGGATTTTGTTTTTTCAAGTCAGCGATTTTCTTGGATTGTTGCTTGTCAAATCCAGGAGCTTGCTTTTGCTGGAGCATCATTGCCTTCATGTCGGCTCTTGTCAAGCCCTGCAGCCTCTGTGCCTGGGCTGGAAGAGCGAACACCAGGGTGACGATAGCTCCCAACAGTAACGAAGTAAGTTTTTTACCCATAATAATTGAGATTAATTAGACAAAACGGAGGGGATGTAACCTCACTTTATACATTTCAAAGTGCAAAAATATGAAATTATTTGAATAATCATGCTGTTTTGTGAGAATTTTTTTTAAAAAGCGCAAAAAAATCTACAAAACATAAAGATTTGTGGGGTTAAAAGGCGAAATTGTCTAAAAAAAGGTGTTTTTGGTGTAAAAATGACACTTGGAGGTTTCTGTCTCCAAGTGTCATTTCTGGTGTGCAAAGGTTATCTGATAAAGAGCAGTTCGCGGTATTTGGGCAGTGTCCAGCATTCGTCGCTGACGATGAGCTCGAGTTTGTCAATCTGGTATCTGATGAGCTCCATCTTGGGTTCGACGGTGTCGTGATAGGCGATGGCTCTTGCGCGCACATTTTCTATTTTGTTGGCTATTTTACGCGAGTTGACCAGTTCCTCCACCCCGGTCTCTATGGCGTGTGTGCGCTCGGCAATCTCCTTGATGATGCCTTTGTTGCGGGCGGTGAGCTGTGCTGCCTCTTCCTTGGTGAATATTTCATACATGTTGAGCACATTCTTGGCCAACTGGCTCTGGTATTGCGTGGCGATGGGTATGATGTGGTTCATGCTCAGGTCGCCCATCACGCGGGCTTCGATCTGTATCTTTTTGGTGTACGTCTCCCATTTCACCTCATTGCGTGCTGCCAGTTCCTTGGCGTTCATCACCCCCATGCTCTCAAACATGCTGATGGTGTCGGGGTCGAGATAGCGGTCGAAGATGACGGGGCAGCTTTTCTCCACGTCGAGTCCTCTTTTTTCTGCTTCCTCCACCCATTCGTCGCTGTATCCGTTGCCGTCGAAGTGGATGGGTTTGCAGGTCTTGATGTCCTCTCTGACAACATCGATGATGGCGCTGGTCTGGTCTTCGCCTTGCCGGATGAGAGCGTCGACTCGTTTTTTGAAGTCTGTCAGGGCTTCTGCCACGGCGGTGTTGAGTGCGATCATGGCTGAGGCACAGTTGGCCTCCGCCCCCACAGCGCGGAACTCAAACCTGTTGCCAGTGAATGCGAATGGGCTGGTGCGGTTGCGGTCGGTGTTGTCGATGAGCAGTTCGGGTATCTGTGGTATATCCAGCTGCATGCCCTGCTTGCCGCTCATGGTGAAAAGGTCTTTCTTGTCAGATTTTTCGATATGCTCGAGCAGTTCGCTGATCTGCTTGCCGAGAAACGAGGAGATGATGGCCGGTGGTGCCTCGTTGGCTCCGAGGCGGTGTGCGTTGGTGGCGCTCATGATCGAGGCTTTGAGCAGTCCGTTGTGGCGGTATACCCCCATGAGTGTCTCCACGACAAAGACCACGAAGCGCAGGTTGTCCTCGGGAGTCTTTCCGGGCCGGTGGAGTATGATGCCCGTGTCGGTGGAGAGGCTCCAGTTGTTGTGTTTGCCCGAGCCGTTGATGCCGGCGAAGGGTTTTTCGTGGAGCAATACGCGGAATCCGTGTTTTCTGGCCACCCTCTTCATGAGCGACATGAGCAGCATGTTGTGGTCTACGGCCAGGTTGGTTTCCTCATAGATGGGCGCCAGCTCAAACTGGTTGGGTGCCACCTCGTTGTGGCGTGTCTTGCAGGGGATGGACAGTTCGAGAGCCTGTATCTCAAGGTCTTTCATGAAGGCCTGCACGCGGTCGGGGATGGTGCCGAAGTAGTGGTCGTCCATCTGCTGGTTCTTGGCCGAGTCGTGGCCCATGAGTGTGCGCCCTGTGAGCATGAGGTCGGGGCGTGCGCTGTACAGTCCCTCGTCGACGAGGAAATATTCCTGTTCCCATCCCAGGTTGGACGACACTTTTCTCACGTCAGGATAAAAATAATGGCACACGTCGAGTGCGGCTTTTCCTACCGCCCTGAGTGCTTTGAGCAGCGGAGCCTTATAGTCGAGGGCCTCGCCGGTATAGGAGATGAAGACGGTGGGGATACACAGTGTGTCGTCGATGATGAAGACGGGCGAGGTGGGGTCCCATGCCGAGTATCCCCTGGCCTCGAACGTGTTGCGTATGCCTCCGCTGGGGAAAGAGGAGGCGTCGGGCTCCTGTTGCAGCAGGAGTTTGCCGTTGAATTGTTCGATCATGCCTCCTTTTCCATCGTGCTCGATGAATGCGTCGTGCTTTTCGGCTGTACCCTCGGTGAGCGGCTGAAACCAGTGGGTGTAGTGTGTCACCCCGTTTTCCTCCGCCCACTGTCGTATGCCTTTGGCCACGGCATCGGCGATGGATCGGTCGAGCCGCGCGCCGTTGTCTATGACATCAGAGAGTTTGAGGTAGACTTCCCGTGGCAGGTATTTGAACATTTTGTCGCGGGTGAAGACATATTTGCCGAAATATTCAGAGGGCCTCTCTTTGGGTGAGATGACCTCGAGTGGTTTTTTCTTGAAAGCCTCTTCTACGACCTGGAATCTTAAATTTGCCATAATTGTTGCTTTTTCTGAGTATTCTGAGTACTCCGAGTATTCCGAGTACTCCGATTATTCTGAGTACTCCGATTATTCTGAGTACTCCGACTTACATATACCCCAGCCACCTGAGGATATCATTGAGATTGGCTACTACCATGAGCAGTATGAGGATGCCGAATCCCACATATTCTGCCCTGATCATGAACGTCTCGCTGGGTTTGCGCCCTGTGATCATCTCGTAGAGCAAGAAGAGCACGTGCCCGCCGTCGAGTGCTGGTATGGGCAGTATGTTCATGAATGCCAGGATGATGCTGAGGAATGCCGTCATGCGCCAGAACATCATCCAGTCCCACTGTGCGGGGAAGAGGCTGCCGATGGCTCCGAATCCTCCGAGCGACTTGGCTCCCTCGGATGTAAACACGTATTTCAGGTCGTCGACGTATCCCCTGAGCACCCCAAGCCCATATTTGATGCCTGCGGGGAAGCTCTCGAAGAATCCGTAGTTTTTCTGGGTCTCCTTATAATAACTGAAGATATTGGTCATCACGGTGCCCAGTTTGAGGTCGGGTGTGAGTGTGGTTTTCACCGTGTCGCATGCACCGGTGGCGTGATGCTGGAATACCAGCTGCACCTGCCGTGCCTTGAGGCTGTCGGCTGTCGTGGCTTTCACGGTCATCACGTCGTTGAGTTGTCCTATCACGTCGAGATACTCATTCCAGGAGTCTATGGCCTTGCCGTTGACGGCCAGTATCTTGTCGCCCTTGCCCATTCCGAGCTGTGCGGCCGGTGTCCCCTCCAGCACGGAGTCGATCTCTGCGGGTATGAAAGGCTGGACGAAGGTGGGTTGCGCTTTGAGCATGTCGAGCAGGTTGAGGTCTCCCGGCAGGCTGACCGACATCTGCCGGCCGTCGCGGATGATATCTGCCCGTTGTGCGGTGGAGAGGCTTCGGTATACATCGACGTCGAATTTCGTAAAAGTCTTTTCGTCAGTGCCGAGCAGTATATCCCCGTCCTTAAACCCGAGTTTTTTTGCCTCTGTATTGAATTTCATGCCCATGGTCATATCCTTGGTCTGGATATAGGAGTCGCCCCAGTAGAAGAGCACCATGGAGTAGATGAAGAGCGCGAGGAGGAAGTTGACCAGCACGCCTCCGATCATGATGAGCAGGCGCTGCCAGGCGGGCTTGGTACGAAACTCGTATGGCTGTGGTGGCTGTTTCATTTGCTCGGTGTCGAACGACTCGTCGATCATGCCTGCTATTTTGCAGTAACCTCCCAGCGGAAGCCATCCCATGCCATATTCTGTCTGGCTGTTTTTGGGTTTCCAGCTGAAAAGTTTGCCGGTCCATTTTCCGATACCCATATCGAAGAAGATGAAGAATTTCTCCACCCTCACTCCGAAGAGTTTCGAGAAGAAAAAGTGTCCTCCCTCATGGAGCAGGACAAGCAGTGAGATGGAGAGGATGAATTGTACTAATTTAATGAAAAATACACTGTCCATATTTTATGGGTTTTTATGGGTTTTATGGGCTTTATGGGGTGAATGGGCTTTATGGGTTTTATGGGGTGAATGGGCTTTATGGGGTGAATGGGCTTTATGGGGTGAATGGGCTTTATGGGCTTTATGGGCTTATGGGGTGGGTAGGCCTGGGGTATCTCATTCCCCTCCCCTTTGGGGAGGGATAGGGAGGGGTTTCAGTGAGGGGTCTCCGTGAGGGGTCTCCGTGAGGGGTTCATCCCATGATTTCCCGGGCGATGCGGCGTGCTTCTTTGTCGGTCTGTACGTATGTGTCGTAGGAAGGACTGGGATTGAAAGGTGTGCGCTGCATGGTTTGCTCGATGATCTGCCCCATCTGGAGGAATCCGCATTTCCCGTCGAGGAATCCCCGGTTGACGATTTCGTTGGCCGCATTGACGATACATGGCATGTTGCCCCCCTTCTTGATGGCCTCGAAAGCCAGTGCGAGGCAGTGGAACTTGTCGAGGTCGGGCTCGAAAAACTCCAGGGGGTGCTGGAAGAGGTTGAGCCGCTGGCTTGTGAGCGGCAGTCTCTTGGGGAAGGAGAAGGCGTATTGTATGGGCAGTCGCATGTCGGGCACTCCCAGCTGCGCCTTTACCGACCCGTCGTGGAATTGTACGGCACTGTGTACGACCGACTGTGGATGTACGAGCACCTGTATCCGGTCTGCCGGCACGCCGAAGAGCCATTTGGCCTCTATCACTTCGAATCCTTTGTTCATCATCGTAGCACTGTCGATGGTGATCTTGGCGCCCATATCCCAGGTAGGATGCCTGAGTGCGTCGTCCTTGGTGACGGTGGCGAGCCGCTCCATGGGCATGAGCCTGAAGGGGCCTCCGCTGGCTGTGAGCAGTATCTTCTCTATCTCGTTGTCGTCCTCACCTACGAGACTCTGGAAGATGGCTGAGTGCTCGCTGTCTACGGGTATGATAGGAGCGTGGTATTCGGCGGCCAGTTGTCCGATCAGCTCACCTGCCACGACGAGCGTCTCTTTGTTGGCGAGGCATATTTTCTTATGGGCTTTGATGGCATGTATGGTCGGCGAGAGGCCGGCGAAGCCCACCATGGCGGTGAGCACCATGTCGATGGGGCCGGCTTCCACAATCTGGTCGAGGGCCTCTGCTCCGGCATACACCTTGGTGTCGGTCAGGTCGGCCAGCAGGTCTTTCAGCCTTTGGTAGTGTGTCTCATTGGCGATGACCACCGCGGCCGGGTGAAATTTGTGTGCCTGTTCTGCCAGCAGTTCTACACGGTTGTTGGCGGTGAGGCAGTAGACTTCATATAGATCGGAGTGCTCTTCAATCACCTGCAAGGCCTGTGTGCCTATCGATCCGGTGCTGCCGAGGATACATATCTGTTGTTTCATTGTCTGTTGATGGATAATAGCTACTGTGACTATAGTGTTTAAGGGGTGGGGTCAGAAAAGTCCTTCAGGGATGATCATGTCGATGGTTCTCTTTTTCCGGTCAAGGTTGACCACCAGGTCGTCGGCGGCAGGTATCAGTGCCGTGCCCCCTTGTTGAATACGTACTTCAAACAGGGTATTGATGGTGGTGGTGTCGACAGAGATGATCGTCCCGATGTCGTGGCCGGTGTCGTGGTCGGTGATAGAGAAGCCCACAATCTCGGCCCAGGTGATCTCGCCGCCGTCGTCGTCAGCCAGCTGTCGTGGGAAGAACACCTCGCACCCTGTGAGCTGTGAGGCTTTGTTGGCGTCGTCGACATCGCAAAACTTGACCAGTGCCGTGGTGTCGCTTCTGAACCGGTATTCCTCCATGAAAAACGGCACGAGCAGCCCCTCAACCTGCAGGAAGAGGTATTCGGCGTCGACGCGGTCGAACACGTCGTCGGTGAAATGAAACGACACCTCACCTTTCACCCCGTGAGGCTTGCCGATTCTGCCGATGTGAAATACGCTGTCGGGGTCTGTCATGGTCAGCTCTGCACTCTGATGATACTTGCGCCCAACTGGTTGAGGCGGTTTTCGATGTTTTCGTATCCCCGGTCTATCTGGGCGATGTTGTCGATGCGGCTGGTGCCGTTGGCACTCATGGCCGCTATGAGCAGTGCGATGCCTGCGCGTATGTCGGGGCTGGTCATCCTTCCGGCTCGCAGTTGTTTGTGGTGGTCGTGACCCACGACGACAGCCCGGTGCGGGTCGCAGAGGATGATCTGTGCCCCCATGTCGATGAGTTTGTCGACGAAGAACAGGCGGCTCTCAAACATTTTCTGATGGAAGAGCACGCTGCCGCGTGCCTGTGTGGCCACCACCAGCAGCACGGAGAGCAGGTCGGGCGTGAGTCCGGGCCATGGCGCGTCGGCGATGGTCATGATGGTGCCGTCGATGAAGGAGTCGATCTCATAGGTGTCGTGTCGGGGTATGACGATGTCGTCGTTGTCGACCTGTATGCTGACCCCCAGCCTTCTGAATGCCTCGGGTATGATGCCCAGGTTGTCGACGGAGACATCCTTGATGCGGATGCCGTTGCCCACCATGGCGGCCATGCCGATGAAGGAGCCGATCTCGATCATGTCGGGCAGCAGTGTGTGCGTGGTGCCGTGCAGGCTCTCCACCCCCTCTATGGTGATGAGGTTGGAGGCGATGCCGCTGATCTGTGCGCCCATGCCGTTGAGCATCCTGCAGAGTTGCTGGATGTATGGTTCGCAGGCGGCGTTGTAGATGGTCGTGGTACCTTCTGCCAGCACTGCGGCCATGATGATATTGGCGGTGCCGGTGACGGAAGCCTCGTCGAGAAGCATGTGGCAGCCCTTGAGCCGCCCGGCTTTGATCTCAAACACCTCGCGGCCCTCGATGCGCTGGAAGTCGGCTCCCAAGCGGTTGAAACCGAGGAAATGAGTGTCGAGCCTCCTGCGGCCTATTTTGTCGCCACCTGGCTTGGCCACCACGGCTCTGTGATAGCGTGCGAGGAGGGGCCCGAAGAGCAATACGCTTCCGCGGAGCGACGAGCATTTCTTGACAAACTCGTCACTTTCCAGGTAGTCAAGATGCAGGTTGTCGGCCTGGAAGGTATAGTCGGAGGGTCCGTTTTTGGTGACTTTCACTCCGATGTCTTTTAATAGCAGGATGAGGTTGTTGACATCGAGGATGTCGGGGATATTCGTGATGCGCACGGGGTCGTCGGTGAGCAACGTGGCACAAATCACCTCCAGGGCCTCATTCTTTGCTCCTTGCGGAGCGATGGTGCCTTGTAGTTGGTGTCCCCCTTCGATGATGAATGACTGCATGTAGTGTGTTTATTTCTTTTTCTTTCTCTTTTCAGTGAAGTCTCTCTCGTTGATTTTGTCAAAGACGAATTTGCTAAGGTCGATTTGTATGACCCCGTCGGTGAAGCGTGCCATGTCTGACGCCACTTTCTCGTCGTCGGCAGACCCGTGGCTCCACTGATACAGGTCGCGCTTCATCTGGTTGGCAGTCACCCTCACCAGTTCGTCGCGCTCCGGCCCGGGCTCCATGGTCTTGAGTTTTTCGAAGATCTCAAAGACCATATATCCGTAGTGCCTGACGGGTATGTCTTTCATGGGATAGGCCAGGGGCTCTGGTTTGGTGGCTATCTTGAGAGCCTGGCTCACATCGCAGGGATAGTCGATATCGAGCTGGAAGTTGCTCATGAGTGCAAGGTGGTCCCAGAGTTTCTGACGGTGCATGTTGGTGTCGCCGTTGGCGGGCGACATTCTCTCCATGATGGCGATGATGGCGTAAGCGCATTGCTGTCTCTCCTCTTTTGTGGGCAGGGAGACGGCGTGGTCGACCATTTTCTGCACCTCACGTCCGTATTCCGGTAGCATGAGTTTGGTGCGCTGGGTATTGTAGTCTAATCCTTCTATGTTCATTTGATGGTTTTTTTATGGGGTTTTATGGGTTTTATGGGGTTTTGTGGGGTTGATGGGCTTAATGGGATTGATGGGGTGAATGATTAAAAGGGCTTTTTGGGCATTTTGGCCACAAAGTCTTTGAGATAGAATGGCGTGAAGTAGGCCACGTCTTCCACTTGCTGGGTGGCATGTCGCTTTTCTGCCAGCGGAAACATGTATTTGGCTTGTGGGAGGATGCCGTCTATGAGGTGTGCATGGGGATGGTTGATGATGTCCATACATTTCTTCGCGCCGTTGCCGAAGAAATAGACAGGATGCTCCTCCAGGTAGGCCTTGTAGGTGTCGTGGTCTACGACATCGGCCTGCGTGGGCCTCACCTCATGCAATGCCCTGTCGTAGACAGCAGCATATACCTCCATTCTCCTGGCGTCGATCATGGGACATAACAGGGCGTCGTCTTCCAGTTCATGATGCAGCAGTATGGGTACTGCGAGCAGTTGCAGCGTGGGGATGGCAATGAGTTGGAGGTCGCGTGCGTAGCAGATCCCTTTGGCCATCGACACGCCGATGCGCAGTCCGGTGTAGGAGCCTGGCCCGCAGCTCACGGCGACGGCGTCGAAGGGTATGGCGTGGCTGTCGGTGAACGACATGGCCTCGTCGACGAACGAACCGAGGCGATCAGCGTGGTTGTGACCGCTGAAATCCTCCTGGTGATAAATGCATGTGCCGTCTTGGCTCACCGCCACAGAACAGACATCCGTGCTTGTTTCGATGCTAAGAATACAAGACATTTATTTATGTTTACAGACAAATTTAAGGTGCAAAATTACTTATTTTTCCTCAGAAATGTGTATTTTTGCATAAATTTCTATTTCACTTGACGGTTTTTCGGGTTTACTTGATGCTGTCGGGGTGTTTTTGAAACCATTTTTTTATATCATGATACTATCGATGACAGGCTACGGCAAGGCTGTGGCATCTTACAAAGAAAAGAAAATCAATGTCGAGGTGAAGTCTTTGAACAGCAAGACGTTGGACCTCTCGACCCGTATTGCCCCCCTCTATCGTGAGAAAGAGATGGAGATCCGGCAGAAGCTGTCCAACTCCCTTGTCAGGGGCAAGGTGGACTTCTCTCTTTGGATAGAGAAGGATGCGGGCATGGATGCCACTCCCATCAACATGGCTTTGGTGCAGAATTATTACCAGCAGATCAAGGCCATCTCGCAGAGTACCGGCATCCCCGAGCCGGCAGACTGGTTTTACACGCTATTGCGTATGCCCGATGTCACGGCCAAGACGGAGGTGGAAGAGCTGACCGACGAAGAGTGGGCTGTGGCATGTGCTGCCATCGACGAGGCCGTGGGCAAACTGGTGGATTTTCGCATCCAGGAGGGCGCAGCCCTGCAGCGTAAGTTTGCCGAGAAATTGGAGAACATCTCGTCTTTGCTGACCTCCATTGAGCCCTATGAGAAATCCCGGGTGGAAAAGATCAAATTGCGTATCGTCGACGGTCTGTCGTCGATCCCGGAGGTGGAATACGACAAGAACCGCCTGGAGCAGGAGCTCATCTATTATATAGAAAAGCTTGATATCAGCGAGGAGAAGCAACGGCTGGCCAATCACCTGAAATACTTCCGTGAGACGATGGAAGGGGCTGTCAGCCAGGGCAAGAAACTTGGGTTTATCGCTCAGGAGATGGGACGTGAGATCAACACCACCGGGTCGAAGAGCAATCAGGCCGAGATGCAGAACATCGTGGTCATGATGAAAGACGAACTGGAGCAGATCAAAGAGCAGGTGCTGAATGTGTTGTAAAACCCCACCCTAACCCTCCCCAAAGGGGAGGGGATTGAAAACCCCACCCTATCCCTCCCCAAGGGGAGGGGATTGAAACCCCACCCTAACCCTCCCCAAAGGGGAGGGGATTGAAAAATGGAGAGGCGTATGAGATATGGTTATGAGACGACAGATGGGGCTACTTATGAATTGCTTTTAGAAAAAGCCCGGTGGAATAGGTCGCATCCTACAGATGCAGAGAAGCGGCTTTGGGCTGTTTTACGAAACGGGCAAATAGGTGCGCATTTCCGACGTCAACATCCAATATATGGTTATATCCCAGATTTTGTATGCCTCGCTCAAAAATTGATCATAGAGGTAGATGGTGGTTATCACTCGGACCCAAAACGATTGGAAGAGGATGAAGAGAGGACTCGGTATCTGGAAAGTATAGGGTATAGAGTGATACGTTTCACCAATTCAGAAGTGATGAATAAAACAGAGGAAGTCATTAAAATCATCAAAAATACTATGCAGGAACAATCAGAAAAAGACAAGTCCATTCAACAAAGTTCCAACCCCATCTCCGCAAAACCCCATAATGAGGATGCACCTCCCCTCCTTCGGAGTGTTGGTGAGATGTCCACAGTCAGCCCCTCACCCTCCATAGAAACCCATGACGAGGAAGCACCTCCCCTCCTTCGGAGGGGTCGGGGGAGGTTCATATTCTCCGCACCGAGCGGAAGCGGTAAGAGCACGCTAATCCACTGGCTGATGACAGCGCATCCAGAGCTGAATATGTATTTTTCGGTGAGCTGCACGAGCCGTGCTCCCCGGGGTACGGAACAGAATGGTGTGGACTATTTTTTCATCAGTGAGGAGGAGTTTCGTCAGCGTATAGACCGTGATGAGTTCCTGGAATACGAGGAGGTCTACCCCGGACGCTTTTATGGTACCCTGAAAGCGCAGGTGGAGCGCCAAGTCGAAGCAGGGCAGAACGTGGTCTTCGACGTGGATGTGAAAGGTGGCTGCAACATCAAAAAGCATTATGGCGACCAGGCCCTGAGCATCTTCATCCAGCCTCCATCGATAGAGGCGCTGCGACAGCGGCTGGTGGGCCGTGCCACCGACAGTGCGGAGGCCATAGAGTCTCGTCTTGCCAAGGCCGCCTACGAACTGACCTTCGCCGACCAGTTTGATGTCATTGTCGTGAACGACGACCTCGAGCAGGCCAAGGCGAAAGTCTATGAGGCGGTGAAGAGTTTTTTGTGAAAACCGTCACTAAATCCCTCCCTGAAACCCCTCCCTATCCCTCCCCAAAGGGGAGGGGATCGAGAGCCCGGGGACATTCACCTTTTGGCCTTACTACCTTTCCACCTTATCACCTCATGACCTTACTACCTTTCCACCTTTCCACCTTTCCACCTTACCACCTTTCGACCTTTCCACCTTATGATAAAAACTGGGATATTCGGCGGTAGTTTCAACCCCATACACAACGGGCATGTGGCCCTGGCCTCCAGGATTCTGAAGGAGGCAGGACTCGATGAGGTATGGTTTCTTGTCACGCCTCAAAATCCGTGGAAAAATGAATGCGACTTATTGGAGGATGACAAACGGCTGGAACTGGTGCGGATGGCCCTGGAAGGGCATCCCGGACTGGTGGCGTCAGACTTTGAGTTTCATCTTCCTAAGCCCTCTTATACCTGGAATACGCTGCAAGCCCTGTCGGCTGCTTTCCCCGACAGGCGGTTCACGCTGTTGATAGGCGGCGACAACTGGGAGCGCTTTGCCCATTGGTATGAGCACGACAAGATACTCGCCGCATACGAGATAGCGATCTATCCCCGCAAGGGCTCGAAGATCGACCGCCGGTCGCTGCCGGCAAATGTACGTCTGTTGCGCACCCGTCTCATCAATGTGAGCAGCACCGAGATCCGTCAGCGTATCCATGACGGCCTGTCTGTCGAAGGCATGGTGCCGCCGGCCATCATCTCCCTGGCAAAGAAATGGTATGGTGAGTTTTTGAAGTGATTTACCGGTGTTTGTCTTTTCCTGTCCATTTGTTGAGGCGCCGGATGAAAGAGTCGCGGATGTTTTTGAATTGCCCGTAGCGCAGGTTGAGCCACAACTCTTCGAGTGATCGGGAGGCCTTGATCCATGGATGCCCCCAAGCGTTGGTCTTATACAGTCGCTCTTTGTAGTCGGTGTTTTCAATCACATATTTGGGATGGCGGAGCGGAAAGTCTATCTCATGGCGCCGCATGGTGAAAATCTTGCGGTATGCCTTGGGGGTAGTCTTGATGCTGCCCGAGAAGTGCGTGCTGTCGGCTGACAGTCCCAAATTGTTGATCATGTTTTTGGTGGGCATGATGGCCAGCGAGGAGTTCAGCAGGTTGCTCGCCCAGAAAATGCTTTCGTAGTATTCTTTTCCGCTGTCACGGTGCTGCCGGCACATCCGCATGAAGTCGGAGCGGTATTTCCGCCGCTTGACGATGGTCTCCAGCAGGTGTGTGTGGTATGGATTGTCGAGGAAGGCGTAGTCGCCCTCCCACCTGTCGATGACACGTCGCCAGGAGGCCCATCCCCAGATGGCGAAGACCGAGGTGAAGAAATAGCTGTCGGGCACGCCGGGCGACACCTCGTCTTCGTTGAATCCCGAGATCATCGAGATGCGCTCGTCGTGCTCATAGCGGTCGAGCATCTCCTTGCAAAAGGGGAAGAACGACTGCGACGGCACGTCGTCGTCCTCGAGCACGATGCATTTGTCGGTGACGGAGAAGGCCCATTTCTGCGACAGGTATTCCGACGGGTCGCATCCGTAGTTGCGCTCCTGGTATTTGCGGTGCACCTCACACTGCCAGTCAATATTTTCCACCACTTTCCGGCAGGCTATAATGCCGGGCATGTCGCGCTCGCCGCGCGGTCCGTCCTGATAGAGGAAGAGCCGTGCCGGCCGTGCTTTTCTCACTTCGGCAAACACCTCTGCGAGATGGTCGGGGCGGTTGAAAAACAAGATGAGTACGGAAACGTCTATTTTTGAGGGTGGTAGCATAGGAGTCATATATGGATGCTGTGGTTTCAGGGTGTTGGTGTCGTGAGGGGTGTGATGAAGATCACGGAGTGTATCTTCCGTTTTTCCACGGGTGGGATGTCCATGTAGTTGCGGTAGAGGTCGGTGAGATAGGCATAGGGATTGCGGGGAGCGCTGAATGCGAGTCCTTCGAATTGGATGGTCGACAGCGGAAACAAGCTGTCCTGTCGGTGCATGATGCCGTAGCCGTTGTTGATAAGGATGTTGGAGATATAGGTGTCTCTGGGTCTGACGGCGAAGGCCACGGCCCAAGCCGCGCGTGCGATGAGATATTTGGCTCCGAACCAGAACCATTCGGCAGTGGCCCGCAGGGAATAGTGGTGGGGCTTGTGCAGGATGGAGTAGCTTTTGGAGACGGCCAGTCCCATTTTCTTGGCGAAGGACTTGGGCACGGTGGGATAGTCGATAAATGGGAAAATATCCACGTAGATACCCTTTTGATAATGGGCTGAGAAATCGTCTCCCGGCTCGACGTAGAAGGAGTTGAGGTCGCGCACTTTGACGATGGGCTCCTTGCTGTCGGGTTCTGTACGGGGCGATTGCAGGAAGAGATGTGCGGGAAGCTCTTGGGGCGCCACCTGTTCAAAGCGACGCATGTCTTCGAGGCGCATGGCGATGTCGATGTCGTCGTCCCAGGGGATGAATCCACCGTGGCGCACGGCCCCGAGCAGTGTGCCGCCGTCGAGCCAGTAGGGTATCTGGTGTTTCTGGCAGATGCGGTCGATCACCTGGAGGATCTCCAGCTGCCGTAGCTGGCATTCCCTCAGGTGGGTGGCTTTGTAGGTCTCTATATACGGATTGGATGTCATTTGATGGATGAAGGGATGAATTTCAAGGTTTTTGGGTCTTTTGGGGTTTCAGGTAGTCTACGCTTTCTTTCAGTATGTTGCTTCCGAGAAGCCATAGTATGCCGATGTAGCACAGGGCGACGATGACGATCTTGGCAGCGAAGCGCAGATAGAGGTTGGCGATGCCGTCGGTGGCGAAGTGAGCACCAACACACAGCGCTGTTGATAATAATAAATAAGGTGAGATGTCTTTGACAAACTCATGTGCCCGCAGGGCTATCTCCCGCTGTGAGAGTCGGAGCCACACCCCTGTCCATGCGATATTGACGATGGTCCATGCCACTACCATGGCATAGATTCCCCAGTGTGCCATGACGATGGCGATGATGGTCTGTGTCAGACACAGTGAGACGGTGCACCACATATAGGTAGACGAATGGCCGCGGCTGATGATGAGGTTGGAGAAGAGGGTGGTGATGGGCAGGAATGCCCCTGCCACACAGAGCACCTGCATGATGCCGGCACTCTCTATCCACTTGTCGGTGATGAGTATGACGATAAATTCTCTCGCAGTCAGTGCCAGGCCCAGCATGAGCGGGAAGCATACGAACGCCGTAAAGCGCAGCAGTTTGCGGAAAACTGTTTTCTGGCGGTCGTGGTCTTCCTCTACTTTGGTGAAGACGGGCTGTGCTACGCCATAGATCATGTTGGAGATGAGCGACGATCCCATGGTGGTCCATTTGTTGGCCTGGGTATAGTCGCCTACCACTTTGGGGGTGTACATCTTGCCGAGGATTACGGAGAAGATGTTTTGGTTGATGATATTGAAGACATTGGTGAGGATGAGACGGCTGCTGAATCCGATCATTTCACGTATCGGCGTGAAGTCTACCTTGAGTGAGGGCCTCCATTTGGCGAAGTAGAAGCTCTGGGCCGCGATCAAGGTGATATACACCACGTTTTGCGTGGCGATGCCCCAGTAGGCCATGCCCTCATAGGCCATCCAAATGGCCACTACTCCCGACACGGCAAGGCTGGTGATGGTCATGATGGAGGTCTCTCGCACCATCATGTTGCGGAAGAGGTATGCCCTTGGCGCTGTGCTGAGGCTGGAGATGACAAAACTGAGGAAGATATAGCGGGCCAGCGGTGTGAGCTCGTCTATACCGTAAAAGCGGGCGATGAGAGGTGCTCCGGCGAAGAGCAGCGCATAGATGCTGGTACTGATGCCGACACTGGTCCAGAACACGGCGTTGAAGTCGTTGTAGGTGGCGTCTTTACGCTTGTTGAGGGCACCGATGAAGCCGCCCTCTTGCAGCGAGGTGCCTATGGCGGTGAAGATGGCGAGCATGCCCACCATGCCGTAGTCGTCCTGCGTGAGACGGCGGGCCAGGAATATGCCGATGGCAGCGTTGAGCAACTGCTGTATGCCGTTGCTCACGCCTCCCCAGAGGAGGCCTTTGGCCGTTTTTTCTTTCAGGGTGGTCATGCGTCTTGCCGGGCTGTGGAAGAGAGGGGAATGGGGGTGTCGAGTCTTTTGCCGTCTTTTTTGATGATCTGAGCCGGATTGCCCACCACCGTGCAGTGTGCCGGCACATCCTTGTTGACCAGTGTGCCGGCGCCGATGGTGACATGGTCGCCGATGGTGACACCGCCGAAGACCATGGCCCCGGTGTAGATGCTCACATGGTGGCCGATGGTGGGGCGTCCGCCTTTTCCGTTGCCCAGCGTGACGAGCTGCAGGCAGTAGAAGTCACTTCCGATGCGCTCAGCGTTGAGGTAGGTGGCATAGTTGTGCTCGAAGTGCGCACCGGGGCCGATGGAGGGACACCAGATGTTGAGGGTCGGCTCGGGTGGCAGCAGCCATTTGATGAGAGCCGACCGGTAGTCGCCCATCCTGTAATAGAATAGGTTGCGGAACACTTTCTCCCGTGTGCATGCCTTGATGAAATTGCCTACCGTCGCCTTTTGGTCCTGCACTTTGAGCAAGTCGGGGTCGATTTCTTTCCGGTGTGCGAGATACAGTGCGATGTGTGGAAGCATTCTCAGGGTCGATGCCGAGAGGATGACCGCTTGTGTATACTTATTCATGTCTGCAAAATTAGTGCAAGTTGAGAGAAATACAAAACAAAAACCAAATGTTTTTGTTTTTATTTCCGAAACGCCGCCTAATTTGGGGCTCTGCCCAAAATGTGCAAGTTGTGAGATATTGTTTGTAAAAATAAGTGTATAGTTTACACGAAAGTGTCAAAATGGCGTGCTTTCAATACTTTTTTGACATAAAGAGGCGATTTTTTTAGATTTTTTTACGAAAGTATCAATAATTGTCAAAAAAGTATTATAGTTTTGGTGAATTTTAATTTACCTTTGCACGGAAATGTAATTACAGCCTGTATATATGTGATATATATCATAATAAACCTATAAAATTACGTAGAATTTTTTCTATATTTAACCTAATATACTTAAGTATGAATTTGAATTTCAGAAAAACAGTGCTGCTTATGGGCGCTTGCATAGGTGTGGGGTGTATAGCTCCCGCTTACGCATCATCGTCTAATGTGGCCGCAGCAGCGGTTCAGCAGACAAAGAAGGTGAGTGGTGTCGTCAATGACGCAGCTGGCCCGGTGATCGGAGCCACCATCATGGAGAAAGGCACCAGCAACGGTACAGTTACCGATTTTGACGGTAACTTCTCTCTCGACGTGCAGCCAGGCGCTACACTTGTGATTACCTACATTGGCTACAAGACCCAGGAGATCGTGGTGGGCAACCAGTCATCCTTCTCCATCCTCCTCGCAGAGGACAGCGATGTGCTCGACGAGGTAGTGGTCGTGGGTTATGGTGTTCAGAAGAAAAAGCTCGTCACCGGTGCCACCGTTGAGGTGAAAGGTGAGGACATCACAAAGCTGAACACTACTCAGGTGCTCGGTGCCTTGCAGAGTCAGAGTCCGGGTGTATCCATCCAGGCTAATTCCGGACAGCCGGGCGACGGTTTTAAGATTGCCATCCGTGGTGCCGGTACCAATGGCGATACGAAGCCTCTCTATGTCATCGATGGTGTAGCAGGTGGTGATATCAACAACCTGAACCCCGCAGATATTGAGCGCATCGACGTGCTGAAAGATGCTGCCTCATGTGCTATCTATGGTTCGGCAGGTGGTAATGGTGTGATTCTGGTTACTACCAAGCAGGGCAAGGAAGGCAGTGTATCTATCAATTATGATGGAAATCTGGGATGGTCTAATATCTATCGCCTGCCACAGATGCTGACAGCCAAGCAGTATATGGAAGTGATGGACCTCGTACGTTTCAATACAGGTGAGTCGCTTCGCGACTGGTCACAGTATTTCCAGGGACAGGAGGCTTTGCTTGAGGCCTATCGGAATGGCAGCAACCCGGGCACAGACTGGGTAGAGGCTATTCGTAATAAAAACGCTGTCACCACCAGCCATTCCTTGAATATCTCCGGTGGTAGTGACCGTAGCACTTTCTCTTTTGGTACAGGCTATCAGTATCAGGATGGTGTGTTTGGCGGTGTTGCCAAGTCAGACTATCGTCGTCTTACCGTCCGTCTTAACTCTGAGCATGTGATCTATCGCAACAGCAATGGACGTGATATCATCAAGGTAGGAGAGAACCTCTATTACAGCCACAAGCAGAATCAAGGTATTCAGATTGGCAATCAGTATTCAAATGCACTTTCCAATATGCTGCGTGCCAATCCTTTAATTCCTATCTACAATAGCAATGGCGATTATTTTGGCTATAATGACCTGAAGAGCATGGGTATGTTTAATTATACATCCTATGCTTCCAACCCTATAGCCTCTCTTGTCAATAGCCAGAGTGCCAACAACAAGAGCAAGAGTTATGGCCTGAATGCCGTGGGATATGTGGAGATCTCCCCTATGAAGGGTCTTGTATATCGCGGACAGGTGAATTATAACCAAAGTTCTTGGAGCTGGCGTGCTTATTTACCCTCCTATCACCTGAATGACCAGGGCGATATGCGCCCCACAGATCAGGCTACCAATCAAGTAGGCCTCGGATGGGGTTGGGGAAACACCCATACACTGAATTACAAGTTTGATCTTGCAGAAAATCATTTTGATGTCTTGGCTGGTATGGAGTATAGCGAGAGCCGTCCTAATAATGGATTCACACTCAATGCCACTGCCTCTGATGCCATCGTGGGCGACCTGGCTCATGCATATATGAGCTTGATGAAGAACAACAATTCTGCCTCTGTCAGTGGATCTCCCTATAGTGACACCCGCGGACTTTCCTACTTCGGACGTTTGAATTATGACTATGCAGAGAAATATATGTTCACCGCTATTATACGTGCAGATGGTTCTTCTGTCTTCGCTCCTGGCCATCGTTGGGGTTATTTCCCCTCATTCTCTGCAGGTTGGGTGGTCTCCAATGAGAAATTCCTGGAGAACTCTTCTTGGCTTGACTTCTTGAAACTGCGTGCCGGTTGGGGACAGAATGGTAATAACCGTATCAACCCATTCCAGTATGAGGCTGCCTTCGGATTCGATGCCTATAGCATGTATTCATTTGGAAATACGAAAGATTCTCCTACCAGAGGTGCTTCTCTTACACGTCTTAAGAATGAGGAACTCACTTGGGAAACATCTGAGCAGCTCGACTTGGGCTTCGATGCACGTTTCTTAAGGGGCAAACTCGCTTTGACTTTCGACTGGTATAAGAAAACAACCAAGGACTTGCTCGTGTCTGTTCCTGTGTCGCCGACTACAGGTTTTGACACACAGTTGGCCAATGCAGGTACTGTAGAGAATAAAGGTATTGAGGTTGCCTTGAACTGGCGTGACAATATTGGTGATTTCCAATACAACATTGGCTACAACATTGCATACAATAAGAATGAGGTGACTGAGGTGAAGGGTTCGCAGAAATATAACCCAGGTGGAAACGACCTCCTTGCACAGGGTACTGGCTACATGGCTCGTTTTGAGGAAGGTCATCCTATCGGATATTTCTGGGGTTACAAGACTGCTGGTCCTATCCAGAATGCTGCCGATCTGGCCGCTTATATCTCTACACTCAAAGACGGCAACCCAGCCAACTCACATCAAGGTGAGAGCTTGAAAGTGGGCGATCTCAAATTTGTAGATGTCAATGGCGATGGTGTCGTCAATGATAATGACAAGACCGACCTGGGTAATCCAAACCCAGACATCACGATGGGTCTCACTCTTGGTGCAAGCTACAAAGGTTTCGATATCAATGTGACAGGTTATGCTGCTCTCGGACAGCAGGTGGCACGTTCCTATCGTAAGTTTACCGATGGCGAGTATGAGAACTATACAACAGAAGTGTATGACTACTGGGTAGGTGAGGGTACTTCCGACAAATATCCTCTGCTTGCTGCCATGAACCGTGGTGTGAACTGGCAGTCGATCTCCGACCTTTATGTTGAAGATGCCGGCTACTTCCGTTTGCAGAACCTCACATTGGGCTATGATTTCGCCACTATCCTCAAGAATTCCCCATTCGAACAGCTTCGCCTTTACTTTGCTGCTCAGAATCTGTTTACCATCACCAAATACAAAGGTATGGATCCAGAAAATGGTACAGCCCTGAATGGAAACGAGCCTTGGGTGACAGGTGTCGATGTCGGTAACTATCCACAGCCTCGCACTTATATGGTGGGTGTGAATATCAAGTTCCGTGACAAGAACGTGAAGAAAGCTGCCCCCGCTGTTGCTGCTCCTGTGACAAATACTGTATATGTGACAGACAATGCTGAGGTAGACCGCCTCAATGGTGAGATTAACAAACTCCGCGCAGAGAACGACCGCCTGAAGAACCAGCCTGCTCCTACAACGAAGACAATCGTTGATGAGAAAGTAGTGACATATCCCTATTTTGTCAACTTCGAGATCAACAAGACCGACATTGTCAACCGTGAGCGCGTCAACCTGAGCACCATCGCCCAGATGATCAAGCAGAATCCCGGCAAGAAGTACAATGTGATGGGTTATGCCGACAAGGCCACCGGTACTACAGAGCGCAACGAGTGGCTGGCCGAAAACCGTGCTAAGAATGTCTACGACATGCTGATCAAAGAATACGGTGTGCCCGCAAGCAGCCTCGTGCTCGACTCAAAGGGTGGTGTAGGCAATCTCTACTTCAACGATCCTCAGATGAGCCGTTCGGTGATTATCTCCGAGGTCAAGTAAGACGCAAAGTTTTAAAACTACATTATAGAAAATAAAGAATATGAAAAAGATATTTTTATTTGCCGCTGCTGTTGCTACACTGGGCCTCACTTCTTGTGACCTGGACAATGTAGAGAATATCGGCGAGATGTCTACCAGCGAGTTTCCCCAGACCGATGAGGACGTAGAGGCTGTGCTTGCTGGTGTTTATCAGAATCTGAATACGACACATGCCAATCCTCAGATGTCGTTTGAGTATCTGGCATGCCTTGCCAGCGATGACCAGCTTGGTGGTGGCGGTACGAATGACAAATTGATGCAAGCTGAGGATCTGATCTGTAATTACAATGCAGACATGACCAATCAGTTTTACGTAGACCGATTCTCTGGTATCGCACGTGCCAACACGTTGCTGAAGGTGCTCCAGGAAGCGGAGAGTATGGACGAAGCTCCCAAAAAGCAAGGTATGGGCGAGACGTTGTTCCTCCGTGCTTTCTATTACTATGAGCTGGCTTCCATGTATGGAAATGTGCCATTGGTACTGGATCCTGAGCAGGCAGAAACAAGTCAGGGCGACGTGAAAGTGTTGTGGGCACAGATTCTTCAGGATCTCCGCGACGCATGTGAATACTTACCTGCCGTAAAGGCTACTACTGCCGGTCGTGTGGACAAATACACTGCCGAGGCTATGCTTGGCCGTGCCTGGCTGTTCTATACAGGTATGTATTGCAATGGTACAGACATCACCGCTCTGACAAGTACCACCTACAATCCACTGACTTCTGTTGAGTTGAATGATGGAACGACTCTCACCAAAGCAGATGTTATTAAGTATATTGACGACTGTGTGGACAACTCTGGTTATTCATTGGTTCCTGATTTCCGCAACTTGTGGGCTTATACCAACAAATTGGTGGTCAACGATTATCCATATACACAGAATCAAGGCCTGAAATGGGTAGAGGATGACAATGCCATCAATCCTGAGGCTCTCTTCTCGATTAAGTTTAACAAACTGGCTTCTTGGTCAACTACGATCGGCTACGCCAATGGTATCGCCCTGCATTTCGGAGTGCGCGGTGGACAGGCTTATGGAAACACCTATCCTTTCGGACAGGGATGGGGAGCCGGACCTGTGGCACCCAACTTGGTGAAAGACTGGAAGGCTGCTGATCCTGATGGAAAAGACGTGCGCCTCAAGGCAACAGTTTGCGATGTCAACGACAAGAACGAAATGCCCAACTATGTACGTGGTGGATGGGCCGACTTTGTGCAGGAGTCTGACTATTACTCCAAGAAATGGTCTCCCATCTGTTCAAAGAATGATGGTTCTATCAAGAATGATGACGGTACTCCCAAAGAGTATGTGGCATGTTTTGAGACTCTGATGTACCCAGACAACTGGGAGACGTCGGGTGTGGATAATTTCCAGCTGAGCAATATTCACGACTTGGTGCTGATTCGATTTGCTGACGTGCTGCTGATGCAGAGCGAGTTGAAAGAAGATGTGACAGGTATTAATAAAGTGCGTGCTCGTGCGGGTCTTGATCCAATTGCTTCTTATTCTCTCATGGCTCTGCAGAATGAGCGTCGCTGGGAGTTGGCGTGCGAGGGTATCCGTTGGAACGACATACGCAGATGGCACATTGCTGCTACTGCTCTTGCCAAGCAGGAAAACCAAGATATTTATTATTGTGGAAATCCTGATATCAACAGGGCACACAATGGTGGATATGTTGCGCGCTACAATGCTACTGCCGGATTCCAGAAGATGCCTGAGACTCAGATAGCACTTGGCACAGTGAAACAAAACGATGGTTGGACATCTGCTGACGCTGAGTATACGGGCTGGTGATTATAATTAAATCATTAAAAATGCACACAAAATGAAAAAATCTATATTATTTATGATGGCTGTGGTCGGTTTGCTGACAGCATGCGACCCATCTAAGGATGATATCAGCACTCCGGGCAACTCGAGTCTGACACCTGAGCAACTATCCAGCGGCTTCTCCTTTGTACAATATAGTGATGAGACTTATACTACAGAGGCGGCTGATGGCAACTACTTTACATTCACCACATCTCCGTCACGTGTTGTCACCATCTATCAGAAAGACGAAGAAGGAGTGAGAAATGACCTCGTCTCTGGTGTTGCCAACGGTAAATTCAAAATTGTTCCTAAGCGTGGAAATCCCACCTCTCAGACCTTCTATATTGAGACACGCGATTTCAATGGCAATGTCATCACAGGTGAAAGGACGGTCAATGTCTATGTACCTACTGAGCTGAGTCCTGAGATGCGCCTGCTTGCCAGCGATGCCTACGGCTATAAGGTATGGACATGGGACACTGAGTTCCGTGACGATCATGGCGCTTGGGGCAACCTTGGCTATGCTCCCGGCGACGGTGACTCTTTCTGCAACGAAGGAAATGGTATCTGGTGGGGATGTG
This sequence comes from uncultured Prevotellaceae bacterium, assembly GCA_946402905.1. Taxonomy (GTDB): domain Bacteria; phylum Bacteroidota; class Bacteroidia; order Bacteroidales; family Bacteroidaceae; genus Prevotella. Next base: position 33,845 of record CAMIYC010000009.1, on the reverse strand, counting down.
CTCCTGCCGACCTGACGGGTCAGCTCAACCATTCCGACACTCAAGTTGCCACTGGCGAGGAAAGTCCTAATGCCTATATGGAATTCTATGATGATGGTAATATCATCACTTACGATGCTGGTGGAAACCAGATACGTAGGGGTAAATACTCTGTGGAAGGCTGGACAGGTGTGCGCGACAAGGCTTCCAAGGATGGGTCTCAGGCCAACTGGTCGTATGGCACGCTTAAGACCACCGCAGGTTCTATCTTGTTCCCATTCCAGATCAACTCACACAGCGATGGTCATGATGCTACAACATGTCCTACCGAGTTTGAGATCATGCAGTTGGATGCCAATCATCTCAAGCTGATTTATCCTCAGGCCGGTACAGGCGGCTGGACAGAGGCCACATGGTGGGCTTTCAAGAGCAATTCTGATGCAGAGTGTGCCCTCACAGATTTTGGGACAAAAGCGTGGACATGGGATACAGAGTTCCGTACTGACGGTGGTGCTTGGGGCAACCTTGGTTATGCTCCTGGCGACGGCGACAGTTTCTGCAAGGATGGCAATGGCATCTGGTGGGGATGTGCTCCTGCCGACCTGACGGGTCAGCTCGGCCATTCCGACACTGGCAATGCCACTGGCGAGGAAGATCCAAACGCTTATATGACTTTCGACTGGAAGACAGCAGCTGTCAAGTCTTATGATGCCAATGGCAAGGAGATACGTTCTGGTAAGTTTGAAATACGAGATTGGGGTATGGGCAAGCGTACGATTGCTTCTGCTGATGGTTCACAGAGTGCCTGGGCATACGGCAGATTGCACACCGACGCCGGCTCGATCCTCTTCCCCTTCCAGATCAACTCACACAGCGATGGTCATGATGCTACAACATGTCCTACCGACTTTGAGATTATGCAGTTGGATGGCAACCATCTCAAACTCATCTATCCTCAGGCTGGTACAGGCGGTTGGACAGAGGCCACCTGGTGGGCATTCAAGAAAAAGTAATTTTTACTCTCTTGCATAGCATCCGCCCCGTCACACAGACGGGGCGGATTTTTTAGGTCAAGCAAAAATGTTTTTTCTTTACGCTCGCATAAACGATTTTTTTAACTACCTTTGCACGTTGATGAGAAATATGGTGTCGACATATTGGAAATCATGCCTCAGTGGACTGTTAGGCACGCTGATCTTCTTGTATTGGTGGCTCTGTTATCCACATGCCTTGTCATATCAGGAGCAATATCAGCTCTTCCTTTTCACCGGTGATTATCTGGTGGAGCGACTCGGCGTGGCCGGGGGGCTGGCCGACTATGTCAGTGAATTCCTGGTGCAGTTTTATCATGTCAGTTGGCTGGGGGCTCTTGTCCTGGCTTTCATCTTCGTCTGTCTGCAACAGCTGACGTGGCTCTTGATGCGGCGTCAGTGGCGCGAGATGCCGTCGGGATATGTGCCGCTGAGCATGGTGCCTCCTGTATTATTGCTGTGGCTGATGGGCGACGAGAGCGTGCTGCTCTCCTATCCTGTAGCCCTGCTGCTCACTATGACAGCCGCCCTCATCGCAGCCCTTGGTTGGAAAGACAGCCGATGGTCATGGCCCGACTTGTTGGTCGTACCATTGCTTTACTGGCTGTCGGGACCTCTGGCCTGGAGCTATGTGCTGATACGCATCGTGCAGTCGGGCAAGCAAGCCCTGTGGCTGCCCCTGTTGATGCTGCTCTCGCAGTATGCAGCCTCGCTGCTTCTGGTGCAATGGCCGCTGAAAATGGTGCTTTTAGGACTGAATTACTATCGCATTCCCATGCAATATCACGTGCTCATGGCCCTCATCCCTGCGGTCGTGGTGGCACTGCTGTTGTTGGCCAGGGTATGGTCGCGCCGTCGGTCCTCCGGCAGCAAGGCGGCCGTTTCCGTCGTCTGTGCCGTCTCCATCGGGATGCTTCTGGTCCTCGCCTGCCTGGCCAATGGCAGTTACGACCGCGACAAGTACGAAGTCATCCGCCAGGATTATCTCGTGCGCCATGAGCGGTGGGCGGAGATTATCGACCGGGCCGGTCAGTATCAGGTGAAACACCCATTCTCATGCAACTGTGTCAACCTGGCCCTCGCCATGGAGCGCCGGCTGGCCGATGGGATGTTCGACTATTATCAGAGTGGTGAGGATGCCCTCATCATGCCCATGGAGAGAGACCTCACCTCGAATATCCCCACCGCTGAGGCATTCTGGCGGCTGGGCATGGTCAACTCCGCCTATCGCTATATGCGCGACCTGCAGGAGTCGATTCTCAATGCCCGAAAGAGCGGGCGTTTCACCAAGCGCATCGTCGAATGCCTGATTGTCAACGGCCAGTATCAGTTGGCTGCCAAGCATCTGGCGTTGCTGAAGAAATCGCTCTTCTACCGTTCCTGGGCACAGGAAATCGAGCCACTGCTCTATCATGATGAGCAGGTAGACCGGCATCCTGTTTACGGACCACTCCGGCAGAAACGCTTCAAAAAAGATTTCCTCTACAGCTACGCCGAGATTGACAAGATGCTGGGCCTGCTCTTCGTAGATAACCCTGAAAATAAGATGGCCCTTGACTATTTCATGGGCGAGATGCTGCTCAAGGGCAATGCGCAGGGCTTCATGCAATACATGTCGTGGGTGCAGCAGTATGGCGGCTATCAGTATATGCCCCGTGGCTATCAGGATGCCGTGAAGTGCATACAATCGCAGGGCAGGGATGAGAGCAGTGCTTATGGCCGGTATGTGAGAAAAATGATGGGAGGGCAATGAGATGAGAAAGATAATACCTGTTTTGTCGGTGATACTGGCTCTTCTGGTGTCGGCTTGCACGCAGACGCCTGAGAATGTGAGACGGACGGGAGAGCTGCCCGCCATTTATCCCGACTATGTGGGCGTGACGATACCGGCCGGCATCGCACCCCTCGATTTCAATATGGCAGATGCCGGCTTCGACCACATGGATGTGATCGTAAAAGGCAGCAAGGGCGGCGAACTGCACGTCAATGGCACCTACGCCGACTTCGATATCGATGACTGGCATGAACTGACCCGCCAGAATGCGGGTGGTAGTCTCACGTTTACGGTCTGTGCCAGAAAAGACGGACAGTGGATGCAATACAAAGACTTCACCGTCTATGTGAGCCGGTATGCCCTCGAAGACTACGGACTGACCTACCGCCGCATCCCGCCAGGCTATGAGGTGGGTGGCAATATCGGCATCTACCAGCGTGATATTCATACCTTCGACGAGAGCCCTGTCGTGCAGGAGAGCGCGTTGCCCGGCCGGTGCTTCAACTGCCATACCCCCAACCGCACCGACCCGCGCTGGCTGACGATGCAGATACGCGGAGAGGGTGGGGGCACCATGGTGCAGACCGACGGGGTGCAGCGGTGGCTCAACACCAAGACCGACTCGACCAAAGCCGCCGGCAGCTATGCCTACTGGCATCCGTCGGGCCAATATTGCGCCTACGCAATCAACAGTGTGCACCAGGCTTTCTTCACCGGTGCCAAGAGCAATCTCGAGGTGTATCACCGCTTCGGCGACGTGGCCGTACTCGACGTGCGCAGCAACGAACTGTTGCTCTCGCCCCTGTTGCAGACCGACGACCTGGAGATTTTCCCCGCATTCTCCAGCGATGGCAAGACCCTCTACTATAGCACCTCTCAACCCTGTGACGTGCCGTCAGAATACCTGAAAGTGAAATGCTCGCTGGTGTCGATTCCCTTTGATGCCGCCAAGGGGGCTTTCGGCACGGAGACAGACACGTTGCTCAACGGGCCACGCGACGACCGGAGCTACACCATCGTCCGTCCGTCGTATGATGGCAGATGGCTGATGTATTGCGTGTCGAGCCGCAGCAACTTCCCGGTGGCACAGCGTGACGCTGACCTGTGGCTGATGGATCTGCGCACCCATGAGACGAGAAGCCTGACGGAGGTGAACAGCGACTGCAGCGAGAGTTATCACAACTGGTCGTCAGACAGCCACTGGTTTGTCTTCTCCTCCAAGCGCGAGGACGGCTCCTATACCAAGCTCTATCTGGCGTGCATAGACGATCAGGGCCGTGTGAGCAAGCCATTCCTGCTGCCACAGCGCAACCCGAGAAAATACTATGCCGAAATGTTCGACGCCTACAATGTGCCCGACTTCACCAAGACCCGAGTGCAGGTGGATGTGAGGGAGATGCAGCGACAAGTGACCTCTGAAGAGAGAATACAAGTGAAAATCAGATAAATCATGAAAAAATACATCTTTGGGGCTTTCGCCCTGTTGGCTTTTGCCTTGTTGTCAGCTTGCTCGGCTGAAAAGGAAAATCTGTGCCGCATCCATGGCACGGTGGAAGATGCGCGTCTGAACGACAAGCAGATCTTCCTTGTACCACTGGAGGACAATTCAGCTGAGGCAGTCGATTCCGTCTATATCAGAGACGGAAAATTCGAGATCGTCACCGACACTTGCCACATGGCACAGTTGATTATGGACTATCATTACCGCGACGGAGTGCAACGCTTGCTCGTCGTCACCGAGCCAGGCGACTTGAATGTGGTCATTGGCCGGGTGAGTCATGCGTCGGGTACGATGGGCAACGACTCCCTGGAGGTATGGAAGCAGGCCACGGAAAATCATACCCGTGAGATGGGCACCTTGCGGCAGGCTGCAAGGGAGATGGCCAAGACCGACACCGTGCGCGCCCGCCAGTTGATGGCACAGTCAGACAGTGTGCATCAGGCGTATAAGCGCTATACACGCCGGATGGCGGAAAACCTGAAGACGGGGGCGCTGCATGAGTTTCTGAAGGGCCTGTATCCTACGAGCTATCCCAAGCGTATGCCCGACGGGACCATCGTCACAGTATATGATGAATAACTCAATTTCTGTATGAGGAATATCGTTGCGAAATACTGGAAGTTTACGCTCTCACTGCTTTTTGGAGCAGTGGTATTCTGGTTTTGGGCGGTACCATACATGTCGGTGATGTCGTTTCAGGAGCAATACCAGTTGTTCCTCTTCGACACTGGCTATTTCGTGGAGCGTGTCACAGTGCCAGGCGGACTGGCTGACTATCTGGCTGAGTTCCTGACGCAGTTTGACTATATCCCAGTGGTAGGAGCCGCCATCGTAGCAGTGCTCTATGTGCTCCTGCAGTGCCTGACATGGATATTGTGCCGACGGCTGGGAGCATCAGCGGCATGGTATCCACTGAGCTTCGTACCCTCGTTGATGCTGTGGGCACACATGGGCGACGAGAATGTCATGCTCAGTTTCGTCATCGCCTTGCTGGCTGCCTTGCTGGCGATGCTCCTTTATCCTACTGTGAGCGCCGACCCGCCGCAGCGTGGCAATCTGTGGAGACGGTTGCTCTATGTCGTTGTGTTTTTGCCAGTGCTCTACTGGCTCTTCGGCCCCACCATGCTCATGGTGGCAGGCTATGTCGCTGTGTACGAACTGTTTCGGGGGCGCTCGCTCGCCTCTGCCGCAGCAGGCCTGTTCACGCTGGTCTATGCGGTGGCTGTCATCTTGCTCTTCGCACAGTGGTTGCAATATCCGCTGTTTAATTTCTTTGTAGGTATAGGCTATTACCGCTATCCGGTCTATGTGCCGGCCATGCAATCCTTTATTGAGGCTGTCACAACCCTCTTGCCGTTTGGGGTTGCCTGTTTGCCCTCACTCCGGAAGAAGACGGTGGCACCCATCGTGCTGACAGTGGTGCTGGCGGCTGGAGGATGGTTTTTCGTGAGCCATACCTACGACCCGCTCAAATACGACCTCATCGAGTACGACTTCCTGGTGAGGACACGGCAGTGGAGCAAAGTCATCGCCAAGGCGGAGAAGAAACAGCCCTCGCGGCCTTTCGACGTGGCATGTGTCAACCTGGCGCTCGCTATGAAGGGACAGTTGAGCGACCGCCTGTTTGAATTCTACCAGCATGGGGCAGAGGGCTTGTTCCCCTCTTTCCAGCGCGACATGACCACGCCGCTGCCCACGTCCGAGTTGTTTTATCATCTGGGCATGATCAACGATGCCGAGCGCTATTCTTTTGAGGCACAGGAGGCGATACCCAATCATCGCAAGAGCGGACGCCTCACTAAGCGTATTGCCGAGTGCAACATCGTCAACGGGCAGTATGAGGTGGCCATGAAATACCTGCGCATGCTGGAAAAGTCGATGTTTTATGACGACTGGGCAAAACAACAGAAGCAACTTGTCAGGGAAGGAAAGGTGAATGACAATCCTGTCTACGCCACCCTGCGCGCCTATCGGCAGAAGCAGCGTGACTTCCTCTTCAGCGACACAGAGATGGACCAGATGCTGGGCTTGCTCTTCGTGCAGAACTACGACAACCGCATGGCTTTCGAATATCTGATGTGCTATGAGTTGCTCCAGCGCGACCTCGACCGCTTCAACCAATACTATCCGCTTGGCAAATACGCTCAGTTCAAGCGTATTCCCACCGCCTATCAGCAGGCACTGGTGATGCAGTGGACACAGCAGCACGGCAGTTTTGAGGGCATGCCCTGGAGCATCGAGCCGGGCACCTGTCAGATGCTCAACCAGTTTGTGGGCATTTTCATGAAAAACCAGCAAGACCCCGCACTGACGCGCCCGCCCCTTTCCAGCACCTTCTGGTCATATTATCTGGTGAGCCAAGAAGGCAGGGAGCGGCAAGGAAAACAACAAATGAGGGAGATTTATTGATATGAAAGACTGTCTGCGAAAATATTACCTGTATTGTGTGGCGGCCTGTTTCGTGGCAGGTCTGAGCGGTTGTACCTCCACACCCGACAACCCGGTGGAAGTGGAGGAGTGGCCGCAGATATTCCCCGACTATATCGGTGTGACCATACCTCCGACGATTGCTCCGCTCAACTTCACTGTCTATGGGGAGCATCAGACACTGGATGTGGTCGTGCGCGGCGACAAGGGCGGCGAGATACATGCCAATGGCGATTACGCCGATTTCGACACCGGCGAGTGGCACCAGCTGACCGCGCAGAACAAGGGCGGAAAGCTCACCTTCACCGTCTGTGTGGAGCGCGACGGCACATGGACGCAGTACCGCGACTTCACCGTCGACGTCAGCAGTGATGAGCTGGATGAATGGGGCTTGACTTACCGCCGTATCGCTCCGGGGTATGAGGTTTATGGCAAGATGGGGCTTTACCAGCGCGACCTGGCTACTTTTGACGAGACTCCCATCCTGGAAAACACCGCCGCCCCGGGAGCATGCCTCAACTGTCACATGTCCGACCGCACCGACCCCGCACGTTTCACCTTCCACATACGTGGCGACCACGGGGCTACCCTCATCCAGCAGGACGGGCAGACGGAACTGCTCAAGGCGAAAAACGACAGTCTGGGAGGCTCGATGGTCTATCCCTACTGGCATCCGTCGGGCAAGTATGTGGCTTATTCCACCAACAAGACCCATCAGTCGTTTCATGCGGTCAGGGATGAGCGCATAGAGGTGTTCGACCATTCGTCCGACGTGCTCATCTACCATCCTGCCACGCATGAGATCATTTTCGACTCTATCGTGGGCACCAGAGACCATTATGAGAATTATCCGGTGTTCTCGCCCGACGGCAAGACGCTTTATTTCTGCTCGGCCGAGGCGCGGGAGATCCCTTCGGGCTATAAAGACATCAAATACAACCTCTGTAAAATCGGTTTTGACCCCACCAAAGGATGCGTTACCGGCGAGGTGGACACCCTCTTCAATGCACGGGCCGTGGGCAAGAGCGCCAATCATCCCAGGCCGTCCTACGACGGGCGGTTCTTGCTTTTCACCCTGTCAGACTATGGCTGTTTCCCCATCTGGCACCAGGAAGCCGACCAGTGGCTGCTCGACCTGCAGACGGGCGAGGCTCGGGCTCTTGACGAAGTGAACAGCGACCGGTCTGACAGCTATCACAACTGGAGCGACAATTCCCGCTGGATTGTCTTCACCAGTCGGCGAGGCAATGGTTATTATACCAACCTTTATTTCGCTCACGTCGGTGCGGACGGCCGCATGAGCAAACCCTTCCTCTTGCCGCAGCGCGACCCGTGGGCCTACTACGATGAGACGCTCTATTCGTTCAATACACCCGACTTCACCAAGCGCAAGGTGGAGTTGGACGCAAGGGCTGCCGCGCGTGAAATCATGTCCGACAGGAGGGTGGAGACGAAGTTACTTCGTCTCGGCAATAAAAATGAATAAATTCATTTTGTATTGCTCTCGACTTTTCGTAACTTTGCCGCTATGCGGCGAAGTTACTGGCACTCGGAAATAGGAAATAAAAGCAAGCTTTCCTTTCCTATTTCACTCGTTTTTCGTAACTTTGCAGACCGATTTGGCAGTTGATGCCGTAATGTAAAAGACGATATGGACAAATACCTTATCTTTGCCCCTCAGGGCAGAGGCCATTTTACTGAAAGACTTGGAGAATTGTACATCACACTCGGCGACTATCTGGATGGAGAGAAAGCCGAAGGGAGGCATTTGCAGTTTGCCAGGATATTCCTCAGCGATGCACAAAACCAATATTCCGACCTGACGGCTTCGGCGCTCTATCAAGAACTGCTTTCACACGCAGCTATTTCTGTCATCGAGCAACCGCCTCTTGATGGTTCCAAGATTTCCATTCTTGTGAAGACCACCGATCAGGACGACCATTTCATCTTCCATAGCATACGTCTCACAGAAGAAGAGACACGAGGCGCCAACTCCTATATCCAGACGATGCTTATCTTCAACAAATACATGGAGGAGATGAAACGCCTGGGCCTGACACTGACTGAGCATTGTGTGCGCACGTGGATTTATGTGGCCGACATCGATGTCAACTATCAAGGGATGGTCAATGCGCGCAACGATATTTTCCGCCAGTGCCACCTCACGCCAGAGACCCATTTCATTGCCAGTACAGGCATCGGGGGCTTCTCTCAGACCCGCAGCGAGTCGGTGGCCATCGACTTCCTCACTTATCCCAAGGTGAAGGAGAGCGACAAGAAATACCTGCAGGCCCTGGACCACCTGAACCCGACACATGAGTATGGCGTGTCGTTTGAACGCGGCACCCGTCTCACCCTAGACGGCAAACAGACATTCTTCATCTCCGGCACCGCCAGTATCGACAAAAACGGCAAGGCGATGTACGTGGGAGACATCAAGCGACAGACAGCCCGATTGCTGGAGAACATCGGAGCACTGCTTGCCGACGGAGGAGCCACTATGAAGGATGTGCAGTATTTCTTTATTTATCTGCGCGACCCCTCTGACCGTGAGGTCGTAAGCCGGTTTATGAGCCAGGCATATCCCGACACGCCACATGTGCTCCTGCAAGGCAAGGTATGCCGACCGGAGTGGCTTGTCGAGATGGAGTGCGTGGCCGTCAAATAAGATACAACATGGGAATAGCAAAAAAGATACAAATCCCCGTGGGCTGGGCAGTGGCCATACTCGTATGGGCCACTGCCTGCTTTTTGTTTTTCCAGATTTGCTATCACTATCATTTCTTCTATCAGGAGCAAAACCAGATCTTCCTGCTCTCCGCCGACTATCTGCTGGGCTATTTCAGCAAACCCGCATGGCTGGCCTGTATGGGCGGCGACTTCCTCACACAGTTTTACTATTATCTCTATGCCGGTCCGGCTATACTGACAGTAGTATTGCTCGCTGTCGGCGACCTGGCACGCCGTGCCCTGCAAAGGGCCGGGGTGAACATCCACGTAGCATTTGCACTCGCTATCGTCCTGATGACAGTCGAGGCGGTGCTGTCACTGAAGACCGAATACCGCCTCTCGTCGATTCTTGCCCTGGGCGGAGGCATCACGATGTATAATTACTATTCCTGCCTGTTTCCCCACAAGGAGGCGCGAAAGGGCGTGATAGTATGGATAGACGGTTTGGCCATCTTGGTCTTTTCCATCCTGACATACTGGTTGTTCGGTTATGGGATGTGGGCGTTTCAGATATTGTTGCTCACAGAGTTCTTCCTGCATTTGAAAAGCAAGAGATACCACTGGACCATCCTTTTCTTGTGCCTGCCCGCCATGCTGGCATCGCCCATCGCCCATTTCGCGGAGAAACATTATTACCTGAATCCGGCACAGTCGCTCACCTATCCTGGAATGGGCAAATTCTCCCTGCCCGACATGCTCCTGGAGAATGACTTCGCCGTGAGCGATGAGTATCATTTCGGACACTGGGACGAGGTGGTACGTATCGTGGAGGAGACCGACGAGCGCACCGACGAGATGCTCTTCTTTTACAATCTGGTGCAGGCACAGCGCGGTATGCTGCCTGATGTGCTGCTAAAATACGTTCCCAACCAGCTGGGCACCTTCTATGCCATCGGCCCGGAGACCCCCCGGCTCACCATCATCAACATGAACGAGCTTTACTGGGCACTGGGAGACATGACACTCACAGAGCGTGCAGCCATGATGACCCATGTGTTCTCGCCCGACAACCGCAACGTGAAGATGATCCGACGGCTGGCAGAGTGCAACCTCGTGAGCGGCGACACGCTGGCTGCCAACAAATACCTGCGCATCCTGCAGCAGACCTGGGTATACCGCGAATGGGCCAAAGACATCATGGCCCATGACCCCAAGGCATGGCGGTACCTCATAGAGAAGCAGAAATTCGTGAACAAGGCCGACACCGTGCGCCTGAGTGACAACCTGCACAGGGTGATGATGGAGCTGCTCGACTCCAATCCCGACAATCTCGTCGCCCTGGATTATATCCTTTGCAGCACGCTATTGCTGAAAGACCTCAACAATTTCAAGCGCGACTACGACCGCTACTGTATCGCTGTCGGCAAACCACGCATGAAAAAACTCTATCAGCAAGCCTTGATGATCTATCTCGCCGGAACTCAGGCTCCCCAGGAGGAATGGGAGAAATACATCCACGACACCGCCGAGCTGCAGCGGTTCAACGCTTACAGTGCCCACAGGGGCGACCCCCAGTTTGCTGATACCTACTGGTATTATTTCGACACCGCCAAAACGCCTGAAATATGACATTCAAAACCATCATATACGCCGCGCTCTTGACGGTGGCCGTCAGCCTGGTCAGCGCATGCGCACCGACACCCTCCAATCCTGTCACGGTGGATGAATATCCCCCGGTCTATCCTGATTATACAGACGTCTGGATACCCTGCAATATCGCTCCGCTCAACTTCCTGCTCAGAGGAGACTTTGAGGCGGTGGAGGTGAGAGTGACCTGCGGCAGTCACGAGATGACAGTCTGCCAGAGGGGCTGTGGCGTGTGTTTCGACGAAGAGGAATGGAAATCTCTGCTTCAGGCTTCCAAGGACAAGACACTGCACGTGGCTGTCACGGCATTGCAAGGCGGACAGTGGAAAGCGTATAGACCATTCTCCTGGCATGTCACGGCCGACACGGTAGACCCCTATCTCACCTATCGCCTGATCGAGCCCGACTATGAGATCTATCAAAACCTGGCCCTGAAAGAGCGGTGTGTGGAGAATTACGACGAGCGGTCGATCTCTGACTATGGCCTGGTGGGCAACCGTTGCATGAACTGCCACACCTACGCAGGGCAGTCGCCACGTCTCTCGGCTCTCTATGTGCGCGGCGACGGCGGCGGCATGATCCTCAACCGCGACGGCCAACTCACAAAACTCAACGTGAAGACAGAAGGTATGGCGTCGGGTAGCGTCTATTTCGGATTCAGTCCGTCGGGGCGGTATATCACATTCTCCACCAACGTCATCATACCCGCCTTCCATGCACAGCCCAGCAAGCGGCTGGAGGTGTTTGACAGAGTGTCGGACGTGTATGTGGCCGACATGGAGACCAACACCATGATACATAGTCCTCTGCTCAGTGATACAGCGTGTTTTGAGACCTTCTCCACGTTCTCGCCCGACGGACGCTACATCTATTTCTGCACGGCGCCACAGGTGCAATTGCCACAGCAGCTGGAGGAGATGAAATACAGCCTGTGCCGCATCGGTTTCGATGAGAAGACAGGAGCCATCGGCTCCACCGTCGATACTCTCTACAATGCCCGTATAGAGGGACAGTCGGTGTGTCATCCGCGCATCTCGCCCGATGGGCGTTTCCTGGTCTATTCCGTGGCCGACTATGGCACGTTCCCCATCTGGCACCCTGAGGCCGACCTACAGATGATGGACCTGCAGACCGGAAAGACCGACCGCATGGAGCATGTCAACAGTCGTAAGAGCGACACGTACCACAGTTGGTCGTCCAACAGCCGATGGCTGGTTTTTGCCTCCAAGCGTGACGACGGTCTGTATGGCAAGCCTTATTTCACGTATATCGACCGTCAGGGGCGTGCCCACAAGCCTTTTGTCTTGCCACAGCGCGATCCTTTGTTCTACGACCACCATCTCAAGTCGTTCAACGCCCCAGAACTGGGCAGTGGCCGGCTGCCCTTTGATGCCATTGATGTGAAACGGGCTGTCGACGGCCCTGCCGTCGATTTCAGATAACCCTCACCCATGCTGCGTGCATGACACTGAAAAACGATAAGAATCATTCAGACATTGAAAAGAATCATACTGCTTGCATGGACCGTTTGTGGTATATGGTGTGCCATGTATGGACAACCTGTTTGCAACGTTTTCTTCTACGACGAAGAAGATGGTTTGCCTCATGGCCATGCCACACAGTTGTTGCAAGACCGCCATGGCTTCCTTTGGTTCTCCACATGGAACGGTCTTTGTCGTTATGACGGCATCGCTTTTCAGACATTCAAGCCGTCTGTAGGCGATGGCTGCCACATGGCCACAGACCGCATCCGCGACATCGCATTGCTCCCCGACGGCAATATCCTTTGCAAAGTAGATGATGACCACTATCTGTTTGACACCGACAGCTATAGCTTCCGCGATTTGACAACAGCGCAAGGCAAAAAGGCGGCCTCCCTGATGCAAAAACATCGTCAGAGCCATTCTCTCTCCAAAGGAGGACAACTGAAATGGGAAGACAGCCATGGCACCATTTGGACACTCGACCACGAAAGCGACGTCACCTACCTATCCGAAAGCGGTGAAACCATCATTTACCCGCTCCGGACACCCATCCCCAATCCATCGTTTGCTCTTCCCGACCACCAGGGCAACCTGTGGGTGCTGTCGACCAATGGCATATACAAACTGACCACTGGCAAGAAGCACATTCAGCATCTGCCACAGGAATACGGCACACAGACAAAATGCCTGTTCACCGACAAGCAAAACCGCATCTGGGTGACAACGAAAGAAGATGCGACGGTGAGGCTTTATTCCCGCGACGGCAACCGTCTTATCGGCTTTCTTGACAGCGACGGACACTTGCATCAGTCCTTCCATAGCTTTGGCCACAGCATCTACTGCATTTACCAATCAAGCGATGGCACTATATGGATGGGCAGCAAGCCCGATGGATTGTTCCGCCTTCACGAGAAAGCTGGGAGTCAGTTTGATTGCGACCATATCACCTCTCTGCCCGACGGCAATGTCTACAGCATCACTGATGACCGGCAAGGACGGCTATGGGTAGCCACGCTTGGAGGTGGAATCTGTGTTTGTGAAGACCCGCAAGCCGTCAGCCCCTCGTTCCGAATACCGTCAGGTTACCCCAAAGACGGCACCAGTCAGCGTGTGCGCTATCTGCACATCACCAAGAATGGCTTTCTCTTGTCTGCGGCAACCGATGGCCTGATCGTCGCCAAACTGGAAAGTGAGGCAGACAAGATGCTCTTTCGCCGTCACTACCGTGAACCGGAAAGAGCCAACAGCCTGAGCAGTAGCGCCACGACGGACATACTGGAGGATGATCACGGTCACATCTATGTCAGCACAGAGAGTGGCGGTATCAACAAGATAGAGAGCACCGACCTGGAGGCAGAACACCTGGCGTTTCGCCACATCAACGTATCCAGCCACCAATTGCCAAGCGATGTTGCACTCTCTCTGACCAACATGGGAGACGGTCATATCATGGTGGTAGGCAACCACTACATCGGACTGATAGACCACGCAGGACACGTGAGAGTGCTTGATGCACATTTTTTCAGTGATGAATACCGGTTCAGCGATGCCCATCCGCAACAACTGGACAACGGCAAATGGCTTTTCGGCCTCAATCAGGGAGCTTTCATAATAACTGCAGCAGAAATGCGTAAGGACACCTCCCGTCGGAAGGTGGTATTGACAGGTGCCACCATACAAGGTGAGACCGGTCATTGGGATGCTGAGTCGCACGACACACTCATCCTCCATCCGAATGAGCGCAACATAACCGTGCATTTTGCCGCTATCGACTACCATTCGCCCGAACGCATCAGCTATGCCTTCAGATTTATCACAGACAATGAAAGCGATACCATCTGGAATCCCATAGGACACGACCGCTCTGTGACACTACTTGACCTCAAGCCAGGCTTATATCTTCTTGAAATACGCTCCACCGACACAGAAGGCGAATGGCTCAACAACATACGCAGAGTAGTCATAGAGGTGCAGCCAAAATACTGGGAGTCGGTATTAGGAAAGATCACTGCCTTGCTCTTGTTCCTGGCCTTCTTGACCATCGTTGCTTATACATTGTATTATATCCATCGGCTGAAAAGGCAGCAGCATGAGACTTTGGAAGCCTATCTCGCCTTGCTCAGCGCCTCGCCGGCAGCCTCGGCGCAAGAATCATCCGCAAAGACAACACAACACACAGCCAGCCAGCCCCCAAATATCCACATCACCCCTGAAGACGACGCAATGATGAAACGTCTGATGTCGTTTATCGAGGAAAACATCGACAACAGCAACCTGCGTATTGCCGACCTGGCCTCGGCTGCCGCCACCAGTCCGTCGGGCTTGCAGCGAAAAGTGAAGCAAGCCATGGGCATCACACCACAGGACTTGTTGCGAGAAGCCCGCATCAAGCACGCATGCCTATTGCTCACCACCACCGACAAGACTATTGCCGAAGTGGCATATTCTTGCGGGTTCAGCGACCCCAAGTATTTCAGCCGTTGCTTCAAGACAAGCATAGGAAAGTCGCCCACGGAGTATAAAACGGGAGATTCTCACCCACTTTGACGCATTTTCACACCCATTTGAAGTATTTTTCACCCCTTTCAGAGATGAGAAAAGCTTAATTTTGCACCAGAATCGCAATCTATTAGGAAACTACTCTAACAACTATTTTCAAATGAGGAAACAATTACTTGCTCTTATCGTCATGGTTATTGCCATGATGATGCCTACTACAACAGTAGATGCCAAGAAGGTGCATACCTTAGGCGACTCCACCATGGCCAATTATGAAGAAAATGCCACCGTCACCCGTGGATGGGGTATGTATTTCGGCAACTTCCTGACCAATGGATGGACCAGTGTCAACTATGCCCGCGGCGGACGTGACTCTCGTGGGGGGTACAATGAATTGTGGCAGACGGCTAAGAAAAATGTGGAAGCCGGCGACTATGTCATCATCACTTTTGGTCATAACGACGAGAAAAATGGCGGCATGGACGGTATGCAGCTCTACAACTATTACTTGAGTATTGGCGACAATGCCGCAGCGGCTGCAGTAGATCAACGCGGGACCATACCTTCGACGACATACAAGGAAAACCTTGGCAAAATCGTTGACGAAGCTCTCGCCTTGGGCGCCCATCCCATCATAGCGTCACCCGTATGCCGCAGTTATTTCACAGGTGGAAAAATCCGTCGCAATGGCAGGCACGACTTAGGCGACTCCTTCTCCATACTCACCGAAAATGGTCCCACGACAGGCAACAAAGTGCCTGCCGACGACCACACCATGGACTATGCCTATCACTCACAGCAACTGGCCCTGGAGAAAGGTGTTCCGTTCATCGACCTTACCAGTGCTACGGCAGAGCTGTATGAGAGTTATGGTGATGCAAAATGCCACGAGTTCTTGTTTGACGGAGAGGGGTCCACTCACTTCAACACCACAGGTGCGCTGCTCGTAGCCCGTGAGTGCGCACGCCTGATGAAGGCACAAGATATCTTGGCCGAAGACATCTACCTTCCCACCGACCTCAGCGTGACACCAGCATCGGCAGACCTCGGTGAGGCGTATAAAGGCCAGACCCTTACAAAAGAACTCACGTTGAATGGCTTCGGCCTCACCCCGGAATCGGGTACGGTGACCATCTCTGCCAGCAACAACATACAACTGTCACTCGACAAGGTCAACTGGAAGAACAGTTTGGAAGTGCAATACCAAGCTTCCACACTTGTCAAGACTTTCCATGCCCAAATAACACTGGAAAACGACGGTGTCACCACAGGTGTCATTACCGTGACGCAAGGCGATAAGACCGTGGAAGTACCAGTCAGTGCAACAGCTGTGTCACTTGAAGGCGGCACAGAGGTGAAAGCCTACTGGCGACTGGAAAAAGACGACAACTGCGAGCTCACCGGCCCCGCCACCGTCATCAACGAGAGTTGGACGGGCATGTTCGTACAACGCTATTCGGCACCCAATGCCAATACCGTCTGGCCGGAGTGGACCGGTTTCGATGCCTCACGCAAGACCCAGCGCAACCTGCTCACAGGTGAAGCATGGCCTGCCGACGAGATAGACGACAACCCCGACCGCTACATACAGTTTGGTATCAAGCCCAGTAAGGGGAGCACATTGAAAATCAACAACATCAGCCTCTTCGTCTGTGGTTGCGGCGGTAATGGCATGTGTAGTCACATCTATTACTCCACCGACAACTTCGAGACGCGTACCACTATCTTCGAGATGAAGAAAATGCCCGCCAACAATATGCAATATGTTGAGGCAACCCCTGTCGTATCTTTGGAAGAAGACCAGGAATTGCTTGTGAGAGTGTATCCTTGGTACAATGGGGCTGCTACGGGCAAGACCATCTGCCTCTCCGACGTCACCATCAGCGGCTTTGCCATGGATGCCACAGGCATACGCGACACTGGCAGCAACGCCATCGAATCCACGCGCTATTACTCTGTTGACGGCAGACAATTAGCATCGCTCACCGCAGGTATCACCATCGTTTGCCAACAGATGGCCGACGGTACATACATCACTAAAAAGGTACTACGATAGGAGGGCGGGGTGTCCCTTTTAGTATAGCCACCTAAACTTAATAACAACCAACAATCAATACATTTATAGCATGAAAACAAACATTATCAGAAAAGTGCTTGCAGCCATGATCATCATGCTGAGCCCCATGGGAGTCATGGGTCAAGACGTGACCATCGCTGAGTGGAACTTTGAAAGCAGCACCGACGTCACCACCTGGTTCAAAGACAGTGCCCCGGAAATAGCCCCCGACGAATGTGTCGGCGACAAGTCAGACTACCTGCTCACGGCTCTGTCAACCAACCGCTACTGGCAACTGTGCAGCGGATGGGAGAACAGAGTACTGCGCATCGAGAACACCGAGGCTAACAACATTAGCGACTATTCTGATGCAAACCAGCATAATGTTTACTATGAGATACAATTCCCCACTAAGGGGTACAAAAACATCAAAGTAGACTTTGCCAATGCTTACGGAGCAAATGCAGAAGCCACCTTGCAGGCCGTGGTGAGCACTGATGGAGGTGAGACGTGGGTTGACGCAGGTGCGTTCACCACAGCACCATATTGGTGGGTCTACAACGCCAACACCGTATCACTGTCAGCCAACAACAAGGAGAAAGTGACGCTCAGGCTGATAGCTGGCAATGGGTTCGCCAGCAACTGGAATATGGACTACATCACGGTGAAAGGTGAAGCTGCTGATGGGCCGCAAGTCGTCGACGTGAAGGACTTCACGGCCGTCTGGCCGCTCAACCAGGGCACCGACAATGCGACAGCCGCCGAGGTGTCGGTCGAGGGACTGTTCTCCGTAGCTGAATTCTCATACGGCGACGGCCTTGTCGTACAGGGCATACGTACGGCCGGCAGTGTCACAGAGACGCTGTTCCAGCCTACGGACGTGGCAGGCGGACAGAGTGATGCCAATGCCATCATGTTCACCTTCACTCCGAAGAAATCACTCACCTTCACACCCAAAACCCTTACCTTCAACTCCAGCAGAGTCGGCACGAACGGAGGCAACTTCGATGTCGTGGTGTACAGCGGCGACAATGCCGTGACAATAGCTCAAGACGAGAGACCGCAATTGGTGAAGGAAGAGCCTTACTTCACCACCTACAGCTACGACTTGAGCAATGTGCCTGCAACCGATGAGACCCTCGTTGTGAAAATATACATCCGCGGTCTTGCCACCAACAAGCAGTATGGTTTCAACAACATGGTCGTGACTGGCGATGTGTCAGGCACGTTGGAGGCTGTCCCGACATATACGATGAATGTGAGGACCGACACCGAAGGAGCCGGAAAAGTGTCGTGCAACCCCGCCGGAAACGAGTTTGACGAAGGGACAAAAATCACTGTCACCGCTACGGAGAACTTCGGTTACCACTTTATAGCCTGGACCGACGAGGAGGGCAACGAGGTGTCGACAGACAATCCATACAGCTTTGAAATAATGGCCAACACCTCGCTCGTGGCTACCTACAGCAAGAAGAATGTTTACGCCATCAACCTCCATCTGGAGGGCGGTGCCAACCCCAACTTGGTGCAGCTGTTGCCCGAAGGCCATGTGGTGGACGGCATACACCATTATGAAGAGGGGACGGACGTGAAGCTGACAGCCATCAACAACCGCATCCTCACTTTCACAAACTGGAGTGGCGAATATGAGGGGACAAATCCTGAACTTGAAGTGAAGGTGGACGGAGAGAAAAATATCACAGCCAATTTTTCCTGTGCCGACTTCATCGTGGGATGGGACCTCTACAACGACCAGCCCTCAAAAGACCGTGCCGCTGACTACAAGAGCGACTCTGAAAATGCCGGAGTCCTGGCCTTGCGCAATGCAGAAGGTGCCACTACCAGTTGGCTCACCCGTGGTGTGAATAATGGGCAGGAGAACGGCAAGTATGCCGCGAGAATATGGAAATACCTCAGCGAGGAATGGTATTGGGAGATATCTTTCTCTACCAAAGGCTATGAGAACATCGTGCTCTCCTCCTGCATCGGCGACGACTACAACACCTATAGCGTGATCAATGCGGAATACAGCATCGACGGCGGAGAGACATTCACCAAGATAGGCGAGTTTAACCCTCCAAGCCGTGGCTGGGATGGCCCAAAAGAATTTGCACTTCCAGCAGATGCTAATAACCAGGAACGGGTCTACATACGCTGGATGCCCGACCGCACAAGTGACATGGTGGGCGTGACAAGCGACTACGACGGCACCTCCATCGCAGAGATTTTCGTGCTGGCCGACCTCGGCGCTTTGGCCGACCAGGAAGCAGTTCTCGTATCAAGCAATCCTAAGAATGGTGACATCGGGGTGTCAAGCAGCGGTTCGATCATCCTCAATTACGACAGCAAGATAAAGGCAGGGGAAGGACATGCCACACTTGACGGCGAGGAACTGACTCCCATCATCAGCGGCAAGAGCGCTATCTTCAAGTATAATGGACTGAAATATGCCACCAGCTACACATTCAGCATGCCTGAGGGCGTTCTTACATCACGCAGTGGAAAGCCGGTGGAAGCCGTCAGCATAGAGTTCACCACCATGGAGCGCACCCAGCCCGAGCCACGCCTCTACGATGCCATCGTCGCACTTGACGGCAGCGGCGACTATACCTCTGTGCAGGAGGCCATCAATGCAGCACCGGCAGGGCGCGCCAAGCCATGGCTCATCTTCATCAAGAACGGAAGGTACAACGAACATATCGACGTGCCTGCCTCAAAGACCAACTTGCACTTCATCGGGCAAGACCGCGACAAGACCGTCATATACGACAACCGTCTGTGTGGTGGCGAAAATGCGTACTCTGTAGACCCGGGAGCCACTGTCGTAGTGAAAGGCAGCGACACTTTCTTTGAAAACCTCACCATGGAGAACAGCTATGGACATGAGAAGCAGGCTGGCCCGCAGGCCCTTGCACTCAACACGCAGGCTGACCGTGTGGCTCTCAACCATGTGGCACTCCTCTCCTATCAGGACACATGGATCACTACATCTAAGTCCAACAACCGCCATTATATCAAGAACTCCATCATCGAGGGAGCTGTCGACTTCATCTACAATTCAGGAAATGTCTACCTGGATGGAGACACATTGGAAATCAACCGTCCGTCTGGCGGCTACATCGTTGCTCCAAGTCATTCGCTCGACGTGAAATGGGGATATGTCTTCCAGAACAACGTGATTCGTCCGCGTGCCGGTGTCAATGTGACTGATGTATGGCTCGGACGGCCATGGCACAACAATCCCAAGACGGTGTTTATCAACACCCAGACTTTCGTCAATATCCCCGCTGCGGGATGGTATGAGACCATGGGCGGACTGCCAGTGCTCTGGGCGGACTATAATACGGTGGACGGTGATGGCAATCCCGTGGACCTGAGCAACCGCCGCGACACCTACTACTATACCAATTCGGATGGCGAACGTGTTTATGGCACAGCCAAGAACTACCTGACGGCAGAGGAAGCTGCCCAATATACGATCAAGAACGTGATGGGCGGTGAAGACAACTGGCAGCCCGACCTGCTCTGCGAGGCATGTGAAGCCCCTGTGCCGGTGACAAGTGGAGAAAACATCACCTGGCCCGCCGTGCCTTATGCCATCTGCTATGTGGTGACAAAGGGGGAGGAAGTGGTGGCCTTCACTACAGAGCCGGGTTATGTCGGAGCAGATGAGAATGCCACTTATTATGTACAGGCAGTAAACGAGAATGGTGGACTTAGTGTCAAAGGTATGGCTACAGACTACACAGGCATCGACATGTTGAAACAGAATGCCACAACAGCGTCGCCTGTGGGATACTACACCATCGACGGCAGACAAACAAACAGGCAGCAAAAAGGTCTGAACATCATCCGCATGGGCGACGGCACCGTGAAGAAAGTGGTAGTCGATTGATCATCTCAATACTTGACCCCGATCGTACTCAGGTACGGTATTGATACAACAACCAGCCAGCATCCTGATGATGCTGGCTGGTCTTCGTTTTCCTCCTATCCGATAGATGTATATGATGGGGCTTATAAGCTCTCCAATACTCTTCTTAGTACAGTCTGGGCTGAAATCTCGCGGTTGGCGGCCTCGGGTATGACAATGGAGTGGTCGCTCTCTATCACGTCGTCGGTCACGATGAGCCCCCGGCGTACGGGCAGGCAGTGCATGAAAAAGGCATTGTCGGTCCATGACATGTGCTCGGAGTCGATCGTCCAGCTCATGTCGCGGCAGAGGATCTGTCCATAATCTTCGGGGCGGGTGACACCGGGGCAGCTCCAGTTCTTGGCGTAGACGAAGTCGGCGCCTTCGAGGGCTTTGCGCTGGTCGTATTCCACGGGTGCACCGCCCGTGAAGCGCTGGTCGAGCTCGTATCCTTCCGGATGGGTGATGACCAGGTCTACATCTGCGGCGTTCATCCATTCAGCGAAAGAGTTGGGCACTGCCTGGGGCAGTGCACGGCAGTGTGGTGCCCAGGTGAGCACTACCTTTGGCCGGGCTTTCTGCTTGTATTCTTCGATGGTGATGAGGTCGGCGAAGGCCTGAAGGGGATGCACGGTGGCGGTCTCCATGGCAACGACAGGCCGTCCGCTGTAGCGTACAAACTGCCCTACGATGGTCTCGGCGTAGTCGTATTCGCGGTCGGTGAGCCCGGCGAAGGAGCGCACGGCGATGATGTCGCAGTAGCTGCCCATCACCGGGATGGCCTCGAGCAGATGCTCACTCTTGTCGCCATCCATGATGACGCCGCGCTCAGTCTCCAGTTTCCAGGCTCCGGCATTGACATCGAGCACGATGACGTTCATGCCCAGGTTGGCGGCCGCCTTCTGTGTGGACAGTCGGGTGCGCAGGCTGTTGTTGAAGAAGATCATGAGCAGGGTCTTGTTCTTGCCCAGATGCTGAAAGGCATAACGGTCGCGCTTGATCTCTTGTGCCTCGGCGAGGGCTCCCCTCAGGTCGCCAAGGTCTTCTACATGAAAAAAGGTATTCATAGTCTTTATATTTTCATCAATAATTTTATTTTTTAATTATTAATTTTTAATTTTTAATTTTTCATTTCCTCACTTGTCCGTTGCCCTCAATGAGCCATTTGTAGGTGGTGATTTCCTCCAGGGCCATGGGGCCGCGCGGACCCAGTTTCTGTGTGCTGATGCCGATCTCCGCACCGAGTCCGAATTGTGCACCGTCGGTGAAACTGGTGGGTGCGTTGACATACACGCAAGCGGCGTCGACCTGAGCCTGAAATTTCCTGGCGTTCTGCTCGTCGCGGGTGATGATACTCTCGCTGTGGCCGCTGCCGTAGGTGTTGATGTGCGTGATGGCGGCGTCGATCGACGGCACGGTGCGGATGGCCATGGCATAATCCATGAATTCGGTGCCGAAGCTCTCGTTGGTGGCATGGCGTAGCAGCGTTTCGGGATATTGCCCTTGCAGCGCTTCGTAAGCCTCCTCGTCGGCATGGATGACCACATGGCTGGCGATGAGCGGCTGGCAGAGTTGTGCGAGGTCTGCGAGACGGCTCTGGTGTACAAGGAGACAGTCGAGGGCGTTGCAGACGCTCACACGCCGTGTCTTGGCATTATTGATGATGGCACTGCCGATGGTCACGTCGCCTTCGGCGTCGAAATAGGTGTTGACCACTCCGGCACCCGTCTCGATGACAGGCACCCGTGCGGTGTCTCGCACGAATTCTATGAGCTTTTTCCCGCCGCGGGGAATACAGAGGTCGATGTATCCCACTGCACTAAGCATCTCGCCGGTGGCCTCATGGGTGGCAGGCAGCAATTCCACCACCGAGGTGTTGACACCTTCGGCGCGTAGCACTTGGTGGATGAGAGCCACGATGGCTTTGTTGGACTCATCGGCGTCCCGCCCGCCTTTGAGCACACAGGCGTTGCCGCTTTTGAAGCAGAGTGAGAATACGTCGAAGCTGACATTGGGCCGTGCCTCATAGATCATGCCGATCACGCCGAAAGGCACGCTGACGCGACACAGGCGAAGCCCGTTGGGCAGTGTCTTCTCCTTGGTCCTGATGCCTAAAGGCGATGGCAGCAGGGCTACTTGGCGCATGTCGGAAGCGATGTCGCCCAGTCTTTTGACCGTAAGTTGCAGGCGGTCGTAAAGGGGGTTGGCAGGATCCATGCGCGCCAGGTCTTTGGCGTTGGCCTGCAACAATTGGTCTTGATGTGTCAGGATGGCGTCGGCCACCGTGACGAGGATCTTGTTTTTTCGTTCGTCGTCGATGAGCGCCAGTTCGCGGCTGGCTGCCTTGACGCGTCTGAAGGTCTCTTCTAATGCCATATTCTGAGTTTTGAGGTGTCCTTTTTTATTTTTAACTCAACTTCCGCAAGCTCCAGTTTTCCGGTTGTTAGGTTGTTAGGTTATCAGGTCATTAGGTCGCTTCTATTTAACTAAGCTGTTATTTCACTACTTTGCCTGGGAACGTGGGCGTCCTCGCCCGCCGCAGATGCGGGCGAGGACGCCCGCGTTCCCAGAGTTGACTACGCTTAGAGTTTTTTGGTGAGATAAGCATGACTACAGCGTGTTCATTGGTCATTTCACCTTATAACCTCATCACCTTAAAACCTTAAAAACCAACACGTGAAGCAAATGCGGAACTTGAATTTTTACTTTTTACTTTTTAATTATCCAAGTACAGGTAGTCGTAGTGGACGATGGGTTTGCGGTCGTGCTGGCCGGCCGAGGAGCGGGCCGTGTCACTGTCGTATGCCGTACGTCCGATGGCAAGCCTCTTGCCGTCTTCGTCGAGGATGCTCACCAGGTCGCCCTCCTCGAAGTCGCCTTCTACCTGGGTGACCCCGACGGGCAGCAGGCTCACGGCGGTGTCGCCGCACAGGGCTTTTGCGGCATTGCGGTTGATGTGGAGCACGCCCTTGGCGAAGCTGTCGCTGTGGGCTATCCACTTCTTGATGCCCGACACGCCGCCTGCCAGGGGTATGAACTCGGTGTGGAGGGTGGTTTCGGGATGAAGCACCAGGTCGGTGAGGATGTGGTCGCGCTTGCCGTTGGCGATGATCACCTTGATGCCTTCCTCTGCCACTTTGCGGGCGATGTTGCATTTGGTGGTCATGCCCCCGCGGCCGAAACCGCTGCGCTCCTGCCGGATGTACTCGCTCAGGTCGTGTCCGGGATGGACGGTGCGTATGACCTCCGTCTCCGGGTCTTTGGGTGAGCCGTTGTAGATACCGTCGATATTGCTCAGGATGATGAGCGTGTCGGCGCCCATCATCGAGGCGATGAGTCCGGAGAGCTCGTCGTTGTCGGTGAACATCAGCTCGGTGACGCTCACCGTATCGTTTTCGTTGACGATGGGCACGACGCCGTTTTCAAGCATCACGTTCATGCAGGCTCTCTGGTTGAGGTATTCGCGTCGGGTGGCGAAACTTTCCTTCATGGTGAGCACCTGCCCTACGTGGATATGGTATTCGCGAAAGAGGTCGTAGTAGAGGTTGATGAGTTTGGCTTGTCCCAGGGCGGAGTAGAGCTGGCGTTGCGACACGCTGTCAAGCCTGCGTTGCACTTTCAGCTCGCCGCGTCCGCTTGCCACGGCTCCGCTCGACACCAGGATGACCTCGTGACCGTGTCCGTGCAGCCATGCGGTCTGGTCGACGATGGCCGAGATGCGTGTGATGTCGAGCCGTCCGTCATCACGGGTGAGCACATTGCTGCCCACTTTCACTACGATTCTCTTCTTGTTCATTTGTTCTTGTCTTTGTCGCGTATCTCCACTCGTCTTATCTTGCCGCTGATGGTCTTGGGCAGTTCGTCGACGAATTCGATGATACGCGGATATTTATAGGGTGCTGTCACGCGTTTCACGTGGTTCTGCAATTCTTTGATCAGGGCGTCGCCGGCTTTGTCTTTCCATTCCTTGCCCAGGATGACGGTAGCCTTGACCACCATGCCGCGGATATCGTCGGGCACACCGGTGATGGCACATTCCACGACGGCGGGGTGTGTCATCAGTGCGCTTTCCACCTCAAACGGACCGATGCGGTAGCCACTGCTCTTGATGACATCGTCGATACGGCCTTCAAACCAGTAGTAGCCGTCTTCGTCGCGCCATGCCACGTCGCCGGTGTGGTAGATGCCGTCGTGCCAAGCCTCGCGCGTGAGTTGTTCGTCGCGGTAGTATTCCTTGAAGAGGCCGATGGGCTTGCGGTCACCGATGCGCACCACGATCTCGCCTTTCTCTCCGTCCTCGCAGGGGGTGCCGTCGGGCTTGATGAGGTCGATGTCGTATTGTGGGTTGGGCATGCCCATGGAGCCGGGCTTCGGGGCCATCCAGGGCATGGTGCCCAGGGTCATCGTGGTCTCGGTCTGCCCGAACCCTTCCATGAGGCGGATGCCGGTGAGCTCGTAGAACTTGTCGTAGACAGCAGCGTTGAGTGCCTCGCCGGCGGTGCAGCAGTAGCGCAGTGCGCTCAAGTCGTATTTGGTGATGTCTTCACGAATGAGGAACCGGTATACAGTGGGCGGTGCGCAGAATGAGGTGATGTGGTATTTCTCCATCTGTCGCAGCATGTTGTCGGCGGAGAATTTCTCGTGGTCGTAGACGAAGACGGCAGCTCCGGCAAACCACTGTCCGTAGAATTTGCCCCAGACGGCCTTGCCCCAGCCGGTGTCGGCCACGGTGAGATGTATGCTGTCTTCGCTCAGGTTGTGCCAGAAGACCCCGGTGGTGAGATGCCCCAGGGCGTAGAGGAAGTCGTGCGCCACCATCTTGGGCTCGCCGCTGGTGCCGCTGGTGAAATACATCAGCATGGTGTCGGAGTTGGTGTTGACGTGTTCGGGGCGTACGAAAGCCGGTGCGCCGGCAATCTCTTTGTGCCAGTCGTGGAAACCTTCTGGCACCGTGGGCCCGATGCTCACCAGCACCTTCACGGTGGGGCTCTCGGGCATGGCGGCCTGTATCTGGCTCAAGACATACTCTTCGCCCACGCAGATGATGGCTTTGACCGACGCCCGCGTGTTGCGGTATACGATGTCGTGCTTGGTGAGCATGTGGGTGGCGGGTATGGCCACGGCTCCGAGTTTGCAGAGTGCCAGCATGGTGATCCACCACTCCAGCCGGCGCTTTTGGATCAGCATCACCATGTCGCCGTGTCCGATGCCCAGCGACTGGAGATAGGCTGCGGCCTGGTCGCTGCGTGCCTTGAGCTCGCCGAACGACAGTCTTATCTCTGCCCCTTTGTCGTTGGTCCAGAGCAGGGCGAGTTTTCCGGGTTGTTCCAATGCCCATTGGTCTACGACGTCATAGGCGAAATTGAAGTTCTCCTTGATGTTGAAATGCAGGTTCTTCTTGAAGTCTTCCACTGAAGAGAAGGTGGTCTGCGTAAGAAATCTTTCTACCATATTTTTGGGTTGATGGTTGTTAGAAAATGATGGCTAAAAATCTGACAGGCTTCTCGTCGAGAGCGCGCATGCCGTGGGGGTGAGTAGCGTCGAAGTAGATGGAGTCGCCCTCGTTGAGGATGAGCGACTTGGTGCCGATGGTGAGTTCCATCTTGCCTTCGAGCACCATGTTGAATTCCTGTCCGCTATGCGAGTTCATCTCGCGGGGCGTGTCGGCAGGCTTAGGGGCTACGGTCACGATGAACGGGTCGGCTTTCCTTCCGCGGAAACCGCTCGCCAGACTCTCGTAATTGTAAGCCGTGCGCCGCTCTACGTTTTTGCCCTGACCTTTGCGGGTGAGGAAATAGCTGCTCATCTTGGGCTCCTCACCAAACATCAGTACGTCGAGCGACACTCCATATTGCTTGGCTATTTTCTGTAGGTTGGCCACGGAGAGTTCACTCTCTCCGCTCTCCATCCGTTGGTATTTGTCTACACTGATGCCACAGAGGGATGCTATCTCCTCCATGCTGATGTCGAGCACGTCGCGCAGTCCGCGCAGGCGCTCGCCTATTTGTTTGATCTGTTCGTCCATACGTATTATTATTTCACTGTTCGTCTTTATCTTTTCGCCTTCCATATCCCCCTCAAAAAGCCCCAAGGAGGGTCCAGATCCCCTCCCCTTCGGGGAGGGTTAGGGTGGGGTTACAATCCCCTCCCCTCAAAAATCCCCAAGGAGGGATCCAGATCCCCTCCCCTTCGGGGAGGGTTAGGGTGGGGTTTAGATCCCCTCCCCTCGGGGAGGGTTAGGGAGGGGTTAAACCAATCCAGCTTTCAGTCCCCGGATGACAGCAGAGGTGAATCCGGCGTTCTCCATCTCGTTGAGTCCGCGGATGGTGATGCCGCCGGGGGTGGTCACTTTGTCGATGGCTGCCTCGGGATGCTCGCCGGTGGTCTGCAGGAGCCTGACGGCACCTTTGAAGGTCTGGAGCACGATCTTAACGGCATCGGCAGCCTTGAATCCCATCTCGACACCACCCTCGGAAGAGGCGCGTATATAGCGCATGGCATATCCGATACCCGACGAGGCCAGGGCGGTGCCTGCTCCCAGCAACCGTTCCTCGGTGACATGTGTCTCGCCCAGGTCGTCGAATATCTCACATACGGTATGTGTCTGCTGTGGGGTGGCGCCTATGGGCACGACGAATGTCATGGATGCCTTGAAGGCGATGGCGATGTTGGGGATCACGAGGAATAAGGGCAGCATCTGCCCGCCGTCTTTCGACATCCATTCTGTCACTTGTGTGCTTTTGATGCCTGCCGCTGTGAGGATGAGCATCTGGCGGCTGTAGTCGAGGGTGTCTTTGATGCCTTTGAGCACTTGCTCCACCAGCCATGGCTTGACTACTACCATGACGATGTCGGCACGGGCTGCCGCCTCGTTGTTATCGGGTGTGACGTATATGCCTCTGTCGGCAAACTTGTCGCGTGTGTCTTTGACGGGGTCGGCGACGGTGATGTCGGACGGGATGAACAAATCGCTTTCGAGCAGGCCTTCCACCGTGGCTCCACCCATGGCTCCTGCTCCGATGACTGCTATTTTCATGATGCTTGAAGTGTTTTTTTAAGTTTTGACAAGAACAGGTCTGCCTCTTCACGGCTGAGGCACAGCGGTGGCAGTAGCCTGAGGATATGGGTCGAGGCACAGCCTGTGAAGCAGTGCTCATCGAAGACGAGCCGACGTCGCGGGTCGCGGTGTGGAATGTCGAGGTCGATGCCGATCATGAGTCCGCGCCCCCTCACGTCGGTGATGTGCAGGGTGGGGTCGTCGGCCATTTGGCGCAGCTGTGTGATCAGGTATTCTCCCACTTCATGGGCGTTCTCCACCAGATGCTCTTGTTCGATCACGTCGAGCACGGCCAGTGCTGCCGCACATGCGAGATGGTTGCCTCCGAATGTGGTGCCGAGCTGTCCGTAGACGGGTTTGAACTGTGGCGAGATGAGCAGCGCGCCCATGGGGAATCCGTTGGCAATGCCTTTGGCTACGCTGATGAGGTCAGGCTGTATGCCGAGCCATTGGTGGGCGAAGAACTTGCCGCTGCGCCCATAGCCACACTGTATCTCGTCGCAGATGAGCACGGTGCCGTGCTGCCGGCATGCCTCCTGCAGACCCTGTGCAAACTCCGGGGTGGCCATGCGTATGCCTCCCACGCCTTGTATACACTCGATGATGACGGCGGCCACGTCGCCCTTGGCGAGCTCGCGCTGCCATGCCTCCAGGTCGTTCAGCGGCAGGTATGTCACATGTCCGTTGGCATTGATGGGCGCGATGATCTTGGAGTTGTCGGTGGCCTCCACGGCGAGTGAGGTGCGCCCGTGGAAGGCTTTCTCTGCGGAGAGCACACGGGTGCGTCCGGTGTGGAAGGAGGCCAGTTTGAGGGCGTTTTCGTTGGCCTCGGCCCCGCTGTTGATGAGAAACAGCTGATAGTCGTCATAGCCGCAGGCACGTCCCAGGCGTGTGGCGAGCTGGCGCTGCAGGGTGTTGATGACGGAGTTGGAGTAGAACCCCAGCAGGCTGGCCTGACGGGTGATGGCGTCGATATAGTGTGGGTGGCTGTGTCCGATGCTGATGACGGCATGTCCGCCGTAGAGGTCGAGGTATTCCTGGCCTTGGTCATCCCACACCTTGCATCCTTTTCCTTTGACGATATTCACGTCGAAGAGGGGGTATACGTCGTATAGAGTCATAATTAAAATGCTGATGGTTTGAGTCTTAATCCGGCGGTCTCGTCAATGCCGAACATAATGTTCATGTTTTGCACGGCTTGTCCTACGGCTCCCTTGAGCAGGTTGTCTATGCACGAGGTGATGAGGAGTTTGCCGCCGAATTTCTCACAGTGCACGAGTGCCTTGTTGGTGTTGACCACTTGTTTCATGTCGATGGCCTTGTCCACGTAGTGGGTGAAAGGAGCCTGGGCATAGAAGGATCGGTAGCCTTCGACGATGTCGTCGATGCTGGCGTCGGTGCGCACCACCTGTGTGGAGAAGATGCCTCTGGGAAAATTGCCGCGGTAGGGGATGAAGTCGATCTCGGCGTCGAGCGCCCCTTGCACCTGGCACAGGCTTTGCCTGATCTCCGGCACATGCTGGTGGGTGAAGGGCTTATAGATGCTCAGGTTGTTGTCGCGCCAGGAGAAATGAGTGGTGCTGCTGGGTTTCTGTCCGGCGCCAGTGCTGCCGGTGATGGCGTTGACGGCCACGTCGCTCGTGAGCAGACCCATGCGGGCGGCGGGCAGAAGCCCGAGTTGTATGCAGGTGGCGAAGCAGCCTGGATTGGCGATGTGGCGTGCCTTGGCGATCTGGTCGCGGTTGATCTCAGGCAGGCCGTAGACATAGTCATGGTGCGGGGCGGCCAGTCGGAAGTCCTGGGCCAGGTCGATGATACGCATGTCGGCAGGCAGTTGGTGCTCACGGATGAATGCCTCGCTCTTGCCGTGTCCGAAGCAGAAGAAGGTCACGTCGACGTCTTCGAAGGGCATCTGGTCGGTGAAGACCAGGTCGGTGTCGCCGTAGAGTCCTTCGTGTACGTCGGTGATGAGGTTGCCTGCGTTGCTTTCGCTGTTGACAAACACGATCTCGGCTTCGGGATGGTGGATGAGCAGGCGTATCAGCTCGCCGGCGGTGTATCCTGCACCGCCTAAGATACCTATTCTGATCATGTCCTATCGCTTCTCGTCGGGGTGAATGCCATAATATACTCTCAGGGGGGTGCTGAGCACTTTGATAAACCCTTTGGCCTCCTCAGAGGTCCATCCGTGCTGCATCTCGCCGTATTCGCCGAGTTTTGATTTCAGCAGGTCGTCGGGAGAGTCTACGCCCACGGTCTCAAAGCCGAGCGGTCTGAGGCGCAGGATGACGGTGCCGCTGACATGTCGTTGCGAGCTGGTGAGCATGGCTTCGATGTCGGGCATGACGGGCTCCAGGTATTGGCTCTCGTGCAGGAACATGCCATACCAGTTGGCTACCTGGTCTTTCCAGTATTGCTGCCATTTGCTCAGGGTGTATTTCTCCAGCAGGCGGTGGGCCTCGATGATGAGCTTGGGGGCTGCAGCCTCAAAGCCCACCCGGCCCTTGATGCCGATGATGGTGTCGCCCACGTTGCAGTCGCGGCCGATGCCGTATGCGGCGCCTGTCTCCTCGATCTTCTGGATGGCTTTGATCTTGTCGTCGAAAGCCTCGCCGTCGACAGCAGTGATCTCTCCTTTCTCAAAGGTGATCCTCAGCAGCGATTCCTCCTGGCGTGTCACATGTTTCAGATAGGCCTCCTCGGGCAGCCCCTGGGCAGAGTCGAGCAATTCGCCGCCACAGATGCTGGTGCCCCAGATGCCCACATTGTAGGAATACTTGAGCTTGGCGAAGTCGGCGGAGAAGCCGTGCTCGTTGAGATAGTCTACCTCTTCCTGGCGGGACAGTTTCTGGTCGCGGGTGAGCGTGATGATCTCCACGCCGGGAGCCATCACCAGGAAGGTCATGTCGAAGCGGATCTGGTCATTGCCGGCGCCGGTGGAGCCATGAGCGATGGCGTCGGCTCCTATCTCGTTGGCATAGCGTGCGATGGCGATGGCCTGGAAGATGCGCTCGGACGATACGGAAATGGGATAGCAGTTGTTGCGCATCACATTGCCGAAAATCATGTATTTCAGCGACTTGTCATAATACTCCTGGGTGACGTCGAGCGTGACGTACTGTTTGGCGCCAAGAAGATAGGCATTGGCTTCGTTCTTTTTCAGTTGTTCGTCACTGAATCCGCCGGTGTTGGCACAGGCGGCATACACCTCATATCCTTCATTGGCCAGTCTCATCACGGTATACGACGTGTCGAGACCTCCGGAGAATGCTACTACTACTTTTTTCTTTGACATATTTCTTGTTTTTTTAAATTTCATTGTTTGCCTCTTCTTTGTCCAGCTGCTGAATCCGCTCCAGCACCTCAGTGGGTATCTTGGCGGGCAGGTGCTCTTCAGGGTCATAGAGCATGGCCGTGCAGATGCAGTATTTGCGGTCGGTGCGACGCAGGATGTCTACGTTGACACAGCCTTCACAGCCGCGCCAGAAGGCTTCGTCGTCGGTGAGGTCGGCGAATGTCACGGGCTTGTAGCCCAGGCGGGTGTTCATCGTCATGACTGCCGCACCGCTGGTGAGGCTGAATATCTTGGCGTGGGGCCAGCGTGTGCGGGCGAGGGTGAAGGTCATCTCCTTGATGCGCCATGCCACGCCTTTGCCCCTGAAGTCGGGATGCACGATGAGTCCGGAGGTGGTCACATAATGCTTGTTGCCCCAGGTCTCGATGTAGCTGAATCCGGCCAGCCTGTCGCCTTTCAGTGCGATGACGGCCTTGGCTTCTCTCATTTTTGTCGCCAGGTATTCATGGGTGCGCTTGGCTATACCTGTGCCACGCACTTTGGCGGCTTCAGCGATGGTTTCGAGTATGGTGTCTACATATTTCTCATGAGAGGCGTCGGCCACCACGACTTCTATATCTTCAAATTCTGATGGTGATAACATAAAAATAGGGTCTGTTTGCTATTGCCTGATAGATGTGAATGGTGATGACAGCAGTCAGTGGATGTCATTGATAATCTGACTCAGCTCGTCAAGCACTTGGTCTCTCGAGGCATTCTCCTTCATTACAATGAAGATAGTGTCGTCTCCGGCTATTGTGCCGATGATAGAGGGTATCTCGCTGTTGTCGATGTTGTAGGCGATGCTGCTGGCATAACCGGGACGGGTCTTGATGACTCCCATGTTGCCGGAGAAATTGATGGAGATGAATCCTGAGCTTTTAAGCATTTCTGTAGCTGAGCGGGGCTTGGTGATGCGCTTGTACATCGTGTCGTTGGGCAGGACGTAGACATATTTACCGTTCATGCTGGCGGCCTTGGCCACTTTCAGCTGCTTTAAGTCACGGCTCAGGGTGGCCTGCGTGAGCTTAAATCCTTCTTTCTCTAATGCCTGAAGCACCTCTTCCTGACTGCCCAGCTCCTTGCTCGAAATCAGCATCTTCAGGGCTTCCATTCTACTGTTCTTTATTTTCATAGATGCATAATTATTCTTTTTCCTGGTGCAAAATTAGATGATTGTATGCAAATAACAAAATATTTATACGAAAAAATTAGAAAAACAGCATTTGAGTGCCTTTTTTTATGAAGCTTTTTGCATTTGTTTGCAAAAAAGGCGCGGCATAAAAGCCGCGCCTGATCATATTTTGGATTGAAGTTTTTTGAAGAATTGTTGCTCAAAGGTTTACATCCTATTCTCTGTTGCCGAAGATCCTCAGCAGGTAGAGGAAGAGGTTGATGAAGTCGAGGTACAACGAAAGAGCACCCAGGAGGGCTATCTTCTGCGAGGTCTCGTCGGCATATTCCGCACCCATCAGCATCTGTTTGATTTTCTGGCTGTCGTAGGCGGTGAGGCCCACGAAGATCAGTACGCCCAGATAGCTCAGCAGCAGGTCAAAGCCCGTGCTCTTGACGAAAAACACATTCACCAGTGTGGCGATGATGAGTCCGATGAGTGCCATGAACGCGAATTTGCCGATACCGCTGAGGTCTTTTTTCGTGGTATAGCCTATCAGGGCCATGGCTCCAAAGGTGCCTGCCGTGATAAAGAACACTTTGGCGATGGAGGTCATGGTATATACCAGGAAGATCGACGAGAGCGTGACTCCGTTGATCACGGAATAGAGCACGAAGAGAAGGGTGGCCGTCGTCAGTGACAAACGGTTGATCATGCCGCTGATCACGAATACCAGCGCCAGTTCACCGATAATCAGGCCCCACAGCAGGGCAGGGGTATTATATAATGTGTATATCAGGCTGGAGTTGGCCACGTAGTAGGCTGTCAGGCCGGTGATGCTCAGTGCCAGGGTCATCCATACGTATACTTTACGCATGAGTGCAGGCATGGCAGAGGAGGCATATCTTGACCGCTCACTGGCATTGATGCCGCTTTGTTGCTCTCTGATAATTGATGCTAAATCTCTTTCTTTCATATCTGTTTGTATTAAGTTGGTGTTACTTCTTTCCATTTCAAAAATAGTGCCAAACAGCAACGAGTGACACATTTTGTACGCAAAAATAAATATTATCCAAGAAATAAAGAAATTATTCGGTCTTTTTTATGATTTATTCAAGTTTTAGATGACTATGGAGTGATATCAGCCCATTTTCCCGTGAAAAGATATGTCAATTCATTGAGTCTATTATAGGATGTCTATTCATTGGGTCACTTTAAAAAGTCTGGTGCTCAGTTTTGAGCCTGCCAGGAGGGTGGAAAAAAGTGGTTGTGAAGTGATTTTAGCCGTCCAAAATGCCTTTTTGCTTGATTTATGTCAAGAATCCCGAAAATTTTCGTCATTTTCGAAAAAAAGTCTCA
>CAMIYC010000008.1 GCA_946402905.1 uncultured Prevotellaceae bacterium | reverse complement strand
TGGCAGAGCTTGAGCGCACGGTCAAATGGTACCGCAGGGCTGCGAATGGCGACGTTTCCTACTCACTGGCTTTTTGTAATGTAGCTTTTTTCAGGGATGTCGGCTTTGGTGTCGGTCACATGGTCTGCTTGATGGGCTGCTGCAATGCAGCAGCATACCGAACGAGGGGGTGAGCGGTTGGCGAGCGGGTTGGCGAGCGAAAGGGCGAGCGGGCTGGCGAGGGGATGTTGTCACTTTTATAGATTGATTTAGAAACAATAGAATGCTGAAACAATTTATTTCTTGGATGATAGCGGGAATGTCCGCCATATTGTATGCAAAGATATCAGTTTTTTCCTAATCAGACAAAAAAACTCTTTCTGTTGAGATTTTGTTAAAAAAACTCAAAATGCCTTTTCATGAATTCCTCCTGTCTGATGTTAGCTTATTCAACAGCCTTTATTTTGCCTGTCGGCAATATCGCGGATGACCAGTCCGGCGAGGGTGAATCCAAAGATGGCTGTGATATGCACCAGTGAACCATTGACTTGCGCTTGGGAGGCTGTGGGACCCTGGCATTTGTTTTTCAGCAGTTCATCAGAAAAGACACATCTGAACTTACGTTTCGGGAAGACACCGTTGCGTTTGAACCGATTGCGCAGCGCACGTGCGAGCGGGTCGCCTTGGACTTTCCAAAACTCTGCCACCTTGATGCGCGTGGGATCCATTTTCAGTGCCGCCCCCATGGAAGAGAAAAGCGTAGCCTTTGTCTGGCAAGCCGTCAGCAGCAAGTGCGCTTTGTCTTTGAGAGAGTCGATGGCATCGACCACATAGTCATAACTGTCCAGACAGAATGCACTGGCGGTCTCCTCAGAGAATACTTGCTGTATGGCGATGATTTCGGCCTCCGGGTTAATGGAGAGCAGCCGTTCTCTGAGCACCTCCACCTTGACACGTCCCACCGTCTTTGTGGTGGCCATCAGCTGCCGGTTGATATTGCTGACGCATACGATGTCGGAGTCAACGATGGTCAGGTGTCTGATGCCCGTTCGAACAAGGCCCTCGGCACACCATGAGCCTACACCTCCCACGCCGAAAATGATGACTCTCTTGTCGGCTACACGCTGCATGAACTCCTCACCCAGGAGCAATTCTGCCCTCTGAAATATATCATTATCCTCTGGCATCGCACATTTTTCGACAAAGGTACTTAAATTTTGTCAAATCATGCATAATTTCCTTGCAAAAACATGTTTTACAAGATGTTTTTGGTCATTTCAGAATAAATATGTACCTTTGCAAAGTGAATTGAAACATGGTGCATACATACATCTTACAAAATCGTTTTCCGCATTGATAGAAAAGCATATAGTATTAGAAGATATTGATCCCATTGCTTTTTATGGTATCAAGAATTCTCATTTCCAGATCTTGAAGGCATTGTTCCCCAAATTGAGAATTGTGGCCCGCGGCAATGTCATCAAGGTGCTTGGTGAAGATGAAGAGACCACGAGATTTGAGGAAAACGTGGAGCAGATGCGCCAGCATATACTCAAATACAACACCATCAGCGAGGAAGACATCCTTGACATCATCAACGGCCATAAGACCAAGGCCGACAGTGTCAAGGGGGTGGTCGTATACAGTATCTCCGGCCGTGCGATCAAAGGCCGCAGCGAAAACCAGCAACGCCTGATCGACCTCTACGACCGCAACGATATGGTGTTTGCCGAGGGTCCCGCCGGTACCGGCAAGACCTATCTGAGCATAGCGCTTGCCGTGCGGGCACTGAAGGAGAAGACCGCCAAGAAAATCATCCTCAGCCGTCCGGCTGTAGAGGCAGGCGAGAAACTGGGTTTCCTTCCCGGCGACATGAAAGACAAGATCGACCCCTACCTGCAGCCCCTCTACGATGCCCTTGAAGACATGATCCCCGCCCAGAAGCTCCAGGAGATGATGGACAAGCGCATCATCCAGATTGCCCCCCTTGCCTTCATGCGTGGCCGCACACTGAGCGACGCCGTCGTGATACTCGACGAGGCTCAGAACACCACCCCTGCCCAGATCAGGATGTTTCTCACCCGTATGGGCTGGAATACTAAGATGATCATCACCGGCGACCTCACCCAGATAGACCTTCCGCGCGGTCAGCGCAGCGGCCTGAGTGAAGCCCTCGACCTGTTGCGCGACGTAGAAGGAATCGGCTTTGTCACGATGGAAAAGAAAGACATCGTCAGGCATAAGCTGGTGACACGCATCGTCAACGCCTATGAGCGTGCCGACAGACAGACAATATTAAAATCCAAAGATAACAACAACAATGAAAGCATTGACTAACACAGACTTCCATTTCGAAGGACAGCAGAGTGTCTATCATGGTAAGGTGAGAGACGTATACGACATCAACAACGACCTCCTGGTGATGGTGGCCACTGACCGCATTTCGGCATTTGATGTGATCCTGCCCAAGGGCATACCCTTCAAAGGTCAGGTGCTCAACCAGATAGCCGCCAAATTCTTGGACAGCACTTCCGACATCTGTCCTAACTGGAAAATGGCCACCCCTGACCCGATGGTGACCGTAGGCCTGAAGTGCGAGGGATTCCGAGTAGAGATGATCATCAGGTCTATTCTCACGGGGTCGGCATGGCGCGCCTACAAGGAGGGCTGCCGCGAGCTTTGTGGCGTGACGCTCCCCGACGGCATGCGCGAGAATGAGCGCTTCCCCGAGCCGATCATCACCCCCACTACGAAGGCCGATGAGGGTCATGACATGAACATCTCGAGAGAAGAAATCATCTCGCAGGGTATCGTCAGTGCCGAGGACTATGCCGTGATGGAAGACTACACCCGTCGTCTTTTCGCCCGCGGTCAGGAGATTGCTGCCCGTCATGGTCTCATCCTCGTCGACACGAAATACGAATTTGGTAAGCGTGACGGCCAGGTGTACCTGATTGATGAGATACACACCCCCGACAGCAGCCGCTACTTCTATGCCGATGGTTATGAGGAGCGCTTCGAGAAGGGAGAACCCCAGCGCCAGCTGTCGAAGGAGTTTGTGCGCCAGTGGCTTATCGAGCATGACTTCATGAACGAGCCCGGCCAGGTGATGCCTGAGATCACCGACGAATATGCCGAGAGCGTGAGTGAGAGGTATATCGAGCTGTACGAGCATATCACCGGCGAATCATTTGTCAAGGCCTCGGCAGACGCCGACCTTGCACAGCGTATTGAGAAGAACGTAAGCCAATACCTGTCCACACTGAAATAGGCAGATGTACGAGCAGGAGCGAATCAAGCCATACGGCGACGAGGGCGACAAGGGCGAGCAGGTGGAGCGGATGTTCGACTCCATCGCCACTCACTATGACGTGCTCAACCACTGGATGTCGTTCGACATCGACAAGAGCTGGCGCAAGCGTGCCATCTCGCAGTTGCAGCCCTTTCACCCCCAGTCCATCCTCGACATTGCCACCGGCACCGGCGACTTCGCCATTCAGACCGCCCTGATGCTTCATCCTGCCCGTCTGACGGCAGCCGACATCTCAGAGGGCATGATGGAGATAGGCCGCCGGAAAGTGGCCAAGGCCCGTCTGTCAGACATCATCACCTTTGCCAAGGAAGACTGTATGCGCCTGAGTTTCCCCGATGAGAGCTATGATGCCGTGACAGCTGCCTTCGGCATACGCAACTTTTCCGACTTGGAACAGGGACTCAGAGAGATGTGCCGGGTCTTGAAACCAGGCGGTCATCTCAGCATCGTGGAGCTGACCCATCCCACACGCTTTCCGATGAAGCAGCTGTTTAAGATGTATTCCCGCCTCATCCTGCCTGCCTATGGCAGGATTATCTCCCGTGACATGCAGGCCTACCGCTATCTCTCGGCCACCATCGAGGCGTTTCCGCAAGGAGAAGTGATGGCTGGTATCCTACAGCGTTCCGGCTTCGCCGAGGCATCCTTCCGGAGGATGACGTTCGGTATATGTACGATGTATTTCGCAACAAAATAATTTTTTCAACAATGGACAAATACGGATTGATCGGCTATCCTTTAGGCCACTCCTTCTCCATCAATTACTTCAACGAGAAGTTCCAGAACGAGGGCATTGACGCAGAATATGTCAATTTTGAAATACCCTCCATCGAAAACCTGGCCGAGGTCATCGCCTCCAACCCGCAGCTCAAGGGGCTCAACGTGACCATCCCCTATAAGGAGAAAGTGATCAGTTATCTCGACTATGTGACCCCCGAGGCCCGTGCCATCGGTGCGGTGAACGTGATCAAAGTGGAGCACAAGGGCAACAAGTCGATTCTGAAAGGCTTCAACAGCGATGTGATCGGCTTCACCCAGAGCATTGAGCCATTGTTGGAGTCATTTCATAAAAAAGCCCTTGTACTCGGCACCGGCGGCGCCTCGAAAGCGGTGAGGTTCGGTCTGAAGTCGCTGGGCATAGAGTCTGTGCTCGTGAGCCGTTTTGAGCGTCCTGGCACGGTGCAGTATGACAAGCTCACGGCCGATGACATCCACGAATACAACGTGATCATCAACTGCACGCCCTGTGGTATGTACCCCCATACCAATGAATGTCCTCAGCTGCCCTACGAGGCGATGGACAGCCACAACCTGCTCTACGACTTAATTTACAATCCAGACACCACCATGTTTATGCACAAAGGCGCCCAACAGGGTGCGACCGTGAAAAACGGACTTGAGATGTTGCTCCTGCAGGCCTTTGCCAGCTGGGAGTTCTGGAACGGCAGATAACACAATTTACGGATATGGATCAGACGAAACGCTATATGCAAAGAGGTGTCTCCGCCGCCAAGGAGGATGTACACAACGCTATAAAAAACATCGACAAGGGTCTCTTCCCACAGGCATTCTGCAAGATCATCCCCGATATTCTCGGAGGAGACCCAGAGTATTGTAACATCATGCACGCCGACGGAGCGGGCACCAAGTCGTCGCTCGCTTATATGTATTGGCGCGAGACCGGCGACATGAGTGTATGGAAAGGCATCGCGCAGGACGCCATAGTGATGAACACCGACGACCTGCTCTGCGTGGGGGCCGTAGACAATATACTTGTATCCAGTACGATCGGCCGGAACAAGAACCTGATACCCGGCGAGGTGATCTCGGCCATCATCAACGGCACCGACGAGCTGCTGGCCGAGTTGCGTGAGATGGGCATCGGCATCTATCCCACAGGCGGTGAGACTGCCGACGTGGGCGACCTGGTGCGCACCATCATTGTAGACAGCACGGTGACCTGTCGCATGAAGCGTTCAGAGGTCATTGACAATGCGCACATTCGTCCCGGCGACGTGATTGTAGGTCTGTCTTCCACCGGACAGGCCACCTATGAGAGCAGCTACAACGGCGGTATGGGCAGCAACGGACTCACTTCTGCCCGCCACGATGTGTTTGCCAAGTTGCTGGCCGAGCGTTACCCTGAGAGCTACGACCATGCCATCCCGGAGTCTCTGATATACTCTGGCATGAAGCAACTGACCGACCGTGTGGAAGGCGTGGAAGTCGATGCCGGACGGCTCGTGCTCTCCCCCACCCGCACCTACGCCCCGATCATCAAGCGAGTCATCAGTCAGTATCGCGACCGCATCCATGGCATGGTGCACTGTACGGGAGGCGCACAGACCAAGGTGCTCCATTTCGTGGGCGACAACTGCCGTGTGGTCAAAGACAACATGTTTACTGTTCCCCCGCTCTTCCGCCTTATCCAGCAGTCGAGCGGCACCAGCTGGAAAGAGATGTACCAAGTGTTCAACATGGGTCATCGCATGGAAATCTATACCGACCCTGAGACCGCTCAGCACGTGATCGCCCTGAGCAGCAGCTTCGATGTCGACGCACAGATTGTAGGACATATCGAAGAAGGTCCGAGAAGCCTGAGCATACAGACTGAGCACGGAGTTTTTGAATATCAGTAATCCCTAAACCAAACTTTACACTACAAATATGCCCGACAACAACAGCATACTTGAAAAACTTGACGGACTGGAGTCACGTTTCGAGGAAATCTCGACGCTCATCACCGACCCCTCCGTCATCGCTGACCAGGAGCGCTACGTGAAGCTCACCCGCGAATATAAAGAACTTGGCTCCATCATGGATGCCAGGAAAAGATATATCGCCTGCCTGACCACCATCAAAGAGGCCAAGGATATCATTGCCAACGAGAGCGACCCCGACCTGCGTGAGATGGCCCGCGAGGAGCTGGCTGCCAACGAGGAGCTCCAGCCCAAGCTGGAAGAAGAGATCAAGATAGCCCTGGTGCCCAAAGACCCTGAAGACGCCAAGAATGTGCAGATGGAGATTCGCGCCGGCACCGGTGGCGACGAAGCCTGTCTCTTCGCCGGCGACCTCTTCCAGATGTACAAGCGTTTCTGCGACTCCAAGGGATGGAAGCTCTCCATCACGAGCGTGAGCGAGGGTGCCGTGGGCGGTTACAAGGAGATTGACTTCGCCGTAAGCGGTACCGATGTCTACGGCACGCTGAAGTACGAGTCGGGGGTGCACCGTGTGCAGCGTGTGCCTGCCACCGAGACCCAGGGCCGCATGCACACCTCTGCCGCCACCGTGGCCGTGCTGCCCGAGGCCGACAAGTTTGAGGTCAACATCAACGAGGGTGAGATCAAGTGGGACACCTTCCGCTCCAGTGGTGCCGGCGGTCAGAATGTGAACAAGGTGGAGAGCGGTGTGCGCTTGCGTTATATGTGGAAGAATCCCAACACCGGCGAGACCGAGGAGATACTCATCGAGTGTACCGAGACCCGCGACCAGCCCAAGAACAAGGAGCGTGCCCTCTCGCGCCTGTATACATTTATTTATGACAAGGAGCACCAGAAGTATATGGACGACATTGCGTCGCGCCGCAAGAGTCTGGTGAGCACCGGCGACCGCTCTGCCAAGATCCGCACCTACAATTTCCCCCAGGGCCGGGTGACCGACCATCGCATCGGCTATACCACCCACGACCTGCAAGGATTTCTCGGCGGCGACATTCAGGACATGATCGATGCCCTCACTGTGGCTGAGAACGCAGAGCGGATGAAAGAAAACGAACTATAATTTTTGAGTTATCGAATATGGACAGACAGCACCTCGTACAGCAGATCAAAGACAAGCGTTCTTTCCTCTGCGTGGGATTGGACTCCGACATACAAAAGATACCCCAGCACCTGTTACAGGAGGAAGACCCGATTTTCACGTTCAATAAAGCCATCATCGACGCCACGGCACCCTATTGCGTGGCTTATAAGCCCAACCTGGCCTTCTATGAGAGCACAGGTGTGAAGGGGATGGTGTCGTTTGAGCGCACCATCCGGTATCTGCGCAAGTATTATCCCACCCATTTCACCATAGCCGATGCCAAGCGTGGCGACATCGGCAACACCTCGATGATGTATGCACGTACCTTCTTTGAGGAATACGATGTCGACTCACTGACCGTAGCCCCATATATGGGTGAAGACAGCGTGTCGCCATTCCTGGAGTATGACGGCAAATGGGTCATCCTGCTTGCCCTCACCAGCAACAAGGGCTCTCATGACTTTCAGTTGACCGAAGACACCGGCCATGAGCGCCTGTTTGAGAAGGTGATCAGAGTATCACAACAATGGGCCGGCCCCGACCGCATGATGTATGTCGTGGGTGCCACCCAGGGTGCGATGTTCGAGGACATCCGCCGCGTGGCTCCGCACCATTTCCTGTTAGTGCCCGGTGTGGGTGCTCAGGGCGGCAGTCTGCAGGAAGTATGCCGCTATGGCATGATTTCCGACTGTGGACTGCTGGTCAATTCGTCCAGGGGCATCATCTATGCCGGCTCTGACGAGGATTTCGCCCTCT
Source organism: uncultured Prevotellaceae bacterium (assembly GCA_946402905.1). Lineage (GTDB taxonomy): Bacteria > Bacteroidota > Bacteroidia > Bacteroidales > Bacteroidaceae > Prevotella. The sequence continues at coordinate 84,078 of CAMIYC010000008.1, read as the reverse complement.
GGGCCGCAGAAAAGGCCAGGGCATTGAGAGACGAAATGGCCGCCGAGCTGGCCAAAGCAGGGATCTGTTGACACCCGCAGCCGATGAGTGAGGGAAAAATCATCAACGATCCTGTCTTCGGATTCATCAAGGTCCCCGGCGGCCTGCTGATGGACATCGTCAATCACCCATTGATGCAGCGTCTGCGTCATATCAAGCAGGTTGGACTGGCATCCGTGGTCTATCCCGGTGCGCAGCACACCCGCTTCCAGCATTCGCTGGGTGCCTTCTACCTGATGAGCGAGGCATTACTGTCTCTCTCGCAGAAGGGCATTTTCATCTTCGACAGTGAGGCCGAGGCCATGAAAGCCGCCATCCTGATGCACGACATCGGTCACGGCCCATTCTCCCATGTGCTGGAGAACACACTGATACACGGTGTGTCGCATGAAGACATCTCACTGATGATGATGGAACAGATCAACCATGAGATGAACGGCGGGCTCAACCTTGCGCTGAAGATTTTCAAAGACCAGTATCCCAAGCGCTTCCTGCATCAGTTGATCAGCAGCCAGCTCGACATGGACCGTCTCGACTATCTGCGCCGCGACAGTTTCTTCACCGGCGTGACCGAAGGCAATATCGGATCGGCGCGCATCATCAAGATGCTCAATGTGGTAGACGACCATCTGGTGGTCGACTCCAAGGGCATTTATTCCATAGAGAATTATCTCACCTCCCGCCGTCTGATGTACTGGCAGGTCTATCTGCACAAGACCACCGTGGCCAGCGAGAAGGTGCTGGTAAATGTGCTTTTGCGTGCCAAGTATCTCGTGCAGCAGGGTGCCGACCTCTTCGCGTCGCCGTCGCTGAAGTTTTTCCTGCGGCATCATGTCGACCAGCATACCTTTCAGGCCGACGAAGCGGTGCTCCGCCACTACAGTGCGCTCGACGACAACGACATCTATTGTGCCATCAAGGAATGGCGCAAGAGCGACGACACAGTGCTGAGGATGCTCTCCGACGATATCGTGGAGCGTCGCCCGTTCAGGGTGGAGGTGAGCGAGCAGCCCTTCAGTGAGGAACGTTTGCGAGAGGTGGAGGATGAAATCATCAGTCACACTTCCGTTTCGAGGGCCGATGTGAAATATCTGTATACCGTGAGTGAGATACAGAAAGACATGTATGATGTCAATGACGACCACATCACTATCCTTTACAAAGACGGCACGATGAAAGATATCGCAGAAGCTTCAGAAATCTTAAACGTAGCACTGCTTTCTAAAAAAATACGTAAATATTACCTCTGTTATCAGAGATTCTGAATAAAAATGATTATATTTGCACACTTTAACGGAAAAACTGGAATTTGACATGGAGTTTTCGGCTAAACAGATAGCAGAATTTTTGCAAGGCAGAGTGGAAGGTAACCCTGAGGCTACCGTTAACTCTTTCGCCAAGATAGAAGAGGGAAGGCCGGGAGGCATTTCTTTTTTGTCCAACCCCAAATATACTCATTACCTGTACGACACCCGTTCGACCATTGTGCTGGTCAATGACGACGTTGCCCTGGAGCACCCCGTCTCGGCCACTCTGATACGTGTGAAGAATGCTTATGAGAGCGTGGCCAGGCTGCTGCAGCTCTATGAGTCGATGAAACCCCGCAAGACAGGCATCGACCCGCAGGCTTTTATCTCACCCACCGCACAGATAGGCAAGGATTGCTACATTGGCGCTTTCGCCTATATCGGAGATCATGCCGTCGTGGGCGACGGCTGCCAGATTTATCCTCAGGCCTATGTCGGCGATGGCGTCAGTCTGGGCAATCAGTGCTTGATCTATCCCCATGTGACGATCTATCATGACTGTCGTCTCGGCAACTCGGTGACCTTGCACGCAGGGTGTGTGATAGGTGCCGACGGATTCGGGTTCGCTCCCAGTGCCGACGGTTACGACAAGATACCTCAGATCGGCATTGTGACGATAGAAGACAACGTGGAGATTGGCGCCAACACCTGCGTAGACCGCTCGACGATGGGCAGCACCTATGTGAGAAAAGGTGTCAAGCTCGACAATCTCGTGCAGATCGCCCACAACACCGATATCGGCGAGAACACCGTGATGTCGGCCCAGGTAGGTATAGCCGGCAGCACTAAAGTAGGCCAATGGTGTATGTTTGGCGGTCAGGTAGGCGTGGCTGGTCACATCACCGTGGGCGACCATGTGAACATGGGTGCCCAGTCGGGTGTCAACAGCAGCGTAGAGAGCAACCGCACGATGATAGGTACACCTCCGATGGAAACCAGGCCCTACTTCAAGTCGATGGCCATATTCCGCCGTTTGCCGGAAATGTATAAAGAGATATCACGACTCCAGCAAGAAATAGAGGAACTAAAGGAAAAAACAGGACATAATGAATAAACAGAAAACGCTCAAAGGCAGTTTCTCCCTGTACGGGAAAGGCCTTCATACAGGTTTGAACCTGACGGTGACTTTTAATCCTGCCCCTGAGAATACAGGATATAAGATACAGAGAATAGATGTCGAGGGTCAGCCTGTGATCGACGCGATAGCAGAGCATGTGACCGACACTCAGCGCGGCACGGTGCTGCAGTCGAAGGATGTGCGTGTGTCGACCGTGGAGCACGCGCTCTCTGCCCTATACGCGCTGGGCATAGACAACTGCCTGATGCAGGTCAACGGTCCTGAGTTTCCCATTCTCGACGGCAGTGCTGCCATGTATGTGGAGAAAATCAGGCAGGTGGGCATCGAAGAGCAGAACGCTCCCAAGGACTTTTATATCATCCGTCATAAGATTGAGGTCAAGGACGAGGAGACCGGCAGTTGTATCACCATCCTGCCCGACGACGAGTTCAGCATCACGACGATGTGCTCTTTTGAGTCTAAATTTATCAATAGCCAGTTTGCCACCTTGGACAACATTGAGAAATTTGCCGACGAGATAGCCCCCGCCCGCACCTTCGTGTTTGTCAGGGACATAGAGCCATTGCTTAAAGCCAACCTCATCAAGGGCGGCGACATGGAAAATGCCATTGTCATCTATGAGCGTCAGATTTCGCAGGAGCAGCTTGACAAGTTGGCCTCGCTGCTGAAAGTGCCTACGATGGATGCCACCCGGCTGGGCTACATCCAGCCCAAGCCTCTGGTATGGGAGAATGAGTGCACCCGCCATAAGCTGCTCGACGTAATCGGCGACATGGCCCTGATCGGCAAGCCCATCAAAGGCCGCATCATCGCCACTCGTCCCGGGCATACGATCAACAACAAGTTTGCACGGCTCATGCGACGTGAGATCAGGAAGCACGAGATTCAGGCCCCGATATACAATCCCAACGACACTCCCGTGATGGACAACAACCGTATACGCGAGCTCCTTCCCCACCGTTATCCCATGCAACTGGTAGACAAGGTGATCGCTATCGGCCCCAACAGCATCGTCGGCGTGAAGAACGTGACCTCCGATGAGCCATTCTTCCAGGGACACTTCCCCCAGGAACCAGTGATGCCTGGCGTGCTGATGGTAGAGGCCATGGCACAATGTGGCGGTCTGCTGGTGCTCAATACGCTGGAGGAGCCGGAGAGATGGTCTACCTATTTCATGAAGATCGACGACGTGAAGTTCCGTCAGAAGATTGTTCCTGGCGACACCCTTCTTTTCCGTGTGGAATTGCTTCATCCGGTGCGTCATGGCGTAAGTAGCATGAAGGGCTACATGTTTGTCGGCGACCATGTGGTGGCCGAAGCCACCTTCACTGCTCAGATTGTCAAGAACAAATAAGCAATGTAAATACAACCCAAGTGATATGAACCAAATCAGTCCGATGGCCTATGTCCATCCAGAAGCTCAACTAGGCGATAATAATATCATCGGTCCTTTTTGTTATATAGACCGCAATACCGTGATCGGTGACAACAATCTGCTCCAGAATGGTGTCACGATCAATTACGGTGCCCGCATCGGCAATGGCAATGAGTTTTTTACCGGTGCAAGTATCTCCGCAAAGCCACAGGACCTGAAATTCAAAGGCGAAGACACCATCTGCGAGATCGGCGACAACAATAGTATCCGTGAGAATGTGAACATCTCCCGTGGCACCGCCTCCAAAGGCACCACACAGATAGGCAACAACTGTCTGCTCATGGAGAATGTGCACATAGCCCATGACTGTTTCTTCGGCAACAACCTCATCATCGGCAACTCCACCAAGTTTGCCGGCGAGGTGACCGTCGACGACAATGCCATCATCAGCGCGGCAGTGCTCTGTCATCAGTTCTGCCATATCGGTGGCTACGTGATGGTGCAGGGAGGTTGTCGCACCAGCCAGGACATCCCACCGTATATTATCGCCGGCAAAGAGCCCATCAGGTATGCCGGTGTCAATATCATCGGCCTGCGCCGACGGGGTTTTGATCGTGAGCTGATAGACCTCATCCACAATACCTATCGCACGATTTACTCCAAGGGCATCATCTCCGAAGGTATAGAAGAGGTGAGAAAGACATTGCCACTGACACCCGAAGTGAATTATATCCTCGATTTCGTATCCAGCTCACAAAGAGGTATCATCCGGTAGCATGCTCCGTTTCTGATGAAAGTGCTTCTCGTGATAGTGGGGCCGACAGGAGTCGGCAAGACAGAGGTGTGCCTCCGTGTTGCGGAGCGTCTTGGCATACCCGTCATCAACGCCGACTCGAGACAGATGTATGCCGAGATACCTATTGGCACCGCCGCCCCTGACCATGCACAGCTGTCGCGGGTGAAGCATTACTTTGTGGGGCAGCTGCATCTTACCGACTATTACAGTGCGTCTCGCTTTGAGCAAGACGTGCTGTCACTGCTTCAAACCGACGAAGCCTTCACACATTCAGACGTGGCCCTGATGTCGGGCGGCAGCATGATGTATGTAGATGCTGTATGCAACGGTATCGATGACATACCCACCATCGACGAAGAGACCAGGGCTTACATGAAAGACAGGCTGGAGCACGAGGGCCTGCAGCGTTTGGTCGAGGAGTTGCGTGTGCTCGACCCCGCCTATTACGCCATTGTAGACCGTCGCAACACCCGGCGTGTGGTGCATGCCCTTGAAATATGTCATTGTACCGGCCGCACGTACACTTCATTCCGCACGCGGCAGTGCGCCCCCCGATGGTTCACGACCGTGAAGATAGGTCTCCACCGCGAGCGCCAAGAACTTTACGACCGCATCAACCGCCGAGTCTTGTCCATGGTAGACCATGGTTTTATAGAAGAGGCATTAAGGGTGTATCCCTACCGTTCGGAGAATTCACTCAACACAGTGGGTTTCAAGGAAATGTTCGAGTATCTTGATGGACTGTGCACCCTCGACAATGCTATCACCCGTATACAAAACAACACCCGTAAATACGCTCGCAAGCAAATCACCTGGTATAAACGGGATGAAACCGTACGCTGGTTCCATCCAGACGATTTTGACGGAATCATGTCATACATACAGCAAAAAATCAATTCTTAATTCATGAACCAGTTATACACCATCGGACTTCTTACCGTATCCAACATATTCATGACCTTCGCTTGGTACGGGCATCTGAAACTGCAGCAGGTGCATGTCTTCACTGACCACACACCGCTTTATGTCGTCATTCTCTGTTCGTGGATGCTTGCCCTGCCCGAATATTCCCTCCAGGTGCCGGCCAACCGTATCGGATTCATCGAAAACGGAGGCCCCTTCACGCTGATGCAGCTGAAGGTGATCCAGGAGGTCATCTCGCTGACCGTCTTCTCTATCTTCGTCACCCTTTTCTTCCATGGTGAGTCATTCCACTGGAATCACGTAGCCTCATTCGTGTGTCTGGTCATGGCTGTTTATTTCGCGTTTCTCAAATAGATTTCCTGTCATCGGAGATGAAAACTTGACGGAAGCGAAGAAAAAAATGCCTCCTCGCATCGGTTATTCCGAAATAATTACTAAATTTGTGACATCATATCCATCATCCAGCCTTTAGCATGAAGATCATCAAAAAGCTTTACCACTTCCTGATCGTACGACCCTGTCGGTGGTACATACACCTTTTCAAAGGAAGGAGATGGTATGTCAAGTTATTTTCTGGAATGATGACTTTTCTGGTCGTCTCAGTGCTGTATTTCGGCATGGTAGATTTCAATTTCCTCGGCCTGTTTGGCAAGTCGCCCGGTTTTTACGAGATTCTCAACCCACCCCGCAATGCCGCCTCAGAGATATACAGTGCCGACGGCAAGCAGATCGGCAAATACTACAATGAGAACAGGAGCCCTGTGGAATACGAGGACGTCAATCCTGTGTTCTGGGATGCCCTTGTCGACACCGAAGACGAGCGCTTCTACCGTCACAAAGGCATAGACTTCAGAGGTATCCTGGGTGCGGTCAAAGATGCCGTGATGCGACGCAAGCCCCGCGGCGCATCGACCATCACTCAGCAGCTGGCCAAGAACCTCTTCCGTATGCGCACCCACAACTCCACCGGTCTGCTGGGCAACATACCGGGCTTGCGTATACTGATCATCAAGAGCAAGGAATGGATCATCGCCACAAAGCTGGAGATGGTCTACGACAAGAAGGAGATACTCACGATGTATGCCAATACGGTAGATTTCGGTTCCAACTCCTTTGGCATCAAGACCGCCTGTAAAACCTACTTCAACATCACCCCGCAGGAACTGACCGTCGATCAGTCGGCTGTGCTCGTAGGCATGCTGAAAGCCACCTCGTATTATAATCCCGTGCTAAACCCCAAAAACAGCGAGATGCGCCGCAACGTGGTGATGACCTTGATGGTGCGGCAGGGGCACTTGAGCATGGAAGAATATCAACGGCTTGCCTCCAAGCCCACCAAGCTCTCTTTTTCGGTAGAGACCGCGACCAACAACAAATACGCCTATTTCAAGGATGCCGTGGAGAACAGTCTGGAGAAATGGTGCCACGACACTGGCTACGACCTCTACACCTCGGGACTGAAGATCTATACAACCATCGACACCCGCATGCAGACCGTGGCAGAGGATGAGGTGCATCGTCAGATGAAAGACACGCAGGCTAAATTCGACGCCAGTTGGGGCAACCAGGTGCCCTGGAGAGACGAGAAAGGCAACATCGTGCCTAATTTCATTGAGAACATCGCCAAGAAACTGCCCGTCTATGAATATCTGCATGAGCGTTATCATGGCAATGCCGACTCCATCGACTTCTATCTCAACAAGCCCCATCGCGTGCAGCTCTTCGACTATTCAAAGGGCATGTTTGAGACCGAGATGAGCACCCTCGACTCCATCCGCTACATGGTGAAGTTTCTGCATACCGGGTTCATCGCCATGGAGCCACAGACGGGCGCTGTGCTGGCCTGGGTGGGCGATGTCGACTACAACATCTGGAAATATGACAAGGTGACTGCCATGCGCCAGCCTGGCTCGACGTTCAAGATGTTTGTTTACACGGAAGCGATGAACCAGGGTCTCACGCCCTGCGACAAGCGTCGCGACGAGGCTGTCAGCATTCCTGTCTACGACGAGAAGACCCACACCGAGAAATACTGGACGCCGATGAATGCCAGCAAGCGTTTCTCGGGCGACTCCATCACCCTGAAACAAGCTTTTGCCCGTAGCACCAATTCCGTGGCGGTGCGTCTGGGCATGGAGATGGGACTGAAAAACATCATCCGCACCGCTCACGACATGGGTATCAAAAGCAACCTCGACACACATCCCTCGACCATCCTCGGGGCCTCCGACGTGAACTTGCTTGAGATGGTCAATGCTTATAGTACCATCGCCAACGACGGCAAGGTGCATGAGCCGGTGCTGGTCACCAGGATAGAAGACGGCGACGGCAACCTGGTGTACGAAGGTCCGCAAGACGCCACACGCGCCATTCCCTACAAGACTGCCTATCTCATGCAGCAGATGCTGATGGCTGGTGTGAAGGAAGGCACCTCGCGCAGTCTGAACTACTATATCGGCCCTTATTTCAGCCGGCTGGACTGCGGCGGCAAGACAGGTACGTCCAACAACAACTCCGACGGCTGGTTTATTGCCGTGACACCCAAACTGGTGTGCGGCGCATGGGTAGGCGGCGAATATCGCAATATCCATTTCGCGTCGGGAGCTTTGGGCCAAGGTGCACGCACAGCGCTCCCCATCTGCGGCCGTTTCCTGATCGGTGTGCTCAGCAAGAGCGAGTTTGCCAATTATGTGTCTCACTTTATGATTCCCGGCGGCGAAGATATCAACACCGACCTGATCAACTGCAACAACCGTCCTGCCTACGTGCCCGTGCGCGCCGTGTCCGACACCCTGGACGAGCAAGCTGCACCCGAATGGGATGACTATGGAGCCCCGGTGCCTGTGCCTGCCGATCCGCCCACATACGAAGAAGACCCCTACAGCCCTCCGCCCGCGGAGAATGTGTATGAACTATAAGATGTGAACCCTTGCAGACGGATATTCAGCATATAGACACCGACAATCCTGAGTTTCAGAATGCGCTTCAGATTGTACAGTATACCCACCGCTCACTCTTCCTGACCGGCAGGGCGGGTACGGGCAAGTCTACCTTTCTGAGATACATCTGTGCGCACACCAAGAAGAAATATGTAGTGCTGGCTCCTACGGGCATCGCTGCCATCAACGCAGGTGGCGTCACCCTGCATAGTTTTTTCAAGATACCCTTTCATCCCATACTGCCTACCGACACCAAATTCTCTGAGAGAAACATCCGCGATACGCTCAAATACACTGGTGCCAAGCGCAAGATCATCCGTGAGGTCGACCTGATCATCATCGACGAGATCAGTATGGTGCGGGCAGATATCATCGATTTCGTTGACAAGGTGCTGCGCATCTACACCCGCAACCGCCTGGAGCCATTTGGCGGCAAGCAGGTGCTGTTTGTTGGCGACATCTACCAACTCGAACCTGTGGTCAAAGAAGAAGACCGGCAGTTGCTACGTCCGTTCTACCCATCCATGTTTTTCTTTGACGCTAAAGTGTTCAAGGAGATGCAACTGGTCAGTATCGAGCTGAGGAAAGTATATCGCCAGAATGATCCCGACTTTATCCAATTGCTCGACAAGATACGCACCAGCCAGGTCAGTCATCAGGATCTTCTGCTGCTCAACAGCCGCGTGGGGCAGTCGTCGGAGGATGACTCCGGCCAGCTCTCCATCACCCTGTCTACACGTCGCGACACCGTAGACTATATCAATGAGCAGCACTTGCGCGACCTGCCCGGCGATATCGTCGTCGCACATGGCGAACTGTCGGGCGAATTTCCTGAGAGCAGTCTGCCCACCGCCCTGAATCTTGAGGTCAAGGTGGGAGCACAGGTGATGTTTATCAAGAACGACATGGATCACCGCTGGGTGAACGGCACGCTGGGTGTCATCACCGCGATAGAAGTGGAAGGCGGAGAGTATGACACGCTGACCGTCATGACCGAGAATGGCGACGAATACGAAGTAGGGCGCGACTACTGGAGCAACATGCGCTACACCTTCAATGAGAAAGAACAGAAGATAGAAGAGGATGAGATCGGGCGCTTTGTGCAGTTTCCTGTCAAACTGGCCTGGTCGATCACCGTGCACAAAAGCCAGGGTCTGACATTCAACCATGTCAGCATCGACTTCTCCGGTGGCGCTTTCGCCTGTGGCCAGACCTATGTGGCCCTGTCGCGATGTGTTTCGCTGGAGGGTATCTCACTGAAAGAGCCTATCCAGATGCGTGACATCTTCGTGAGCCGTGAGGTGACCAGGTTTGCCACCAGTTACAACAACCAGCGGCTGATCAGCAATGTGCTTGCCAGCTCGATGGCCGACAAAGAATACCATGACGCCGTAGAAGCATTTGACAAAGGCGATTTCGACACCTTTCTCGACAATTTCTTCAAAGCCATCCATCATCGTTATGACATTGAGAAACCGGCTGTGAAAAGGCTCATCCGGCGCAAGTTGTCACATCTCAATCAAGTGAACGCTGAAAACCAGCGTCTGAAGGAAGAAAAAGCCCACATGGACCAGTTTCTGAAAAAACTGGCCGCCGAGTATGTGCTGCTGGGCAAGGACTGCGAGAAGGAAGGCATGCCCGAGGCCGCCATCGCCAACTATCGCAAAGCGCTGAAACTCTATCCTGAAGGCAGGGAGGCCAAAAAGAGGGTCAAGAAACTGACCTCGGAGTGACCGGGCGGTCATTTCCCGATACACACATCTCCATAATACTCATCGCCGTCCTGACTGGTCTGACAGGCGATGAAAGCGTATGCCCTCACTTTTTTCATGTCGGCGGATTTGGCTGATAGCCAGGAAGGAATGGAATCCAGGCGGCCGATCACTCTGCCCTGATGGCAGACCGACAGCGAAGAGCCGTTACCGGCCTGTACGTCGACCTCGTAGACACCCACATCATCACGGGAAAGGCTTGCCGAGTCTACCTGCATCTCATACAGCATATACCCCTTGCGGGTCATCAGCTGCACACGTCCTTTGTATCCCACCAGACAGCTATTGTCCTTGGGTGGATTCTCGATGTCGAGGATGCCGTTAAATACCCATTGCTTGCCTGAAGGATGATAGGATGGCTCCACGAAGTCGGAGACCTCTTCCCCGCCCTTCCGCCTCCAGAAGACAACCCCCAGGATGACGGCGACGATCAGTGAAATAACAATAATCTCGTTCATATGCTCACAAAGATAGCGAAAACCGGCAGAAGAACAAAATAAATACGACAAAATTTTGTAATTTTGCCTCACCAAGCAAAAAAGACATGGCCATCATAGAAATCACATCACTGTCACATCCCGGGGTGGAAATATTCCATACCCTGACTGAAGCACAACTCAGAAACCGCATCGAACCAGAAAAGGGCATTTTCATCGCAGAAAGCCCCAAGGTGATACAGGTGGCGCTAAACGCCGGCTATCAACCCCAGGCACTCCTTTGCGAGCGGAAACATATCGAGGGAGATGCCGCCGAGATCATACGCCGCTGCGGAGACATCCCCGTCTATACCGGCGAGAGAGACTTACTGTCGTCGCTGACGGGATATACCCTTACGCGTGGCGTACTCTGTGCGATGCGTCGCCCGCCACGGGTGCCGCTGAGTGAAATCTGCCAAAACGCCCGCCGCATCGTGGTCATCGACGGTGTGGTCGACACGACCAACATCGGAGCTATCTTCCGCTCGGCTGCTGCCCTCGGTATCGACGCCGTGCTGCTGACTCCCAACTCATGCGACCCGCTGAACCGTCGTTCTGTGCGCGTGTCGATGGGGAGCGTGTTTCTCGTGCCCTGGACATGGATAGAAGGCAGCATTTCGCAGCTGCGTGATTACGGTTTCAAGACGGCAGCCATGGCACTGACAGACCAGTCGGTGCCCATCGACCATCCTACACTGAAGAATACGCCTAAACTCGCTATCATCATGGGAACGGAAGGAGACGGCCTACCTTTGCAGACGATCACGGAGGCCGACTATGTGGTGCGCATACCGATGTCTCACCAGGTAGACTCGCTGAATGTGGCCGCTGCGGCTGCGGTGGCCTGCTGGGAGTTGAGAGTGAGAAGCTGAGATGTAGAAGATGCTGTGGGTTGAAGGCTACATCAATGCAGTACAGACGTACCCCTTCGCCTGATTGATGATGGTGACAAACGGCTCATCACCCCTCAGTACATTTTTCATGTCATTGCTGATGCCCTGTCCGGAAGTCTTCATCAACGCCTCTTTCATCGTCCAGTACTTGATGAATGCCACATCCGGCCGGAGAGCCCCATTGATTTCAGCGATCTCATCTTCGTTCATGACATACCGCACCAGAGATTCTTTGTACCTGGTGATTTGTTCGATGTCAATCCCTACCGGATGGTCTCCAATCACACATGCCGCCGCCGCCTGACAGTGGCTCAGATTGAAATAAATGTCAGGATAGTCTGCCAGAAAAGGCTTTCCATGCTCGCCATACTCAAAACGGGGATATTCCGTGATGCCATATTCTGTCATCAGGGCCTCATGCAACAGCAGATAGGCCGCCACGCAGAGCCGCTGGCCCTGTTCGTGTTTGAAGCGCAGCGCCTGTTCGCGGCGATAGGATGGTATGACGGCAAGTGCTTGCCGCATGTCGATCTGGTTGATTTGGTCGTTGATGTAAATCATTTATCCCTTTTTGCTCTTCTATATAACGAAGTTGTTATTTCACTGCTTTGCCTGGGAACGCGGGCGTCCTCGCCCGCATCTGTGGCGGGCGAGGACGCCCGCGTTCCCAGAGTTGACTGCAAAGTTAGCGAAAATCGAGAGCAAAATGAAATAAATTTATTTATTTCTTTTGCCGAGGTGCCTCCTAACTTGGATTTCGAAGAAATCAAAGTTAGTGAAAATCGAGAGCAAAATGAAATAAATTTATTTATTTCTTTTGCCGAGGTGCCTCCTAATTTGGATTTCGAAGAAATCAAAGTTGGTGAAAATCGAGCGCAAAATGAAATAAATACATTTTTGCATTTCTGTGCATGAGTAAATTTGGCCTTTCTCCATATTTTTAGTAATTTTGTTGGCCAATCAGCGAAACCACTCCATCCCATGGAAACAATAACTACAAAAGACACGATCCGTCTGGAACATCTGGGTATAGGATACCTGGGCAAGAAGGGACATGAGAAAATCATAGCGCGCGACATCAACGCCAGCCTCCGTGCGGGAGAGCTGACCTGTCTCATCGGTCCCAATGGCATCGGCAAGTCCACACTTCTGCGCACCCTCTGCGCCTTCCAGCCCAGACTAAGTGGAAAGATCATGCTCCACGGCAAAGACCTGGACACATATACCGAAAAAGAACTGGCGCGACTCATCGGCATCGTGCTCACCCACAAACCAGACATACAGAATATGACTGTGAAAGAACTGGTGGGACTCGGCAGAAGTCCCTATACCGGATTCTGGGGCACTCTGTCTGCCAATGACCGTCAGGTGGTCGACGAGTCCATCTCCATGGTCGGCATCAGCAACCTGTCAAACCGCATGATACAGACGCTCAGCGACGGCGAGAGGCAGAAGGTGATGATCGCCAAAGCGCTGGCTCAACAGACCCCCGTTGTCTTTCTTGACGAGCCCACCGCCTTTCTTGACTTCCCCAGCAAGGTGGAGATGATGCAACTACTGCTCCGCCTCTCGCGCACCACACAGAAGACCATCTTCCTCTCAACCCACGACCTGGAACTCACGCTGCAGATAGCCGACAAAATCTGGCTGATGGAGCGCGACCGTATCAGCATTGGCACCCCGTCGACGCTGGCTGCAGAGGGTGCTCTCAACCGCTTTGTAGAGAGAGACGGCATCGTCTTCGACCGAGAGCAACTTAGAGTGATTATCCCATCATGAGACGTGTTATCTTAATCACCGGCGGCCAAAGGTCCGGCAAAAGCAGCTATGCCGAACAACTGGCCCTGAGCCTGAGTGCGACACCCGTCTATGTGGCTACGGCACACATCTGGGATGAAGAGTTCAGGCACCGTGTGGAGATGCACCAGCTGCGTCGCGGACCTCAATGGACGAACATCGAGGAAGAGCGATACCTGAGCCACCACGACCTGACTGGTCGAGTGGCAGTTATTGACTGTATCACCCTCTGGTGTACAAATTTCTTTTTCAATCCCGAGGATACCACCCCCGACAACCAGAAAGACTGGCACCAAACAGTAGACCAAGCCCTTGAAGCCTTAAAAAAGGAGTTTGACCGCTTCACCGCCCACGACGCCACCTATATCTTCGTGACCAATGAGATCGGCAGTGGCGGTGTGAGTGAACACGTAGTGCAACGCCACTTCACCGACCTTCAGGGATGGATGAACCAATACATCGCCCGTCATGCCGACGATGTATACCTGATGGTCAGTGGAATAGCTGTAAAAATCAAATGACATGAGACATTTTAAGATAGAAAAGCCCGACGAGACCCTGCGTCCTGTCATCCAGGATAAAATAGACAACCTGAACAAGCCCAAAGGCGCTTTAGGCCGTTTGGAGACACTCGCCATGCAGATCTGCCTTGCAAAGCAAACCCTCTGCCCCACCCTGCGTAATCCCACCCACTTCTTACTGGGTGGCGACCATGGCATTGAGTACGAGAATGTGAGTTTGTCGCCCCGAGAGGTGACCTGGCAGCAGATGATCAATTTCACCCGAGGTGGCGGCGGTGTTAATATGTTCTGCCGTCAGCATGGATTTCGGTTACATATCGTGGATGTGGGAGTGGATTACGTTTTTCATGGCGTGGATGGTATCCTCGATTTCAAAATAGCCCGAGGCACCAAGGACTTCCTGCATGAGGCTGCCATGGATGTCGAGAAGTTCGACCGCACGATCGAGGTGGGTGTCACGCTGGTAGACCGCTATGCCTACGATAGCGACATCATCTGTATCGGCGAGATGGGCATCGGAAACACCTCTCCCTCAAGTATATGGATGAGCATCTGGGGCGAACTGCCCCTGAGAGAATGTATTGGTGCCGGCTCCGGTCTCGATACCGAAGGAATGTATCATAAAAATAAAGTACTCAGCCTGGCTCTGAACAATTTTCTACGCCGCCATGAACAATATTCCACCGTCGATGTAATACGCTATTTCGGCGGCTTCGAGATGGTGGCAGCCATTGGTGCCATGCTCCGTGCTGCTGAGCGCAGGATCCTGATACTTGTCGACGGTTTTATCATGTCGGCATGTGCCATGGCCGCCTGCCAGCTTTATCCCGCCGCCAAGGATTACATGATATTCGGTCATTGCGGTGATGAGAGCGGCCACCAGAGGATGCTCAGTCTGATGGGCGCAGAACCGTTGCTTCATCTTGGCATGAGGCTCGGCGAGGGCACGGGTGCCCTTTGCGCCTACCCCATCGTCTGTTCGTCGGTGCGTATGATCAACGAGATGAACAATTTCAAGAATGCCAAGATCACAAAGTATTTTTAGGGAGCCGGATTTCACCGGTCTCCCTTTTTAATCGCTGATTTCAGTGACGTCGGCGTCGCCGGGTTTGAAGAGTAGTCCCTTGCACTTCCGGGCATCAGCCTTATAAGGCTTCAGCTCCACCTTGCTCCAGTCTATTTTGTCGGTAGACTGTGCTACGGGTACATGGGGTATGAGCGAACCGTCGCGCACGAGGATCACGCAAGGTATATCACCAGCCTGTATCGTCTGGTAGCCCCCGTCGTATACTTTTCCGCTCTGATAGTCTATCCATTTGCCCTTAGGCAGATAGCATACCCGCTGCTTGCCGCTCTCCATCAACGGTGCCACGAGGATCTGCGATCCGAACATGTATTCGTCTTCTACGTTCCAAGCTCCCGGGTCGTCGGGAAACTCCACCAGCAAGGCCCGCACCATAGGCAGTCCGCGGTTGGAGCAGTCTTTGGCCTGTGCGTAGACATACGGCATGAGGCGGTATTTCATCTCGGCACACCGACGGAACGCGTCGGTGAAGGACTTGCTGATGAGCCACGGCTCTGTAGGAGGTGCACCGTGAGCCCGCGTGTGAGAAGAGAGGAATCCGAACGGCAGCCAGCGGCGGTAAATATCCTCTGGCGAGGCTGTGACGAAACCACCCATGTCGTGGCTCCAGAACGAGAATCCGCTCAGCCCGAAACTGAGTCCGCCACGCAGGTCGCCGAGCATACCGATATCATTGGTCGCGGCATCGCCACCCCAGTGCAGCGGATATCGCTGGGAGCCGGCCCAAGCACTACGTGCCCAGATCACTCCCTCGCCGGAATATTCCTTGACGGCATTCCACAACGCCATATTGTATCGCAGTGGATAGAGGTTGTGCTCATAGTATCCGGTCTTGCCACTGGCATAGAGACCGTTGAACGGAGCCGCCTCGCCGAAGTCGCATTTGATGGCACTGACACCTTGTTTGATCAGTCCGCCTATCTTGTCCTGATACCACTTGACCGTGGCGGGATTGGAGAGGTCGAGTACGGCATCCTCGTAAGGCATGCCGCCCATCGCATTTTTCACCTGCATGCCATTTTCCACCAGCTCGTTGAAATAGCGGTTCTTGGGCGTGAAATAGGGCAACTGCCACAGACAGACCCTGAAACCGTCCTTGCGCATGGATTTCAGCATCGACACCGGATCGGGGAACCTGTCTTTGGCAAACTGATAGTCGCACTGCCAGTCTACCCCAAACCATCCCGTGTCGAAATGGATCACGTCTGAGGGTATCTTATGCTCACGCAGCTGGCGGGCTATTTCCAGTCCTTCCTTCTGCGAGAAGTAGGTGATGCGGCTCATCCAGGTGCCAAAGGTCCAGAGGGGCAGCATCGGGCTTTTGCCGGTAATGTCGGTGTAGGCGTTGAGTATGTCTTTGGGTTCGCCGAAGAAGATGAAGAAGTCCATCGTCTCGTCGCCCATAAACAGCCGTTGTGCGCCGATGTAGGAAGCACCGAAGTCACAGGTGACAGGGGCGCTGGTGTGCATGAAGACACCGTAGCCGCGATTGCTGAAATAGAACGGAACCGGCTTGTACATACCATCGGTCTCCGGTCCCTGAGGATCGGTGACATACAGGTGTACTTTCTGGCCTACTTTGTTGAGCGAGGTGAACGACTCGCCGCATCCGAAGATTTTCTCCCCCGGCGACAAGAAGAATACAGGATTGATGCTTCTGGAGTTGTCGGCTCCACGTTTGATAAACGAGAACGGCAGCAGTTTCACCTGCGTAGAGTCGTTGTCTACGATGGCACGTGTCTGTGTGAGTATCTTGCCATTGAGGTCTCTCAGCACCAGGCGCCAGGGATATTTCTGAATCTCAATGATACCGTTCTTGCCTTTATATACGATCGCCTTTCCGTTGTCGGTGCAGCTCCATCCATGGGCGGAAGCAGAGGTGGCGCCACGCAGTCTCTGCTTGAACTCATCAGAGAACATCGGATCGCTGTCGGTCTCGTCTTTGGGCAAGATCGGTGTGGTGAGCAGTCGGACCCTGACCGTCCGCTCGTTGACAAACTGTAAGTCAAAGCGCAGGTCGGGGTCGTTGTCGTACTGAGTGTCGGGGAAATCGAGCATCTGCATCCTCACAGGCCAGTAGCCGTTGAGGTTGAAGGCCTGACGAGGTGAAAGACGGTATCGCTTCCAGTTGATTTTCCCGGAGGCCTGAGCCTGGTTATACTCAGCGAGGCTGTCTGCCAGGAAATATGTGTTGGACAAGTCGTAGAAGTCGGTCGACATGTCCCTGGGAGTGTTCTGCAAATACTGTACACCTGCACTGGTCTGAATCTGCGCCTGGGCAGTCCATCCCAAAGCCACGGCGATACATGTGATAAAAAACCTTTTCATAATGAGCTGTGATTATTCAATGTTGAACTGTAAAGAAGCCGTCTTGAGGTCGGCACTCTTGGCTGTAAGCACGATCTGGTCTTTCGACTTGCCGGAACGCAGTACGACGAGACTTTTGCCGTAAAACGCTTTGCGATGGTTGGCCTTGAACCGTTCCATGGAGGTCTGGCATCCGTTGTCTACACCAGCGATGGTGGCGTTGCCTTTCACGTCAAAGAAGATCTGGTTCTCGGCGTTGGGACACAGGTTGCCGTCTTTGTCCACTACCTCCACGGTGACGAATGTCAGGTCTTTGCCGTTGGCACGCATGGCGTCACGGTCGGCAGTAAGACGGATGTGGTGGGGTGCACCTGCAGTCTTGATCACCTGGTTTCTCACCTCCTTGCCCTCTTTTCTGGCCACGACTTTCACTTCTCCCGGTTCAAAGGTCACTCTCCACATCACATGATACTGATGGCTGTCTGCCTTGCGTCGTACGCCCTGGCTCCGTCCATTGATAAAGAGTTCCACCTCGTCGGCCTGATTGTAGTAACACCAGATATCTATCGTCTGGCCCTCGATCCAGTTCCAGTGTGGGAAAAGATGCAACACCGGAGTGTCTGTCCATTCGCTTTGATACATGTAATACGTGTCTTTGGGAAATCCTGCCAGGTCGATGATGCCGAAGTAGCTGCTTCTGGCAGGGAAGGCATACGGCGTGGGTTCGCCGATGTAGTCGAAGCCCGTCCAGATGAACTGTCCTCCCACGAAGTCGTTGTGTTTCACCACATCCCAGGTCTCTTCATGCGTGCTGCTCCACGACGCGTGCATGTTGTCGTAAGCGCTGCATTTGAACGACGGATCAGTATAAGGCAACCACCATTCCTTGGGAGCCACAAAGACCGAGTCGCTTGGCATCATATAGAATCCCCGTGTCTGCAGGGCCGAGACGCTCTCGCTGAAGATGAAAGGTTTGCCTGGGAAATTTCGCGGCACGTCTTTCACCCATTGATGGTGATAGTTGAAGCCGATGATGTCGAGGGCACCGCTTTTGAACAGGTGGTTGCCGGGATCCGGCTCGTTGCATCCAGCCGTGACAGGCCGTGTGGAGTCCAGTTTTCTGACGATTTCCACGAGGTGCTTGGTGAGCAGTGAGTTGACGCTCATCTCTCCCTCCTTGGCCAGTGTCGAGGCGTCATGCCCCGCGTTGAGAATCAGGTTGGCCTGTTCGAGCGTGAGTGTGTCAGCTTCTGCCGACGACCATTGTTCGAGCACCTCATTGCCGATGCTCCACATCAGGATGGAGGGATGGTTGCGGTCACGGCGGATGAGATCAGAGAGATCGCGCTCATGCCATTCGTCGAAGAATCTGGCATAGTCGTTTTGTGTCTTCTTGCGTCGCCACATGTCAAACGATTCGTCCATCACGATCAGTCCCATAGTGTCGCACATATTGAGCAGTTCGGGAGCCGGTGGATTGTGCGAGCATCTTACCGCATTGACACCCATCTGCTTGAGGATGGTCAGTTTGCGGTGCAGCGCATCCTCAGCGACTGCCGCGCCGAGGCATCCCAAGTCATGATGCTCACACACGCCGTTGATCTTCATAGACTTTCCGTTGAGCGAGAATCCTTTTTGGGGGTCAAACTGGAAATACCTGAACCCAGTGGTCGTCTCATAAGTGTCGATGACACGGTGGGCGGCGTCTCTCAGTTCTGTCTTCACACAGTAGACATAAGGATGGTCGGTGGACCATAACTGGGGCTTTCGCACCCTCATCTTGACTGTCTGTCCTTTGGTCCATTTGGAGGAGGCGACTGCCTGCCCCAGCGCGTCATAGACCGTGTGACGTATTTCGGGGAGCGGCGCATTGCTTTTTCCGTTGTCTATGGTGGTGTTCACCGTGATGTTTCCCTTTCCGTCGGTCTCTACATGAACGCCCCAGTGATCTACACACTGCTCTGATGTGGCAGTGAGCCATACGTGACGGTAGATGCCACATCCGCTATACCACCGCGAATTGGGCTGGTCGCTGTTGTCCACTCTCACGGCGATTACGTTGTCTGCGTTTTTCTTCAGATAGGGTGTCAGTTCATATTCAAACGAACTGTACCCGTAAGGACGCATTCCCAACTTCTCTCCGTTGACATACACGGTGGCATTCATGTACACGCCGTCGAACTCGATGAACACGCGCTGACCCTCGGGGGCCTGGAAGTGCTTGCGATACCATCCCACGCCACCGGGCAGGGCTCCTCCGCCCGCACCGGAAGGGTTGGAGGGCAGGAAGTCGCCCTCAATGGCCCAGTCGTGGGGCAGGTCAAGTTGTCTCCATGATGTGTCATCATAATTGCTGAGAGACATCTGTAATGAATCGGCCAGTACGAAGAGCCAGCCTTCGTCAAAACATTTACGCTCTCTTGCCGTGGCTGTGGTCACGGCAAGAAGAGCGATGAAGGTAGATAGAAACAGTTTCTTCATCTTACGCGGATGATGATGTTAAAGTTGGATCTTTATTTCCTTTCCACTGTAATTGACCAGTTGTCCCTCCGGGTTGATGAGGTTGAGCGGCTTGGGCTGGTTCTTGGAGATGGTCACCACATTGAAGCGGCGGTTCTTGAGCATTCCCTTGAACGAACCGTTGCACTTGCCGATGGTCAGTGTCTTGGAAGCCTCGTCGTAGCGCATATCGATGGTGGCATATTTGCCTTTCTCGTAGTTGTAGTTGGTCCCTTCGTCTTCATAAAGCTGGAAACAAGCGTCGGCACCTTCGTAAACATAAAGATTGATCAGTTCGGCAGGTTTCTCGTCACTCCATTCCATCTCGGGGCCAAAGGGCACGATACTACCCTCTCTGACGTATACCGGCATGCGCTCATAGGGAGCGTCTACCACCAGTTGTTGTCCTCCTTCGACATATTGTCCTGTATAGAGGTCATACCATCCGCACTGCTTGGGGAAGTATACGCTTCTGTTGCGGGCCTGGTAGTAACCCACCGGGCATGCCATGAAGGCAGGTCCGAACATCCACTGGTCTGCGATGTCGTACACATGGTCGTCGCCGTTGAAGTCCATGGCCAGACCGCGCATCATGGTATAGTCTTTGAAGTGTACCCATCCGGCCATACTGTAAAGATATGGCATCATGTGATAGCGCAGGCGGTCGTACCATACGATGGTCTTATAGGCTGGATGATCCTCTGGCGCGATGTTCCATACTTCGCGCAACGGCCACTGGCCATGGGCACGATAGAGCGGGATGAAGCACCCGAACTGGTTCCAGCGGGTCTGCAGTTCGCGCCACTCAGTGAGGTCGGCATTCTCTACTCCCGTCTTGTCATACTCCTGCTGGGCTTTGACATATCGGCTTTCCACGGAGAATCCACCCTGGTCCATGCCCCAGAAGGGCAGCCCACTCATAGAATAGTTGAGTCCGGCTGTCATCTGCGAGCGCATATCCTCCCATCGCGTACCGATGTCGCCGCTCCATGTAGCAGTGGAGTAACGCTGTTCGCCGGCGAATCCGCTGCGGGTGAGCAGGAAGACACGCTGATTGGGGTTGACACTGCGCTGTCCGTTGTAGATAGCGTCGGCATTGACGATGGAGTATGCGTTGAAGTATTCGGTCGAGGTGCCCAGTGCGGTGGGTCCGCTTAGGGCCTTGCGGTACCACACCGGGGTGCAGTCGCGCACATTGGGTTCAGAGGCGTCCATCCACCAGGCATCGATGCCATACTTGAATTTCGTGTAGAGATTGTCGTTCATCTGTCTCCAGAACATCTTGCGGGCATTGGCGTCGTAAGCGTCGTAGAAAGAGCCTGTGAATCCGAGCCAGTCGTGGATATCGTCTTTGATAGCCTGCTGATAGATCCATCCCTTGCTGTCGAGTTCCTTGTAGTTGTCTACAGTGTCATAGAATTTGGGCCATACCGAGATCATGAAGCGTCCGTTCATCTGGTGTACACTGTCAAGCATAGCCTGAGGATTGGGGAACCGTGATGCTTCAAACTGATGACTTCCCCAGTCGGGCAGTGCCCAGTAGTTCCAGTCTTGCACAATGTTGTCAACAGGGATATGACGCTTGCGAAATTCTGCGAGTGTCGACTCGATGTCGTAGCTGCTCTTGTAGCGTTCGCGGCTCTGCCAGAATCCGAGTGTCCACTTAGGATAGACCGAGGCCTTGCCGGTGAGTGTGCGGTATCCGCTGATCACCTCGTCCATATTCTTGCCAGCGATGAAATAGTAGTCCATGTCGCGACTCATTTCGCTCCAGATGCTGATCATCTTCTGCTCCTTGGGTGTGGTTGGCACGGCGGCACGCAGACCGCAGTAGCTCACACCGCCGTCGGGCTTCCACTCTATGCGCAGCTGTGTGCGCTTGCCTTTGGTCAGGGGTGCAGTGAATTTCCAAGAGTTAGGGTTCCAGGCAGTGCGCCAGCGTTCGGCCACCACTTCTTTTCCGCCGATATACACTTTCATATATCCGGCATAGTATAGGATAAAGTGATAGAGGCTGGTCTGTGGTGCTTCGATAAATCCGTCGTAGACCACCTGTGCACCGTCGAGATTAAAGCCCTTGGGCAGGTTTTTGATGCCGCCTGGTTCGGTGGCGTTGCCGATGGCAGAAGTCGAAGGACAGTCGAACTCATAGTAGATGGAGTCTTCGTCGCGCACCACTTTTTGTCCATTCTTATCGACATAGGTGCCGGTGAGATGTCCAGGACGCCCGTTTTTATCGTAGAGCTTGAAAGCACGGTTGAGCTGGAGATAATCGTTGGGGTTACCCCAACGTCCGAGGCTATAGCTGTCCCAGAGGATACCATAATTCATGTTGCTCATGATGAACGGCACGCTCACTTTGGTGTTATACTGATAGAGTTCTTCGTTCTTGCCGAGCATGTTCATCTCCTCTGCCTGGTGCTGCCCGAGTCCGTAAATGGCTTTCTCATCGGGCTGGTTTTCGAAAAGAGCTCTCCAGGTGAGTCCGTTCAGCTCGCTTTCGGAGAGCTGGCGTGTGGGCACGCCCAGTTCACGCTCGGGCACGCGGAATGCTTTGAATGTCTTTCCTTTGTCGGCCTCTTTGAGCAGCGTCTTGCCAGTAGCGTCAAAGAAGGTGATTCTGCCGCTGGATTTTTCCACAACGGCCTGTACGTTTTTGGCTTTTACCCTGACGGTGTTGTTGTCTTCCGTCACCTCAAACTGAGGCTTGGCTTTTTGCGGCACGATAATGAGGCTGCTTTTCTGCGGCAGAGCCTCTTCGCACGTAGCGCGTACTCTGATAATGTTGTCATTGACGACCTGCAGACACACGATTTTCGCACCGTCGGAGGCCGGCGAAGCGACATTGATGGTCACGCTGTTGCCATTTTTCACGAATCCTGCGGCGTATGCACACGAAGCGCCCGTCAGGAGCATGATGGAAATAATTGATTTTAGGTTCATGATATTTATTTTAGTTGATAAGTTGCTTGTTCTCTCTAGGAAGACTAGTCACTCCAGGAATGCTATCTCCCCTTTATTTTTTTACGCTGCTGTCTCTGATCTTGAGGATCATGGGCACCACTTCTTTGCGGATGGTTTTATCACCGTTGATATTTTTCAACAGCAGTTCACAGGCCTTCATGCCTTGCAGCCGTGCCTGATCCATAATGGCGGAAAGTTTTGGGGTGACGAAGGCGGCTGATTCGCCGTCAGTAAATCCCATGATGGCCACATCCTGAGGTATTCGCAAGTGCTTGCTCTTGATGGCGTCGAAAGCCGCGTATGTGATGATGTCGTTGAAGGCCAGGATTGCATCGGGCGGATTGGCACTTTCGAGTAGCGAGATAGTGGCGTTGCGTGCGGTGTCGAAATCGATTTTTCCACACCTCACGAGATCTCTTTCTATCGGTATCCTGTTCTCGCGAAGTGCCTCCAGATAGCCGTGTTTGCGTCGTATGACCATGTCGAGATGATTGGGACCTCCTATGAAGGCTATTTTCCTCGCGCCGTGGTCAATGAGATGCTGTGTGGCCTGTTGTGCCGCCTCGTCCCCATTGGCCACTACCTGCGAGAACAGCTCCGGCAGACAGGTGCGGGCGAAGAATACCAGAGGTATGCCCATGTCATAGATTTCCCGGAAATGGGAATAGTCTACGGTGTCCTGAGCGAGACAGGCGATGATACCTTCGACGTGCATGGAAATAAAATTGTCTATAGCCTGTTCTTCACGTATGTGGTCTTCATGGCTGTTGGAGCTGAATACGGAGTAGCCTTGCTGACGGGCATAGTCTTCGATGCCGTCGAGCACGGCAGCATAGTAGTGTGTCACAAGATTGGGCACCACCACTCCGATAATGCGCGGGGCCTCTTTACGCAGACTTTGTGCGAAGGGATTGGGCCGGTAGTTGAGTTGCTTGGCCAGCGTCCTTACCTTTTCTTTCATCTCGTCACCCACCTCATGGCTCCCTCTGAGCGCCCTTGAGACGGTGGCAATAGAGACTCCCAGTTGCTCGGCCAGGTCTTTAAGAGAAGTGCGGCGTTGTTTCATGCAGGTAAAAGATTGTTTAAAATTTTCTGCAAAAATACTAAAAACAAAAAAACTACGCAAACGTTTGCGTAGTTTTTTTGCGTGAACAACCAGAATGTCATCAGGCTGTTATTTCTCACTACCATTGCGCAGTGCTATCTCCGAGGCGAGTAGTTCGCGGTTGACTCCACCGATGTCAGTATAGGAGGCGAAATGGCCATAATGCTCGCCAGTACGCATGGGTATGCTGTCGAGCAACTGCTCCAGCTGTTTGAGGGTAAGCCTTTCGATTACCGGACGAAAGAGGAAACATTCGTTGACCATCTTCGACAACTCATTGCTCTTGCCGGCTCGTGCCTGTTGCTGTCTCACTATCCGTTTCCAGGAATCCTTGTTGCCGTCATAACTGAAGAAGAGCCGGCAAACATGATTCTTGTAGTCGTGGATGAGCACATAATGCTGGTCGCCGTCATGAAACCTGGAGAAGCCCATGCCGTCGGGTTCGCTGCCATGCACCCCGTCGTCTTTTCCACGGAGGGCCCATTTCAGTTCTTTCATTGACTCCTCAGCCGTTGTATAAGTCTTCACCCCGTCGGTCCAGTGCATTCCCGCTACCCCTTCGGCTCCATAGATCCGGTCTACATGTCCCTCGGGTTTGCGGTCGCCCACCACGCTTGTCAAATAGCGGTGTATGTCGTTGATGGCCTGCCAGATAAAATCAGGCATGTCTCCACTACCGTTGATGTTGTCGTATGGGTCGGTGAAGGTGATGCTAAAGCTGGATGATGGTGCGTCGAGCAGTTCGAATTTCGACTTGTAATAGCCTTTGGAACGCTCCAGGTGGTGCTGCCGGATAAGAGTCAGGCAGTGATCGAACACCTCGTCGCCTACATCCATCGTGATGAGTTCGCCCTCACAGGGCCCGCTGACTGTGAGCTGTCCATTACCAGCTGCATTCTCCCGGCGGATTTCATAGACAGTGAAGTCCAATGGGTTCATGCCGCCGCCACGGATAAAGGAGTATGATATCAACTTGCCCGTAGGAAATTTCTGATTCCCGGCGCATACTCTCAAAGTCACAGCTGACAGTACGACAACCATTAACAGTTTATACATTTTTTTGTACATCATTGGTCTATCTTTAAGATTTTATTCTAATTCCATGGGGGCTCCGTTGATCTCATCATACTCTTGGAGCTCCATCTTGATTTTTTTGAAATCGGGCTGAGGCAAATTTCCCTGAGCAAAACGCTTGCGGTATTTGTCGGTATTGTTGACGCTTTTCGGAGGGTAGGCACCCCGGCCGTCGATGAGGTTGATATACTGCACTGTCTTCTGAGTGTATCTACCTGTCTTTTCGAGCACTAAGGTATGATGCCAGTAGGGCCTCTTGTTTTTCAGAATGTCAAAACTGGCTATGTCGCCTTTTTTCTTAAGGATTTCGCTGAGTGTACAATCATAGGCATCATACATCATGGTGTATTCTTTCTTGTTAAAATAGGCATCCAGATAGGGAGTATACCTGTACTTGTCACGGTCGGTAAACTCGTAATTCTCAGGTATGTCACTGCGTCCGAAACTGTGCATGATGACCTCGGCCAGATCGGAGAGGTAGATATTGGAAGGCACGTCGATCTTTCGCATCACCTCTTCGGGGGCATCCATCAGACGGACAGTGACGGTCAGCCGCTTGGCATTCAAGTCCAGATTGTAGATGCCATCATATCTGTCCATGTCATCATCGTCGTATTCGTCATCGTCTTCATAGGGCTCCATTGCATCGTCATCCATTTCATCCTCCTCTTTGTACAGCCAATGGTCCATGCATTCGTCTAATGACTCGTAAGGACAGACAAATTCTGCTTTCTCGTCAAACATAGTATCCTCCACTTCACTCAGTTCATAGAGAATGTTTTCATCGTCCAATTCTTCGTAAATCGATTTTACAAGCGGCATTGCCTCCGTAATATGCGCTGTGGCAAGAGACCTGGTAATTTCACTCATGGTTTTGTAGAGTATCCCATCTTCCTTGAGCAGACTCTGGCAGTGCTTCAAGTATTGAGTGATGATGCCGACAATCTCCAGTCTCTTTTGCGGCTGTCGGATGGCGGTCATGACGATGGTGTCAAACACCACGTTCTTGACTTGAGGTATGAGGTTATCTTCATAGAGGAATTCCTCCAGTTGCTCCAGTTGTCCACTCCCAATCTGGTAAAGAGCAGCACTCATTAATTCCTGTCTCTCCCAGAAAAAGCAATAATAGAAATATGCGTCTTGCCTGAGTATTTCCAAGACCAGGTCGAGACACTGGGTCATCTTATATTTTTCCATCAGCCAAAGCGGACCAAATAACTTGACGGGAAGATAGGTGCGCGTCGGGTCGAAAAGACGGAACAGCGTATACAGGTATTCCCTCATATCATCTTCTTTCTGCTGAGCCGAAAGTTTCTTGAAATCGCTGTCGACGAAGCGGCATAATGCGTGCATATCATCATCTTCACGGGCATTCCAGAATGGGCCGAGCCATTGGATCATCCCCGTGCAGAATTTCTGATAGTCAGGGCGGTCGTAGGTATAAAATCTTTTGTTGATAATCTCAGCGGGGTTGATGTCGCCGGTCATGATCTTCATAATGTCCGCCCAATCGTCTTCTGTGAAATCTTTTGTCAGTTCGACCAGTTTGGAGAGTGTTTCTTCGTAGTCTTTTGGATCTTTATCTTTTTTCATAAAAAGTACAGATTGAAGTTAGATGAGATGCAGTAGTAGTAATCGAATAGGTGTCCATGATAATATCTGAGGCAAAAATAATGAATTTATTGGGAATATCTATGGTTTTAACAGAATAAATAGACTAAAATTTGTTTTTTTATAGTAAATTTGCAACCCGAAAAGGTTTTGAGGCATAAGTGTCTTATAAGAGCCGACACATATTTTATTTTAATTATGACTATCAATGAAATTCCCGTATTGCTGCTCACGGGTTATTTGGGCAGCGGCAAAACTACATTATTAAACAGAATACTCACCAACAAGCGCGGCATCAAATTTGCCGTCATCGTCAATGACATCGGCGAAGTGAACATCGATGCCACCCTGATAGAGCAAGGCGGCATCGTAGGCAAAAAAGACGAAAGCCTTGTGGCCCTGCAGAACGGATGTATCTGCTGCACGCTGAAGATGGACCTCGTCGAACAACTGCGCGACATCACGCGTATGCAGCGCTTCGACTATATCGTCATTGAGGCCAGCGGCATCTGCGAGCCTGCACCCATCGCCCAGACCATCTGTTCTATCCCCACTATGGGCATGGATTATGTGAAAGATGGCCTGGCCCGGCTCGATTGTATCGTCACCGTGGTCGATGCTTTGCGAATGAAAGACGAGTTCGGCAGCGGTCTTGACTTGCTCAAACCCCATATCGACGAAGAGGATATCGAGAATCTGGTCATCCAGCAAATCGAGTTCTGCAACATCGTGCTTCTGAACAAGGCATCAGAAGTGTCGGAATCAGAGCTGAAGAAGATCAAGGAAATCGTGCGTGCCCTTCAGCCCAAGGCTGACATCATAGAGTGTGACTATGGTGATGTGGACCTTTCGCGCATCATCAACACCCATAAGTTCGACTTCAATGAGGTGGCCACCTCCGCCGCCTGGGTGAGCGAGATAGAGGGTGCACACGATGAGCATGAGGATGAGGACGACGATGACGATGACGACGATGAGGAGGAAGGTCATGAGCATCATCACGACCATGATGAGGAGCATCACCATCACGACCATGATGAGGAGCATCACCATCATCACCACCATCATCATCATGATGGCGGCGAGGTGGAAGAATATGGTATCGGCACCTATGTGTATTTCCGTCGCCAGCCGATGGATCTCGCCCTTTTCGACGAGTTTGTAGCACGGAAATGGCCACAGGGCATCATCCGCACCAAAGGGATTTGCTACTTTGAGGATGAAAAGGACACCTGCTATCTATTTGAACAAGCCGGCAAACAAGTCTCTATTCGTAACGCCGGACAATGGTATGCCACGATGCCTAAAGACGAACTGGCCCGTATGATGGAGCAGGAGCCCGGGCTGCGCAGAGACTGGGATGAGCAATATGGCGACCGAATGCAGAAAATCGTGTTTATCGGACAGAATCTGGACAAGAAAGCCATCGCCCGCGAACTGGACAAGTGTCTGGTAGATTAAACCTCCCCCAGCCCCTCCAAAGGAATAACCTCCCCCAGCCCCTCCAAAGGAATAACCTCCCCCAGCCCCTCCAAAGGAGGGGAGATTGAAAATGGAGAAATAGTGTGGCGAGAGAAATGGAAAAAATGAGAATAGCAATATGGTGTGTCGTGCTGATGATTGCCTTACCGATAAGAGGTCAGGTGATCATCAACGAGTTGATGCAGTCGAATGTAGACTGTATGATGGACGACCTCAATGAGTTTCCCGACTCTTGGGTTGAGTTGTACAACAGTGGCGAGTCGCCGGTGGCTCTCGGCAAATACCAGTTGGGACTGACCGATGATGCCACTGAAGCATGGGCGCTGCCCAACAGCACGCTCGCCGCGCACCAGTATTACATAGTCTACTGCGACAGGGAGGCCAAAAACCAGCACACCAACTTCCGGCTGGAGTCGGGCAAACACTCTTCGGTCTATCTCTTTCATGAGGGACAAAGAGTCGATGCCGTGATAGACTTGGGCAAACAACCTGCTCCGAATGTGGCGTATGGGAGGAAAAACGACGGCGCAGGCGAATGGGGATACCAATACACCCCCACCCCGTCGGCAGCCAACTGTGGCGTGCTGTGCACAGAGATTCTCGGTGAACCCGTTTTCAGTGAGTCCGGGCGCGTGGTGACCGGCAACGAGCAGATCAAGTTGAGCCTTTCTGTCCCGGAAGGCAGTCCTGAGGGCACCGTGATACGAATGACCACCGACGGGAGCGAACCGACGAGGTCGAGCGCTGAATACAAGACCTCCATGACTATCAAATCCACCAGAACCATCCGTGCCAAACTGTTTTGCTACGGATACCTCTCCCCTCGTGCCACCACACATTCTTATATTTTCCATCCACGTGAGGTCACTTTGCCCGTCGTCTCTATCGTGACAGACAAATCTTATTTTTATGACAACAAGAAAGGGATCTATGTGGATGGCAATTACTCCAGCAACGCAAAAAACTACGAGCATAACTGGCGCAGGCCCATCAATATCGAGTTGTTTGAACAAGAAGGCGCGGAGAGCGTGATCAATCAGGTGTGTGAGACCCGGGTGCAGGGAGGAGCCTCCCGCGGAAGCAACCCCAGATCGCTGGTCGTCTATGCCAACAAACGTTTCGGCAAGAAAAGACTGACTTATGAGTTCTTCCCGGATCAGAAACCCGGGCTCGACGACTTCAAATCCATACTCCTCAGAAACGCGGGCAACGACTTCGACTATCTCTACATGCGTGATGCCATCATCCAGCGGACTATGGCCCGGCATACCGATCTTGACTGGCAGGCCTGGCGACCGGCCATCTTCTATGTGAACGGCACCTATAAGGGAATGCTCAATATACGCGAGCGCAGCACCGTAGACAACATATACACCAACTACGACGGCTTGGAAGACATCGACATGCTCGAAAACTGGGATGACCTGAAAACGGGAGACAGGGAAAACTGGAACGCTTTCACACAGTTCTACACCGAGCATGGCCATAGTCTGGAGGAATATGCCCAGTGGATAGACTGGCAGGAGTTTATCAACCTGATGGTAATGAACCTGTTTTACAACAACCAGGACTTCCCCGGCAACAATATCGTGATGTGGCGCAAGCGCAGCGACGACGGGCGTTGGCGCTTTGTGGCCAAAGACACCGACTTCGGAATAGGGTTGTATGGCAGTCCCGCCAATTACAATTCCATCAAATGGATCTACGACCCCAACTACGACTCCAACCGCTCCTGGGCCAATCAGTATGAGCACACACGCCTGTTCAGACGTATGATGGACAACGAAGACTTCAGGCGTGAGTTCATCGACAGGGCCGCTATCTACATGGGCGACTTCATGAACAGTCAAGGCACCCGTGCCATCTGGGATGACATGTATGAGCTGTTCAGGAAAGAGTATCCCCACCACCGTAAACTCATCAACCAATGGTGGCCCGACTACAACTCTGAGCTGACCACAGCACGCAACTGGCTGTCGCAGCGTCCCAATTATTTTTACCAGCACCTGAAAGACTATTATGCCCTGGGCAATCTGGTATCCTTGACCATCAATTCCAACCTCGTGCAGGAAGACCTCGACGCTGTGAGCTTTGAGTTCAACGGTGTCAGGCTGAGCAATGGCACTTTTAACGGGAAATTCTTCGCCAACCGCAGGGTGAAACTGACAAGTAAGCCTGTTGACGGGAAAAAGGTGGTCAGGTGGTCGGTGATCACTGTTACGAATAACGGCACTTCCACCACGGAAGTCGAAGGAGAGAATTACGAGTTTGACATGCCCGATTGCAACCAGCTGATCATTCAGGCACAACTGGGCATCGATACCGGAATCACCACCGAACCGATGTCAGACTGGGCTTGGCAGCAAGACGGCCGCCAGGTGGTGCTGAAGGGGCTTAGGGCTGGTGTGCCCGTCAGGGTATACAACACACAAGGTCAGTGCCTGGACGAGGAAGTCACCACGGGTGATGTCACTGCTCTGACGTTGTCACATCGTGGCATTAATATCGTGAAAGTGGGCAACAGCACCATAAAAATAAGGGTAGATTAAAAAAAACACCGAAAAATTTTGGTGGTTCGCGAAAAATGTGTAATTTTGCATCCAGTTTTACGACAGGGGCGTAGCTCAGCTGGTTTAGAGCGCTTCAGTCACATTGAAGAGGTCATCGGTTCGAGTCCGATCGTCCCTACAAAAAAAGATCCGAAACAATAGTTTCGGATCTCTTTTTTGTTATTTTATCATTGTCTTTTTGCCGTTGATGATGTAAATGCCCGCTGGCAAATGAGAGATATCGTCGGCAGAATCTGACTGCTTCACACCAGTCAGGCTATAGACTCCTGTGGCGGGCAGGTCAGCGTGCTCTACGATAGGTGTTTGAATGCCATTCACCTCATCGATCGACAACGACCCGAAATAACAAAGACGGAAATCGTCGAAGATACACCAGTAATAACTGTTCATCGTGCTGCTGCGGATACCCATTTTCAGTTGTCCTCCGTCATGTGGTACCGAAGAGGTGATACGGTTTTCATAAAGCCCTTTGTTGAAATAGATACTGGCGGCCTGCATGTCATTGGGGAAATACTTCCCTCCCACGCTGGACTCGCTGCCACCCAGTTTGGTGGTCTGTGCGCCAGACGTGATATGTGCCACACGGGTGCTTTTGAGTCCGGCGTAGATATAAGCCGTGACTTGGTTGTTGCTACACTCGGTAGACCGGCCTGGACGCTGGAAAGCCTGTGCCCTGAACTGATAAGTACCTTCAGGAAGATTCTTGACAATCTGGTTGAAGTCGAAAGTCTTCTCATAATACTCGCCGCAGGAATAGTTGATGGTCGGAGCCGAAGACCAGCCGTCGGCACTTTCCAGGTCTGGATTGCGGAGCAAATAAGTCAGGTCGAAAGGCTGCTCTACATCGGTCGGGGTGGCATTGGCCAGGAAATCAAAGGCAGCAGCGTCGGCTTTTTCCATCAACGACTGAGCCGCCACGGTAGTGGTGGTCAGGGCGAGCTGTGATTCGATCTCGCTGAGCGCGTCATTGAGCGCGTCGTCTACTCCCTCGGCGTCCTCAGTATGCGGCACGGCAGCAAGGGCACGGATATGTCCTATTTTGTCTGTCACCTCGGCGACGATACTATTGATCAGGCTTGACGACAATTCAGACAATTGGTCAGCGGTGAGAATCAGCCAGCGTTGTGAAGTAGCTGAGTTGGCGATATTGAAGGTAGCGCCCGTGGTAGCTCCGTTGGCATTGGCTTGCAGACAGGCTGGCGTCCAGTTTGATGCCGGAGAGATCATCCAGAATCCCCTTGCCTTCATATTGCCGACATCTACCCTGCCCTTCATCAGTTGCAGCTGTTCTGAGTTTGACGGCACCGACGTGTCTGAAAGCCTGAAATCACTACCTGTATAGGTGATATACTGGCCTGTGGAAGCATTGCGTATCTGGTAGTACTGCTTGTCGGGAGAGAAGGTGACATACCATGCGCAACTGTCGTTGGAAGCAGCTTCCTCGGCGGTCATTTCCTTCCAGGCCAGGCGCTTGCCGGCAGCAGGCACGAGCACAGCATTATACAGACCGCGCTCAGTGTCTTCGTTCTTGATATAATACTTCACGTCGTCCTGATGGTCAAAGGCATAGTAGGGTTCAGCAAAAAGCTGGTTGGTGTGCTGCAGTCCGTCTTCGCCCAGCGCCTGGCATATCAGCGAATTGCCGATATAAAGTAAGTCGGTGCCATTGTCCTCGTGAGCGCCGTTGATGCCGTAAGGCCACATGTGCTGATAGTCGCCGTTGAGCTGGGCGGTGGTGCTGTTATCCCAGAACCTCAGCACCTCTGTCACTCTGTCGCCAAGCCAGAGTCCGGATCCCGTGGCATAGCCGGCAGCATTGGATGACCCCGAACGCAGGTTGAAACGGCTCCATTCTGTGTCGGCCCAGGGGATCACACCACACCCATGAAGCATCTCGTGCATGATAGTGCCCGCCTTCTGGTAAGACTGGTTGGAGCCTACGCTCATCCATCCGCCGTAGGAACACTCGGCTGTCGGGGTACCGGGATTGTAGCCCACACTGGGAGAGAAACCTTTCATCTCTGTCAGGTCGTTCCAGTAGTCGATGGCTTTCTGCACAGCGCCGCGTATGCGCTCGTCGGCTGCCGCATCACTGCTCTGACGGATGTTGAACGTGATCTGACCCTTGGGGATGGTATAGAAACGAATGACATCGCCATAGACCACTTCCTGGTCTTTCTTAAGCACGTAGGCTCTCATGTAATACTTCGTGGCGGGCGTGAGATCTTGAAGCCAGTAGATCCTACCACCGTTGGTGAGGAATTTAGTGGTCTTAAAATCGTCGACGGTAGGTTCGGGCGACTCGCTCCAGCAGAAGCCCTGCTCAGAAATCTCAGCAGAGGGAATGCCAGAGACCGTCATACGGCCGAAAGCCATGGTCGCTCCACGGGCGTAGCGTGTGTCGGTCTTAACCACTTGGCCGCTCTGGGCATACGCACCCATGGTGGCGCAACAAGCAGCCACGATGACTAGGAATGCCTTTAGGTGTAGTAGTTGTTTTTTCATAGGGTTTATCGATTTTTATGTTTCATGTACCAGCGGTGAGTAAATAGCAGATAAAGGAGCAGTGCACAAAGGTCTATACAAAACGCCATAAGGAGTGAACTGCGCCAAACGGATAAGCCGCTGGCTAAGCGGAAAATCCATGGGACGGCGAGCCCCAGTGCGAGCCCCGTCTCCCATGCCAGGAAAAACGTGCTCTGTGAAGTGCCTCTCTGACAATGCCTGCTCAGTTTGATAAACGACAACAAGAACCTGGAGCCGATCAACCCACATCCCAGCCCTGTCAGCATGAAAGCCACGCAGGCCTGCATACGGCCTGAAACAGACAGCAGGTAGATAGCCAGAGCTATGCAAGCCAGGGCCAGCACCGTCTCATATTTCAATTCGGCATTGACAAAGATATATTTCTCAGCCAGCACTGCCAGCAGGAAACCGACCAGGAGCCATGAAAGAAACACGACGCTGGAGAGGGCGTAATGTAGGCAAATGCCCACGGCAGTAGTGGCCATGAGCAGATTGACATACAGCAGCCAGCTCGTCGGAAGGAAGAAGCGGTCGAGACTGAACAGCCTCGTGTTCTCTTCCGGTGCACGGAAGGGAAAGTCGACCAGCATGATCAGTAGTGCAGCCCCCACAGCCAGCCCAGCCGACACCCACACCGACCATTGGTGGCCGCAGAACTGTGAGATCAGGATGGCCGCGAGTGGGCCAAGGACTATTGCCAGGCGTCCGAACCATGCCTCGGCATAATTGGCCTCGGTGCGCTGAAACGACTCACTGCAATCGACCACTAACGTGCTGGACAGGATCATCTGAGAGATGCCGAACAAAGCCCCGGCAAGGCATCTGGCTATCAGCAGGAGGTAGGGGAAGAAAACAGCAACGCCCCATTGTCCTACATAGTGTGGAGCGACAAGGAGCAACGCCAGAAGAAGGATGGATATGATACAGACTTTGTTGCGCCGTTTGCGCTGCACGAGATATGAGCAGCATCCTCCCAGCAGATACAGCCCCACGGCATAAGCTATCATCAAGCCGGCCACAGACCCCCACTGGGAAAGAGAGTCGACGTATGGCATCCTGGGCAACAAGACGATCTGCATATACACCGCCATCGTCACCAGCATATTGGCAAAAGCCAGCAACCAGAAGTCACGGTTCCACAGACGGAAATGGATAGGAGTATTCTGTGTGTCCATGATATCAGAATAGGTTGAGACAGAGCTGGTGGCTGAAGTGGCTGAAGTCGGCTATGACCAGCTGACAGAGCGGTGCGATCACATCCGCCGGATTGGTGGTGGAGAGCCCCACGACACGCATCCTTGCTGACGTGCCCGACTTGAGACCGTTGAAACTGTCTTCAAAGACGAGGCATTCTGAGGTCTTGACATGAAGTTCACGGGCAGCCTGCAGATAACAATCCGGGGCAGGCTTGCTCTCACTGAAATTCTCTGAAGTGAGGATGAGGTTGAAAGTGTCGAGCAGTTCCGGCCGAGACCGGTAGACACTTTGCATCTTGGCGATGTTGCTGCTGGTGACCAGTGCCGTGAGCACACCATTAGCCTTCAGGTCTGAAACGAAGGTCTCAAAGCCAGGCACATAGTCATAGGTCATCCGGCTCTCATATTCATCGAGACGTGCTACAATATCTTTCTTCGCCTCGTCCATGCCGTTGAAATACGCGTCAAATATCTGTACCAGAGTCTGACCTTTGATCTTGTTTTCCAAACCAGGCAGTTCCGGATGATATTTGCGGCATACGTCTCCCCAGAAAACAGAATATTGTGACTCTGTGTCAAAAACGACACCATCTAAATCAAATAGGGCTGCTCTGAACATAATACATGTATTTATATGCGGTGCAAAATTAATAAAAAAAAACATATTAATGATAAATCAAGCCGGGAGAATGAAATTTTAGGGGCAAAATTTGGCTGAAATCATTTTAAGTATTAATTTTGTCGAATATTGTAACATTCATGGCACTTAAGATACTTCATTTCATACCCAATCCGACAGAGGTTTCCGAGCAACTTCAATTTCTTCCACATGTGCTCCATCAGATGGAGAAAAGCGCGGATGTCCATATGGTCAGCCTTTCGGAATTCAATGAGGAGTATCTGCATACTCATTTCATTCCCACCACACAGATAGGAGGCAAAAATCATGGATTTGTCAATCTCCTTGCCTTCCACAAACGATATGTCATACTGCTCTACCGGCTCATGCCCGACATCGTACATATCCACGGTTCGTACAACTATCTCAACTCACGTATCGAGCTGTGGTCGCGAAAGCGTGGCTTCCCTGTCGTGTTTTCACCTTATGGCGGCATGAATCCGGAGTATATCGACGCAGAATATGGCATGCGCACCTGGAAAATGATACTCTATCAGAAAGAGATGACACGGCACGCCTCGGCCATTCAGGTGTGTGACGAAGAAGAAGGACAGTATATATTGAATGAGGGCATCAGCAGGAGAGTCTCCTTTATAGAGGTGCCCGCCGACCGTGAGACCTCACAGTATCAGGAATATGCCGATCAGCTGGTCGCTTTGTACCATCAGGTGCTCAACACAGAGTCGTCCAGGCATCTCGACATCAACTGCCAGGAGGCCGTGAGTGCTCTGCTGCACCTGAGCATGGCCAAGGAGACAGAACGGCAACCTCTCTGTGCGGAGGACATACTCAATCTGCGAAGCCTTTCGCCCACACAGTGGCGTAAGGTACTCCTTTTTGCACGTGAGCAAGGTGTCTACGGCCAGATCGCCGAGGGAGCCCTCCGCATGCAATTATCCAACGCCCACACCGACCTGGAGGACGTGCCGAGGTTCACGCCCCTGTATCCCAAATCGAAAAACAATCTTGCTGCCGACGTCATCATGTCTGACAGCAAGCGACTTCTGTCGAAGCTTGATGCCACCGTCAGCCGGCAAAACGCCGCCATCCGTTCCATCTGCATCATGCTGCTCAATATCAGATGGCACCTGTCCAACCGGTCGCTGAGCCTCCGTCACCTCTGTGACTTCTACGAGGCGCTCCGCAATCTCGACTGTGATGAATATCAGCTTCAGCAGGCGATGAGCCGTCTCGGACTGACCAAGCTGTGCGGCAGGGTGTGCCAGGTGCTCTCGGAAGTGGCCTACCTGGGCGAAGGCTTCATGCCCACTGAGGCTATAGACGACAGTGGCACGGAAAAAATCAGACAAAGACTAGTTAACTATAATTGAATACGATGAAAGCAAGTACAATTGAAAAAGACATGAGATATTTGGAGCTGTTGTCGCAGACTTTTCCGACAATAGCCGAAGCCAGCACAGAAATCATCAACCTGCAAGCCATTCTCAACCTGCCCAAGGGGACAGAACACTTCCTGGCTGACATCCACGGTGAGCACGAGGCATTCCAACATGTGCTTAAAAACGCCTCCGGCAATATCAAGCGCAAAGTGAATGAGATTTTCGGCAACGAGATCCGGGAGTCGGAGAAGAAGGAGTTGTGTACGCTGATCTACTATCCCGCCCAAAAACTGGAGTTGGTGAAAGAATCAGAGGAAGACATCGAAGACTGGTATCACATCACTATACACCACCTGGTGAAGGTATGCCGTGACGTGTCGAGCAAATATACCCGCTCAAAAGTAAGGAAGGCCCTGCCACCCGAGTTCAGCTACATCATCCAGGAGCTGCTGCATGAGCGTACGGAAGACACTAACAAGAGCGCATACGTCAGTGCCATTATCGACACCATTATCTCCACCGGCAGTGCCGAAGACTTCATCATCGCCATCTCCAATGTGATACACCGTCTGGCCATCGACCAGCTGCATATCCTGGGCGACATCTATGACAGGGGGCCGGGCGCGCACATCATACTCGACACTATGCTCACCTATCACAGCTGGGACATACAGTGGGGCAACCACGACATCCTGTGGATGGGTGCGTGTGCGGGCAACGAGGCTTGCATGTGCAACGTGATACGACTTTCACTCAGATACTCCAATCTGACGACCCTCGAAGAGGGATATGGCATCAACCTCATACCATTGGCTACTTTTGCCATCGACACCTATGGAGACGATCCCTGTGAGGAATTCAAGCCCAGACTAAACGGCGAGAACGCTGACACCGACACGAAGACGCAGATGCTCACGGCACGCATGCACAAAGCCATCTCCGTGATACAGTTCAAGATAGAGTCGCAATTGTTTGAACGGCATCCCGAATGGAAGATGTCCGACCGCATGGTGCTCAGTCATATTGATTATGAGCGCGGTGTCTATACCGTCGACGGCAAGGAATATGAGATGACGAGTCATCACTTCCCCACTATCGACCCCTCACATCCTTACCGGCTTACAGAGTCGGAGACTGCGCTGATGGCTAAACTGCACCATTCTTTTGCTGTCAGCGAGAAACTGCACCAGCACATCCGCATGATGCTGCGTCATGGCTGCATGTATGCGGTGGTGAACAACAACCTGCTCTTCCATGCCTCGATTCCACTCTGCGAAGACGGTTCGCTCAAGGAGGTGGAGCTGCCCAACGGAAAGAAATACAAGGGCAAGGAACTGATGCACAATATCGGCATGGTGATCCGCGCCGCCTTTCAGTATGACACCGAGCCCCTACTGCGACAGAACGCCATCGACTATTTCCTCTACCTGTGGTGTGGCAAGGACTCCCCCTTGTTTGACAAGTCGAAGATGGCCACCTTTGAGCGGTATTTCCTGACGGCCAAAGAGACCCACAAAGAAGAGAAAGGCTTCTATTTCAAGTTGCGCGACAACGAGGAAATCTGCGACCGCATCATGGATGCCTTCGAAGTGGAAGGTCCCAACCGCCATATTATCAACGGACATGTGCCCGTGCATGTGAAGACAGGCGAAAATCCGATCAAGGCCAATGGCAAACTGATGGTCATCGATGGCGGATTCTCTCAGGCCTATCACAAAGAGACCGGTATCGCCGGATATACACTGGTATACCACAGCCGCGGCTTTGAACTGGTGCAGCATGAGCCATTCACCTCTGCCCGTGATGCCGTACTCAGAGGTACTGACATCAAGAGTACCATACAAATCGTTGAGATGTCGGCACAGCGTATGCGTGTAGCCGACACCGACAAGGGTAAAGAAATCAGGGGACAGATAGCCGATCTGGAGAAACTGCTCTACGCCTATCGCCATGGCATCATCAAAGAGCGCGACAGAAAGAACAAATGACGCATCATCTCACGGTGATATGGAAGCACCCCTGTTTCACCTCGTACTTCACATAGCATCGTTCGTCCTTTCTCAGGTCGTTGAGCACTTCGCTCAATACCCACTTCAGGGTGTCATTCTGCACCTCTCTGCGTCTGGGACCCTGAGGGTCGCTCACCGTCTTGTAGCGGTTGTATGAGATGTCAAATGTGGTGCCATACCGATGGCAGCTGTTTTCTGAGGTGTTGCGATTGACTTGCCTGAGCCGGGCCACATCCTCCTCGCTTCTGAGGATGCTGGTGACGATGATCTGATGCAACGGTATCTGCTTCACTCGCAGACTGTCGAAAAAATTGCGGCCTATATCATGAAGCAGCACCGAGGCTCTCGGCACCAGATAGGGAATGCTGCTCTTGAGAGGGTCGATGTGGAAGAACGGGCTGGAGCCCATGTAGACCAGTTCTGACTTGCGGTCTTCTGCCTCGTCACGGTTGGCGACAGGGCTTACGCCGTATTTCTGCGCCGATGCCAGTTGTACATCATTGGAGTCGGGGAAAGCCCGATGATAGCTCACCACACCATAGATGGGGTGTTTTTTCTGGACCGTGTCCTGTCTGGCTGAGACGTTGTGGACCTCAGCCTGTAAGACCTGTCGAGAGGTGTCTTCCTGCTGGATGGTATCTGAAAGAGACTCGGTAGCCAAGTGATCGGGCCGGGCTATCGACGGAAAGACACAGCGCACAAGCGCGAGGATCAGGACCGTAATGCCAAACCCTTTAAGATATTGGTTTTTTGAAATCAACATTGCTGTTCTATATCCTGGATTATTTCAGTTCGTCTTCCTGGAAAAAATATCCGAAACCTTGCCGTGTGGCGATACAAGGTGCATAACGGCCGATTTTCTTGCGCAGCCTGTTGATATTGACATCTATGGTACGCCCGGTGACAATGACATCTTTGGGCCATACCCTCTTGATCAGTTCCTGCCGGCTGAACACTACATTACGATTGTTAAGCAGCAGCCATAGCAACTCAAATTCGGTGCGGGTGAAAGGGATGACAGTTTCGTCTACTTCCACCGTCTTCTTGTCATTGTCCATCTTCAGCCCCAGATAGCTGGCCAGGCTGACAGCCTCGTTCTCATCAGGATACGTCCTGCTGATGACGGCTCTGACTCTGGCCATCACCTCTTTTACAGAGAAAGGTTTGGATATATAATCGTCAGCACCGAGACTGAAACCGGTGAGTGTGTCTTCGAGAGAGTCTTTGGCGGTGAGGAAAATGATGGGCATTTTGTGAAAACGCTGATTTGACTTCAGTTGTTTCGCCAACTGAAAGCCCGACATTCCCGGCATCATCACGTCGAGCAAAATCAGGCTGAAAGGCAGCTGCTCCGTATCACCTTCCAGAGGCGACGCGCTTTCGACTTGTAGTTTCTTCAAGGCATCCTCGGCGGAATATGCCACGACAGTGGTATAGCCAGCTGTCTCAAGGTTGACCTGCAAGATGTTGCAAAGGTCTTCTTCGTCATCTACGATGAGTATTCTGCTCTCAGTCATATTGCAATGGCGTATAGTTTGGAATGTTATCTTTTTATAGAGAGAAGAGGCGATGTCAAGTCTATCGACTTACTGTCCGAACCTGGCTTCGACCACATTGACGACATAGTCGCCCAGTTTCTCGCATTCTCCGATCAAGTCGGTATACATGGTGCCTACGGCGTAATCATACTGATGGTTGTTGATGGCCTCGATATTGCCTGACTTCAACCGGTCTCGCATAGAGTTGATATCGTTTTCGATCCTGAATGTCTCGTTGATCGAGTTTTCTTCTTTTCTTCCGTTCATCACTTTGTTCATCTGTGTGAGCGCGTCGTCTGTGAGTTGCATCATGACCATGAGGTCCTTGGTCTGAGACTCAGTGAACACTTTGCCCGACTCTTGTTTGCGGTGCAAGGTGCGGGCCAGGTTGTAGCAGGCGTCGCCGATACTCTCGATTTCACTGATCTCACGCATCATCTGACGGATCTTGCTCTTTGTCTCATCAGACAGGTGAGCGTCGCCTACTTGCTCCAGATAATTGGCTATCTCTATCTCCATATTGTCGGAGATACCCTCATATTTCTCGATGCGATCGTATAACTTTTTGAATTCCTCACGCTCGTTTTTGTCTACATCAGCAGGATTCTTCATACTCATCTCAAAGAGATTCTGCACCATGCCAAACATACGCTGGATGCGCATACCGAAGAGACCGATTTCCTTCTGGGCCTGCAGCACAGAGATCTCTGGGGTCTTCATGATACCACTGCTGATATAACGCAGTCGGGTATCCTCGTCATCGACGTCGGTCTTCGTTTTAATCACACGGCACACCAGCTTTTCTATCTGCGGTATAAACCAGATGAGAATGCCGGTATTGGCCAGGTTGAAACAGGTGTGGAATGCGGCAAGCACAAAACTCAGTTTGGCAGCGTTGGCCAGGAAAGCTTCCTGTCCGACGGCTTCCTTGGTCATGGTCACGTCATATCCGACCAAAGAGCACACCATATTGACAAAAGGCTGGAAGATAAGGAGTATCCAGCACACGCCAAACAAGTTGAAGAACATGTGGGCGAATGCTGCCCTTCTGGCCTGTGTGCCCGCTGAGAGTGCCACAATGTTAGAGGTCACCGTGGTACCGATATTCTCACCCATGACCAGTGCGATGCCCTGGTAGATGGGCAGCACTCCACTGGAGCATAAAATCATGGTGATGGCCATGACAGCTGCCGACGACTGTACGCACATAGTGAGCACACCGCCTATGAGGAGGAAGAGCAAGGTGGTGGAAAAACTATGAGGGTCGAAGCTGGAGAAGAAATTGAGCACTGCCTCCTGCTCTCCGAGATTCATGTCGATGCCAGTCTGTCTGAGCGTGCCGAGACCGAGAAACATGAAAGCGATGCCATAGAGGAAATCTCCGACGGTGCGTCTTCTTTTATTATAGATAAGGATAATGGCTATGAAAAAAGCGGGATAAACAAAGTCGGTAATGTTGAATGAGAATCCAGCCGACATGATCCAAGCCGTCAGCGTAGTACCGATATTGGCTCCCATGATGACGCTGATGGCCTGTGCGAGCGTAAGAAGCCCCGCGCTGACAAACGACACGGTCATCACTGTCGTAGCTGTAGACGACTGCACCGCAGCGGTCACCAGGATACCCGTGAGCATGCCGGTAAACCTGTTGGTGGTCATAGCGCCAAGTACATGACGGAGCTGGGGACCCGCCATCTTTTGCAAGGCGTCACTCATGGTTTTCATACCATACATCAAAAGCGCTAATGAACCAAGTAAGCGGAACACTAAAAAAATAACACTTCCTGTTGATTCCATTTTGTTATAAGTGGTTGATGGTTTGCCTTATAGGTTTGATAAGTATTAAAAAGAGAAGAATACTGTCGAAATAGTACTTTCTAATTCATTTAAAAATTTGACATTTGACTTGAATGGCAAAAACGTGTTTGTTGCAATTTTGCAACAAAATAAGTCGGTCTACATCAGTAGTTGCTTGAACAAAGCCCGGTGATGACCCTGTACGATGATATGATGATTGCCGATGGGATGTCTCAGGAAATAGCTGGCAGCCTCTTTGTCATTCAACCGGATGCGCATCTGTGTGCGGCAGAGTCCGGGGCTTGACTCACAGGCGAGGAGTTCACCCTCAGCGATGAAATGGCGCGTAAGATCGCCGGAGACTTTGAATACCGTCACAGGACCGCACGGCGCAAAGCCCCTGATGCCTACTCCGATACCTGACTCAAAGTGCGTGTCATACTCAAATCGCTCCACCATGTCAAACGGGATGGTGCAATGAGCGAAAAGTATCTCTCCCGCATCTACGTCGACAAAGGCGGGATTGGCCTGAAAACCGCTGCATGAAAGCGCAGACTGTGCGATAGCCATCGTCAGCATAGCAGGGATATCACCCTCGCATCCAGCCACGATGCCCTCAGCGTTGAGTTTTGCCAGAGCCAGGCATCCGGTGTTGTGTACTGCGCTGAGCAGGTCGAAACATCTGATGGTGAAACCGCTGAGCTCGTATTTCTTGACGACTGCCCTCAGGGCATCATAAATGCGGTACGCACCAGCGAGAGCCAGGTCTACAGGCCCGATACCGGTTTTCTGCACATCGTCTCGTACGGGGGTCTGCTCATAGAGGGCGAGCAGTTCATCCATCGGTATATCCACCAGCGAAATGCCTGTCCGCTGCTTCACCACGTCATAATCCGTTCCGCTGGAGATCAGCCAGTCTGAAGGCTTGCCGACAACACCAAGCCGACACCGGCTCCACTTCCGCTTGGCCGATTCTGCTTTTTCCAGCATCGAGACTCTTTGTGAGATATAGGCCGCGCTGCCATGTATAATCTCTCCACTGATATGGTGCTGATACAAATAAGAAAGGATTTCCATCGAAGCAGCCAGCGAATTGCTCTTGCCGGAGGTCAACAGATAGACAGGTTGCCCTGACTGCCTCTGAAGCAAGGGCAGGATCTTTTTGAACTGGCCTTCAGTACCACCTGTACGTATAAAAATAAGGTGTAGGGCATGAGAGCCATAGTCAGAGAAATCGTCGCCTCTTAGATCGTAGTCGAAACCAAGACTGTTGAGGAATTCTATGGTGGCTGAATGAACAGCATCTGCATCATGGAGTTCCGAAGTGATGGCGTAGATGGCTATTGATGGCATGTGGTGTATTTTTTGCAAAATT
This sequence comes from uncultured Prevotellaceae bacterium, assembly GCA_946402905.1. Lineage (GTDB taxonomy): Bacteria > Bacteroidota > Bacteroidia > Bacteroidales > Bacteroidaceae > Prevotella. The sequence goes on along the minus strand of CAMIYC010000008.1, from coordinate 41,005 downwards.
ACACATTTTTTAGTGAAGGAACAAATATTTGGCTTTTTTCTTTTCACATTCTTTTTTGGCTGGAAATGATTCCTTGATTTGTGTGTTGGTGTTTTTCGGTCAACGGACAAAAGCCCTAAGCTTCATCCTTTTTCTTGAGTGTCAAAAATATTTTGTCATGTTGCATCTGGCAAAAAATTTGAAAAAGGTTATTGGATTGTTGCTATTTTTGTATTTATTTTGTGGAGAAAACATTTTATCATCTCTATATGAAGAAAAATCTATCTCTATTACTGCTTGGAATAACACTCACGCTCCAGGCGCAAAACCCTATCATTCGCGACCAGTTCACTGCCGACCCCACAGCCAGGGTGTTCAACGGCAGGGTATATGTCTATCCGTCTCACGACATCCCCGCGCCCGAGGGGCAGCGTCAAGACTGGTTCTGCATGGCCGATTACCACGTCTTCTCCTCAGATGACCTCTGCGACTGGACTGACCACGGAATGATCGTCTCTCAGGAGAAGGTGCCCTGGGGAAAACCCGACGGATACTCCATGTGGGCACCAGACTGTGTATACAAAAACGGCAAGTATTATTTTTATTTCCCCAACGGACCGAAGACAGGACGTGGCTTCGCCATCGGTGTGGCCACTGCCGACAAGCCCGAGGGACCGTTCACTCTTGAGCCGGAGCCGATCAAAGGTGTGTCGGGCATCGACCCCTGTGTGCTCATCGACGACGACGGTTCGGCATACCTTTACTGGTCGGGGATGGGTATCCGCGGAGGTAAGTTGAAGAGCAATATGAAGGAACTCGACGGCGAACTGCAGAAAGTGACCTTCCCCCAGCGTCCGGGCGGCGAAGCCAACCAGCAACAGATGCCTCCGATGTATGTGGGCGGACAAACCATGGAAGGACTGCCCGACGGTTTCAAGGAGGGGCCTTTCGCCTTCAAGCGTGGCGACTGGTATTACCTCAGTTTCCCCTGGGTGCGCACAGAGGGCGGCACGGAGACCCTGGCCTACGCTATGTCTAAGAATCCGCTTGGTCCGTGGGAGTTCAAGGGCCTGATCATGGCGGAGCACGACAATGGATGCTGGACCAACCATCACAGTCTGATTGAGTATAAAGGCCAGTGGTATCTTTTCTATCACCGCAACTATTTCTCACCGTCGATGGACAAACGGCGGTCTGCATGTATAGAAAAAGTATACTTCAATGCCGACGGCACCATCAAAGAGGTGAAAGAGACCCTGCGTGGCGTGGGAGTAAGACCTGCCACGACCAAGATAGAGATCGACCGCTTCAGCGACGTGAGCACCGGTGTTGCTGCAGAATATCACGATACGACCAACTGCTTCCGCGGATGGTATGTCGACCTGCCCCGAAAAGGCAGTTGGGTGAAGTTCAATGATGTCGACTTCTCCGGTGTCAAAGACGGATATATGGTGGTATGCGCCAAAGCCAATGCCAACACAGAGTTGTATGTACGTGAGAAAGACCCAAAAGGCAAGGTCATTGGGAAGATCAAAATGACCGTCGTAAGCGAGAACGGTCCCTTCCGCCGCAATATGAGCGGTCAATGGCTCACTCTGACAGCACCTCTGGAATACACGCCCAAAGGAGTGACCGACCTGGTGGTGACCTGCGAGGGCGAGGAAGTGTGTGTCGACTGGGTGATGTTCAAGAACCGCCCCACCTATTTTAATACACCTCAAGGCGATGTCTCGCAGCCCGATGGCGATGGCTACATTCGCCGGTGGATGATACTGGAGCCTATCGACAAACCCAATCCAAGCAATACCGTCTTCACCGATACCTACCTCAGAGAGCAATTTGGCAAAGAGGCGTTCAAGGGACAATTCAGCATACTGCCAAAAGACGGACAGAAAGTGAAGGTGGGCAAACAGACCCTCACTTGGCACGACACGGAGAGTGTCAACTACAATGTGAAACTTTTCCGTTTCGCCGACCTGCTCGGCAAGCAAGTCTATGGCGTACACTTCTGGATGGTCACCGTGATCGACTGCCCTGAGGAAATGAAGGATGTGAGACTGGCTGTAGGCTCCAACGGGGCCTCGATGTGGTGGGTGAACGGCGAGGAAGCCCTGCTGCTGTCCAACGACCGCCGAATGGTGCGCGACGACGGCACCTCCCGGCGTATCACTCTCCGCAAGGGGCGCAACGTGATCCGCGGCACTGTCATCAACGGCCCGGGCATGAGCGACTTCTGCGTGAGACTGATCGACGACCACGGCAATCCCGTGACCAACTATACGATAGTGAAAGCCAAATAATCCATCAGGAAAAGAGTAAAGAATAGAAGGTAAACAACGATCTGAAAACAGAATATGAAAATGAAATACAGACAATTTTTCGCAACCTGCGGAGTGATGCTCATTTGTGGCGCTACTTCAGCTTCCGCACAAGTCGGACAGCCCTATATCCACGACCCGTCGACCATCGTGGAGTGTGACGGCAAATACTACACCTTCGGCACGGGGGGGGGCGGACTGATCTCAGAGGACGGCTGGACCTGGCACGGAGGTGCGGAACGACCCGGTGGAGGAGCTGCACCCGACGCCATGAAGCTCGGCGACAGATACCTCGTCATCTATGGAGCCACCGGCGGCGGTCTGGGCGGCGGCCATAACGGACGTATCCTCACGATGTGGAACAAAACGCTCGACCCCAAGTCGCCCGACTTCAAATACACCGAGGCGATAGAGGTGGCTTCGTCTGACGGCATGGAAGACAACGACGCCATCGACCCCTGCCTGCTTCTGGACCCCACTACCGGACGGCTCTGGGCCACCTACGGCACCTATTTCGGCACCATCCGCATGATCGAACTTGACCCGAAGACCGGACTGCGCGTGGCAGGCAATGAAGCCAAGGACGTGGCCATCGACTGCGAGGCCACCGACCTGATCTACCGCGATGGATGGTACTATCTCCTGGGCACACATGGCACCTGCTGCGATGGTGTCAACTCCACCTATAACATCGTGGTAGGACGCTCGCGCCATGTGGGCGGACCATACGTCGACAACGTGGGGCGTGACATGTATCACGGAGGCGGCAAGATGGTCATTGCAGCCGGCGACCGCGTGACAGGCCCAGGCCATTTCGGGCGAACCATTATCGACGAGGGCGTAGAGATCATGTCGTGCCACTTCGAAGCCGATTTCGATCAGGGCGGACGAAGTGTGCTGGGCATCCGACCACTGCTGTGGCGCAATGGATGGCCTGTGGCGGGCGACCGTTTCAAAGAAGGCACCTATGAGATAGAGTCTGAACGCCGTGGCTATGCCCTCGAACTGGCTGTCGACTTCGTGCGTATCCACCAGGAGAGGCGGGGATGGTTCAACCGCAACAATGACGAGCCCGTGAAACCCATCGCCAACCAGACACTCGATCAGGTGAAGGACACTTGGCCCGCGGGAAATATCGATGTGCGCGTGGGCGACTATATGTTCAGACCTCATCAGAGATGGACAGTCAAGGCCGTGCCTGAGGCTGGCGGATACCTGGGAGGACCATATTATAAAATCACCATAGAGGGAACTGAACGCGCCCTGGCCGCCACAGAAAAAGCTGAACTGACCACTGTCGAAACCTTCAGCGGAGCAGACGAACAGTTGTGGCGCATCGAACAGTTGACCGACGGCACCTTCAGAATCATGCCCAAGGTGATACCGGGACAACCCGGACTGAATAAAAAATATGTATTGTATTCGGTGAGCGACAGCAACCCTACGCTGGCTGAATATGATTTCAACAGCGACAATTCAAAATGGAATTTCCGTAATCATTGATTACGGAAATTCTTATTTTTTGTTATCATCTGCAAATATACCTTAATATTTTGATTTTGTTATTACATCTTCGGATGTAATTGATGATTATTGTGTATATTTACAAAGAAAACAAAACATTAACCATTATTATCCTATAGATATTATGAAAAGATGTCCATTTTGTGCTGAATTGATAGACGACCAGTCTACAGTGTGCCCGTTTTGCGGAGAGCAACTGCAACCCGACACTTCGCCGGAACCCAAACCGGCTTCTACCCCTGCTCAAACCTCTCAACCTGCAATGAGAAACTGTCCGATATGTGGCGAACCTATAGAAGCTCATCTTGACGTCTGCCCTATATGTGGAGAATCCGTCGCACCGGCCACGGCTCCCCCACAGGCAAAGACCGTAGTGATACCACCCCCCGTCCCACCAAAACAAGAAACAACCGTAAAACTAGAGCCTGCTCGGGTCAGAGAACCGGAACCAGCTCGGGTCAGAGAACAGGAGCCAGCTCGGGTCAGAGAATATGAACCAGTGGCTTCACAAAGACTGGAACCTGTGGCCGAACCTCAGCCAGAGCCACCTCTCAGTCGTGAACCTGCCACCCCGATACCTCCTATCAATCCCACACCACGCAGGGACTATCAGCCTGAGCCGCCCCGCAAGAGCAACACTTTGAAGTATGTCATCGGACTGCTGGCCTTGCTGCTGTTGTGTGGTATCGGAGCCTTGTGCTATCTGTTGTTCTTCAAAGGCGACAAGCCGGCCGACCCTGCCAAAGAGACACCGGTGAAAGAAGAAATCTCCGGCTCAGCCCAGTCTGCCGCCAGGGTGCTCTCGATAGAGGAAACGCTCGACAGTGTAGCCAATGCGCTGCCGGAGGAAGCGGGTCTTGTGGCCATTTATCCTGACGACCGTGCCTGCTTGTATTATGTCTTCAACGGTGAGTTGTTCAAATATTCCGCCGCTGACGATGAGACAGTGTCGCAAACCATCCCTGTAGAAGCGGAGACCGATGCCGTGATCTTTGCAGAGGAAGAGGAAGACGGCCAGTATATCAAGGTGGACGTGGGCGACGAGAACCTGAAACACACCGCCTACTACCGGCTCAACACGCAGACAGGCACACTCATCAGAGTGAAGGAGACAACCAAGCCCGAATCTGCCACGGCTGCCAAACCCGAGCCACCTGCCCAGAATATGAGACGACCTAACGACATGCCACCGCCAACAGACAGAGGCGACAGAGACACGCGTTACCGTGAGCCACGTACCATCGACGGGCAGCGCCCTGACCGTCCACGCCGTGGCTGGCGCGATGACAGCCGGCAGGCTCCTCCACGCGATGAGGAGGTGGCTCCTCCCAACTCCAACAGCAGCGGGTTCCATCTTGAGCCTGCCAATAGGCAGCCTGGCAGCAACAATCAGTCGGGCAATAATGGCATCCGTTTCCAGAAGGTGAACCGTATCCCCAATCAATAACCCCCAAAAACAACTTATATGGAAGAGATGAAAAGATGTCCGCAATGCGGACAAATGGTCAGGACCGTAGCTAAGAAGTGCAGATATTGCGGCTATTGGTTTGACGAGCATGCCAGCCAGGAGGCTCCACATGCAGAAACTCCCAGGACCGAGGAACCTCGTCAGGAGCCACCCCGCAAAGAAGCCTACCGTACACAGGCTGTGCCACCCACACCTCCCATCGGGTCAGACGGCGAACGGCTGATCACCGTGTCGGGAGTGCTCTGCGAAGGCATCGGCCTCGGACTGAAAAATTTCTTATCCATCTTTGTGGCATATATCCTATATATCCTCACTTGCTGGATACCCTACATCAATGTGGGCACTACTATCGCCATGGTCAACCTGCCCATATCTCTGAGCAAGAGCGAGGGCAGAATGATCAGTCCCACCTTTATCTTCGACGGGCAGTACCGTAAATACATGGGTGAGTTTTTCAACCTGCTGGGCCTGATGGCCATCTCATTGCTGCCCGCTTTCATGTTTATCATCGTGCCGGGCATCATCATCAGCTACGGCTGGTCGCAAGCCTATTATCTGATGTTTGACAAGGAAATCTCACCGTCGGAGTCGATGATACAGAGTACGAAGATCACTTACGGCTATAAATCCACCCTCTTCTGGATAGATATCGTGTTTTTCCTGATAATGGCAATAGCCTCTGGCCTCATCAACTGGTTGATCAGTCTGATCGTAGACTCCCAGATACTGACCATGATCATCACGGCCCTTATCATCTCACTGTTCTCAGTCGCAAAAGTGGGATGCAATGCCGTAGTGTACCGCGAGTTGCAGAAGAGGCTGTAAATGATCTGAAGCGATTTCCCGTTTCACATTCGGCTGTCTTTTTTTGGCCGGAAAGCATTTAGGTGTGTTCTATTAATTCTGTTTGATATATAGGCATTATTCTGCTCAATCTGTTTCGGTCGCTTTTTGTTTTTATTCGGTGCATAGTGTCAAGTCTCATCGGTCGTATAGCCCGCTATACTCCCTCTTCAACTTACACTCTGCACTCGACTAAAAATCAAAAATCGCCTCGACATAATTAATAGAACCCACCTTTAGCTTTTCGGCCAAAAATTTGTAAAAAGAAAGAATAATACAATCTGTCTTTCATTGACTGCTCCATGTAACATCAGCGAAACAAAACGCAACAAAAAATAAGGAAAAATACGGCCTTTTGTTATAAATTTGCAGCAAACATGGTATTAACCCAAACGAATTATCAATTAATCAAATGAAAAAAGCATTTAAACCCGTATTAGGACTGCTGCTATGTCTCATGAGCGGCACGACAGCCTATGCCCAAGGTCTGAAAGATGCCTACAAAGACTATTTCATGATTGGCGTGGCTGTGAACCAGCGTAACGTGACCAATGCCGAACAGATGGCACTGATCAAGAAAGAGTTCAACAGCATTACCTGCGAGAACGACATGAAGCCAGAGCCCACAGAACCTCAAGAGGGCAAATTCAACTGGGAGAACGCCGACCGTATAGCCAACTTCGCCCGTCAGAATGGTATCAAGCTGCGTGGACACTGTCTGATGTGGCATAGCCAGATAGGCCGCTGGATGTACAGCGACAATCCCACGAAGGAGGTCTTTTTCCAGCGCATGCGCAACCATATCAATGCCATTGTGAGCCGCTACAAGGACGTGGTGTACTGCTGGGATGTGGTCAATGAGGCCATGACCGACGACCCCAAGGCCGAGGATCCCTATCGTCAGTCGCCTCTCTACAAGATTGCCGGCGACGAATTCATCGCCAAGGCATTCCAATATGCCCGCGAGGCCGACCCCAAAGCACTGCTCTTCTACAACGACTATAATGAGTGCGACCCGGTGAAGAGCCAGCGTATCTATGAGATGGTGAAAAAGATGAAAGACGCCGGTGTGCCTATCGACGGCATCGGTATGCAAGGACATTATAATATTTATGGTCCGACAGAGGCTGACATCGACGCTGCCATCACCAAATACAAGAGCATCGTGAAGCACATCCACGTGACTGAGCTCGACATCCGTGTCAATGAAGAGATGGGCGGACAACTGCAGTTCAGCCGTGACGGCGTGACGGTGAGCGACACCATCAAGCAAAATCTGGCCGATCAGTACGCCCGCGTCTTCGGTGTGTTCCGCAAGCACAAAGACGTGATCGACTGCGTGACCTTCTGGAATCTTTCCGACCGTGACTCATGGCTCGGTGCCCGCAACTATCCATTGCCTTTCGATGAGAACTACCAGCCCAAGATGGCCTACGACTACATCAAGAACATGAAGCAGGCATCGGGACCGATACCTCCCAAACCCAAACCAGACCCCAACCGCCAGCAGCGCAGGCGTGGTGGCCCAGGTGCTCAGCAGCGGGCTCCGTTCAAGCCTGAGCTGGCCTTTCCTGAAATGCCAGGTGTGAAAGAAGACTTCGTACCCTCGGAGATGAACCAGCCCGGACAGCAGTATCCGCAGGTCAACTCACAAGGCTATGCCCGGTTCCGTGTCGAAGCTCCCGACGCACAGTCGGTAGTGGTAAGTCTCGGTCTGGGAGGCCAGGGAGGTACCGTGCTGAAGAAGACCTATGACGGATCATGGGTGGGCACTACTGCCGGACCGATGGACGAAGGCTTCCACTACTATCACCTCACCATTGACGGTGGCGTATTCAACGACCCGGGTGCCAAAAACTATTATGGCTCTACCCGTTGGGAGAGCGGAATAGAAATACCTGCCCACGACCGCGACTTCTATGCCATGCGCTTTGACATCCCTCATGGCAATGTGCAGCAGGTGCTGTTCCCCTCTAAGAGCACCAACACGGTGCGCCGCGCTTTCGTCTACACACCTCCTTCATACGGCAAGAACAAGAAGGAAAGATACCCTGTGCTCTACCTGCAGCATGGATGGGGTGAGGACGAGACAGCATGGAGCAATCAGGGACATGCCAACCTGATCATGGACAACCTGATTGCCGACGGCAAGATCAAACCCTTCATCATCGTGATGACCTACGGTATGACCAACGAGATCCGCTTCGGTGGTTTGCAGGAGTTCAAGGCCGAGGAATTTGAGAAAGTGCTGGTTGACGAACTGGTGCCTTACATCGACGCCAATTTCCAGACCAAGGCCGATAAGTGGAACCGCGCCATGGCTGGCCTGTCGATGGGTGGCTTTGAGACGAAGCTGATCACCCTGCGCCGTCCGGAAGTCTTCGGTTCATACGGCCTGCTCAGCGGCGGTCAGTACGAGCCTGCCGACATCAAGGACAAGAAGCAGGTGAAGTTGATCTTCGAGAGTTGTGGCAGCAAAGAACGTCCTGATGGCATCAAGTCGTCGGTGAAGAACCTGCAGGAAGCCGGATTCAATGCCCACGGCTATATTTCCGAAGGCACAGCTCATGAGTTCCTTACCTGGCGCCGCAGCCTCTATCAGATGGCACAGCTGCTGTTTAAGTAGTCATAGCACACACAGCATAGTCAGCATCAAAAAAGGGTCTCAGTTGAGACCCTTTTTTTTATTTGGCCATTTTGTAGATGGCTTCCATGTCTTCCGGCTTGAGCACTTTGAAACGTCCTTGGGTGATGGTGTAGTCGTGGCTGTATTTCCTTACCATCTCCTTGATCTCATCATCAGTGATCTCACGCCCTATCAGTTCATGGATATTGATTGGCATGCCGATGGCATGATAGAAGCTACCTTTTCCTCGGATTCCTTTCCAAACACCACCTCTGTTGGTGCATAATACACAAAAATTTGCAGAAAAATAAAAAAACATATAGCGAGTCCTCATTCATTGACTGCCTGGAAGAGAAGCTCCACCAGCCGTGGCACGGCATACTGGTCGAGGTCGGCCTCTGGTATCCAGATGTAATCAGCGGGCAAAGCAGGTTTGGCATCAGGAGTCCACAAGTAGAAATCAGCCCGGATGACACGGTGTGTCAGTACATGTTTCACCCCCTTACGTATAAGCATGGGGCCTTCTGTGGGGATTGATCCATGGGAAGCCTCTTCGATATAGGGCTCCCAGAGGCCCTGCCATATATCGCCATCACCCCGGCGGTGCATCGCCACCTCTCCCTGGCACCGGATATAATAATAGGCCAACAGACGCTCCTTGACTTTCACTTTCTTTTCTTTTACCGGCAGTTCCCCCACCCTGCCTTCCCTCAAGGCGACACAAGACTCCTGCAACGGACAGTCGGAACAACGCGGAGACTGTGGTGTGCACTGCAATGCCCCGAAATCCATCATTGCCTGATTGAACGCCGACGCTCTTGACACTGGCAAGAGCGACTGCGCCAGCAGTGCAAATTCCTTTTTGCCTTCAGTAGAGTTGATCGGCGTGGAGACACCGAAATGCCTGGACAACACCCGGTATACATTACCGTCGACAGCGGCCACGGGCAGCCCGAAAGCGATGCTGCCTATAGCCGCTGCCGTATAGTCGCCGACACCTTTCAACAGTCTGATCTGCTCATAGGTGGCAGGGAATCCACCCATCTCTGTGATCTGGCGGGCTGCCTGGCGCAGGTGGCGTGCACGTGAGTAATAGCCCAGACCCTGCCATTCGCGCAGCACCTCGTCCTCTGTGGCTTCCGCCAGCGACTCTACCGTGGGCCAGCGACGAATGAAGCGTTCCCAGTAGGGTCGTCCTTGTTCTATGCGGGTCTGTTGCAGGATGACCTCAGAGAGCCAGATGGCGTAAGGGTCTCTGGTCATGCGCCACGGCAGTTCCCTGCCATGGCGCTCAAACCAGTTCAGGATAGTGAGTGTGAAAGGTGAGACGGCACGTTCTTCATCTCTCGTCATCACTTCACCAGTATTTTCTTTCCACGATGGATATACACACCCTTGACCGGATGCTTCACCTCTACGCCCTGCAGGTTGTAGTAGCGGTCGTCACCGATGGCGGTCTCAGGACTTACCTCCAGGATGCCGGAGGGTTCGATGCCTTGGAAGGTATCGATATAGTCAGGCAGGAAATAGCCGAGATGTGGTGGTTGGTTGTAGGCCACGTTCTCCCATGCCACTCCCATGCGGTACATGTGGTCGTGCATCAGGGTGGGCACACGGTAGTCGGTTTCGTAAGCCGAAGAATAGATGTTGATGATAGCTCCATTGGTCTTGCTCCAGAAGATCACTTCCTCGCGCCAGTCGCCGAAGAGGTCAGCGGTGAGGCATGGCGTGGCTTTTGTGCCGTTGCAAGAGCCCGGGAACCCGAATGAAGAAAGCGCGTTGCGGCTGAATCCGATACCGAGCGACTGCGACGTGCCATTCTTCCATTTTGTGATCGTCACGTCATCAAGCAATTCCTCATACTCGTCGCCGTCCCAGAAGAGGCGGAAGTTCATACCAGGATTGGCATTATAGATGGCAGTGCCGTCGATTTTATAGCTGCTGGTCTGTGTGGCGTATGTGAACTCTGACCCACGGTAATTGGAGTCATAGTCGGCGGCCAGTCCACGGCCTGTGTCACGGGTGGAAGTCTTGCGCACAAGCACCTCACCGGTGGCGGCATCGTGCAGGTCGGCTCCATAGTCGCCTGTGCTCTCCTCATGCACGTCGAACACCTCATAGCCTGGGCGGTCGGGGTCGTGGTCGGCCAGATGGATGGCATCGCCATGTCCGAATCCCACGCTGTAGAGCAAATTTCCGTCATTGTCGACGGCTCCGCTTCCCCAGATGATCTCGTCGCATCCGTCGCCGTCGACATCACCGACGGAGAGGTTGTGGTTGCCGTTGCCAAACATGGTGAAGTAATTGCCCACACCGCTGGTATTGCTGCTGTAGGTTTTCGTCGTCTTGTTCCAGTCGGCATCGTAGAGTTCCACTGTGTTCCTGTTGACCGAGGCGTGCAGCCATTTGTGCTTCAGCTGTTCGCCGTCGAAGTCCACAGCCCAGAGATAGGCCCTGGTGTAATAGCCGCGGCACATCACCGCACTGGGATTCTTGTCTGGACCGTCGAGATAGGCCACGCAGGCCAGATGACGGTCGGCACGGTTGCCATAGTTGTCATTCCAGAAACTTTTCTCGGGATGGTCGCTTGCCTGGTTGAATTTTCCGGCCCGGTTGGGGGTATACCAGATGGTGTGGAGGGCCTTGCCTGTCAGTCCTTCAAAGACGGTGAGATATTCCGCTCCCTTGAGGATGCGTCCATTGCCGTCACGCAGGTCTACGGTGTTGCTCGTGCCTTTGATCGCAGCGTCGGTGGCGGCATACGACACAAAGGTGTCTGTGCCGTCTTTGCTCCCCGGTGCCGTCTTGCAGATCATTTCTGCCTTGCCGTCGCCATTGAAGTCGTAGACCATAAACTGTGTGTAGTGCGCACCGGCCCTGATGTTCACTCCCAGGTTGACCCGCCATAGCTTGGTGCCATCGAGCTTGTAGCAGTCGATAATGACAGGATTGCTGGCTCCGGTGTTGGAGTTGTCCTTAGAGTTTTCCGGATCCCACTTCACGAAGAGTTCATATTGTCCGTCGCCGTCTACGTCACCCACCGAACAGTCGTTGGGGTAATACACTTTGCCATTAAGGGCCTCAGGGCGGTCAAGCTCAAGAGAGAGATAGGCTTTCGCCCATGGTTTCACCTCGGCAGTCGTGTCTATGGCCACATTATTTTGCAACGTGACCACTTGGAAGGTGTCAGACGTCGAACCAGCGACCGTCATCGAGGTAGCCTTATAGATATTTTTCTCGATGGGCTGTCCGTTTTTCAGCAGTTCAAAGGTGGTGTATTTGTCGTCCGTACCGAGCAGTCGCCAGCTGACGAAACACTTGCCTGAGGTGGTCGGGAATGCGATGAGCCCGCGATCGAGCTTCTCCATCTGACTGGCCGGTGTGTCGGCTGGGGTCTGAGCCATCGTGCCCATACCAGCCATCATCGCGCCGGCAAACATGCAAACGATTCTTTTTTTCATTATGTAGTCTTATTTGATGGTTATTTTGATGGTTTCGCTTCTGCGTCCGGATGTCATTCTGATGACGTAAGTGCCCGGGGCGAATGCACGCAGATGCTTTTGCAGCTGGGCTCTCTCACAGTCGAAGGAGGCCACGGCCACGCCTTGCGCTGTGTATACCTCTGCATGAGCCATGTCTCCGGCGTCGATGGTGTGGATGGCTTCAGCCGTGGTGACGCGTAGAATGCCGGTGGGCTTCAGCAGGTCGGAGGTGTCCCAAGCCAGCCCGTATTCTGAGATGTCGGGCAGGTTGACAGCTGTAGGCGTTCCTGTGAAGTTGTCGGCAGTCCAGAGTATGATCTCATCTCCCGACTTAGGTGTATAGCCGCGCATGGTGACATTGATGTCGCCGTCGACCGAGAGATACCCTTCTACATTGAGGAACGAACGCGCCGTGGCGGTGTTAGTGGCTTTGTAAATGAAAAAGTTGACATGAGAGCCTGCATAGGCGAAGACGGAGTTTCTCACCTTGATACCGCCCACGGGATAGGCACTGGTGATATCTCCCGGGGTGAGGGAACCGCCGTTTTGCACATATATCGAACTGACGTACGCCCTTCCGGCGATGGTGCCGCTGTCTGAGGCCACAATCTGGTTGTCGCCGAAGAAGAGGGAATTGGACGCCACGTGGTTGAGGTTGAGGATACCACCCTTGACCTCGGCACTTCCCTTGCCGTAGTTGGAGGGCAGACTCAGGGTCCATCGTCCGCTGCCCACCTTGGTGATGACGCACCCGTCTATCTTTCCGTTCCAGGAGATGTCATTGTTGAGATGGCCGATGGTATACCTGCCTGAACCGGAGAGCGTGCCCGATCCCTTCAGGTCGCCGAAGCTTACGCTGTTGCTCTTGTTGATGACGTTGTCGCCAGAGGCACCGCTGGAGAATGTGGTGTTGAGCGTGACGGAGGCGTTGCGCAGGCCGTTGGAGTTGTTGAAATAGAACACGGGCTCATAACTTCCGCTTTTCGCTGCCCCTATGGTCAGGTCGCCCGAGAATCCGTTCCAGTTGCCTGCGATGACGTTGCGTATGCTCGTGGCGTAGACGCTGAGTGTGCCGCTGCCCTTCAGCGTACCTGTGTAATTACATCTTGAGTCAAGATACCATGACGACTCATACCCTTCCGGCACCACCACATTGGTTTTGTTGGACGAATAGGAATACATGTTGTCGGGGTCGCGGAGCGTACTGCCGCAAAGCACCACGCTGTCGGGATACTGGTGCACACTGCTTCCGTTTTCTGATCCATGCACCGTGCCAGCCATGGCATAAAGCGCGTTGAAAGCGGCCCTGCTGCCCAGCGTGAGCGATCCGTTGCCGGTCTTGGTCAGGTTGGAATTCACATTGGAGTTGATGGAAGAGGAAGTGGTGAACGACTGTCCCATGGGCACGAAGATACCGCCACCGCCGCTGCCCAGGACGATGGGTTGTGAGGTCGACACCGACCCGGCGCCAGCCAGGAAGCCCCCGTTGCGCAGCACGATGGTATTATCAACACCGCCCAGAGAGCCCAGTGTCACGCCCGACTCATTGGCCAGCGAGTTGACGGTGATCTTACCGCCGTTGATATTCACGGTACCGTTGAAGGAGTTGACATTATTGATGTTCACGTTGGCTGCACCGCTCTTGTTGATGGTCACGTTGCCGATGATGCTGTCGCCTTTGACAGTGAACGCCTTGGTCTCATTCTCAAAAGAGATGGAAGCGGGCGACACGGGGCGCACGATATTGACGGTGGTGTTGACGGCATCGTCGTTGAACACCACATGGTCGCCGGTGACGAAGATATTGCCCTCGCCCGAGGAGGTGGACTTGAAGTTCTCGGTCTCGGCCAGATCCCAGTCGCTGCCTTCACTTCCGGTCCAGGTGATGGAGGTGGGCTCGCGGAGTCCTTCTATCACCAGATATACTTTGCCGTCTTCCTGTGTCAGGGATGCTTTCTGGGCACCGACTCCTTCCACGACGACGTCGGACAGACTGCCCTCAATCTTGCCGAATTCGCCCAACAGGTATTTTCCTTCGGGCAGGGCGGTGGCATTCTCAGCGAAGTGTGTCACGATCTGGATGACCGGTGTGCTGTATGCTGGACCATACTGCCAGTCCTTCTTTTCCAGGACGAGCACCCCGGCCTTGACATAGTCGGCTGCCTGTGTATCGCCATAGACATCCATCTGCAGATGAGCACCGAAGTGGAGAATCAGCGAGTCGGTCTCCACCGTTCCCACATGGTCTTTTCCGCCAGGGAGCAGCGCCGACGCATAGTCCATCACAATGCCATTCTTGAAAGAGCCGCCATCGCTGGAGAGCACGGCGAAGCGGTTGAGCCACACACGACTTGACTCCATCGTGCCGTCAAACTGCAGGGTACCGGCCCACACGTCGGTGGCTCCGGTGTATTTCTGTGTCACCTGGGGCAACACAAGCGTACCGTCACCTTGCTTTACCAGCCTCATGCTGCCGGCAAAGGCTCCACCGGTGAGCGTATGGGTATAGTAAGTGGTCGTGATATGGTCGTTATCATCATGGCCTTGTACCCAAGATGGTGCATTGTCGAAGAAGATATACGGACTGGCGCCGTCGCTGACGCTCACTGTCATATCTCCCGTCTCGGCGAGCAGCACCTGCTGGTCGTCGTGAGCCGCACTGATGGTCCCGCCGTTGGCGATTTCCTTACGGTCGGTCATGGTCAGTGCAGGCGGTGCCATGGTGATGCCTTCCAGCTCACCGAGGAAATAACTGGTGTGTGGGGGTTGGTTGTATCCGCACATCTGCCACACCATGGCCTGGCGGTACTGCATGTCGTGCCAGAGGGAGTAATTGCGCCACTGGGTGGGGATTTTTGTCGTGTAGATGCGGATGTTGTTGGCAGCCGTGCGCATGATCACCTCCTCACGCCAGTCGCCGAGGATATCGCCCTGATTGCAGGGCGTCGCCTTGGTGTCGTTGTTGGTCAGCGAACCTGGCAGTGTCTCGATGTTGCCTTTGCCGTATTTGAAAATACGTCCGGCGGAATTACGGGTGTCCGACCCGTTGAAGGTTTCCTCCAGCAGGTCGCCGTCCCAGTAGATGCGGAAGTTGAGGTCAAATCCACCCGCGCCCTCGATATGGTCGTTGGTGACACAGCTGATGGGCCGGTCGTGACCTGACGATCCCATGGCTCCGGGATAGTCATTGGAGAAATTGCCGCACATAGAGCGACCGTCGTCTGAGCCGCCACTGAGGCGGTAATAGATCTTGCTGCTGGTGGCGTCGCGGTAGTTGTTGGAGGGATTGTCCTCATTACAGGCAAACATCTCATGTCCGTGTATGTAGGGATTGAAGTCGCTGCAGTGCTGTGCGTCGCCGTGGCCGAGCCCGGTGGTGGAGAGTCCGTGGCCGTTGTCGTCGATGACCATAGAGCCGAAGACAATCTCATCGCGGCCGTCCCAGTCGACATCGGCCACCTGATAGTTGTGGTATCCCTGGCCGTACCACGGACTGCCCGGTGTGTTGCAGCTCCACCTCCAGCGCACGCTGAGCTGGTGCGTGGCCGGGTCTACATCGTAAGCAATCATCTTGTGCCGGGTGTAGATGCCACGTGCGAGGAAGATGCTCGGATGGCGTCCGTCCAGGCAGGGTGCTCCGAAGAAATGCTTGGTGGAGCGGTGGCCGTAGCCGTCACCCCATGCTGCGCTGAGGTTGGTCTCGCCGTCCTCCAGTCGCTTGAGGGGATATTCCAGCACTTGATAGGGTTCGCCGGTCTCACCATTCATATATACGAGAAACTCCTGGCCGTCGTGTACGAACCACTGCCCGCTGCTGGTGGGTGCCAGGTAGTTCTTAGTGGCATCGCCGATGGTGTAGGTGTTGCCGTCGGCCATGTGGATGACCGTTCCGTCAGAGGCTCTCATTACAGCCTCTGCCTTGCCGTCGCCATCCCAGTCGTATGCCACGATATTCTGCTCATTGTTCTGAAAGTCGGCCATATTCGGACCGAGGTCGATCCACCACAGCTTCTCGCCGCTGAGCTTATAGACCTCGATGATGCAATATTCGCCCTGGTATCCGGCCTTGGCATAAGAGGTGCCGGCCCAGCTGGAATTATCGAATTTGAGGAGTATCTCCACCTCACCGTCACCGTCCACGTCGGCGCAACAGGCATCGTTGGGCACGTAGGTGCTCTTCAGCTGGCCATGGTCGGGCTTCAGTTCCAGGTAATTGGTGCTCCACACGGGGGCAGGCTTGCTGGCAGATTGCTCCTTGCCTCTCACAACGGCGCTGACGGTATATACACTCTCCGTACTGCCGCCGGTGTCTGTATAATTCGACACGTTAAGAGGTTCCTGGTTGACTTTCACACCATCGCGATACAGATTGTAGGCGACGTCGTAATATTCCTCAGCGTTGATGCGCCAGGAGCAGTACACACCCTCGGATGTCTTGACGGCCACCAGTCCGCGGTCGAGCCGGTCGGTCATACGTTGTGCTTGCGCTCCGATGCAGATGAAGAGTAGCACAACCCATGAAAAGAGCAGTTTTTTAAGCATAAGTATTGTTTGTTTGCAGTTAGATTTTGAAGTCTACAAAGTTACGTCTTTTTATGGTCAAACATCTGCAAATAATGATTTTTTTACTTAAAAAAAATACCTCCAGCCATTGCTGGCTGGAGGTATATAAAGTATCGCTTGAGTATTGATTAGCGTACGATGAATTTCTTACCCTGCTTGATGTATACGCCCGGACGGAGCGAGTTGGGGTTGACCTGCACGCCGCTGATGTTGTAGATCGGAGCGTTGTGGTCGGAAACGATGAGACCAGTGTTGATCTCCTCGATACCCTCAGTCTCTTTCTCTTTGAAGGTCTGCACGCGTGAGAGAGCAGTGTCTACACGGTAGAGCTGGAAGGTCTCAGTGCCTTTGTACACCTCGATGACGCCACCGAGGTTCATGGCCTTGTATTCAGCCTTGGCAGCCTCGGGATCGGTGCCGGCGGGGAACTGCGGATGGATAGAGCCACCACCGTAGTTGTCGATCTTGGATACGACGATGAAGTCGTTGTCGGTCAGACCGTCTACGCCAAGAGTCACATAGTTGATGAGAATCGGCGAGTAGGAGAGGTTGTTGGGGTTGTAGTTCTCTGCGTCATTGACCTGACCTGAGAATACCATACCGATACCCTCTTTGATCTGCAGGTTGGTGGTGCCACCAGGGTTGCCGCTGTCGTCTACGAGTGGATTGCCGTCAGCATCAAAGAAAGCTTTCGGTGATACGCCTGTGCTGCCATACCATGTATAGACAGGAGCGAAGAGTGAGTGAGCGGTCTCCTCGTTGAGCTTCGACTGCAGGAATCTGTATCTCTGGATAGCCTCATAACCTGTAGGAGTAGCAGGGTCGCCGGTCTCTGTCGGACCATAGACAGGATAGGTAGTGTAGGTAGGATTGCCGTCATCGTCCACCTCGCCGGTAGCGATCTGGAAGTTCATTCTCAGACGGGCGGTCCAGTTGTTCTCACCGGATGTGGTGGCAGAGTTGAGTTCCTCCATCTGCTCAAATCCCTTGGCGATGAGTTCAGCGCCTGTGAAGTGCTGGAAGTCGATGTCCTTGTCGACAGCAAACTCGCGGTTGTTGACCACGGTCATGGTGGTAGGTGTGAAACCTACAGCCTTGGTGGTGACTGTGAGGGTGCCTTTGCTGGGCAGTGCCACTCTGACACCAGAGATCTGCTCGTCGGCTGTGATGGCAGCACCGCCGCCTTCAGGTACGAAAGAGTACTCGATGAAGATCTGTGGCTGTGTGGGTACGTCGGCGTTGCTCACAGTGAGGGCGTATGTCTTGGCATATCCGGCCTCGACAGCCACGATAGAAGCAGTGGCAGCGGGCAGAGAGATGGGCACGCACTCTACCTCAGTGCTGATGACCTCTGAAGTGGCCTCGCCCGAGGTGGTCCATGCCTGGATAGTACCTGATGTGGTGGTAGTGTATACATAGGTGCCGCCGCAGGAGTTGTAGGAAGCCTCGATCTCGCTGCCTTCTGTGCCTTTCAAGTGCAGTGTCTCACCGTCCTGGAAGCTGATGTTGTAAGTGCGCTCCACGCCGTTGATGCCGACGAGTGCTACTGTCGGAGGATTGGCCACGTCGTAGTCTGTCACGACCTGTACCATGATGTTGTCGAAGTATGACTTGCTGGTATAGCGGCCCGACTGATAGTTGATACCCTGAGCGTAGGGCTCGGTGCCCTCTGGCAGGGTACGGATACCGGTAGCTACAGGAGTCTCGGTGATATCCATGATAGTCCACTCCACGGTTCTGGTGTTGACATCCACGTCGAGGCTGATGATGTACCATCCGCCGAGTTCAGGCACGAAGATGTTGGTGTTGTCGCCGTTGATGGCAAAGTTCATGTCAGCGTCGAGCTGTGAGAGAGCAAAGATATAGTGGGCGTTCTCGTTGGTGTAGAGCACGGAGTTGTTGGCAGCTGGTTTGTCGTCAGTGAACACCATGATCTCTGTCTGATACTGGTTGCTGGCATTCACCTGGTAGCTCCAGTCGAACTGCAGGTGATAGGTGCCGTCTACGAGTGCGTCGGTGTAGATGTCTTTGCCCCAGATGGTATAGGCATTACGTGAGTTCTGGCTGGCTGCACTGTGGTCGAAGCACAGGAAGCTACCGAATTCATCACTCTGGATAGAGAGTGCTGCGGGATGGTTAGGAGAAGTCCATCCAGCCTCAGCGGGTGTTGTCACGCTCTCGAAGTCTTGCTTATACAGGTTTCTCACACCTGCATTGGCCACTACAGAGAAAGCGAACAAAGTCGCGAAAAGGAGATAAAATTTTCTCATGATAGTTTGTTTTAAATTAATGAATAAAAGATATTTAAGTCACTTAGTTGCAAAATTAAGCAAAAATCGCTTTCGGACAATGCTATGATATGATTTTTTAACACTCCTTATCCCTCTTCTTATCGAAAAGGGACAAGGTAGTGTTATCAATCTTTTACCAACCGGGGTTTTGAGTCAGGGCTCCTGACTTCAAAATTTCACTCTGTGCGATGGGGAAGAGATACATTTTGTCGTCCCACTGTCTGGTCTGCACCTTTTTGGGGGTGTATTTGAACGTTCCGTCGGCATTCTTGGTGATTTCCATCCCGTAGATGTCGGTGAAGTACTGGGGAGCCTTCTTCCAGCGGCGTACATCATAGAATCGGTGTCCTTCGAAGGCCAGTTCGACAAAGCGCTCGTTCTCATACTTGGCACGGAAGTCGGCAGCGCTCAGACCTGTGGCCAGGTCGGGCTGTGAAGCGCGCTTCCTCACCATGTTGATAGCTTGTGCGGCCGACATGGTATATCCGGTGGGCACGGCATAGCCGTCGCCGTTGGTCAGGGCAAGCACAGCCTCGGCATAGTTGAGATAGAACTCAGCCAGGCGGAAGATCACCCATACGTGACGCTCTGTACTGGCGCTCGTACCTGCTATCTGTGTGGCACCGTCGACATATTTCTTCAGGTAATAGCCTGTGGGAGTAGCATTGGCATTGGGCAGACCGTTGTCGCCACCGACATAGGTCTCCAGCGGCTTGCTGATGACATTGGGCCATGACTCGCCGTTGACAGCCACGGTCAGCGCCAGACGCTTGTCGCGGTTGGCATAGGGGTTCTGCGGGTCGTAGCCGCTCCCTGCGTCATTGATGGCCATACCGTTGGTCATCTCATAGGCATCTACCAGGTTTTGTGTGGGGCAGTTGCCACCACCGCCACCGGCTCCGCCGCCCGACATACCTACGGGGAAGTTATAGGTCTCGAACGAACGGCTCGCTGCAACACGCCGACCAAAGATGATCTCCTTCAGCGCGTCGCTGGCACTCCAGTTGTCTTTGGCGAAAAGTCCTCCGTAGTTGGAGGCGAGGCTCATCTTGCGTGAGGTGGTGCAGGTGCGTATCAGCTCCCAGTTGGCCTCGAGTGCTTTCTGCCAGAGTGTCTGGTCATTGTTGGGATTAAACAGCGGACTGGCGTGGTAGAGTGCGGCGCGTGCGCGCAGTGCGAGCACTGCCAGGTTGTTGGCACGTCCGGTCTCGGAGATACCGTAAGCGTATGTGCCGAGGTTGCCGTAATCTTCTACGATAGAGTCTTTGATGGCAACGCACTCGTCGTCGATAAACTGGAAGATCTCATCAGCAGTGGCACGGGGCAGGTTGTTGGCCTCGTCGGCATCCATGTTGGTGGTTTTCAGGGGCACGCCTCCATACTGACGGAGCAGTGTGAAGTAGAAATAGGCGCGTGCCCACCGGGCCTCATACTGATAGTTGTTATACTGGTGCATCTCCTGCATGTATTCCAGGTCGTTGACATAGTCGGGGAAAGTGAGGCCTGTGAATTCGTCGAGCAGCAGGTTGCAATAGCTGATGCCGTCCCAGCAGTTGGTCCAGATGTTGGCATTGGCCTTGGCCGGACTCCATGAGCCATTGTAGAAGGTCTCTATGGCGTTGCCGTCGTGCGAATAGACAGCCTCGTCGGTGGCGGCTCCCATCACGGCACCGCCGTAATAGTTGCCGAAGTCATAGTCGATGTCGTTGTATATCCTGGTCATAAACCCGGCGACCCGGCCGAAAGTCTCCTGTATATACTCCTTGTCGTTGATGGCATACTCCTTGTAGTCCATCTTTTCGTCACAAGCGACGAGCGAAGCTGCGGCGAGGGCGGTTAAGAAGATATTTCTAATTTTCATGATCTTTTCGTTTTTTAGGTTTAGAATGAGAGTGAGAGTCCAAAGACGACACTCTTGTTCAGCGGACTGGTAACACCGTATGATTCGGCGTCGGCCTCATCAAGATGGTCGAAGCATAAGAGGTCTACGCCACGCACATACAGCTTGGCGGCGGTCATGAAGCCGGTCTTCTCCACCAGTGATTTGGGGAAGTTGTAGTAAGCCTCAACGTTGCGCAGTTTCAGGAACGAGCGGTCGCGCATCCAGTAGGTGCTGGTCTGATAGTTGTTGGCGTTGCTGGCAGAGCTCAGACGCGGGAATGAGGCATTGACGTCGGGATTGGCCGTGGTCCACCGTCCGTCATAGTACTGCTGTGAGAGCGATGTGCTGTTGAGCAGTGGCCAGTACATACCGGCGGCATTGAGGTTGGCTGTGTAATGGGCTGCTCCCTGGAACATCAGGTTCACGCCGAATCCTTTGTATTCAGCTCCTGCGTGGAAGGAATAGAATATCTCGGGTGCATAGCCGCTGTAGCCGATCTTCTTGGTGTCGTTGGCATCGATCACGCCGTCTTTGTTGACATCCTCGTATTTGATGTCGCCCGGGCGCACGGTGGAGAAATTCTGCACGGGGCTGGCGTCGATGTCGGCCTGGTCTTTGAAGAGTCCGATAGCCACAAGTCCGTATGTGGAGTTGAGTGGGTTGCCGGTCTGTACGAGGTTGCTGTAAGCGCGCGGCTCCTCGGCCATCTCCTTGATCTCATTCTTGTTGTAGTTGAACACGCCGCCTACGTTGAGGCAGAGGTCGCCTATCTGCTTGGTATAGTCGAGGGAGAGCTCGATACCGTGGCTGTCTACCACACCGTCATTGGTATAAGGAGCCTCAAAACCGATGATAGAGGAGTAAGCTCCGCTACCCGACACCCAGATGTTGGAGCGGTGCTGCTTATAGAGGTCGAGCTCCACGTTGAGACCTCCCAGGAGGGTGGCGTCTACGCCGAAGTTGTATTTATATGCCTTTTCGTTGCTGGGATTCACAGCAGCCATCTGTCCGATGGTGGTACGTCCCCATGAGGTGTCGTATCCTGATCCGAAAGGATAGGTCACGCCGTCGGTGCTGTACGACTGTGTGTAGTATGTCCACACATTGTCGCCGGGCAGATAGTCGGCATTGATCATACCGGCACTGGCGCGCACCTTGAGGAAGTTGACGATGCTGTTGTCCTTGAGGAAGCTTTCGTTGGAGGCTACCCATGCTGCCGACAAGGTGGGTGAGAAGTTCCACTTGGTGCCGGGAGCGAGGCGGTTGCTGCCAGAGTATACGAGAGCCAGTTCACCGATATAGCGGTTGTCGTAGCCATAGTGTCCGAGCCAGGAGATGTTCTGGCGGTAGAGCGTGGTGTTGACGGCCTGTGTCGTCTGGAACTCGTAGTCGTATTTCAGCTGTGTGTACACGCTGTGCACGTCGTTGAAGGTGCGGTCGAAGTTAAAGGCACCTGAAGCGATGAGCCTGCGGGCGTAAGCGTCGGTATTGGCACCCTTGCCCATGGTGCCCGGCGAGCCGGCTGTCCAGTAGGTGCCCAGTACGGGAGCACCGTTGTCCCAGCTGGCCACAGGGGTGTTGCCGTAGACGTAGGTCATGCTGTGGTCCTCGTAGAGGGTGGAATAGGTGTCGTATCCCAGACGAGCGGTGAGGCTCAGTCCTTCGATCCAGTATTTGAGGTCCTGCTGCAGGGTCATGTCTGCGAAGAGGGCGCGCTCATGGATTTTGTAGTAGGCGGCTCCTGCCGACTGTGCCACGGGGTTCTTGGTTCCGTCAAACTGCGACGTTCCGCCCCACTCTTCTCTCTCATTCTTCACGGGGAAGGCAGCGGAGGGCAGGTTGTATACCATATTCCAGAGATCAGCCTGTGAACCCGGACGCGACATCTCGCTCAGGATACCGAGCATGTTCACCTTGAGCATCGTGGTGGGTGTGAGGTCGATGTCGAGGTTGGTGCGCAGATTGCCACGCACATATTTGTCCTGTGTGGAATAGCCGTCGTTCTCGTCGAAGTTCTTGATGAAACCTTTGTCGGAGAGCAGGTTGACCATCGTGAAGTAGCGGAAGCGCTCACCGCCGCCACTGAACTCAATGGCATATTTGTTGGTCACGCCATGATGACGGAAGGTCTCGTCCACCCAGTTGACACTGGGATACTGATAGGGGTAGTTGCCACTCTGGAAAGCGTTCAACTCGTCGGTGGAATACCTGGGGGCTGCGCCTTCGTTGGCCAGGGCCTCGTTGACGGCGTTGGCGTAGGTGGCACCGTTGACGAATTTCGGACGGTTGACCTGATAGTTGATCAGGTGGTCATAATTGAACTTAATGGTCTTGCTGTTATACTGTCCGCGCTTGGTCACGATCTGGATGGCTCCGTTGGCGCCTTTGTAGCCGTAGAGAGCCACGGCGGCAGCATCTTTGAGTATGGTCACATGATCCACCTCATCCGGACTGATAACACTGATGTTGCGCTCCACGCCATCGACGAGCACGAGCGGAGCACTGGTACTCAGGCTCTGCAGTCCGCGCACATAGAACGTGGGATTGGCCTCGAAATAGGTGCCGGCGCCCTGCAGGGAGACAAGGCCGTTGCCCTGACCGATGATGGAGTTGCCGATGTTTTTGGCAGAACGCTTGTCGGTGGTGTTGCTGGTGATGACAGAGGCAGCCGCGGTCGACTGTGCACGGGTGAAGTCCTTGTTGGCTCCCACCTCGATCACCTGGTCGACAAAAGCGTTGCCGGTCAGCTCCGTACTGTCTTGCTGTGCCGCTGCAGGCAGGCTGAAGCCTGCGAGCAGTGTGAGCACATATATATTATATTTTTTCATAATCTTACACTTTAGTCTTTTGGTTTAGAAGAATTACCATCCTGGGTTCTGAACGAGTCCGTAGCCCTTGTTGATTTCGGTCAGTGGGAAGGGGAAGAGCAGCCATTTGCGCACTTCGAGGTCATTAGAGTCAAGACCCCACAATATGCGGCGGATATTCTGCAGCTCAAATCTCTCAAACTCAAACTGTGACGGCTGTGCCACGCCGGCGGTCTTGTCATCGCCGATATAAGCGCGGAACACACGCACCAGCTTGCCAGAACTGTTCTTCATCAGGCGGAAGGTAAGCAGACCATGGAGCTGTTTGGTCATCCAGTCGGTGCGCTTGTAGCGGATCATGTCGTAATAGCGGTTGTTGCTCATACCCAGCTCGCAGGCGCGCTCGCGCAAGATCTCCTCGATCAGGTTGGCTTTGTTGTTGCGCAGGTCGAGTTTGGGATTGCAGGAGGCGATGCCGCCGAGTCCCACGCGGGCACGCACCTTGTCAATCTGTGTGATGGCGTCTGAGAGACGGCCGCACTGTGCCAGTGCCTCGGCATACATGAGCAGCATCTCATCATAGCTCAGATACACCCAGTGCATATACTGACGGTGATATTCCTCGCCGAGCCAGTATTTGATGGTACCGTAGCCGGAGGGGAAGCGTGTGACGTCTTTCTCTGTGATGGTGACATTGCCGTCAGCGTCATACTGGGCGGCGTCGGTACCTTCGTGGGCTCCGCCTACCCACAGTTCATAGACATTGCCTGTGGAGGTGCCGGTGGTCCAGTCGAGGGTTACGTTCATACCGTTGACGATGGCGTTTTCATAGAGACGTGGGTCGCGTGAGGCTTTTTTCTGCACGATGCCGCCACGCAGCACTTTATTCTCATAGAACAGTTTGCCCTCAAAGTTGTAACTGCCGTCTGACTGTTTCTTTCCGTTGATCAGACCGGCTTCCATGTCTTTATCCCAGTCGAAGGGTGTGCCGTCGCTCCAGGGGAACATGTCGACATACTCCTGTGTCGGTCCGTAGGAGGCACGGAAGGGACCGCTGCCGCCAACGAAGTTCCACCAGCGGTAGGTCGACTGTGTACCGAAGATGGTGGCCACACGGGTGGCATGTATCACCTCATGGCTCTCCTGTGCGATATATCCCTTGCGGTATGCCTGGCGGTAGTTGTCACAGGTGGGGTTGGAAGCGTCGGTGGTCCAGAGCTGATAGTAATTGCCGTTGGCAGCGTTGGCGTCCATGAATGCCTGGCAAGCCTGCAGCGCACGCTCCCAGCGTGACTGCTGGAAGTCGCCATACCATACGAGACTGTCGGTCTCAGCCTGGCTCGTACCGTCATAGTAGGGGCGGTCGGCGTTGTAGAGGGGTGATGCGGCGATGAGCAGTATCTTGGCTTTCAGGGCCATGGCTCCTGCTGCCGTCCAGCGTCCGGTGTTGGTGGCATCGGTGTCCGAGGAGTTGCCGTCCCATGCCCAGCGCAGGTTGGGGATGGCTTCGTCGAGCAGCTTCACCATGAAGTTGACGGTTTTCTCAATGGAGGCGCGAGGCACCTCAAACGAGCTTTCCGTACCGGTGAAGGTATGGTCGATGATAGGCAGACCGCCATAGACACTGAAGAGGTCGAAATACCTCGAAGCGATCAGACATTTGGCCTGTGCTGCCATACTGGCTTTCTCAGCATCGCTGAGTCCGCTCACGTTGTCTACATTCTCGATGAGTGTCCAGGCCTCACGAACGGCTTTCCACACGAGGTCGCCGGTATAGGAGATGAGGGGCTGCGAGGCACTGGTGAGCGATCCCACGTAGTACTGGTTGTAGGCAGCCGATCCGCTGAAGTGCTGGTGATAGCAGTCGGTCAGCGCGTCGAGCTTGGAGTTCCAGTCACACTGGCTGTGAGGCACGTTGGCGTTGTTGTGTGAGTCTTCGTTGCGGTAGGGCAAGCCATAATATTGTAGTGAATAGATGGCCGTGAGGAATTGCTTCGTATACTCGGCGCTGTTGAACACCGTGTCGATAGTGACAGTTCCACCCGGAGCCTTTTCGATGAACGCATTACCGAATTTGATTTCATCGGTACATGATGTCATGGCCACACAGCCCAATGCCAGTGCCATGGCTCCTGATGCGATTTTATGATATAGTCTCATGTTATTACCTTATTTAATATTAGAATCCAATCTTAAGACTTGCCGTATAGGTGCGCTGCAAGGGATAAGAGGGCTGAGCACTGGCTGTTGTCTCGGGGTCGCCCCAGATATACGGAGTGAAAGTCAGCAGGTTGTAGCCGCTCAGTGAGAGTTGCAGGGAGTTCATGCCCAGCTTCTTCATGAATGGGAACTTGAAGTCGTAGGCCACTTGGATGGTTTTCAGACGCAGGTATTTGGCATCCTTCTCATAGAGGCTCGACGTGGCGATGGTGGGATAGTTCTGCTGAGAGTTCTCCCAGGTGGCACGCGGATATTCTGAGCCCTGGCTGGGGTTGTCCACGGTCCAGGTGTGGTCGATGTGGTATTGCAGCAGTCCACCGTCGTCTACGGTAGAACGGTTCTGGAACGGGCGGCGGAACACGCCGGCGAGCAAGCGGCTCACGTTCCATGCACCTGTCAGCTGTGCGTTGAAGGAGAATCCCTGGTAGAAGAATCCAAGGGTGAGACCGGCCACATACTGTGGGTCGTCGGTGAATCCCATCTCGCGGGTAGCGTCGTTGGCGTCGATCTCGCCGTTGTGGTCAAGGTCTACATAGACGGCGTCACCAGGTTTGAGATCACTGACAATCTGCTTGGGGAAGGGATGTCCGAATTCTCTCTCATAGTCGGCTTCGGCGCCATCATAATAATATTTCCAGAATTTCAGCATCGAGCGCGATCCGATACGATGACCGGCGGTATACATATACTCGTTCTCCTGAGGAGCCTGGCGGTCTTCGATGATCTCATTCTGGTTGTAGGAGAGGTTGAGCTTGGCCCAGTAGCGGAAACCTTTCTCGCCGATCTGGTCCTGCCAGTTGATAGAGGTCTCCCAGCCCCAGCTGTCTACGATACCGAAGTTGGTGAAAGGCACGGTGAAACCAAGGAAGTTGGGCACGCGGCCATCCTGCCAGAGAATATTGGTACGGTGCTCTTTATAGTAGTCGAAGTTGACACGCAGACGGTCGTTGAGGAAGTACATGTCGAAACCGTAGTCTTGCTTGAAGGCTTTCTCCCATGTCACATCGGCATTGTTTTTGGCCGACTCCACGGCTCCGCGTGCAGTGATGCCACCGTTGACACCGAAGTTATAGGCATGGGCGGCAGAGTTGACGGCGATACGCTCAAAGAGGGCGTCCTGGTTGACGTTATAGGGATCGGCCATGAACATGAAGCGGTTGCCGCCGATCTTGTCATTACCTACCAGACCCCATGAGGCGCGCAGCTTGAGGAAGCTGATGGCTTTCTTGATGGGTTTAAAGAAAGGCTCGTCGCTCACCAACCATCCGATAGATCCGGCGGGGAATGTACCGAAGCGCTTGCCGGGGGCGAAGTTCTCCGAACCGTTATAACCGAGGTTGAACTCTGCCATATAGCGGTTGTTCCAGTCGTAGGTCACACGGCCTACGAATCCCACGTAGGTACGGGGGATGTCGGAGTAGTCGCCACTGATATAATACTCACGGCTCTGGTTGTAGAGAGCGAGGGCGGTGACAGAATGTGGTCCGAAAGTGCGGTTGTAGTTGAACGAACCCTCTGCATACCAGTTGCGGCTTTTGCCGAGTGCGTCGACCGAATAGGAGCGTGTGGAGCCTCTGTCTTCCACGCGGTAGTCGATATACTCCGTGCCGTCGTCGTTGCGGTGCAGCACAGGGGTGTAGACATGGCTCAGGTCCACCATCTTCTTGCGGTTGAAGAACGAGCTGTTGTAGGAGCCTTTCAGCTTCATGGAGAGACCCTTGGTGATGAAGTCGAGTTTCTGGTCGAGGATCAAGTCCATCTGGAGCTTGTTATTGTTTTCGTGATAGGCACCGGGCTGCTGGATGTAGTAAGCCATGGGCGAGCCGCCGACGATAGGCAGTGTCTCATAGCCCTCGGGGAAGTTGCTCGACGATTTGGAGTTGATGATATACTTGCCGTCTACGATACCCGGGCTGCTGAATGGTGTGGCGTAGTAGATCTCGGTGATCATACCTGCCGAACCGTTGCCAGTGATAGGTTTGTCAGAGTCGTCTACCTTACCAGAGATGTTGAAGCTCAGCAAGGTGGTCTTCGTCACATTGATATCGAGGTTGGAGCGGTAGTTGAAGCGCTGATACTGATAGCCGAAGTGATAGTCGCGGTCGAACTCCTTGAAGAGGCCGTCCTGTGTCATCATACCGGCGCTGATGAAGTATTTCACGTTTTTGTTACCACCCGAGATGTTGATGTTGTGCTGGGTCTGCATCGTCACATCCTTCATAATATACTCGTCCCACTTCATGCTGGGGAAGAGGATGGGGTCGCTGCCGTCCTTGAACTTTTGGATGATCGACTGGCTGAACTGCGGCTCGTGCCCGTCGTTGGCCAGCATCTGGTTGTAGAAGTTGGCATAGCCATAGGAGTCGGCCTGCTCTACCATCTTGGTAGGAGTCACGGCAGAGAAAGAAGTGTTGACCGAAATCTTAGCCTTGCCCTCGGCACCGCGCTTGGTGGTGATCAGCACCACACCGTTGGCACCGCGCACACCGAATACGGCTGTGGCGGAAGCGTCCTTGAGCACGGTGATGCTCTCGATCTCATTGGGGTCGATATCCCACATCTCACGTTCCACGCCGTCTACCTGGATCAGCGGCTGGGAGTCCACCCAGGTACCCTGGCCACGCACGAAGATACGGGCGGCGTCAGCACCAGGCTCACCGGATGACTGGATGGTGGTCACACCCGAGAGCTGACCGGCCAGCACGTTGTTGACAGAAGACACCGGGGTGCGGGTGAGATCCTCGCTCTTCACGGAGGAGAGAGCACCGGTCACGGTGACTTTCTTCTGCACGCCGTAAGCTACGACCTCCACGCCCTGTAGCGTGTTTTCCTCTACTTTGAGTTGCACTTTCATGCCATTTTTCGCGGCAATGGTCACTGTCTCGTATCCCACGTAAGAGATAACCAGTTCCTGCCCCGGACGGCACTGAATGGTAAAATTACCGTCGAAGTCGGTAACCGTTCCTTTGGACATGTCGCCGCCCTTGACGACGACGGTAGCGCCAATCACTGTCTCGCCTGTCTCGTCAATCACCGTTCCGTGCACGACGTCAGCCTGCAGCACCTCAGTAGGAGCCGCCTGGGCTGTCAGGACGCCAAAATTGCCTGGAAGGGCCATCATCGAGAACAAAGCTGTCAGTAAAGGAGCACGTCCCATGACAAACTTTCTTTTCTTCATGTTTTGGTTGTTATTATTTTTAGGTTATTTAATGTCTGTGCTAACAAAAGCAGGCCGTATGAAAACAGCTATTACTTATCAATTTGCAAAAGTATCTTGATTTAAATCAATTACACTTAATTTTTTGCGTATTCAACTGCAAAATTTGTCATCACGACGATTTTGCCATCTTGAGTTCATTGTGCATCATGCCATGTGTCCAGCGAAAATCGAGACACTCACGGCTGCGACGTATGACTACCACGCAAAAATACATAAAAAAAACAAAAAAAGACGCTTCTATCAGAGAATAATGAAAGGATAGCTTTTTTTTTCCGAAATTTTGCGTAATTTTGGTGCGTTTTTTAATATTCATCACCATGATATATAACGAAATCGGAAAGACAGGCATGAGGGTGTCCAACCTCAGCTTCGGTGCCAGTTCGCTGGGCGGGGTGTTCCACAGCATCCGCGAGGAGGAAGGCATACGTGCAGTTTACACAGCCATCGACCATGGCATCAACTTCATCGACGTGTCGCCCTATTATGGTCATCTCAAGGCCGAGACGGTGCTGGGCAAAGCATTGCGCGACATTCCGCGCGACAAGTATTTCCTCTCTACCAAAGTGGGGCGCTATGGCCGCGACGGGGTCAACACCTGGGACTACTCCGCCAGCCGTGTCACCGACAGTGTATATGAGAGCATGGAGCGGCTGCACGTTGACTATATCGACTTGATCAACGTGCACGACATCGAGTTTCAGGCCGACCGTGAGGGAGGGCTGCAGAAGATTGCCGACGAGACACTTCCTGCCTTGGTGCGTCTACGCGAAAAAGGGGTCGTAGGGCATGTGGGCATCACCGACCTGCAGCCGGAGAACCTGAAATGGGTGATCGAGCATGTGGAAGAAGGCACCGTGGAGAGTGTGCTCAACTTCTGCCACTACAGTCTCAACGACACCTTGCTGCTCGACTACCTCGACTTCTTCGAGCGTCATAACGTCGGAGTGATCAATGCTTCGCCGCTGTCGATGGGACTGCTCTCGCAGCGTGGCACCCCCGACTGGCATCCGGCTCCCGACTCGCTGAAGGAGGCATGCCGCCGGGCAATGTTATACTGCCAGGAGAGAAACTATCCGATAGAGAAACTGGCCGTGCAATTCTCCACCCACCTCAACCCACGCATCGCCACCACGCTCTTCAGCAGTGCCAACCCCGACAACGTGCTCAAAAACATCCAGTATGCCAACGAGCCCCTCGACCTCAGCCTGGTCAGTGAAGTGCAGGCCATCATCGGCGACCAGATGGGCGTCAGATGGAAAAATTCGTAGTAACTACCCCTCCCTATCCCTCCCCGAAGGGGAGGGGACCGAGATACCCCTATAGATCCTAACATTATGCTTATTATCGATACACACAGCCATCTATGGCTCCGACAAGATACCACCTGGAACGGACTGCCTATCCGCACCACCAGCAACGGGCGTTCGCTGTTCCTGGGCGAGGAGGTGCAGATGCTGCCTCCCTTCATGATCGACGGCAGAAACACTGCCGAGGTGTTTCTTTCCAATATGGACTATGCCCAGGTGAGTGCCGCCGTCGTGGTGCAGGAATTCATCGACGGTCTCCAGAACGACTATCTGGCCGAGGTGGCTTCACGATACCCCGGCCGGTTCTTTGTCTATGGCATGACCGACTACCTCAGCGACGGCTTTTATGAGCAGGCCGCTGCGCTGCTTCAGACTTTTCCGGGGCTGGCCATCCCCGCTCACCGACTGCTGGGCCGTCCGCTCAACAGCCCTGAGATGATGCGCATGTTCCGACTCATGGAGCAGCAGGACAAATATCTCTCCATCACCCTGGCGGATGGCGACCGTCAGGTCAGAGAACTGGAAGAGGTCATCGAGGAGTGCCCGCGGCTGCGCATCGCCATCGGCCATTTAGGCATGGCCGACCCTCCTGTCACGCCACCCTGGGACAACGACTCTTGGCGGGCGCAGATCGCCCTGGCCCGTCATCCGCAGGTGATGGTCGAGTCGGGGGGCATCACCTGGCTCTACAACAGCGAGTTCTACCCCTACCCCACTGCCGTGCGTGCCATCCGCGAGGCCGCCGACATCGCCGGATGGGAGAGCCTGATGTGGGGCAGCGACTATCCACGCACCATCACCGCCATCACCTACCGCATGTCATACGATTTCATCGTGAAGTCGAAAGAATTGACAGACGATGAGAAAAGGCTTTTCCTCGGCCAGAATGCCTCTCGCTTTTACGGCATCCAGCCCACCATTGATTTACCGTATATAAAAAATATGTCAGAATGAAAAATTGCAAAGCGATACAGATTTCAGCTGAGAGGGAGATGACACTCGTAGAAGTGCCCTGTCAGGAGATGAAAGACAACGAAGTGCTCATCCGGCTCCAATACGTCGGATTTTGCGGCTCAGACCTCAGCACCTTCCTGGGCAAGAACCCCATGGTCAAGATGCCGGTCATACCTGGCCATGAGGTGGGTGCCGTGATAGAACGGGTGGGTAAGGATGTGCCCGAAGGGCTGCGCCCCGGCATGGTCGTCACCGTCAATCCCTATACCAACTGCGGCCACTGTGCTTCCTGCCGCAACGGCAGGTTCAACGCCTGTCAGCACAACGAGACGCTCGGCGTGCAGCGCGACGGAGCCATGCGCGAATACCTCGTACTGCCGTGGGAGAAAATCATACCCGCCGGACTGCTCACACCACGCACCTGTGCACTGATCGAACCGATGAGCGTGGGATTCCACGCCGTGAGCCGTGCACAGGTGACGGATATTGATGTAGTGCTGGTCATCGGATGCGGCATGGTGGGCATGGGAGCCATCGTGAGAGCCGCACAGCGTGGAGCCACCGTGGTCGCTGCCGACATCGACGACGAAAAGCTTGCCTTGGCTCATCAGATGGGCGCCGGATACACCATCAACACGCTCACCGACGACGTGCATGCACGACTGCTCGAGATGACCTCCGGCTTCGGCCCCGACGTGGTCATCGAGGCGGTGGGCAGCACCGTCACCTACCAGATGGCTGTCAACGAGGTAGCTTTCACCGGCCGTGTCATCTGCATCGGCTATGCCAAGACGGAGGTGTCTTTCCAGACCAAGTATTTCGTGCAGAAAGAGCTTGACATCCGCGGCTCCCGCAATGCGCAGCCCTCCGACTTCCGCGCCGTGATCCACTATCTGGAGAAGGGCAACTGCCCCGTCGACGCCCTCATCAGCCGTGTGGTGCGCCCCGAGGATGCCCCCGAGGCTATGCGTCAGTGGATGGAACGCCCCGGCAAAGTCTTCAGGATACTGGTGGATTTCAAAGGGTAAGGATAGGAGAAAATAGTAGGACTAGTATCTCTAGTATTTCTAGTATCACTAGTCCTACTAGCTTTACTAGTCCTACTAGTCCTATTAGCTCTACTACCCTCTACCATCCCCTCATAAAATCACAAAGCAGTAAAAAAAACCTCCTTTTCAAAAAAAATACCTTCTTATACACCTAAAAATAAAAAAAATTTATTAATTTCGCCGCCGAACTTAAAAACGAATCAAAAATAAACACTTCGACCTACACTGATGCACCCCTGAAACACACCCACAACATACGACGTCAGCGATGACCAACGACCGCATCAACAGACAAACATAATCAAAAATTAATATTATCATTTTAACCAAAAACTATTTTTATGCAGTTACAAATCAAAAGAGCCTTATTGGCTTCACTCATGTCCTTGATTTGTCTCGTCTCGTTCGCACAGAAGACAATACAAGGAAACGTGAAAGACGCCAGTGGTGAACCGATGATCGGCGTGACCGTATCGGCTGGAGGCAGCCAGGGAGTGGTCACTGACCTCGACGGAAACTTCACCCTGAACAATGTGTCTCCATCCACGACTCTCACCATCAGCTACGTGGGATTCAAAACCCAGACACTGAAGGTGGGTAGCCAGAACTCCTTCAACATCGTACTACAGGAAGACAACACCACACTCGAAGACGTGGTGGTGATCGGCTATGGTACCATGAAGCGCCGTGACCTCACAGGTGCCGTGGCTTCCGTGAGCGGCGACAAACTGGCCGCCAACCCCGTGGCCAACGTGGCACAGGCCCTGCAGGGACAGTTGCCAGGCGTCAGCGTGATGTCTCAGGACGGCCGACCGGGCGCCACGATGTCTATCCGTGTGCGTGGTGGTGGCTCCATCACCCAGAGCAACGACCCGCTCTTCATCGTCGATGGCGTGCAGGTGAGTGACATCAGCGACATCCCCGCCGACAACATTGAGAGCATCGACGTGCTCAAAGACGGTGCCTCGACAGCCATCTACGGTGCGCGCGGTGCCAACGGTGTGATCCTCGTCACCACCAAGGGCTCCAGCGGCGACGGTACCGCTAAGGTGAAATACAACATGTACTACCAGCTGAAGAAAAATCCCAAGACTCTCGACGTGATGGATGCCTACAGCTATGTGCTGCACAACTGGAGCTACGCCGACGCCCTGGCCAACAACGAGGCTGCCGGCATCGCCGAATACTTCGGACTGGGCTCTGCCTATGGCAACCACCTCAATGAGTATCGCAACGTAGACATACACAACTATGTCGACGACGTGATGCGCTCCTCGGCCGCTTCCTGGAGCCACGATCTCTCCCTCTCGGGCGGCAACCAGAACACCAAATACTATGCCACCGTCAACTACCTCACCGACGACGGCATCCGCATCAAGTCGGGATTCAGCCGCTGGAACGGCAACTTCAAGATCTCGCAGAAGATCACCAAGAACCTCACCTTCGATGCCGACCTGCGCTACAGTGAGATGAAATTTGAGGGCACCAACTTCGACTATGCCGCCGGCAATTCCGTATACGGATACCGTCCGATCGACACACCGCTCGGTGTGGACGACCCTTCCAAGCTGAGTATGGGTAGCTCGAGCGTGGAGCCGAGCTTTAACCCCACAGCCATCATCGACAACTATACCCGTGTGACCACCCGCAACCGCATCCACGGCATGGGCGCACTGACATGGAACGTGATCAAAGGACTCACCGCCAAGACCGAACTCTCGCTGAGCCGCAACTGGAGCGAAACCCGCGACTGGGACGGTGGACAGTCGACCAACCCCTACAACAAGGCCGAACTGACCAAAGGCGACGGCTACGGCGTGCGCTGGGCTTCAACTCTCAACTATCAGGTGCAGGGTCTGGGCGAGGACCACAACCTCTCTCTGCTTGCCGGAAATGAGGTGCTGGCCAGCAAGTCGCACAGCAGCAAGGTGGTGGGAGCCGGCTTCCCCAGTGAGTTTGACATGGACCGCGCCTTCGGTCTGATACAGATGTACAACATGAAAGACGACTACTACGACCAGACCAAGAAGCTCTCCGACTTTGAGAACACCATCGGCGAGCCGAAGCACACGCTGTCGTGGTTCGGCCGAGTCAACTACGACTATCAGAGCCGCTACCTCTTCACTGCCACCTTCCGTGCCGACGGTAGCTCCAACTTCGCTCCCAACCACCACTGGGGATACTTCCCCTCTGCTGCTCTGGGATGGCGTATCTCTGAGGAGCCCTTCATGGCCAATACCCGCGACTGGCTCGACAACCTGAAGCTCCGCCTCTCTTACGGTACCTCCGGCAACGACGCCATCGACGCCAGCCTGTGGAAGGAATACTGGGTGCCCAGCGTGACATGGAACGGCGACAAGCGCACCGTGACCTTCTCGCCCGGCGAAATCCTGGCCAACCCCGACCTGAAATGGGAGACCACTGTCTCGCGCAACCTCGGTATCGACTTCGGATTCTGGAACGGCAAACTGCGCGGTAGCATCGACGCCTACTGGAACACCACCAAAGACATCCTCATGAAGGTGCCCGTGGCTGAGACCACCGGACACAGCTATCAGTTCCAGAACGTAGGCGAGACCTCCAACAAGGGTGTCGAACTGGCCCTCTTCTATGAGATCGTACGCTCCAAAGACTTCAACCTGAGCGTCAACGCCACCTACAACTACAACAAGAACAACGTGGAGGATGTGCTCGAAGGCGTCAACGCCGACACTCACACCAACTGGGGTTCGTCGATGAAACGACCCTACAACGACTATATCATCCGCAAGGGTGAACCCGTGGGTACCATCTTCGGCTACAAGTCAGCCGGATTCTACACCGTCGACGACTTCAACGTGGTGGACGGCATGTGGACACTTAAACCGGGCGTGCCCGACATCAGCGGCGTAGTCAACTATGCCGGCGGACAGTACTACCACCTGCCCGAAGGCCAGGTAGCTTTCCCGGGCGTGGTGAAGTTTGAGGACACCGACGGCAGCGGCACTGTAACGGAAGACGACGCCACCGTCATCGGACACACCATGCCACAGCACACCGGTGGTTTCAACATCAACGCCAACTACAAGGGCTTCGACGCCTCTATCGGATTCACTTATCAGATCGGCGGCGACGTCTACAACGCCAACCGCATGCACTCTATGATGGGTAACAAGAACACCTCCTTCGGCTGGAACCGCCTCGACTTCATCGCCGACTGCTGGAGAATGTACGACGTCGACGGCAACGGCGACCTCTACGCCGTGACAGAGCCTTCGGCCCTGGCAGCACTCAACGCCAACGCCAAGCACGCATTGCCCTACTGTGAGTATGGTATGGTGTCGTCAGAGTTTATCGAGGATGCCTCTTACCTGCGCCTCAACACCCTGACCATCGGCTACACACTGCCTAAGACGCTGACCAAGAAGGTGGGCATCAGCAACCTGCGTGTCTACTTCACCGGCGGCAACCTCTTCTGCCTGGCAGGATACAGCGGCGTAGACCCCGACGTCAACACCCGTCCGGGCGGTCAGGATGGCTTCCCTGTGCCCAACTACGACTGGAACGCTTATCCACGCGCGAGAACATTCACATTCGGTCTTAATGTCGCATTCTAAATTTCAAGGAGGAAACAACAATATGAAAAAAGCAATATATTCCATGCTATGTGTAGCGGGCACCCTCGCCCTCACATCATGTAGTGACTACCTGGAGACTGACTCTCCATCCAAGACTGACGCCGCTTTCGTGTTCTCCACCAGCGAGACAGCGCGCGCAGCGCTCGAGGGAGCCTACGCCGACTGGGCCAACGCTGCCCAGAACAAAGTGTTCGGCGACGGACTGTTCTATGCCTCCGACGTGGCTGGGTCCGATATCGAGCGGCATCCCGAGGCTTTCAGCAACCAGCCCGGCCGCCACTATCCCGAGACGTTCTACCAGAACGGCAAGTACGCCGGAGAATACAGCTTGCTGAGCTACCAGAAAGAGAACGACACCTACGCCGCCCTCTACGCTGTCATCAACAAGGCCAACATCGTGATCCAGTCCATTCAGAGTTCTGAAGGATTCGAGGAGATGCTCGCCGCCAAGACCGAGAGTACCATGGGTCAGCTCTACGGCGAGGCCGTGGCCCTGAAAGCCACCGCATACCGCGAACTGCTCAAATACTTCGGCGACGTGCCCTACCTCAGCGGCAAGGCCACCGACAGCGGCAACCTCTGCGGCCGCGACTCTATCTATGACGTGGTGCTCGACGAACTGCAGCAGGCCGCTCCCGTGATGTACCGCTTGGGCTCCATCCCCGGCATCACCGGAAAGAACTATTTCTCTCGCACCTATGTCGAGGGACTCATCGGACGTATCGCTCTGGAGGCCGGTGGCTACCAGACACGCCGTGGCGACCTCACACGCACCGACGGACAGGGCAACGCCCTCACCTTCGAGCAGATGGGTGAGCCCAACAACGGTGCCACCTACGGACGCCGCTCTGACTATAAGAAATACTACGAACTGGCACAGCAGTACTTCAAGGCGGTGATCGACAACCCTGGCAGTGCTGTCTTCCACACCACCGACCCTCGCAAGGCCGACAACGGTCGTGAGTATGGCAACCCCTACCAGTATTTCTTCCAGCAGATGCACGACGATGACGACGGCTATGCCGACGAGTCCATCTATGAGGTGTCGATCGCACAAGGTGCAGGCAACGACGCCCG
This sequence comes from uncultured Prevotellaceae bacterium, assembly GCA_946402905.1. GTDB lineage: Bacteria > Bacteroidota > Bacteroidia > Bacteroidales > Bacteroidaceae > Prevotella. The sequence goes on along the minus strand of CAMIYC010000008.1, from coordinate 3,778 downwards.
CCCCTACTCTTTCGGCCGTCCGTCGACAGGTTCGAGCAAGAACAACTACCCCTGCAAGAACTATGGTCAGGGACGTATCAACCCTGCTTTCTACTATGGCATGTTCGACCCCAACGATATGCGCCGTGACGTGTCTTGCACCGTGACCGGAAGCGACGGTGCCAAGGGCACCGAGATACTGCTCCCCTTCTCACCCGGTTCGCAGGCCAAGGGCGGTGGCATCTCATTCAACAAGTGGGATGAGAATCGCCAGAAGAAACCTTGGACAGCCAACCAGCGCAAGTCGGGCATCAACGGCCCATACATGCGACTCTCTGAGGCTTACCTGGGCTACGCCGAGGCTTGTGCCATGCTCGGCAATGACGCTGAGGCCAAGAAATACCTCACCATCATCCGCGAGCGCGCCTTCCCCGCAGGCAAAGCCAATGTCGACAAGTTCATCAACAGCAGGGGCTCGCTCCTGGAGGCTGTCATCGATGAACGCGGTTTCGAGTTCGCCGGAGAGGGTGACCGCCGCACAGTGCTCATCCGCACCGGACTGCTGCCCAAGAAGATCAAGGAGATCAAAGACCTGACCAAGGCCATGATCGACGGCCTCACCGCCAACGGCTATTATCAGTTTGCCAACGGCAACGTCATCTCCTCGGTGGTCTACACCAAGCAGGTGGATGCCAAGGCTCTCAACGGGCACAGGCTCACCGCACAGTGTCCTGCCGGCAAGGAGAACGACCCTGTACTCTATCCCAGCTGGCGTGGTGTCAACGACGACTGGTCGGCTTTCGGTCTCGACTATAATGGCAACACCAACACCAACCTGGCTATCAAGGGTCTCTTCACCCGTCTGAGCGAGGCTGAGGTGGCTGAGGCACTGGCCGACGGCTACACCGCCGCTGACTGGGGCAAGACGCTCGTCGAGAAGTCTGACGAATACTACAAGTATCTGTTCTACGATTACGACTACGTGAAGGCTCCGATCCACTACTGGCCGTTCACACCTAATGTGCTGAGCAACGGTGGCTTCACTAATGGTTATGGCTTCAAGAATGAATAACATCTCCCGCTGATCAGCAGTGATCAGGAGGACATCATTATACGCTCGGGCGGATTTCATATCTGCCCGGGCGTTTTTAATAGTTGACAAGTTGACAAGTAGACGAGTTGACAAGTTGCTACCACTTCCCTTACTGAGCGGCTTTACTATAATGGATGCGCAGCATCCATTCCATTTTCGTAATGCTTTCGTTTTTTTCGTAATCAAGACTTTTAGCACAACGCGGCACGCCGCGTCCCTACACCTCGTGACAAAGTAGACAAGTTGACAAGTAGACAAGTAGACGAGTTGCTACCACTTTACTTACTGAGCAGCTTTACAATCATGGATGCACAGCATCCATTCAATTTTCGTAATGCTTTCGATTTTTTCGATTTTTTTCGTAATCAAGACAAAACATAACGCGGCACGCCGCGTCCCTACACCTTTTGGCAATCAGTGGCAATCAGGTTTTTCACCCTTTTTATAGACGTCGCAGACGTTTTTTTCTTCCTTTTTGTCCCTTTTTGTCAAACGAAGTGTTTTTTTATTTTCAATTCCATGAGCTGGTGTCACGGAGACGATAAAATAGAATATATGAGATCACGATAAAAAGTCGGAGTAACAAGATGATACATATTCTCAAAGCGCCAGGCGCTCCCCTTCAGAGGAGGGGCAGGGGTGGGGCTATAACAGATTGACAATAATATATTTGTAACCCCACCCCACCCCCCTTTTTACGAGAGGACGGGAGCACCAGGTGGACTCAAAACCGAACATCAGATTTTTTAAAATTGACTCAGATTTGGACTTTTGTAAAAAAATCGCTATATTTGCAGAATTAAACTCTAAATCTCTTTCAATATGGCAAAAACTCCTACACCCCATATCGGGGCACAATATGGCGAAATCGCCGAAACAGTGATCATGGCGGGCGACCCGCTGCGCGTGAAATTCATGGCAGAGAGATTCCTCGAAAACCCCGTGTTGTTCAACCAAGTGCGCGGCATGCTCGGCTATACCGGCACGTATAAAGGTAAGCGCGTCAGCGTGATGGGCCATGGCATGGGCATCGCCTCCATCGGCATCTATTCCTACGAGCTCTTCAACTTCTACGACGTGAAAACCATCATCCGCGTAGGCTCCGCCGGATCGATCAACAACGACCTGCACGTGGGCGACCTCGTCATCGCCATGGGCGCGTGCACCGACTCCAACTTCGGACACCAGTTTGAGATGCCGGGCACCTATGCACCTATCGCCGACTTCAGCCTGCTCCGCGGAGCCGCCGAGGCTTGCGAGCGTTTCGGCTACAACTACAAGGTGGGCAACGTCTTCTCATCAGATACCTTCTACAATGAGAACGCCCACAACGACAAGTGGATCAGCATGGGCGTGCTGGCAGTGGAGATGGAGGCAGCAGGTCTTTATATGAACGCAGCACGGGCAGGCAAACGCGCCCTCACCATCTGCACCATCTCCGACCATATCCTCACAGGCGAGGCCACCACAGCTGAGGAGCGACAGACCACCTTCACACACATGATGGATGTCGCCTTCACCCTGATCTGATACCCCTCCAACCCCTCCCTATCCCTCCCCAAAGGGGAGGGGACCGGGATACCACACAAACCCCTCCCTATCCCTCCAACCCCTCCCTATCCCTCCCCAAAGGGGAGGGGACCGGGATACCACATCAGGCGCCCCATCAGTCCCCCATAAACCTCATATAGCCCATTCACCCCATTCACCCCATTCACCCCATAACCCCCATAACCCCCATAAAACCTCACGACCTCATGACCTTATTAATAGGACTTCTCATCCCTCTGCTGGGAACGGTGCTCGGAGCGTCGTTCGTCTTTTTCATGAAAGACGAATTGCCGCTGCGCGTACAGAAAACATTGTTGGGATTCGCCTCTGGTGTGATGGTGGCGGCATCGGTATGGTCGTTGCTCATACCTGCCATGGAGATGGAAGAACAGAAAGGCGAATGGTCGGTGTTTCCCGCAGCAGTAGGCTTCTTGCTTGGTATGGCTTTCCTGTTGGTGCTCGACGATGTGACTCCACACCTGCACCTGGGGTCGGACAAACCGGAAGGACCACGGTTTAGACTGTCGCGCACGGCGATGCTCGTCCTGGCTGTCACGATCCACAACCTGCCGGAGGGCATGGCCGTCGGCGTCGTCTTTGCCGGTGCCGAGCAGGGGGTGTCGAATATCTCGCTGGCTTCGGCGGTGGCGGTGTCTCTGGGTATTGCCATACAGAATGTGCCAGAGGGTGCCATCATCTCCATGCCGATGCGTGCCGAAGGCAACTCGCGCTGGCGCTCTTTCCTGATAGGGAGCTTGAGTGGTGCCGTAGAGCCCATCGGCGGACTGGCCGTCGTCATGCTGGCGTCTATGCTCACCCCTGTGCTGCCGTATATGTTGGCATTTGCCGCAGGTGCTATGTTCTACGTGGTGGTGGAGGAGTTGATACCCGAAGCCTCCAGCGGACAGCACAGCAACCTCAGTACCATCGGTTTCGCCGTTGGCTTCGTGCTGATGATGGTGCTCGATGTGTTGATGGGATGATGTAGGGACGCGGCGTGCCGCGTTATGAGAATTGGATTGCGAAAAATGCGAAAAGGGCGAAAAATGCGAAAATGAATGGATGCTGCGCATCCATGATAGTAAAGCCGCTCAGTAAGGAAAGTGGTAGCAACTCGTCTACTTGTCTACTTGTCAACTTGTCTACTATGCCAAG
>CAMIYC010000007.1 GCA_946402905.1 uncultured Prevotellaceae bacterium | reverse complement strand
GATGCTGGAAGAGGCCAAGAAGCGCGACCACCGCAAGATCGGCAAGGAGATGGAGCTGTTTATGTTCTCCGAGCGTGTGGGACGCGGCCTGCCCATCTGGCTGCCTAAAGGCACCGACCTGCGCCTGCGTCTTCAGGACATGCTTCGCAAGATCCAGAAGCGCTTCGGTTATCAGGAGGTCATCACTCCGCATATCGGCAGCAAGAACCTCTATGTGACCTCAGGCCATTACGCCCATTACGGCAAGGACTCCTTCCAGCCCATCCACACCCCCGAGGAGGATGAGGAGTATATGCTCAAGCCGATGAACTGTCCTCACCACTGCGAGGTGTTCGCCAGCAAGCCACGTTCGTACAAAGACCTGCCTCTGCGCATCGCTGAATTCGGCACTGTCTATCGCTATGAGAAGAGCGGCGAGTTGCACGGACTCACCCGCGTGCGCTCCTTCACCCAGGACGACGCCCATATCTTCTGCCGTCCCGACCAGGTGAAGAACGAGTTCCTGCGTGTGATGGATATCATCCAGGCGGTGTTTAAGATTTTCAATTTCGACAACTTCGAGGCACAGATCTCCCTGCGCGACCCCAAGGACACTGAGAAGTATATCGGTTCCGACGAGGTATGGGCAGAGAGCGAGCAAGCCATCATCGACGCTTGCAAGGAGAAAGGTCTGGAGGCCAAGATCGAATACGGCGAGGCCGCCTTCTATGGTCCCAAGCTCGACTTCATGGTCAAGGACGCCATCGGGCGCCGTTGGCAGCTCGGTACGATCCAGGTGGACTACAATCTGCCCCAGCGCTTCAAGTTGGAGTATGTGGCCGAGGACAACTCGCGCCAGACGCCTGTGATGGTGCACCGCGCACCTTTCGGCAGTATGGAGCGTTTCACTGCCGTGCTCATCGAGCATACCGCAGGCCACTTCCCGCTCTGGCTCACCCCCGACCAGGTGGCCATCCTGCCCATCTCGGAGAAATTTAATGACTATGCCCGCCGCGTGGCCCGCTATTTCGACACTCAGGGCGTGCGTGCCGTCATCGACGACCGCAACGAGAAGATCGGACGCAAGATTCGCGACAATGAGCTGAAGCGTGTGCCTTACATGGTGATTGTGGGCGAGAAGGAGTCGGCAGAGGGTCTGGTCTCCATGCGTAAGCAGGGTGGCGGCGAACAGGCCACCATGTCGATGGAGGACTTTGCCCGCCGCATCAACGAAGAGGTGGCTACTATGCTGGAAGCTACCAACATCGAACCCAACGACTGATATCCCGGAATCCCGGAATCCCGGAATCCCTGGAAATCCCGGAAAATCCCGGAATCCCTGGAAATCCCGGAAAATCCGGAAAATCCGGAAATCCCGGAATCCCCGGAAATCATCCCTCTCCTTTGTAGGAGGGGGATGATTTTTTGTGTTTTTCTTGGATGCAAACCGAAAAATGACTATATTTGCACATGTGTGATAGTATCCACATCCATCTATTTCAGGGAGAACGGTATCGTTTTCCACTTTTGTGAGAAGAGAAACCTTTGCAAAAATTTTTACAGATGAAAACAAGACACATGACTTTATTATGGAGAGCGCTGACGACATGGCTCCTTGTCCTGACGGCATCACAATGTCTGGCACAGGAGACGCAGTATAAGACTTTTGTCTATACCAACAGCGAACTGGCCAATGAGATCAGCAGGATGAACGGTGAGCGTGATGCGTCGCGTGGCTATTTCGGCGACCTACTTGCTTCTGCCACCAACTCCGTGAAAGGCATCACCTCGGGGTATGTCACCTCCTTTTTCGAGCTCGGAGTCACAGCCATAGGTGCTTTGTTCACACAGGCTTCCCGTCAGAAGAAAGAATGGGAGGAGGTGGTCAAGAAAGAGAATGTGTATCAGACCGTAATCAACTCCGTGTCGGAGATGAGCGACTTCTACGATGATACGTCCTTCGACGGAGCCATGGATCCCAAGGGAATGCGATTCGACGGTATCGGCTGCCTGCGTACGGAGGGCAACGACACCATGTTTTACATCTCCTGCCATATCGACCGCACCAAGCTGCATCGCATCATCAACCATTCGAAATTTGAGCTGGTGCTCGACACGCTGATTATCAGTCCGGAGCATTCCAACCTGCCCAATACACAGCTGGACATCCCTTATTCTTTTAAAGACCGCAAGAATTTCACCCTGTCGATGGACATCTCTATCATCTCGTCGTGGATGAACGAGATCGTGCAACTGCAGAAAGATCAGGAGCTGGGCCGCTTCAATATCAATATCCCCGTGGAGGAGAGCATGCTCGACGACAAGGGGTTCTTCCATTATGTGAGACACGGCGACGAGGCACCCCGTTACAAAGTGATGGGCGAGTGCTTCATCGTGCCCCGCTCTTATATGGGCTTCCGCGACGACAAAGACAATTTCAAGGACTGCTGGGGCACCGGCGAGTATAAGCTGTCGATCAACATCAAGGAGACCTGTGACGTGACCGACCAATACAAGGCCAGATGGAAAGAAGACTACAAGCACCGGAAGCAGCTGGCCAAGGCCGGTAAGAACACCAACCTCATCGAGCAAAGCTGGCAGATGATTTCCAGCCAGAAGTGGGACGAGTTGGCACAGTCGTGGGTGATCACCACCCTGAAAGCTCCTGCCAGCAAGATCTCGAGTGATGTGATCAGTGGTTTAGGACTGGACGAATAACCCATAGAGATGAGACCCCTTACGCTGATAGCCGTCTGGCTTCTGGGCATCGTTTGCGTCTTGGCGCAAGAGACAAAGATGCTTACCCCCGCCGACTCTCTCGACGAGCAGGCACGGCTGTGCTCGCTCGGCAACGACCATGAGCAGGCCGTCAGACTCTCCATGGAGGCTGTCGAGAGGCGCGCGGCATCGGAGGGCACGCAGACGCTGGGCTATGCCCACTCGGCCAACCGGCTTTCGAAATATCTGTCATACGCCGGGCGGCAGAAAGAAGCACTCACCTGGGGTGCCAAGGCCCTGTCGGTCATAGCGTCGCTTGCCGGCACGCAGAATGCCACCTATGCCCAAGCCCTCTCCGACCAGGCCGGCTATTATTCCAGGGCCGGCAACTATCAGGAGGCTCTCAGGCTGGGCACGGAAGCCCTCCATCTGCGTGACAGCCTGCTGGGCCAGAATCACCTTGATTACGCCCAGTCGCTCAACAATGTGGCACGATACCACTCCTACCTTGGCAACTATATGGATGCTGTCAGGATGGGGCGCAAGGCCATGGAACTGAAGGAGCAGCTGCTGGGCAAGGACCATCCTGACTATGCCCAGTCGGTGAGCAACCTGGCGGGATATCTGTCGAGGCTTGGCAATTATGCCGAGGCGATCCGTCTTGGCGAGGAGGCACTCTCCATCCGTGAGCGGACGCTGGGCAAGGACCATCCCGACTATGCCCAGTCGCTCAACAACCTGGCCAAATATCATTATTTCACCGGCGAGTATGATGCCGCTATAGAGTTGGAGCGGCAAGCCCTGGCCATCCGCGAGCATATCTATGGCAAGATGCACCCCGAGTATGCCACCGCACTCAGCAATCTGGCCGACTTCTACCAGAAGACCGGCCGTACTGACGAGGCCATGCGCTATGGTACGGAGGCACTGGATATAAGAAAGGCCGTGCTGGGGGAGGACCATCCCGACTATGCCGAGTCGGTGTCCAACCTGGCCGACTATCATTTTGCCAACGGCAACACGGCCGAGGCGGTGGCGCTGGAAGAAAAGACGATTTCCCTGCAGCGTTCGCTTCTGGGCGAGGAGCATCCCGCTTACGCCCAGTCGCTCTGTAAGATGGCTGCTTATTACTCCGCCAATGGTCAGCAGGAGGAGGCTGAAAACTATGCCTTTATGGCGACCGACCAATATACCAAGTTTATCCTGAGCACGTTTGCCGAACTGACCTCCAATGAGCGTGACCTGTTCTGGATGAAGGTCAAGCCATGGTTTTCCAATACCATTCTGCAGCTTACAGAGCGTAGCTCCACCCCCCAGATGCTGTCGAGCGCCTATAATGGCACGTTGCTGGCCAAGGGCCTGCTTCTGAAGAGTGAACTGGAGATGGTGAATATGCTGATGGAGAGTGGCGACACCACTGCGGTGAAAGCCTACAGGCAGTTGCAGGCCGACCGGCTGTTGCTGCTCAGAGTCTATGAGACCCCCAAGAAGCTGCGCACCCATAATGTCGACTCGCTGCGTCGTCTGATCACCAAAGAAGAGCGAAGACTCGTCAAGCGCTCCAAGACCTATGGCAATTACACGCAGCCCCTGCGTGTCGAATGGCAGCGCATCGCCAAGCTCCTGCGTCCCGACGACCTTGCCATCGAGTTTGTGCATTACCGTTCGACTACGGGTGTGGGCCGTTATGCCGCACTGTTGATATCGAGCCGTTCTGCGCATCCAGACTTGGTGATCCTGATGGACGACAGCGAACTGGAGGCGATCCCACCCAAGGATGTCTACAGGACCCCTCGCCTGTCGCAGAAGCTCTGGCAGCCTCTTGCGCCCTATTTGGAGAAAGCGAAGCGAGTGTTCTTCGCACCCGCCGGCGAGTTCTACAACATCGCCGTCGAGTCGCTACCTCTATGGGATGGCTCGGCCGATCAGGTGATGTCAGACCGCTGGAGCCTCTACCGGCTCTCGTCCACCCGGGAGATCGTGCTGGCCCGGGAAAAGCACAGGGTGCAGAAGTTGACGGCATCGGTTTTCGGCGGCATGAATTACGATACCCAGACCATCGCCTCTGAAGGTGAGGAGAAATACGTACACAATGACACACAGAAGGGTGCCGCCAAGTATCTGCCAGCCACCAAAAAGGAGGCAGAGGATATCGGAGACAGTTTTCAGGCTCATGACATCCCCGTGGTATTGCATGTGGGCGACAGGGCTTCGGAGCGTATGTTCAAGTCTCTCTCCGGCCGCAGCACCAACATCGTGCATATCGCCACCCATGGTTTTTACTGGACAGACAGCGAGGTGAAGGAAGAGGCGATGGATGAGCGGCTGCAGTTTCTCTCCATGTACGGCAACATGGATGATGCCGATAAGGCCCTCACACGTTCCGGTCTTTTGTTCACCGGAGCCAATCATGCCTTGCGTGGCGACCTGCGCCAGAAACGTGGCGACGATGGTGTGCTGACGGCGAAGGAAATCTCCCTGCTCAATTTGCGTGGGGTCGATCTGCTGGTCTTGTCGGCCTGTCAGACAGGTCTGGGCAAGGTCACCGGCGACGGTGTCTTCGGCTTGCAACGAGGTTTTAAGAAAGCCGGTGCTCAGACATTGCTGATGAGTCTGTGGAAGGTGGACGATGCCGCCACACGCCTGCTGATGTCGAGCTTTTACAACTATCTGATGCAGGGCGTCAGCAAACACGAGGCGCTGCGCCGTGCTCAGCACGACTTGCGCGAGATGGTGATAGACACGAACGTGCGCAAAGGCCGTCGCGCCTTCTCGGCACGGGCCAAGCGGGCGAGGAAGAACAGTATGAAGAAGCTGTATCAAGACCCGTATTACTGGGCGGCTTTTATCCTGCTCGACGCCATCGATGATGTGCGTTGACGCGTCACGCCGAATGTGTAGTCAGCGCAGTCATCTGCTCAGTTTGCTTACATATTTGGCAGGCGTGGCTTCTTGTTTGATGGCATCTGCAAACTGTTGCGGGCTGATGGTCACCGGTCCTCGCATCAGTTCGGGTATGTTGTAGCTTTTCAAGAATTGACGGTGATAGTCGGGGTCGGCGCAGGGCAGTTCGAAAGGCTTGCTGCCATGCCCGTCTTTGTCGATGTGTGCGATGAACGGTCTGGTATAGTTGCCGTCATATCGCCTGCTGCTGAATACCACCCACCGCCCGTTGCTCGACCAGGAGTGGTAGCTCTCGGTGTCTGACGAGTTGATTTCTTTCATGTCGCGCACCTTGTTGGTCTGGAGGTCTATCATCCAGAGGTCAGCGTCGTGATGCCAGATGTGGAAGACGCCCGACTCGGCGAGGGTGAACATCAAGTATCGCCCGTCGGGCGAGATGCGTGGCAGGGTGGCGCTTTTGCCCAGGGAATCGGCTGCGAAGACCAGCTGGCGTGGTCCGAACTGCATGGTCTCGGGGTTGAAACTTTTCTTGTATAGATTGTATTTCACCTCTTCCGTACGCGAGATCAACTCTATACCTTTGTCTATGGTATCTTTGTATTCGAAGTGTGCGCTGCAATAGTAGAGCGTCTTGCCGTCGGGAGCCCAGAACGGGAAGCATTCCAGTTCTGTGGGGTCCTTCTCGATGTTGGTCACCTCATTTTTCTCCACATCGTAGGCAATCAGGTCACTCTCCGTGTCAAACACCTCTATCTTGTTGGGGTCGACCGAGTGGAATATCTGCCCTGTCATGTTGGTGGAGTAGACGATCAGGTTGAGCCAGGGATGCCATGTGGGATAGACACCCGCCGAGAGGATGGAGTCGTTGGCCATGCCGATTTTGCGGATGGCCCCGTCGTAGGCAATGATGGTGCCCCCCATGTTCTGCCGTGCATGAAACTGCATTCTCCCGGGTTGATACTGCTGGTAGTTGTGGCAGTTGATACATTGTCCGTCGGCTCCTTTAGAGCACAGCATATTGTCGTAGATGACACTCTCGTCGTAGTTTTCCAGGCAACGCTGGTTGATGGTCAGTTCTTCATAGGTGACATACGACGGCGAGATGAGCCGATAGCTGACATAGGGGTCGATGGAGTCGGGCGAGACATAGATGTTGAAGGGTTTGTAGCGTTTCCACTCGTTGTCCTTCTCCACATAGACTTCCACTTTGATGGCATCGCCCTTGGCACTTTCTGCCAGCCGTCTCCAGTCGTCGGCCTCGGGCTCCACCTTTTTGCCGCCACAGACGAGTTCTTCGCCTCCTGTCGTCATCCTGGCCACTATGGCGTCGGCCTTGCCGTCGATTTCAAAGGTGAGCGGTGCGATATTGACCGGCACCGTCACGTTGGCGTAGTCGGGGTAGATGTCGGGCAGTTGGTCGGTCTGACGGTACTGCTGTGGTATCTCGTTGCCGCAGGCAGCCAGCATGATGACTGCTGCTGCGAGTGAAAAGATTTTTTTCATATCAATAGTAAGTAAGGTTTCTTAAGAAGAAGAAATCAAAATAGTAGGTGTCGCCGTATTGCTCCATCAGCATTTGCTTGGGCAGCCCTCCGGGCGATGTCCTGGATTGGTTCATCAGCTGCATGAACGAGTAGAAGCTTTCCTTGACCCCTTTCTCGAGGGTCCACTCCTCCAGCCCCTCCTGACCTTCCAGGTTGGCAAACATCCATGCCGCCTCCTGGAAGATGCGAGGCACGGGGCGGTCGCCGTTGATCTCCATAAAATGTTCAAAGCGCGGCCAGAAATACTCCGGGTTTCTGGTCCACATCGCGCCAAGCACCGCTTGCTCCTGGAAATAGAGGTCGTCGGCATCGTGCTGTGCGAGGTTGGTCATCACGCATTTCTCCACCCAGCCTTCCACGGCATCCAGCCGGTCGGTGTAGTGCATCATGTGGGTGATGGGGCCTGTCTCGTCGTCTTTGGCCAGCTGCTGCTTGTCGTTCATCAGCTTCTCCATCCTGTCGGCCCAAGGGCCGTAGTAGCAAGTCTGTCGTAGTATGTCGAGAAACTTCCTTGCGGCCTGCTTCTCGTTGTTGAAGATGGCACACCGGGCCAGGTATCGCAGCACTTCCACGTTCCAGCCATATTCCACGCCGTCTTCCATGCAGATGCGGTGGCACTCGTTCATCATACCATATTGATAGAGCATCATGCGCCCGGCGATATGATACATGTAGACGGGCAGTGGCGTGTTGATCTTTTTGGAGCCTTTGCGGAATTTGTACATCTCATCGCACTGCCGGCCCAGCCGGCTCAGTGCCAGGTTGCGCATCATCACAATGGCTCGTGTGGGTTCTTCTTCTTGCTTCTCGCCTTCGGCGATGACCCCTTGCCAGTCGGCTTGCTCCACACAACGCTGCATGCGCAGCTCATGATGGAAGTTGGCGTCTTTGTACCAGAACTGGTACACACACCCTGCGACCACTGCCAGCACGCATCCTTGCTGTAGCCATGGTGTGACCTGGTGTCTGGGTTCTTTCCATTTCTTGCAGGTCATGAAGGCGAGAAAAGCGAGGTATGCCGCCAAGGCATAGTAAGGATAATAGAACTGTGGATAGCTCTCGCTGATAGTGAAATCGGGCAGTGCCGTGGTGTAGATGTCGGCGAGCCGCGTCTCGTGATAGACGTACCGATAGTAAAGCAATGGTATCAGGATGATGCTCAGCAACGCTATGGCGCTCAGTATGACCTTCGTGGAGATGGCAACCCCTTGCCGCCAGGTGAGGATGCCCATCAGCAGTATCGCTAACAAGGCATAGACTCCCATGAGCGGATAGCCAGCCAGCGTGACCAGCAGGATGAACGCGGCTCGTATCCACAGCTTGTCGGGCAGCGACCTGAAAGCCCAGAACAAGGCCGTGGCTGCTGTGACGCCGATGGTGGCCACATAGAAGAATCCTCGCAGCTTGATCACATATACCCAGTAGCCCAGCTGCATATCCGTCAGCAGCAATAATGCCATGGGAATCATCGTCAGCACTTGCCATCTGTCTGGGATGCAGAATGCCCTCTTGGTCAGCCACATGAGCAGCAGCCACCACCCGCAGATCATGATAGTGCCCACCCAGGGATAGTAGAAATGCTGGGTGAAGAATGCTCCCAGGTAGGAGAGCATGCCTCCCGGCAGTACCATCGTCTGTTGAAAGAAGGTGGAGGAACTGAGAAACACGTTGTGATGCTGCACCTTCCATAGAAAGTCAGCTTCGTAAAACAGCAGGACGAAAGCCACGACGGCCAGGACGCCTGCCCACAGTGCAAGAGGTATCAGTCTTTTCATGCAGACATAGTGTTAAAACTCCCGCAAAGGTACGAAATCTTTTACAAATATCACTTTTTTTGCCAGAAATACAGACCGCTTAACTTAATATTAAGTAATTTTTTGAAACCATTTTGTAATAATTTCTAAAAGTTACTTCAGACGGAATGATAATCAACAAAATCGTTTTATTTTTGCCGCAAATATAGGTTGTATGAAGTATTCGCGATTATTTCTGGTCCGGCCTTTTTGGGCTGTGCTCGCCACCATGGTCTATATGTCGCCTGCAAAAGCGCAGACACATTGCGTGATCGTGGATAAAGAGACGGGCACGCCGATCCGGGATGTAAAGATCTTCACGGACAAGGGACAGGTTTGCGTCACCGACTATCGTGGGCGTGCCAAGGTGGACACTCCGTTTGAAAGTGCCACCATCTCGCATGTGAGTTACCTGCAACGTCGCGTGACCCGTTATGAGTTGCGAGACACCGTCTGGCTGCTTCCAAAATCAAACAGGCTCAACGAGGTGGTGGTATGGGGTAAAGACCGGCAGCACCTCATAACGGATGTGGTGAAAAGCGCCACAGCCGATGCCTACTTATATGCGCCTCCTAAAGGTGTCGTCAGTTTTGATTTCTTCAAAATGATGGAGAAAAAGCCACTCAGCCGCAAGGCGAGAAAGAAAAACGAACAAATTTTACGCGACTGGGATCAACTCTATGCGTTGCCTGCGGATAGTGTAAAGTGATGTCAGCGGGTGGCGCGTATCACTACGGGCACTGAAATTAATTATAAGTATAAACCCTCTGACAATCAACACTATACACAAACATTATGAATGTTATTCAACCTAATCTAATATGATAATGCAAAGTTAGGCATGTTTTTCCGGGCTTGCAATACCTAAAAGTAGGGTTTCTGGGGCAGAGGTGATGAGGTGGTGATGTCTTGATGTGGTGAGATAAATGGTGGGGAAATGTAAAGAAAAGCATGTTTTCCTTTTGCGTTTCGCTCGTTTTTTCGTAAGTTTGCAGTCGTAGAAATAAAAAAGAAAAAACATGTCATATTCAAGTAAAAACTTGATGGACGGCGAGCAAATCATCTGTGAGGCCCGTTTCCATTACATGCTTTATTGGTTGCCGGCATTGCTGCTGCTGGTGGCTGTGGTGCTTCCGTTCATCCCCATCGGAGAGGACACGCTGAAATACCGTTTGATATTCAGCGGCATCTTCATAATCCTGGCAGCCTGCTGGGCCGTAGTGATCAACAATGGCAAGCGGTTTATCCTCACCAACAAGCGCATCATTCTCAAGACCGGCATTATCATGCGCGAGTCAAACGAGCTAATGCTTCGTAAATGTGAGGGTATCAAGGTGTCGCAGTCTATCATGGGAAGGATCCTCAATTATGGTGACGTCATGGTCACTACGGGCGAAGTGGTCGACGTGTTTCAGTATATTTACGCCCCCATGGGATTCAGCACAAAGGTGAATGAGCAGATTGACAAAATCAACCAGACCATGCAGACGGCGGCGCAGCAGCCTGAAGCAGAACCCTCAGTGCAACCAGAATCCAAACAACTGACAATCTCAAAAAAATAAAATACCGATGAAAAGAATCAATCACCTACTTCTTGTCTTGGTGGTAGCCATCCTCGCTTCCTGCGGGGCCACCAACGTAGTGCCTGTCACTGGGCGCAAACAGCGTATCAACGTCAACAGCTCGGAAATACTCAGCCTGAGCAAGTCGGAGTATGATAAATACATCGCATCATCTAAGTTGTCGACCAACTCTGCCAATACGGCGATGGTGAAAAGAGTGGGGCAGAAGCTCGCCAATGCTGTAGAGACTTATCTGAGAAACAATGGATATGAGGCTGAGGTGGCCAATTACAACTGGGAATTCAATCTCGTACAGGATAAGAATGTGAATGCCTTTTGTATGCCTGGCGGCAAGATCGTGGTCTACGAGGGATTGCTCCCCGTCACTCAGAATGAGACCGCTCTGGCCATCGTGCTCGGCCACGAGATTGCACATGCCGTGGCCAACCACTCTGCCGAGCAGATGACCAAGCAGCAGGATCAGCAGTTGCTGGGCAATATCATCGGAGCCGCAGCCTCGGCAGTAGGCGTGGGCGCCAACACACAGAGCACCATCTCCTCCCTCTATGGACTGGGTTCGCAGATGGCCACACTGAAATACTCCCGCGGCCACGAGACCGAGGCCGACCACATCGGGCTGATTTTTGCAGCCATGGCGGGTTACAACCCTCAGGAGGCCGTCACCTTCTGGCAGCGAATGGCTGCCAGCAGCCAAGGCAATACGCCGGAGTTTCTCAGCACTCACCCTTCCGACGCCACTCGTATCTCCAATATTCAGAAAATCTTGCCTGAGGCGATGAAGTATTACAATGGCACAGCCGGTACCACCAAGCCCAAGGCCACAACTCCAAAGACTACAAAAACCATCCGGATTAAATAGGAAATGATAACAGAATATTTGACAAACAATGTGTGGCTGATATGGATTTTCATCTCCATTATCTGCCTGATGATTGAACTGGGCTCCGGCGACCTCTTCTTGCTTTGCTTTGCCATCGGTGCCCTGGGCGGGTCGGCAACGGCAGCCCTGGGGCTTGGAGTGATACCGCAACTCATCGTTATGGCCATCTGTACGACACTGAGTATCTTCTTTGTGCGCCCCGTAGCCATGAGATACTTGCACCGCAATGACGACCAGCGCGTAAGCAATGCCGACGCTTTGCTGGGGCGCAAGGGCAAGGTGTCTCAAACCATCGAGGCAGGCGGCTATGGACGTGTGGCCATTGACGGCGACGACTGGAAAGCCGTCTCTGATGACGGCAGCACCATAGACCGTGGCTCGAAGGTAGAAGTCGTGGGTCGTGAAAGCATCATCCTGACCGTCAGGAAGATTTGAGCCCTATTCAATATTTCCACCTCCCGCCGAGCCATCACCTCGTCGCAGAATCACCTCGTCAACTATCAACTTGTCAACTTGTTTACTTGTCAACTTGTTTACTTGTCAACTCGTCAACTTAAAAAACCATGTCAGTAGCAACCATCGTATTATTAGCAGTCATCGTATTGCTCGTCATCTTCGCCAAGAAGACATTGGTCATCATTCCACAGTCGGAGACCAAAATCATAGAACGCCTTGGGAAATATCATGAAACCCTCCAGCCAGGCATCAATGTCATCATCCCTTTTATTGATAATGCCAAGAGCATCGTCACGCTCAACCGCGGCCGGTATGTCTATTCCGACACCATCGACCTGCGTGAGCAAGTATATGATTTCGACAAGCAGAACGTGATCACCAAGGATAATATCCAGATGCAAATCAATGCTTTGCTTTATTTCCAGATCGTCGATCCGTTCAAGGCTGTCTATGAGATCAACAATCTGCCCAATGCCATCGAGAAACTCACGCAGACCACGCTGCGTAACATCATCGGTGAACTGGAACTCGACCAGACACTCACCTCGCGTGACACAGTGAACACCAAACTGCGTGCCGTGCTCGACGACGCCACCAACAAATGGGGTATCAAGGTGAACCGCGTGGAGCTGCAGGACATCACGCCCCCGCAGAGCGTGCTGCAAGCCATGGAGAAGCAGATGCAGGCTGAGCGCAACAAGCGTGCCGTCATCCTGACCAGCGAGGGACAGAAGCAGTCGCAGATCCTACAGTCGGAAGGTGACAAAGCCGCTACCATCAACCGTGCTGAAGCCCAGAAGCAGCAGGCCATACTCGAGGCAGAGGGTGTGGCACAGGCACGCATCAGAAAGGCTGAGGCCGAAGCCATCGCCATCAAGAAGATCACCGAGGCTGTGGGCGACAGCACCAATCCCGCCAATTACCTGCTGGCGCAGAAGTATATCCAGATGATGGAAGAACTGGCCTCGGGCGACCAGTCCAAGACCGTGTATCTGCCTTATGAGGCGACCAACTTGCTCGGGAGTATCGGTGGTATTAAAGATTTGTTCAAACAGTAGGAAATGAATATTTGCATTGTAGCCGGAGCCCGGCCCAATTTCATCAAGGTCGCTCCTATCTTACGGGCGATAGACAAAGCCAAAAGTCAACACGAAGACCTGGCCAGCACATTGGTCTATACCGGTCTGTCCAGTGACCCAACCTTGGAGCAGTCGCTCTTCGACGACTTGCAGATGCGCCGTCCGGATGTCTATCTGGGTGTCGACTGTGTGAGTCTCAACGAGCTGACAGGACGTGTGATGGGAGAATTTGAGAAATACCTCGAGACGCACCCCACTGATGTGGTCATCGTGGTCGATGATCTCGCCTCCACCATGGCTGCGGCCATCGTCACCAAGAAACAGGGTATCTGTCTGGCACATCTTGTCGCCGGCACACGCTCCTTCGACATCAAGATGCCCAAGGAGATCAACCGCCTGGTCATCGACGGCCTGTCTGACTTCCTCTTCACAGCCGGCGAAGGCGCCAGCCATATCGTGTCGCGTGAGGGTGTGCAGATCTCTCAGGTATATATGGTGGGTAATATCCTGCTGGACAGCTTGCGCTTCAACTATCCGAGATTCGTAAGGCCAGCCATCGCCGGTGAACTCGGTCTGACCGACGGAGACTACCTGGTCTTCACCCTCAACCGAAAGGCACTCATGGCCGACAAGGCCAACTTGCGCCAGATGCTCAAGGCACTGCTCGAGTCGGCAGGAGAAAAACCCATCATCGCGCCTCTGCGCGGACTGGCCCGAAAGGCTGTCGGCGAGCAACTCGCCACGATCAATGCCTCTCTCTCGTCATTCCATCTGGTCAGTCCTCTCAGTTACCTGGAGTTTGGTTATCTCACCGCACATGCCAGGGGCATCATCACCGACTCGGGCAATGTGGCCGAGGAGGCAACGTTCAACGGCGTGCCATGTATCACGCTCAACAGCTATACCGAGCATATCGAGACGGTGCGTCAGGGCACCAATGTGCTTGTGGGTGAAGATGCGGACCGGCTGCGGGAGGCCGTGGCCGATATGGTGGCAGGACAATGGAAGAAAAGCTCGATACCCGACCGCTGGGACGGACGCTCGGCAGAGCGTATCGTGCAGACACTGCTTGCCCAGGACATGTCTACAAGCCATTCCTAAGCAGACCGTCTGTCATTCCTAAGCAGGCTGTCTGTCCAGCCATCAGTAAAACAGTCGGTATCCTTATAAGACATGCTACCACCCCGGTGGTAGCATGTTCATATATGTCTCATGAAAAGAGTCTCTGTGTGGCCATCTTCCATGTTCAACGGAGACCTGTATGCTGAATGATGGGTTGAAATTGTATTTCACAGCGGCACCGATACGGTCGCCAGCCTCTGTCATACCGTAGAAAGAACAGGGCATCCAGCCATTGGCCATGATGGATTTCTGACCATAGATATATGCCTCCCAGTGCTCGTTGAATTGGTAGCCCAAGACAGCGGAGAATCCCGCGTCGCGCATCGAATTGTGCTGCCAGTATATATGGCTGAGATAGCCTCCTACGGCCAGGGAGAGCTTGTCGGTCAGTGTCGTAGCATACATGGCCGAGAGCTGTTGTCCGAAGCCGGCACCATGACGGGCATGGCGGCCAAACTGCGCGAATACCGATGCTCCCAAATTGATGTTAAGTCCTTTGTGCAGGTCCCACGAGTGCCATCCTCCGAAGTATCTGCCATAAAACCCCGTCGACATGACATGCCCCCTTTGGGTAAGCGTGGGCAGATGCAATGAGTCGCGCTCAGCATAATAATATGGAACAGCGGGCTCGATATATGAGGATAGAGTGGTGGATGGGGTGGATGGGGTGGATGGGGTGGATGGGCTTGATGGGGTGGATGGGTCATTCTGGATGGCCCCCGTTGGCTCTTGTGCCAAGGCGGTCATGCTCCACAGGGCGAGCGCCGTGAGAATATATCTGACATTTTTTTTCATTCGCTTTTTGCTTTTCGCTTTTGTTTTTGCTTTTCGCTTTTGTTTTTGCTTTTCGCTTTTACACCTCCCCTCCTTTGGAGGGGCCGGGGGAGGTTCTTACTTCACCAGGGATACGATGCCTACGACACCCAGGCCGGTGAGGCTGGCGACACCGCTATACATGAGTATGGAGCTGACGAGATTTCGGTCTTTGTGGGCGGGATGGTCAGAAAACTGGTAGGTAGTGCGAGATTTATACGTCTCGCCGGGACGGAGCACGGTAGAAGGAAACTCGGGATGATTGGGACTGTCGGAAAAGTGCATCGTCTCCAGGCATACAGCGGAATGTTTCTGGTAGGCGACACCTCCTTTGCCGATCATGGTGCCGTTGAGGCCATTGGCCGTGTAGACCTGCACGGCGGGTTCTGTGGTGTATACGGACAGCTGTCGCCCGCTCTTCTCGTCGTAAAGGATGACGGCGGGCTCTGACTGGTCGCCGGCGTGACGCAAAGCGAAAGCATGGTCGTAGCCCCGTGTGATGCTCATCTGCTCGTCGTAGATGTCGATGTCGGCACCGATGGACTTCAGTTGTCTGAAGTCAAAAGGCGTGTTGCGTACACGCATGAAGTGGCCGTTGAGATTCTTTTGCTTGTCGTAGGTGGCGATATACTTGCTGTCGACATACAGCTGTTGTGAGGTGACGGGGGTGGATGGATTGCCGGAGATGTTGAAAAAAGAATGGTTGGACAGATTGACGACGGTGGGCTTGTCGGTGGTGGCTTCATAGCTGACGGTGAGAGCCTGGTCGCTGGTCAGGCGGTAGGTCACCGTAGTAGTCAGTTTGCCAGGGAATCCATTTTCTCCGTCTGGAGAGACATACCGCAGTCGCAGTGTGCTGTCATTATGTGAGATGACATCCCACACGCGGTCGGCAAAGCCAGGCCTCCCGCCATGGGAGATATTGCCGCCACCCGTCTGCTGGAGCTGGTATTCCTTGCCGTCGAGCGAGAAATGTGCGCCCTTGATGCGGCCGATATAGCGCCCTACGACACTGCCGAAATTCTGTTTCTTGAGGCGATACGACTCAATGTTGTCAAATCCCAATACCACATCTTCCGCTTTTCCGTCCTTGTCGGGCACCATCAGGGAGACCAGCCTCGCGCCATAGTTGGTGATACAAGCTTCAAGGTCTCCATTGCGGAGCGTGATGAGCGTAGTCTCCTTGCCGTCGATGGTGGTTTTGAACCGGTGCGGTTCAAGTCCAGACTTTGTCTGGGCAATACCCATCAGGTGTAATGCCGCAAACATGACTATCAGTGTATTGATGCGTTTATTCATGTGTCGTCGATCTTTTTCGACCGCTAAGATACAAAAAACATTTATAAAAAATACTTTTATCATGTTTTTTTATGTTTTTTACATCTTTTCAACATCCAGGTAAAAGCGGAAGACAGCCTCCTTTTTGCTGTCCTGCAGAAAAAAAGAACCGTTCTTTTTTTTATGCGCCCGATTTTCATTAACTTTGCAAGTTGAAATAGGTTTTAGTCTTTCTCTGTCACACCTGTGAAGAGACTCTGAACAAATACAGTAAAAAAAATTATAAGAACACCAAACATTAATTATGGCAAAAAAAGCTTTATTGATGATACTCGATGGATGGGGTATCGGCAAACATGGTGAGGGCGATGTCATCTTCAACACCCCCACGCCTTATCTGGATTATCTCAACGCCGTCAGCGCACACTCGCAGCTGCAGGCTTCTGGTGAGGATGTAGGTCTGCCCGACGGGCAGATGGGCAACTCTGAGGTGGGACACCTCAATATCGGAGCCGGCCGCGTGGTCTATCAAGACCTCGTGAAAATCAACCGTGCCTGCAAGGATGGCAGTATCCTGAAAAATCCGGAGATCGTCAGCGCATACAGCTATGCCCAGAAGACGGGCAAGCGTCTGCACCTCATGGGACTGACCTCGGACGGTGGCGTGCACTCCTCGCTCGACCATCTCTTCCGTCTGGTGGAGATCAGCAAGGAGTATGGACTGAAGAACACCTTCGTACACTGTTTCATGGACGGCCGTGACACCGACCCAAAGAGCGGTGTGGGCTTCATCCGTCAGTTGACCGAGGTGTGTGAGAAAAACGACGCTGCCATCGCTTCTATCGTAGGCCGTTTCTATGCGATGGACCGCGACAAGCGTTGGAACCGTGTCAAGGAGGCTTACGACCTGCTCGTGGAGGGCAAGGGCAAGCAGGCCAACGACATGGTGGAGGCCATGCTGGAGAGCTATGCCGAGGATGTGACCGATGAGTTTATCAAGCCCATCAACAATGCCAACGTAGACGGCACCATCCAGGAGGGCGACGTGGTGATCTTCATCAATTTCCGCAACGACCGCGCCAAGGAGCTGACCGTGGTGCTCACCCAGCAGGATATGCCGGAAGAGGGTATGCACACGATCCCCGGACTGCAGTATTATTGCATGACTCCCTACGATGCCAATTTCAAGGGTCTGCACATCTTGTTCCCCAAAGAGAACGTAGAGGATACCCTCGGTGAGTATCTCTCCAAGCAGGGCAAGAAACAGCTTCATACCGCTGAGACAGAGAAATATGCCCACGTCACCTTCTTCTTCAACGGCGGTCGTGAGGCACCCTTCGACAATGAGGACCGCATCCTCGTGCCATCACCCAAGGTGGCCACGTATGACCTGAAACCGGAGATGAGTGCCTACGAGGTGAAAGACAAGCTCGTCGGTGCCATCAACACACAGGAGTATGACTTCATCGTGGTCAATTTCGCCAACGGCGACATGGTGGGACACACCGGTGTCTACAATGCCATCGCCAAGGCCGTGTGGGCTGTCGACCAGTGTGTGAAAGAGGTGATTGAGGCTGCCAAAGCCAATGACTATGAAGCCATCATCATCGCCGATCACGGCAATGCCGACAACGCCATCAACGAGGACGGTACCCCCAATACGGCCCACTCGCTCAATCCCGTGCCTTTCATCTATGTCACCGACAACAACAGTGCCAAGGTGAAGAACGGCCGTCTTGCCGACGTAGCTCCTTCTATCCTCCATATCATGGGTCTGGAGAAACCTGCCGACATGACAGGCGAGAGCCTCATCTATTGAACATAGAGAATGGATGTCAAGATAGAGGAATCGTGGAAACTGCGATTGAAGGACGAGTTTGAAAAGCCCTATTTCGCACAACTGGTCGCTCTGGTGAAGCAGGAGTACAGACAGTACACCTGCTACCCACCGGGGAGACTGATTTTCAATGCGTTTGACCTGTGCCCCTTCGACCAGGTGAGGGTGGTCATCATCGGTCAGGATCCCTATCATGAGGAGGGGCAGGCCATGGGTCTGAGTTTCTCCGTGCCCGAGCATGTGGCCATGCCTCCATCGCTGGTGAACATCTACAAGGAGATAGAACAAGACCTTGGTAAGCCGATGCCTCGCTCCGGCGACCTGACCCGCTGGGCACGGCAAGGGGTGCTCCTGCTCAATGCCACCCTCACGGTGAGGGCACATCAGGCTGCGAGTCACCAGCGCAAGGGCTGGGAGGAGTTTACCGATGCTGCCATCAGGGTGCTCAGCCAACAGCGTGAACACCTCGTCTTCATCCTCTGGGGCGGGTATGCTCGCAGCAAAGCTTATCTGATAGACAGCACCAAGCACCTTATCCTGCAGTCTGTGCATCCGTCTCCGCTCTCTGCCAATCGTGGGGGATGGTTTGGCAATCATCATTTCTCGCAGGCCAATGCCTATCTGTCAGCGCATGGAATGGCGCCTGTCGACTGGTAATGTGGCTGTGGCATCATTATGATAGTCTGAACACCTCTGTTTCTGAACACCACCAATGAAAAAGATCCTCCCTATTATACAGGTGGGCGACGTGCTCCTTTCGCCCGACATCCTCACCAAGTGTTTCTGCTGCGACATCAGTGCATGTGGCGGCATCTGCTGTGTGGAGGGAGATGCCGGGGCACCTGTCACGATGGAGGAGGTCTGTGAAATAGAGAATAGCCTGGACGTGGTGTGGGATGATCTCTCCGCCTCGGCACAGTCGGTGATCGACAAGCAGGGCGTGGCCTATGTAGACAGCGACGGCGACATGGTGACGAGCATCGTAGGGGGCCGTGATTGTGTCTTCACATGTTATGAGAATGGGATTTGTCTCTGTGCTTTGGAAAGGAAATACAGGCAGGGAAAAATTCCTTTCTGCAAACCGATCAGTTGTGCGCTCTATCCGATACGGGAAAAATCTCTGGGCAATGGTCTTGTCGGGCTCAATTATAACGAGTGGGATGTCTGTCGCAGCGCAGTGACATTAGGCGAGAAGAAAGGCCTGCCCATCTACCGGTTCTTGAAAGATCCGCTCATCCGCCGGTTTGGCGAGGAGTGGTATCAACAGCTGGAGGAGACAGCCGTAGCACTTTTATGACGGCCCCTCTCCATTCCGCATCCTTGTCATGGTCCGAATTTCTTCGCTCCTGTATTCCTCAACTCTTCCTATACGCCGTGGGCGACATTCCTACATGTTCCTTGAAGTATTTTCCCAAGAATGACTGATTGGGAAAACTGAGGGTCTGGGCAATCTCTTTGATGCTCATGGTGGTGTTTTTCAGCAGCACACGTATCTCTAAGGTCACATAGTAGTCTATCCACTCATTGGGTGTGCGCTTGCTCACCTGCTTGACGCTTTCTGAGAGGTATTTGGGCGTGATGCACATTTGCTCGCCATACCATCCCACCCTGCGCTCATGGCGGAAGTTGTCCTTTACCAGGTTGATGAAGGTGTTGAAGATGGCTTCGGCACGGGTGCGCTTGGGGTTGCTGTTCTTCAGTTGGTAGATCTCGTTGGCGATGTCGTAGAGCATGGCTTTCAGCAGCGACATGGCCAGTTCGTTGCGGAAGTGGTGTCCGTGTTCGTTGACTTTTTCCTTGATCAAGTTGAAATACTCCATGAAAGTTTTCACCTTTTCTTCCGTCAGGTTGAACACGGGGTTGGAATAGGCGAAGAGAAACAGTTGCGACATCTCATGCACTTCCTTGATGACCTCTGCAAAAAAATTGTTGGAAGCCATCATGACGACGCCATGGCAGTCGGGGCTGAGCATATACTCGCCGATGACTTGCCCGTCATTGACGATGATCACGTCGTTCTGGTGCACTCGTTGCTCTTTGGTGTCTACCGTGTATTGGGCGGAGCCTCCAAGGCATAATGCCACGAAGAAACAGCTCATCTTTCTGGGTTCCGACGAAAGGGGGACCTCCTCGAAACTGCTGAAGAGCACCAGGTCGTCGCCGATGCTGGTGTTGTCGCCTATTGTCTTTTTCGCATGTGGAATGGTGATGTCAGTCATAGTTTTGTCGTTTGGTGCCGGTGTTATAAGATCTTCTTGGTTTCTGCTTCACGCATTTTTATCGTTTCTGTCTTGCCGTTGACGACCACATCCACACGTCCGGCTTTCCTGGCATGTATGACCAGCGAGGTGACCTTGCCTGCCTGCCATTGCATGTCGAGTGTGTAACCGCCCCGGGCACAGATGCCGCTTACGCTGCCTGAAGACCAGGCAGAAGGCAGTGCGGGGAGCAGGAGGATGGTCTGTCCGTCGCTCTGCACCAGCATCTCGCACACGCCGGCGGTGCCTCCGAAGTTGCCGTCGATCTGGAAGGGTGGATGGGCGTCGAACAGGTTGGGGTAGGTGCCTCCAGAGCGGCGGCGGTCGGGACCTTTGTATTGGTCGGGCGACACGTAGGTGAGCAGCTTCTTGTAGATGTTGTAAGCTTCTTGTGCTTCATGGAGTCTCGCCCACAGGTTGATGCGCCATCCGGTGCTCCATCCTGTGGTCTTGTCGCCTTTGATTTCCAGGCTGCGGCGTGCAGCCTTGGCCAGGGTGGGCGTCGCGCTGGTAGTGATCTGATGTCCTGGGTAGAGTCCGATGAGGTGCGACTGGTGGCGGTGCTGCGGATCCCAGTCGTCCCAGTCGTAATACCACTCGTTGATGTCGCCGTCGTGGCCGATTGTGTAGGGGTGCAGCCGTTGGAGGGCCTTGGCCATGGCCTTTCGCTCCTTCTTGCTGGCGATGCTGGCAGCCGGCCGATGGCTTTTTTCTGCGAGCAGCACTTGCTGTGCACTGAGCGTGTTTTGCAGCAGTTCGCGTATGATGGCCAGGTCGGCAGTGCCTCCATAGCAGGTGGTGCCATGGTATCCCTCGGGAGTCTTATACTCATTCTCGGGCGAGGTGCTGGGCGCGGTGATCAGTTCGCCGGGGGTCTTGGGGTTGTCTATCAGCCAGTCCATGCAGAAGTCAGCGGCACCCTGAAGCAGAGGATAGGCGGTGTCTCGCAGGAAGGCGGTGTCTTGTGTAAACTGGTAGTGCTCCCAGAGGGCTTGCGAGAGCCATGCGCCGCCCAGGTTCCAGTTGCTCCATTCGGGGCTCTCCCGTTTCTCTCCCACAGGATTGGCCATTGCCCAGATGTCGCTGTTGTGGCTGGAGCACCAGCCGCGGTCGATGCCATAGTAGTTGTGTGCCACGTATCGGCCATTGTCGGCAAGCGACTGCATGAATCCCCACAGGGGCATGGCCATCTCGCTGAGGTTGGCCACCTCGGCGGGCCAGTAGTTTTCCTCCAGGTTGATGTTCACGGTGTAGTTGCCGCGCCAGGGAGAGTAGAGGTGTGGTGTCCACAGCCCTTGCAGGTTGGCCGGCACGCCTGGTGTGCGTGAGCATGCGATGAGCAGGTATCGGCCAAACTGGAAATAGAGCGTCTCGAGCAGTCTGCTCCGTCCGCCCTCGTCGGTATACCGCTTGAGCAGCACGTCGGTAGGGATAGCGAGGTCGGCGCGCTGTTGCTCAGGACTGTCGCCCAGCCAGAGTTTCAGCCGGTCGTAGTATTGCCGGTAGTCGGCTATGTGTCGTTCGCGCAGTTGGTCATAACTGTAGTTGACCAGATGCCATACGTCATTAGACACCTCCTCTATATAGGGGGCTGCTTCTCTGACGGGATGTTTGCCGGCTCCGTTGAAACTGGTCTCGTTGACGAAATAGAGGGTCAGGTCGGTGGCATCGCGTACCGTAAGGGTAGAGTCAGCGGCGCTCATCTTTCCGTCGCTGCTTTGGGCAGACAGTATGCCGCAGAAGTGGATACTCTCCTGGGGGTCTCCCACGGCATGTCCGGTCATGGTGAGTTGTCCGCCCTTGCTTGCCTTCACCTGATGAGGCACTTGGGCGGTGAGTAACACCCGGCAGTTGATCTTTCCCGGCTGGTCTGCGGTGATACGAATGGCGATCACTTTGTCGGGATGGTTGGCGAAATATTCACGTTGATAGGTCGTGCCATTGAGGGTATAGCGGTCGTGGCAAAGGGCATGGTCGAGGTCCAGCTCCCGTTGGTATCCCGTGTATTCACCCTCGTTGTCATCGATGAGGTGCAGGGTGCCGAGTGGCTGGTAAAACTGTGAGTTAGGACCCTGTACATGTAGCTGCAGACTGTCGGCCAGGGCATAGTCTTCCTGGAAGAGTGCTTTCCTGATCTCCGGTATCCACATGCTGGCTCCCCGGTCTTCGTCGTGGTTGACGGGGTGCCCGGTCCAGAGCGTGATGTCATTGAGATGGATGGTGTTGTCTTTCACACCTCCTCCTATCAGAGCTCCTATCTTTCCATTGCCGATGGGCAATGTCTCTTCAAAGAAGTCTGCCGGGCGGTCGTACCACAGACGCATGGCAGGTTGTTGTGCGTAGACGAGAGAGGAAATGAGCAAAGACAGTATTTGTGTGATGAATAGTCTTTTCATGAGTAAGCCGGTTTATTTTCTTGCAAATTTATGAATAATATTTCTGATTACGTGTTTTTTGCGTTTTTTTTTGTTTTTAGCCACATTATTCTCTTCAAAGCCAGCCGTTTGTTTTGTTTTTCGCCGGAATATGGTTAATTTTGCATCAAATCGACAAATCACTCTTATGGAAAACAAATTAATCGACGACTGTATGAAACTGGGCTTCGGCCTGATGCGCCTCCCCAAGATGGAAGGGGGCAAGATGATTGACGTGGAACAGACCAAGCAGATGGTGGATGCCTTCCTGGCGGCAGGCGGCAGGTATTTTGACACCGCTTTCGTATACGAAGGCTCAGAGGCTGCCACCAAAGCCGCTCTCTGCGACCGCTATCCCCGCGAGAGTTACTATCTGGCCGACAAACTCAATGCCGCTGAGTTCGCATGCAAGAGTCTGGAGGAGGCGAGAAATGAGATCAATGTGAGCCTGGAGCGCACCGGTGCCGGCTATTTCGACTTTTATCTGCTCCATGCCCTTGATGCGGGCAATAAGACCAAATATACAGAGTATGGGTTATGGGACTACGTCAGGACACTGAAAGCCGATGGCCTGATACGGCATTATGGCTTTTCCTTCCACGACAGTCCTCAGTTGCTGGACGAGCTGCTGACGGAGCATCCTGATGTAGAGTTTGTGCAGTTGCAGATCAACTATTCCGACTGGGATGACCAACTGATAGCCTCGCGTGAATGCTATGAGGTGGCCACGCGCCACCAGAAGCCCATCGTGGTGATGGAACCCGTGAAAGGCGGCACGCTGGCCGACCCTCCACAGCAGGCGAAAGACCTCATGCTCAATGCTAATCCCCATGCCTCATTTGCGTCGTGGGCGATACGCTTCGTCGCCTCTCTGCCCAATGTGATGATGGTGTTGAGCGGTATGTCTGACCTTGCCCAGATGGAGGACAATCTTTCGTTTATGCGTCATTTCCAGCCACTGACGCCGGAGGAGCAGGGCGTGGTGGCAGCAGCGCGCGAGGCCATCCGCCGAAGCGGTGGCATCCCATGCACCTCCTGTCATTATTGTACGCCGGGATGTCCGATGGGTATCCATATCCCGGAAATTTTCTCGGTGATGAATGTTTACAAGAGATATGGCGACTTGAAGGCGGCACGCAATGACTATGGCTGGCGACCCGGTGGCGAGAAGGCCTCGGCCTGTGTGCAGTGTGGTCAGTGTGAGGAGGCATGCCCACAGCATCTGCCTGTGATGAGTCTGCTGGAAGAGGTGGCACAGACCCTGGAATAAGTCATGCCGGCACATACATTAAGGCACAGCTGCCTCACGGCAACTGTGCTCGAAGATAACAAAACTTTACGCTTAATACAAAAATCTTAGTAACCTAAGAAAGAATTACTTATATAGATGTTCCAGCAAGTACTATTGCACACCTGTCAAGCGTCTGTTAAACCCTCAGGTATGACACTGCAAAAGTATGAGAAAAAGGAAAAAATGACTTGTTTTTTTCAGACAAAAACTTGTTTTTTTCAGACATTCTGACTATTTTTCCATATTTTCAGACGCTTGCTTGCGCAATTGTGACGGCGGCATCTTGTATTGTTGCTTGAACGCCTTGGTGAAATAAGCACTGTCGTCAAACCCACATTTTGTGGCCACTTCGGCCACGGTCCAGTCTTTGTGCTCCAGGAGCATCTTGCGTGCTTCGCTGAGTCTGACGTGCAGGATATAGGCTACGGTGGTCTCGCCGGTGATGGCATAAATCTTCCGGAGCAGCTGCTTGCTGCTCACGCACAGGATGGACGACATGGTCTCGACATCCGCTTTGCCTATGCCCATCTGTGCTCTCACCGCCTCGTCGACTCTCTGAAGGAAGGCACGGTCTGTTGCCGACAGGTTGTCGCTCTCCGTCTCCTGATTGTTGAGGATGGCTTGCGAGAAACGCTCTCTCAACTGCTGGCGCTGCTCTATCAGCATGTTGGCACGAACGATCAGCTCGTTGGTGTTGAATGGTTTTGTCAGATAGACGTCGGCGCCGCATTCGATGGCTCTGAGACGGTCGGCCTCGCCGGCTTTGGCCGTGATGATGATAAACGGGATGTGCGACAAGAGGGTGGATGCCCGTACTGACTGGCAGAGCTGGAAACCGTCAAACTCTGGCATCATCAAGTCGCTGATGATCAGGTCGGGCACTTGGTCGCTGGCTACCTGCAGGGCATCGCGCCCGTTTTTGGCGTAGAGGATGGTATATTTGTCTTTGAGCAGCGAACCGATAAACTCCATCACGTCGGCATTGTCTTCCACTACGAGTATTTTCGGCCCTGTGGGGTTGCCTGCGTCGTCGTCTGTCGGGGTTGTCTCCGTGTCAGAGACGGCTTTTAGAGTTGTTTGCGCTACCTGTTGGAGAGGAAGTACGCCTTCTTTGTCTGTAGGAAGTGGAAGCATGATGTGAAAGGAGGTGCCTTTGCCCAGTGTGCTTTTCACTTCAATCTGTCCATTCAGCCTGTCTACGATCTGCTTGACCAGGGCGAGGCCTACTCCTACATGTATGGTCGAGGAGTCGTATTTGCCGATGTAGAACTCTTCGAAGATGTGTGGCATGTCTTTGTCGTCGATACCTACTCCGGTGTCGGAGATGCCGATGTAGAAGCCTTCTGGTCTGAGGCTGGACATCAGCATGATGCTGCCACCAGTATTGGTGAACTTGAGCGAATTGGAGATCAGATTGTATAATATTTTGTTAATGAAGTCGGGTACGAACACGAGGTCGGTCTTCTCTTCTGACGGCACATAGCTGAGGTTGATGCCTTTCTGGATGGCCAGCGAGCTGAAACTCTCGACGATCATCTCGATATAGGCCACGATGTTGCCTCGCCGCCATTCCTGGCGGTCTTTGCCCGAGCGCAGCCGTGATATTTCAAGTAGCTGATTGGCAAGTTTTTGAATCTGTATTCCGTTGCGCTTGATGATGGAGGCAGCACTTTTGATTTCGGCCTCAGACGAAGCCCTTCCGTCGCTGATGTTGTCGCTCTGGCCGATGATGACGGTCAGTGGCGTGCGGATCTCATGAGTGATCTTGGTGAAAAAGTCAAGTCGCATTTGTTCATGATTTTTCATCAGACTATTGGCCTTGATCTTAGAGCGTAGGATGGAATACAATACGCCAAGGAGTGCCAGCAAGAGCAGCACGCTGAGGATGAAAATAATGGTGGTGGAGCGCATGCGTTGCTTGCGCATCTGATTTTCGGTGCTCAGCTGCTTGTTTTTCTCATCCACTTCACGGGTATGGAACATGGAGTGGAACTGGTGTAGCAGCCGTGCCGACTCTTCCATATACATCGAGTCGCTGAGTGCGGAGTATTGCTGCAGGTGGTCGTAAGCCTGGGCGATGTCGGCGTCTCTCAATGCCTGAGCCAGCCCCTGGTGGGCATTTTTCTGGATGTAGATGTTGCCGGTCTGCTTGCTGATGTCGAGCGCCTTCTGGAAAGATTCTGCCGCCGTGGCGTTGTCGCCCCGTTTCAGGCTCAGCAATCCCAGCTGTTGATAGCAGATTGACAGGGAGTTGAGGTTGCCATCCCTTTCAAGGACAGGAATGGCAGCCCGCAGTGACTCCTGGGCTTTATCCCACTGTCCCAGTTCGATCTGTGCGCTGGCCATCTCAGAGAGCCGTATGGCTGCCTTGCCCTCCCTGTGTGCGGCGTGGTCGAGTGCATAGGCGTCGTGGGCGTATTGCAGGCTCTTGTGGGCGTCGCCCAGTTTCAGGTATATTTCAGAGGCCGTACCATACCTGACGGCCAGTTTGCCGTCGCGTCCCAGCTCTTTTTCTATGGCGATGCTCGACAGGACGAATTCCTCCGCCTGCTCATATTGCTTGGTGGCGAGATAGAGACAGGCGAGATTGTTGAGCGAGTTGCTGATATAGTCTTTGTTGCCGCTTTTGAGGTCCAGCTCATAACACTGCTCCTGCACCTTGAGCGCCTGATAGAACTTTCCTAAGCGCTGCAGTGAGATGCTCATGGTGTTGAGGCAGTTGGCGTATTCCTCGTCGCTGATCTTTTTGTCGTGACGAGCGAGGGCGCGCTCGCAGGCCACGTGTGCGCTGTCATATTGCGAGTGTCCCAAATAATACTGGCCCATGTACGAATAGGTGATGAAGTCGACCTCTGCCGGCCTGGATTTGGCACTGAAGTGATAGAGTGTGTCGACCTCATCGGCATCCTTCAGTTGTTTGAGCAGTTGGTTGGCGATGGCTGTCTTCCTGGCTGGAGGTGCTTGCTGAAAAGCCCTGAACAGCGACTCGGTATCCTGCCCTTGGATGAGGGTAGTGAAAAACAAGAGCAAGCACAATATGGACAGTTTTTTCTTCATGGTTGATTCAGTGAATTGAAAAAGGCGGTTGAGCTTCTCAACCGCCTGGTATGATGCTGTGTTATGCGTCGATGTTGGCGTAGGTGGCGTTGGCTTCGATAAACTCGCGTCGCGGCTCGACGTCGTCGCCCATGAGCATGGAGAAGATTTCGTCGGCCTCGGCAGCGTTTTCGATGGTCACCTGCTTGAGCAGACGGTTTTCCGGATTCATGGTGGTCTCCCAGAGCTGCTCGGGGTTCATCTCACCCAGACCTTTGTAGCGCTGTGTGTGAAGGGCACTGCTGTTTTCGTCGCCAGCTACGTACTTGTCGATGAAAGCCTGTCTCTGCTGCTCGGTATAGCAATACTCCGACACCTTCTTGAACGTGCATTTGTAGAGTGGCGGGGTGGCGATATACAGGTGGCCACCCTGTATCACTTGCGGCATGAAGCGGTAGAAGAGCGTCATAATGAGGGTGTCGATGTGTGAGCCATCGACGTCGGCGTCGGTCATGATGATGATCTTGTCGTAGCGCAGCTTGTCGATATTAGCCTCACGGTCGCCCTCGCCGTCGACGCCGAATCTTACGCCGATAGACTGGATGATGTTCATCACCGACTCCGCCTCGAAGACGCGGTGCCACTGCACTTTCTCCACATTCAGGATCTTGCCTCTCAGCGGGAGGATGGCCTGGAAGTGGCGGTCGCGTCCTTGCTTGGCAGAACCGCCTGCCGAGTCGCCCTCCACGAGGAATATCTCACAGTCTTTAGGATCTTTGTTGGAACAGTCGGCCAGCTTGCCCGGCAGACCTCCGCCAGACATCACGCTCTTGCGCTGTACGCTCTCGCGTGCTTTGCGTGCGGCGATACGGGCGGTGGCGGCCAGCACCACTTTGTCGCAGATCTGCTTGGCCTCCTTGGGGTGCTCCTCGAGGTAGATGGAGAGGGCCTCGCCCACAGCTTGCTGCACGGCGCCTGCCACCTCGCTGTTGCCCAGCTTGGTCTTGGTCTGTCCCTCAAACTGTGGCTCTGCCACCTTGATGGAGATGACGGCCGTGAGACCTTCGCGGAAGTCCTCGCCGGTGATTTCTATCTTGGCCTTTTCGATCTGCTTGGAGATGGAGGGGTCGTTGTCGGCGTATTTCTTCAGGGTGCGGGTCAGGGCCATGCGGAATCCCACCAGGTGTGTGCCGCCCTCGATGGTGTTGATGTTATTGACATAGGAGTGGATGTTCTCCGAATAGTCGGTGTTGTACATCACAGCCACCTCGATGGGGATGTTCTGCTTCTCGGTCTTGAGATAAATGACGTCGTCGAAGAGATGGGTGCGATGCCGGTCGATGAAGCGTACGAATTCTTTCAGGCCTTCCTTGGCGTGGAAGACCTCCTCGCGGGTCTTGCCCTCTTCGTCGGGGCGCAAGTCTCTCAGGGTGATGGTGATGCCTGCGTTGAGGTAGGCCAGCTCTCGCATACGGCGCGCGATGATGTCGTATTGATAGACGGTGGTGGTGAATATGGTGGGGTCGGGCCAGAACTGCTGTCGTGTGCCTTGCTGGTCGGTCTCTCCGATCACCTTCACGGGATAGAGGGCTTTGCCCTTCTCATATTCTTGCTGGTAGATTTTGCCGTCCCGAAACACCTGTGATTTCATGTGGGACGAAAGTGCGTTGACACAGCTCACACCCACACCGTGCAAACCGCCGCTCACCTTGTAGGAGCCTTTGTCGAATTTGCCTCCTGCGTGCAAGACGGTCATCACGACCTCAAGGGCCGACTTGTGCAGTTTCTTATGCTCGTCGACGGGTATGCCTCGGCCATTGTCCTGCACGGTGATGGAGTTGTCTTCGTTGATGGTGACTTCAATATGTGTACAATATCCAGCCATCGCCTCGTCGATGGAGTTGTCTACGGTCTCGTTGACCAGATGGTGAAGTCCTTTCTCGCTGATGTCGCCAATATACATAGCAGGGCGCTTGCGCACGGCCTCAAGACCCTCAAGAACCTGTATGTTTTTCGCAGAATAGTTGCTTTCGTTGGATGAAATCTCTGACATTTTCGTACTGTGAATTATAGAGTGCAAAATTACTAATTTTCCACTGAATAATGAAATTATTTAGTGCTAAAAATCAGTAAAAATGGAGTGGGGGAGTGTGCCTTTTCATGGCCTTTGCCACACGCACAAAAAAGGCTGCAATCCAGTGACTGCAGCCTCATTGCATAGTTATGATACTTTTGTAATCTTATGCTAATTTGCTGATGTGATGGCACAAGCTTGACTTCAGGTTGGAAGCCTTGTTCTTGTGGATAATGTTGGTTTTTGCCAACTTGTCCAACATCTTCTGGACACTGGGATAAAGCTGTATGGCCTCTTCCTTGTTGGTCATGGCACGCAATTTGCGCACTGCTACACGCATAGCTTTTGCGTAATACTTATTGTGAAGTTGCTTTTTACGGTCCTGGCGGATCCTTTTGAGTGAAGATTTGTGGTTTGCCATCTTTTCTTTTTACTTTATTTTATTATGTAGTCCATAGCAGAGTCGAACTGCTCTTTAGAGAATGAAAATCTCTCGTCCTAACCGATAGACGAATGGACCGTTGACTTAATTTGCGGATGCAAAGGTACGGCTTTTTCGTCAACCTGCAAAATATTCTTGCGATTTTTTTTGTTTTTTGCGCTCTTTTTTCAATTTTGTCGTGTTTTATTTTGCATTTATGATTCTTTGGCGTAATTTTACGGCATGATAATGACTCGTACAAAGGCTATCGTGCTGAGGACGGTGAAGTATGGTGAGTCTTCCCTGATTGTAGACATGCTGACGGAAGCCATGGGCCGTGTGTCGTTTATGGTGAAACTGTCGGCTTCCAAAAAGGGGAAGATGCGCAAGTATTTTTTCCAGCCGTTGCACATTTTGGAGATCGACTTTGATTTTCGTGCCAATGCCAGTCTGCAGCGTATCCGGGATATCCGTTTGTCCGTGCCTTTGTGCTCGCTTCCTTTTGACCATTACAAGTTGTCTATAGCCCTGTTTGTCTCGGAGTTTGTCTACCATGCCACCCGTGGAGAACAAACCAACCTATTATTATATAAATATGTAGAGAGCAGTATACTGTGGCTTGACGGTGTAAAGGATGGCTTTGCCAATTTTCATCTTGTATTTATGATCAGGGTGTCGCGTTTCATCGGTTTCCTTCCCAATACAGAGGAATATCATGAGGGCGACTATTTTGACATGGTGAATGGCTGCTTTTGTGTGAGCGTACCGTCGCACGGCCATTATCTTCAGCCTGCAGAGGCCTCGAAGATTGGTTTGCTCATGCGTCTTGGCTATCCAACAATGCACCTCTGTGCGATGTCGCGCGAGGAGCGCAACCGTTGCACAGAGGTGATCCTGGAGTATTATAGGCTGCATGTGCCCGGGTTTCCGGAGTTGAGGTCTTATCCTATTCTCAAGCAGCTCTTTCAATAAGTATTCTGCCCCTGAGGGGGCAAGCTGTCAGAAGACGATCTTGCTGGAGTTGCTGCTCCCTGTCGGCTCGGCCTCGTGAGTCTCGGCAGTCTCGCCAGATGCCTGCCGCCGGATGTCGCCACACATCTGTCTTGTGCGGCGGAATGTCGGTGTGTTCTCAACGGCCATGATGACATCCTCGTTGTCAAGGTCTTCCTGGTTGAAGAGGAAAATATGTGTATGCTTCTTGGATGGTTTGTTCTCATCCTTGTAATAGCGTCCTCTGCGCTCGAGTCTTTCGGCTTCCTTCTCTTCTTGCTCGGCCTTGCGTCGGGCCTCCTCCTGGGTGAATTTCGGCATGCGGCTTTCCATCATCGGGTCGATGTTCTCGATGCCGAAACCGGTGGCGAGTATGGTCACCTTCACTTTCTTGCCCAGTTCGGGGTCGATGGCCAGTCCCCATTTGATTTCGAAGTCGCTTCCGAATTTGGCCATGAAGTCGTTGACGTCATTCATTTCCTCCATCATCAGGCCAGAGGAGTTCTTGTCGTTGGCAAAGGCGATGCTGAGCAGTATCTTCTTAGAGTTGAACACATCGTTGTCGTTGAGCAGAGGTGAGTTGAGCGCGTCTTCGATGGCTTTTTTCACACGTCCTTCACCCTCGCCATATCCTGTGCTCATGATGGCCACGCCACCGTCTTTGAGCACGGTCTTCACGTCGTTGAAGTCGAGGTTGATCAGTCCGTGTACGGTGATGATCTCTGCGATACTCTTGGCTGCGATGCTCAGGGTGTCGTCGGCTTTGGCGAAAGCGTCGAGCACCGTGAGTTCCGGGTAGATCTCGCGCAGTCGCTCGTTGTTGATGACCAGGAGGGCGTCGACATGCTTCGACATCTCCTCCACGCCGTCGAGGGCCTGGTCGATCTTCTTGGCACCCTCAAAGCGGAATGGTATGGTCACGATACCGACGGTCAGAATGCCCAGTTCTTTGGAGACACGTGCGATGACGGGTGCAGCTCCCGTTCCGGTGCCGCCACCCATACCTGCCGTGATAAACGACATCTTGGTGCCGTCGTTGAGCATTTTCCTCACCTCGTCTTCACTTTCCTCGGCGGCCTTGCGTGCTCTCTCGGGTTTGTTGCCAGCTCCAAGTCCTTCCTGGCCCAGCTGCAGGTGCACGGGCACCGGCGAGTCGTTGAGGGCCTGCCGGTCGGTGTTGCAAAGTACGAATGTCACGTCATGAATCCCCTCGCGGTACATGTGATTGACGGCGTTGCCGCCACCGCCACCGACGCCGATGACCTTGATGATGCTGTTCTCTTTTGGTAATCCTTCAAAAGGGAGTGTATTTGATGATTTCTCGTTTGGCATATTATTGTATGTTTTGGAATGTTTTTGCTTGTGGTTGTTGTTACGGACGAGATGGTAGACTATCTCTCATCTTCTTCCTCAGAGATGAGTTTCTTGCCAAAATCTTTAATAGAGCTGATGAATTTCTTGCCGAATCCGTTCTTTTTGTTCTTGAGCATTTCCTGTCGGCGCATTTCATCCTCCTGCATGATACGGATTTTCTCTTCCTCACGCTGTTTGCGGAGGCGCTCCTCTTCTATCTTCTGCTTCTCGGCCTCAGTCATGACAACTCCCGGACTGATTTCTCCTGGCTTGCGGGGAGGCTTGTGGGTGTCGGGGGTGGTGACGGTGGTGCCGCTATCATCGCCGAAGAGGTCGCTCTTGTTCTTGATGGGTGAGCCGGCGCAGTTCATGTCGCCTTTGGCCAGCAGTCCGATGGCGGTGTTCATCATGCCATTCTTGGCGTTTATCTCGCTGTCGGTAGAGGTCACGTTCTGGTTGACGCTTCCTGCGATGCGTATTTTCTTGATACCGGTAACCTCGGTGAAGGCTTTCTTGATGTTGGGCATGTTGGAACCTCCACCGGTGAGTATGATGCCTCCGAGCAGCTTGTTCTTGTATTCTTGTGGCACCTGATACCATGCGTTCTGTATGATTTCGTTGACACGTGCCTCTACGATGTCGACAAATTCTTTATAATCCACCGTGCGGTCGTTGTCGATTTGTATAGGTTTCTGTGCCTCGATTTCATTGCTCTCGGTATATGCCGAGGCGTATTTGAGTTTCAGTTCTTCGGCGTCTTTCTCTTCCATCTGGAGTGAGGCGATGTCTTTTGTGATGTTGTTTCCTCCGAGAGGGATGACGGCGAGGTGGCGCAGGATGTTTTTGTGATATACCGACACGGTGGTGGTGTCGGCCCCCATGTCTACCAGCATACATCCGCTTCGCTTCTCCGTCTCAGTGAGCACGCTGTGTGCCAGTGCGATGGGAGAGAGATACATCTCGGCGATGCCGATGTTGGTCTCGTCGAAGCACTTGTTGAGGTTGCGGTAGAAGGATTTGCGGCAGAGTATGTTGAGGAAATTGCCTTCGAGCTTGCTGCATTGTATGCCCACGGGTTCTGTCGTGAATTGTGTGCCCACTTTGTATTCTTGTGTAGCAGCATCTAATATCTCGAGGTCAGGATACGACATGCTCCTGTTGTTGTCCATCAGCTCGTTGATCATGTCTTGTGTCACGATAGTGTCGTCGCCCAGTTCTTTGACGATGACGTTTTTGATGCTTCTGATCGACTGTCCGCCAACGCCTACGTATACGTGTGCAATTTCAGACTTGAGCAAGTTCTTCAGTTTTTTCATGACATTGGTCAGACATGCCTTTGTCTTGTCAATGTTGTAGACCACACCTTTGCGGATGCATGATGTGGCGTCCTCTCTCACCACGGCCAGTATCTGTATACTGCCGTCCATGCTCTTTTTCCCGGCGATGCCGGTGATCTTGGTAGAGCCTAATTCAATAGCTACGATGAAATCCTTTGCTGCCATATTGTATTAATTGATGTTTCTTGGTTTTTCTTGTTTCTCTTGTTGTTGAGTCTCTTTCTTTTCTGATGTCGGTGCCTGCGTTGTCACCTGTCTGGCGACGTCGGTCTGCGCCTCTTTGTGGTTTTTCTTGTTTTTCTTGCAGATGATTTGATTGTCAAACTCTAAGTTGATGTAGTTGTACTTGTTCCAGCCAATCTTGTTGAGGCCGTATTTGTAGAATTTCTCCAGTCGTTTGAGCTTGAAGTCCATAAACTCCTGGATGTCTTTCTCGCGCTTCTCCTTGTCGGTGCTTTCGGGCAGCCTGCCCAGGCAGACGATGTGATTGCCCACACGTGGCACGATCTCGAAGTTTTTGTCTGGCAGGATGTTGATCTGCTCAATCTGGTTCTTCCAGAAGTCGTGACTCATGATGTATCTGCTCGCCGCCGAGATATAGTTCTGTGCATACCACTTGCTGATATTGCCTGTGGCGATGATCAGGTCGGAGGTGTAGTTGGTGCTTCGCATCACTTCGCCATTGGCGTCGAGGTAATAGTCCTTTCCGTCTTCCGTCTTGATACGCACGTAGGGCACTTTCTGCGAGACGATGATCCCCACGGTGCCGCTGACGGTCTTGTAGCACTGCACGTGGTCGATGAGTGTGTTCTGGCTGAGGGACTCCTCGATGGTGCGTGGGTCTACCAAGGTGAGCGTCTTGCCTTTGGGGTAGAGATGCTTTTTCTGCAGGATGTTCTTGATCTCGTTGGCACTCAGAAATCCACTGGTTTCCTGGTCGGTGATATTGATGCTCACCTCCTCGCACACCTGGGCACTTTTGTCCGGGTGATTGAAAGTAGTGAACGCCAGCGCCAGATAGGCGGCCAGCGTGAGGTCGAGCACTACCATGACCGTTTTTTTCCAGTTGATTCTCATTTTTGCTTGATGATGTCAGTGATCTGGTTGATGTAGTTGTCCAAGTCTCCTGCCCCGAGGACTACCAACACGTCGAAGTCTCTGCTTCCGACATAGTCGATGACTTGGTCTTTGGTGATCATTGTCTTGGGCATGTCCTGACGCAGGTGGTCGTAGATCAGTGCAGAGGTCACACCCGGGATGGGCTTTTCCCGTGCCGGATAGATGTCGCAGAGCACCACTTCGTCGGCTTCGCTCAGGCTGAGTGCAAAATCGTTGTAGAAGTCGCGTGTGCGGGTGTAGAGATGGGGCTGAAACATGACGGTGACCTTTCTTCCCTGGTAGAGCTGCTTGACGCTCTTGATACTTTGGAGTATTTCCATGGGATGGTGGGCGTAGTCGCTCAG
Organism: uncultured Prevotellaceae bacterium; assembly: GCA_946402905.1. Lineage (GTDB taxonomy): Bacteria > Bacteroidota > Bacteroidia > Bacteroidales > Bacteroidaceae > Prevotella. The sequence goes on along the minus strand of CAMIYC010000007.1, from coordinate 63,085 downwards.
CACGACGTGCCGGTTGTCATTGAGCTTGAAGTCGAAACGGCGGTCCACTCCCTGGTAGGTGCGCATGCCTTCTCTCAGCTCGTCGGGCGTGCAGCCGCAGAGTTGAGCCATGGCCATGGCTCCGATGCCGTTCTCGATGTTGATAGGCATAGGCTGCCCCAGTTCGATGTCCTTGACATCGGCGATGGGTGAGATGAGGTCGAAGGTGATCCGTCCGTTTTCGATGACGATATTCTCGGCGTGGAAGTCGCCCTCGTCGCGGCTATAGTCATAGACATGCACCCCTTCGACAGGCTCGGCGTGCATCTCGAGCCCGCGGTGGATGATCAGTGAGCCTCCGGGTTGTATCAGGGTGGTGTAGTGTCTGAAGCTTTCGAGATAGGCTTCCTTGGTGCCGTAGATGTCGAGATGGTCGGGGTCGGTGGCGGTGATGACGCTCATCCATGGCCTGAGCCAATGGAAGGAGCGGTCGAACTCGTCGGCCTCGATCACCACGTAGTCGCTTGGCGAAAGGATATAGTTGCTGCCGTAATTTTTGGAGATGCCTCCCAGGAATGCGTTGCAGTCGAGGTGGCTCTGGTGCATGATGTGAGCACACATGGTCGACGTGGTGGTCTTGCCATGGGTGCCTGCCACGCAGAGTCCTTTGTGCGTGCGTGTGAGGGTGCCCAGCAACTGGGCGCGCTTTTGTATCTCAAAGCCCTGGGCCTTGAAATAGCATAGCTCGCTGTGAGTGTCTGGCACGGCCGGTGTGTAGACCACCAGCGTGTGGTCCTTGTCGCGGCATGAGGCGGGTATCTGCTCCACGTCGTCGTCATAGTGGATGAGCATGCCTTCCTCTGCCAGATGTCCGGTCAGTTCGGATGGCGTCCTGTCATAGCCTGCCACCACGAGTCCTTTGTGGAGGAAAAAGCGTGCAATGGCGCTCATGCCTATGCCGCCAGCTCCGATAAAATATACGGCTTTGATATCCTTTAGTTCCATTTCACTTCATTTTCTGTTGTTAGAGGCTTGCCGCTCAGCCATGGCAATCACGGCGTCGGCGATGATGGACGCAGAGTCGGGCAGTGCCATCTTGAGGATGTTCTGGCTCAGCTCTGCCAGCTTCTGGTCGTCGCCCACGGTCTTGACAGCCAGTGGCAGCAAGGTGGCGGGGGCGTCGCTGTCTTTCACATACAGGGCGGCTCCTTTCTCTACCAGGGCCATGGCGTTTTTGGTCTGGTGGTCTTCTGCCACATTGGGCGACGGTACGAGTATCACGGGCTTTCCAATGAGGCAGAACTCGGAGATGCTGCTTGCTCCGGCCCGGCTGATGACCAGGTCGGCGGCTCGGTATGCTGCACCCATGTCGCTGATGAAGTCGGTCACGTGGAGTGCCGGCATCGGCTGATGCTGCTTCAGCTGCTCGATGATCTGCTCATGATAGTATTTGCCCGTCTGCCAGATAAACTGCACACCGGATGATTTCACGATGTCGAGATGGCGGAGCATGCTCTCGTTGACCGTCCTTGCGCCCAGGCTGCCACCCACCAGTAAGATGGTTTTGCGTCCTGGCTGGAGTCCGAATTGCCTGAGAGCCTCCTCCTGGCTGACCTTTGTCTGCAGCAACGACTGTCTCACGGGGTTGCCCGTAAGGATGATTTTGTCTGCAGGGAAGAATCTCTCCATCCCTTCGTAAGCCACGCAGATTTTCTCTGCCTTTTTGGCCAGCAGCTTGTTGGTGACCCCGGCATAGGAGTTCTGCTCCTGGATCAGGCAGGGGATGCCCATGTCTGCGCATTTGTTGAGCGTGGGGCCACTGGCGTAGCCTCCTACTCCCACGGCTGCCATGGGTGCAAACTCCTTGATGATCTTTTTGGCCAGTCGCTGGCTCTTCCAGATCTTCAGCAGTACGGCGAAATTCTTCAGCAGGTTTTTCCGGTCAAAGCCGCAGATAGGCAGCCCCTTGATGTCGTAGCCGGCCGCTGGCACGCGCTGCATCTCCATGCGTCCTTCAGCCCCGACAAAGAGAATCTTTGTGTCGGGACGCTTCTCTCTGATGGCATTGGCAATGGAAATGGCCGGGAAAATATGTCCCCCGGTACCGCCACCGCTGATGATAATTCTTAGTTGTTGGCTCATGTCTCTGTTTTGATGGGCAAAATTACTCATTTTTTTTCTCTTTCCGCAATTTTTTACACCTAATTTATGAAGTATTTTCACTAATTCAGGTTCGCATTCGCTCAACTCCTGAACTTCTGAAACTCCTCTCCTCCAGAACTCTTTGCGGAGGGTGGTGTCAGGCTTAGGTCAGAGTAGGCTGGGCACTCTTTTTCTTGGCCGAGATGCTTACACTGAGGATGGCTCCGATGTAGATGCAGTTGATGATGGTCGAGGTGCCTCCCTTGCTGATGAGCGGCAGGGGCTGTCCTGTCACGGGAGCAAGTCCCACGGCGACGAGCATGTTGAACATCGCCTGGCTGACCAGCAGCAAGGCCAGTCCCATCACCAGGAATGCAGGGAATGCGTTGGCGCACCTGTCGGCGATGCGTCCGGCCCTGAACAAGAGGAAGATGTAGAGCAGCATGACGGCGATGCCGCCGGCCAGCCCCAGCTCTTCGATGATGATGGCGTATATGAAGTCGGAGAACGCCTGAGGGAGCATATCCCGCTCCTCTGAGTTGCCAGGCCCCTTGCCGACGATCTCAGACGATGCGATGGCGATATTGGCATGTCCGATCTGTGAGTCTTCGTCGAGGTCGAATTTGTCGGGGCTGACTTCTTCGCTGTTGACAAATTTCAGAATTCTTCCCTTCCAGGTGCCAGCCCTGTGAAACACTTTCTCGAAAAAAGACGGTGAGGTGTCTTCATCGGCTTTCTTTACCCTTTCGGTCAGGTTTTGCTTGTCATTGGCTTTCTCCTCTTCCTGTCCGAAAATCAGGACAAAAGAGAGTGCGAATACCGCCACGAGTGCGATTCCCCCCATCAGCTTGCCGAGTTTCTGGAGTGACACTTGTCCGAAAAACATCATGCAGACTACTACCATGCCTATGAGCATGGCGGTGGAGAGGTTTTCAAAGACGATGAGCAAGAGCAACGGGCAGGCGGTCCATAAGATATACTTGAAGGTATTCTCCTGGGTGCCTTCTTCAGTCTGCATCGCGCTGAGGATCTGTGCCACAGAGAGCACGATGGTACCCTTGGCTATCTCCGACGGCTGAAACTGTATGCCAAAGAGGCTGACCCATCTCTGTGCACCATTGGTGCTCTGTCCGGCGGCCAGCACCCATAATAGAGTCACGAATGAGATGATGAGCAGGAAGGGGGTCGCTATTTTGAAATACTTGCAGTCGATGTTCTGCACCATCACCATGATGAAGATTCCTACTATCAGGATGGCCGTGTGCTTGAACACCGGCCCCCAGTAGCTCGTCTTGTCGTATGTCAGCGAGCTGCTCGAGCTGAATACTTCGAGGATGCTGATGATGCAAAGGAAGAAAAAGATCATCCAGATGACTTTGTCGCCTTTGAATATGTTGCCAATAGATATCTTCATGTTGTTCTGTTTTGACGCGTTGCTCTGTTTGTGGGCGCATGACGCACGCCGTGTATTACAAATTTCTCACCAACGTCTTGAATTGCTCACCTCGGTCTTCCATGTTTTTGAACAAGTCGAAACTGGCGCAACATGGGCTCAGGAGCACGGTCTCTCCCGGCTTTGCCATCTCATAGCATGCTTCCACGCATGCTTTCATGCTGTGCGTGTCGCGGATGGGGATGTCCATGCCATCGAAGAACTGGTGCAGTTTGGTGTTGTCGGCTCCCAGGAAGACGAGGCCGCTGCACTTCTTCTTGACCAGGTCTTTGATCTCATTGTAGTCGTTGCCCTTGTCTTTGCCGCCCAGTATGAGGATGGTCTTGGTCTTCATGCTCTCCAACGCGTACCAGCATGCGTCTACGTTGGTCGCCTTGGAGTCGTTGACGTAGAGCACACCTCTCACTGTGGCTACTTTCTCGAGCCGGTGCTCTACTCCGGGGAAGTCGCTGAGACACTTGCGGATGCAGTCTTTGCGGATGCCCGAGATATTGGAGGCGAGTCCTGCTGCGAGAGAGTTGTAGATGTTGTGCTTGCCAGTGAGGCTCAGCTCTTCTTGCTCCATGTTGAACGGGGTGGGCTTCTCCAGTGTATACATGCCCTCCTCGATATATCCGATGGAGCCTTTCTCCTTCAGTTCCGAGAAGGGATACTGTATTGCTTTGATGTCATATTTCTCCAGCTCTCTCTTGATGATCGGGTCGTCGTTCCAGTAGATGAAACTGTCGTCCTGAGTCTGGTTCTGTATGATGCGCATCTTGGCATCCACATAGTTCTGCATGTTGTTGTCGTAGCGGTCCAGGTGGTCGGGCGTGATGTTGAGCAGGATGGCAATGTTGGCCCTGAAGTCATACATGTTGTCCAGCTGGAATGAGCTCAGCTCGATGATGTAATACTCATGGGGCTCCTCTGCCACCTGGAGTGCGAGGCTGCGTCCGATATTTCCTGCGAGTCCCACGTCGTATCCTGCCGATTTGAAGATGTGGTAGATCAGCGAGGTGGTAGTGGTCTTGCCATTGCTGCCGGTGATACAGATCATCTTTGACTGAGTATACCGGCCGGCAAACTCTATCTCGCTGATCACATGTATGCCTTTCTCGCAGGCTTGCTTCACGATGGGAGCATCGCAGGGGATGCCCGGGCTCTTGATGATCTCGTCGGCACCGAGTATGATGTGCTCCGTATGCTGGCGCTCTTCCCATGCTATGCCATGGCTGTCGAGCATGGCCTTATATTTGTCTTTAATGGTGGCCATGTCCGACACAAACACGTCGAATCCCTCTTTCTTGGCCAGTACGGCTGCACCCGCTCCACTCTCGGCTGCGCCTAAAACTACTATTTTTTTCATATTCTATCAATATACATTTCCAGTTAATCAATATACATTTCCAATTTAATCAAAAATACATTTCCAATCAGTCAATTCACTTTCCCAATCAATCTGTAGTCTTCAGTCTTTATGCTAATGCTTTCATGTTCCGGTTTCCCAACCCTCCATCCTCGGCATCTTTCTTTCTGCCTACCTGATTTTGAGGGTGATAATGGTCAGTGCGGCTAATATAATGGTAGTGATCCAGAATCTCACGGTGATTTTCGACTCATGGAATTGCCGCTCAGGCCAGTTCTTAAGGATATATTTGCTTGTTGGGTCAAGTTGTGAGTCCAGCTTCCTGAAATTGTCGTGGATAGGAGTGGCGCGGAATATCCTCACACGCTCCCCTTTACGCTTGCGGTATTTGAAGTAGCCGGTCTGTATGATGACGCTGAGGCTCTCCATGAAGAAGATGCCACACAGTATGGGCACGAGCAGCTCTTTGTGTATGATGACCGCGCATACGCCGATGATGCCTCCGGCCATGAGTGATCCGGTGTCGCCCATGAACACCTGTGCGGGGTAGGCATTATACCAGAGGAATCCGATCATCGCCCCGATAAACGCGCATAGGAATACCACCAGCTCCTGCGACCCTGGTATATACATGATGTTGAGGTATGAGGCATATTCGAAGTGACTGCTCACATAGGCGAAAATGCCCAGTGCCACACCGATGATGGCCGAGTTGCCCGCGCACATGCCGTCCATTCCGTCGTTGAGGTTGGCTCCGTTGCTCACTGCTGTCACTACGAGTATGGTCATGAGCACGAAGAGTATCCATCCAGCCGCATTCTTGTATTTGCCGCAGAAAGACATCACCTCAGCGTAGTCCAGGTTGTTGTTCTTCAGGAAGGGTATGGTCGTCTTGAGTGATTTCGCCGGCTCCGACTTGTGTTTCACCACCATGTTGACACCTTGTTTTTCGATGGTCACGTTTTCATGGATGGTGGCGTCGGGGCTGGCCCAGAGCACCAGGCCTACAATCAGTCCGATACTCACCTGGCCTACGATTTTATATTTGCCTTTCAGGCCGTCTTTGTTTTTCTTGAAGATTTTGATGTAGTCATCGAGAAATCCCAGGAATCCCAGCCAGATGGTGGTGATGATCATCAGTATCAGGTAGATGTTGCGCATCCTTCCGAGCAGGATCACTGGCACCAGGATAGAGACCATGATGATGATGCCTCCCATCGTGGGCACTCCCTTCTTGGCTGTGCCGAAGGGGTCGATCGACGAGTCGCGCTGTGTCTCAGAGATATTGCGGCGCTTCATCCACTTGATGAATCTCTCGCCAAACCATGCCGATATGATGAGCGACAGGATCAGCGTGAGCAGTGAGCGAAACGATATATACAGCCACATGCGTGAGCCTGGTATGTCGTATTGTTCGAGCAGTCTAAAGAAATAATATAACATTTTGTGAGGGTTTTTGTGGATGGATTAAGCTGAGAAGATGTCTTGCAACACTTCCTTGTCGTCGAAATGGTGTTTTACGCCCTGTATCTCCTGGTAGTTCTCATGTCCTTTGCCTGCCACGAGGATGACGTCACCCTTCTGCGCCATCATACATGCGGTGCGGATGGCTTCGCGCCGGTCGGTGATGGAGATGACTTTTTTCATCTGTTGTGGTGTGAGGCCTGCCAGCATGTCGTTGATGATGGCCTGCGGATCCTCGTTGCGCGGGTTGTCGCTCGTGATGATCACACGGTCACTCTGCCTGACGGCTTCCTGAGCCATGAGCGGCCGCTTGCCTTTGTCGCGGTTGCCGCCAGCGCCGCAGACGGTGATCACCTGCCCTTTCCCGTTGAGCACTTCGTGGATGGCGTTGAGCACGTTTGACAATGCGTCGGGGGTGTGGGCGTAGTCAACGATCGCAGTGAATCCTTCAGGCGAGTGGACGGGTTGCAGACGTCCGCTCACGCTCTTGAGAGTGCTGAGTACGAGGAGGATGTCTTCCGGCTTCTTGCCCAGCATGTATGCGGCTCCGTAAACGGCGAGCAGGTTGCTCACGTTGAATTTTCCGATGAATTGCACGCCTACCTCCCTGCCGTCAATCTCGAGATACATCCCTTCGAAGTGGCATTCGAGGATTCTTGCCCTGAAGTCGGCCATGCTCCTGGTGGAATAAGTCTTGACGGTGGCTTTGGTGTTCTGCACCATGAACATCCCGTTCTTGTCATCAGCGTTGATGACGGCGAATGCCGACTTGGGCAGGTCGTCGAAGAATCTTTTCTTGGCGTCGCGGTAGTTTTCGAAGGTTTTGTGGTAGTCCAGGTGGTCGCGTGTGAGATTGGTGAAGATGCCTCCCTCGAATCTCAGTCCACCGATCCTGCGCTGGTGTATGGCGTGGCTGCTGCACTCCATAAAGGCATATTCGCAGCCGGCTTCGACCATCTTGGCCAGCATCTTGTTGAGCTCAATGGGGTCGGGGGTGGTGTGCTCTGTGGGGTAGGCTTCGTCTTCGATGTAGTTGCAGACGGTGGAGAGCAGTCCGCAGCGGTGTCCGAATTTTCTGAACATCTGATAGAGCAGTGTCGCGATGGTGGTCTTGCCGTTGGTGCCAGTCACGCCTACCAGTTTCAGTTTGCGTGAAGGGTCTCCGTAAAATCGTGTGGCCACCAGTCCCACGATGTCTTCTGTCGAGTCCACGCGGATGTAGCAGACATGCTCGGCCTTTTGTTCCGGCATGTCTTCACAAAGTATGGCGGCAGCACCTTGTCCGATGGCTTTAGCGATGTACTGGTGCCCGTCTACCTGGGTGCCTTTGATGGCTACGAAGAGGTGGCCAGCTTCTATCTTCCTGGAGTCGATGTTCACCCCTGTGATGTCCGTGTCTATGGATCCAGAGATGTCGATGGGCCTTATGTCTTTGATCAGTTCACTAATTTTCATATTGTGATGATGTGGTTTTGGTGTTTGTTGCTATGTGTTGTCTCTCTTTTCTATAATTGCAGTTTCAGTGTGCAGGTCTCTCCTTTCTTAATGGTCGTACCCGCATAAGGGCTTTGCGACACGATTTTTCCCCGTCCTGACACCTGTACCCTCAGCCCTTTGTCCTCGAGCAGGTACATGGCATCGCGTATGCCCATGCCCAGCACGTCGGGCATGATGTTTTTGTCGTCTGAGATGTCCTGTCTGTTGAGCAAGTATTTGCCGTTTTCAAAACCTACCGATCCCCAATCTTGCTCGCTCAGCATCACCTGGTCGCTCCAGTTCTGGCTGGTGGGATATCCCAGATAGTCGAGCACGAACTGGGTGGCCTTGAGGTTGCCGCGCTGCACGTCGGGCCGTATCATGCCTACGGTGTCGCGCGCGCTTGAGGCGTCGACGTTCAGGCTATGTGCCATGATACCCTCTGCGATGTTGTGAAACACCCATCCGCTCATGGTGCCTCCCGATGCGGGCAGTCCGGTCTTCTGCAGGCATACGATACAGCTGTATCGTGGATTGTCGGCCGGGAAGTAGCCAGCAAAGCTGACCAGGTATCTCATGGCTCCCGACTTGTATCCGCTGCGTCCTTTTGATATCTGTGCCGTCCCTGTCTTGCCCGCCACTGCGAACGACTCGGCTCGTGCTTTCTTACCTGTGCCGTGGGTGACGACCTGCTCCAGCAGCTTCTGTATCTTGCGTAGCGTCGAGGGCTTGCAGATCTGTGCGCGCTCCACCACGGGCGGATATTCTCTGACCACCTCTCCCTCACGGAGTATACGTTTCACAAATCTGGGCCGCATCATCTTGCCGTTGTTGGCGATAGCGTTGTAGAAGGCCAGTGTGGAGATGGGAGGTATCTGCGACTCGTAGCCGATACTCATCCACGGCAGCGTGGTCTGATACCATGTCGATTGTCCGTTGACCTTGTCCGAGGGGTGCTTGATACGTGCCGGCGACGCTCCTTTGATAGGTATCTTGAAGTCTTCGTCTATGCCGATGCGGTGCAGTCCGTCGGTGAAGCGCGACGGATTGTGCTTGTAGTGCTCGTCGATGGCATAGCTGATACCGATGTTGCTGCTCACCTGCAGTGCCCTGCCCAGTGAGATGGTGCCATAGCCTCCCGAGGCACGGTTGTGGTCGTTCATCATCGAGCCGTGCATCTTCATCTGCCCGTTGCCCGTGTTCACCCTGTATGAGGTGTCTACTACGCCGTCGTCGAGTGCCACCATCAGTGATGCGGTCTTGAAAACCGACCCGGGCTCGAGCAAGTCGCTGACGGCATGGTTCTTGCGCTCACGGTATTTCCCGTCGCCGCATTTTTCCAGGTTGACGATAGCTTTCACGTCACCGGTTGCCACCTCCATGACGATGGCCACTCCCACGTCGCCATTGATGAGCTGCAATTCCTCTTCCGTGGCTTTCTCGGCTATGTCTTGCATCTGCACGTTGATGGTCGTGACGATATCATCACCGTCGGTGGGCGGGGTGTCTACGATGTTGAGGAAGTGGTTCATCACCTTGCGCTTGTGGGTGAGTCCCTCACGTCCGCGGAGCACGCTGTCGAACGACAATTCCAGTCCGAATTGCGCGGAGTCTTTCGCGCCATACATGTCGCCGATGGTGCGTGATGCCAGTGTGCCGAATGGCTGGCGTCGTGCATTGTTCTCTTCGTAGTGGAATCCTCCTTTCAGGGTGGGCAGGTTGAATACCGGCAGTTTTGACACTTTGGTAAACGTGTTGTAGTCTACTCTTTTGGGCCATATCGGCCAGTGGCGCTTTTTGTTTTTGTGCCCCTCTTCAAGATGACTCCTGAACTCGGCCTCCGAGCGCTCGGGGAATATCTGGTGCAGTCCCATGCAGATGCTGTCGAGCTTCACGTTCCACAGTGAGTCTTTCTCCTCGCCTCCCACCATGAAGTCGATAAACATCTTGTACTCCGGCAGCGTACTGGCCATCAGTTCGCCTCTGTCGCTCAGGATGTTGCCCCGGGCAGGAGCCACCCTGATGCTGTCGAATTTTTTCTGGCTCGCCACTTCCATCCAGTAGTCGTGCTTCACGGTCATAATATAGGTGGCCTTGATAATCACGGCGACACCGGCTATCGTCATCAGAATAGCCAGGAAGGAATAGCGTGGTATTATTTTCTTGTTATTAAACTTACTCATTTCCTATCAATCTTTTCGGCTGCCTGTGGCAGCAAAATCCTCATCCCTCGATGCCCCTGGTCAGTTTTGCAGGCTATGCCATTCTTCAGTTTTCGTTCACTATTATAATATAAGGTGGCTGGTCGGCTGGATGGATGACGCTGTCTTTGTTGGCGCGCAGCAATTCAGACACCTGGCTCTCTCTGCAACGCTCTGTCAGTATGCTTGATAGCGACAGAGTCTTGTATTTGGCAGTCTTCAGTTTCTTGGTCAGTTGGTCTATCTCGAGCTGTTTTTTCTGGCAACTGTATCTGTTGGATATATAAAACACTCCAAAGAGCGCGATCAGCAGGAATAGCCATACCTGCCGGCGGATGGCGTCGGCATTGAGGATATCGCCGCCAAGAATCTTTCTCAGCGTCAGCGACGACGACATGGGCCGCTCATCTTCGCGTGCGTTCTCGGCTATCACCTCCTTGAGCGTAGGCCTGGCGATGTGCTCCTCTTCGTCGGTGCCGCTGTCGCTTGCTTCGGCCGCACTGTCGCCGGCGGGGGTCTCCTCGTCGTCTGTATAAGAGTCGACTGTAGGAGTCGTCTCTTCCTGTATGTATTGTTCGTCTGTTTCTTTTCTCATTTTTTCTCGGCAATTCTTAATTTCGCACTTCTGCTTCTCGGATTCCTTTCCACTTCCTCGGGACTTGCGACGATCACTTTATTGTTGACCAGCGTAAATGGCGTGAGAGCCCTCCCGTAGAAGTCTTGCTCGACATGGCCGTTGATGTCGCCCGTCTTCATCATGTTTTTCACCATTCTGTCTTCCAGGCTGTGATAAGTGATCACCACCAGCCTGCCGCCGGGCCTCAGCAGCTCTGCCGCCGCCCTGAGCATGTCGCGCAGGGCCTCCATCTCGTGGTTCACTTCGATGCGCAGGGCCTGGAACAGTTTGGCCGTCTCTTTCTTCTCGCGGTCTCGTGGCAGGTATTTCGCTGCCAGGTCTGTCAGCTGGCCCGTGGTGGTGAGAGGAGCCTGGCTCCTGGCTTTGACCACGGCTGCTGCGAGACGGCGGGCGTTTTTCAGCTCGCCATACAGGTAGAAGATATCCGACAGCTGTCGCTCGTTATAGGTGTTGAGCACGTCGGCGGCTGTCATGGGGGCAGAATGGTTCATTCTCATATCCAGCGGCGAGTCAAACCTGAAGGAGAATCCTCTGGTCTCGTCGTCGAAGTGATGGCTCGACACGCCGAGGTCGGCGATCAGGCCGTCTATCTGGTCGACGTCGTAATATCGCATCCAGTTTTTCAGGTATCTGAAGTTGCTTCTGACGAAGGTGAAACGCCTGTCGGCGGGAATGTTGCCCGCGGCATCGGCATCCTGGTCGAATCCAAACAGCCTGCCCCCTGGCGAGAGCCTGCCCAGTATCTCCCTGCTGTGCCCACCTCCGCCGAAAGTGACGTCCACATAGATGCCATCGGGGCTGATGGCCAGTCCTGTGACGCTCTCCTCGAGGAGAACGGGAATATGATATGTCTGGATAGTGTCTGACATGATCGTCTGTCGGTCTTGTTGGATTAGTTGGAAGTTGGTTGTTCGGCCATGAGGTCTTCGAGCGCTTTGGTGAATTCCTCCGGTGCAATGAATGGTTTTTCTGTCTTGTCACAACTCCATATCTCTATAGAGTCGCCCATCCCGATAAACCTGATGCCCTGGGTGATACCAGCCGCAAGCAGGTATTTCCTGGGTATGAGAATCCTGCCGCTGCTGTCTGGGTAAATGATCTCCACGTCGTACAAGAACTGACGGAAGATCTGCTGGTGGGATGGATTCCATCTGTTCAGACGCTGGCGCAGGGTGTCCATCTGCTCATTCCACACTCTTTCGGGGTAGAGCACGAGGCACGACTGATAGACATCCTTCCGCAGCACCAGGCATTCCTCATTGCTTGCCTGAAGCACCTTGCGGAAAGACGCGGGAAGAAAAACTCTTCCCTTGGCATCAGTCTTGGCTTCTATGTTACCTAATAAACGCATGCGTTGAACAATATTATAAATCGGGTTCAAAGTTACATATTTTTCCCCACAATCCCCCACAATCCCCCACTTTTTTTTCAAAAAAAAATAACGTCTTGATTCATGTCATCTTTTGGGTTTCATTTTGAGAATTTTTACACATGTGCTATCGCTGGCAAAATTTGGTTCCAACCGTCATGATTCATGCGTTTTTTATACCATCTTGCATAAAAATTAAGTTGAATTAATATTTTTAAGACATTTTTTTAGGAAAAAATGCTTTTTTTGGAAAACTTGCATTAAATTTGCAATTTAATATTCCAATAGGATATTTTCCGTTAACAAACTTATTCACTCAACAGCATGACCGAAATATCAGAGAAGACTATCGACATCGACCAGATCTTGGATGGCAAGATGGGCAGTAAGGCCCGGTATGTGCCCTCTTTTGTGAGGAAGTGGCTGAAGCATATTGTGCATCAAGACGAGGTCAACAAGTTTCTTTGGGAATCCCGCGACAAGATGGGTGTCGACTGGCTGGAGGAGTGTGTGAGATATCTCGACATGACGCTGGAGATTGTGGGCAAGGAAAACCTTCCGTCCAAAGACGACGGACGGCTTTATACGTTTGTGAGCAATCATCCGCTCGGTGGTGAAGACGGTGTGGCTCTTGGAGCCGTCATCGGCCGCCACTATGATGGCAATTTCAGGTATCTGGTCAACGACCTTCTGATGAATCTGCCTGGGCTTGCCCCCCTTTGCATCCCCATCAACAAGACGGGTTCGCAGAGCCGCAACTTCCCGGCCATGGTCAATGCAGGATTCAAGAGCGAGAGTCACATGCTGATGTTTCCCGCCGGCCTGTGCTCCAGGAAGATCAATGGCCGTATCCACGACCTGACCTGGAAGAAGACATTCGTGTCGAAGAGCGTCGAGACGCATCGCGATGTGGTGCCCATCCATTTCAGCGGCAGGAATTCCGACTTTTTCTATCGTGTGGCCAACATCTGCAAGTTTCTTGGCATCAAATTCAACATTGCCATGCTCTTCCTTGTCGACGAGATGTATAAGAATGTGCACAAGACCTTCCGTGTGACCATCGGCCAGCCGATACCATGGCAGACTTTCGACAAATCAAAAACCCCGGCCCAGTGGGCTCAGTATGTCCAGGACAAAGTCTATGAACTGGAGTAAAACAACATCACTATGGATCAACCTATCATTCCTCCTGTAGACAAAGAGTTGCTTAAGAGCGAGCTGACGCCAGACAAGCAGCTTCGTATGACCAATAAGAGTCATAACAAGATTTACATTGTCGATATACACGACTCCCCCAATGTCGTCAGAGAAATCGGACGTCAGCGTGAGGAGGTGTTCAGAGCTGCCGGAGGAGGAACGGGCAAGGAGCTTGACCTCGACGAGTTTGACACGATGGACAATTGCTACAAGCAGTTGCTTGTCTGGAATCCCGACGAAGAGGAAATCATCGGAGGCTATCGTTTCAAACTCGGCACAGAAGTCGATTTCGACTCCAACGGCCAGCCGATACTTGCCACGAGCCACATGTTTCATTTCTCCGACAAGTTTATCAAGGAATATCTGCCTCAGACGGTGGAGCTGGCACGCTCCTATGTGACGCTGCCTTATCAGAGTAGCAAGATGGGCTCTAAGAGTCTTTTCGCACTCGACAACCTGTGGGACGGCCTGGGTGCTCTGACGGTCATCATGCCCAACGTGAAATACTTCTTCGGCAAGATGACGATGTATCCCTCCTACATCCGTAAGGGGCGCGATATGATACTCTATTTCCTCAATAAGCATTTCGGCGACAAGGATAATCTCATTATCCCGATGAAACCCCTCAAGCTGGAGTCTGACCCGGAAGAGCTGGCTTCCATCCTCAATCAGGATTCTCTGCGTGAGGATTATAAGATACTCAATACGGAGATTCGCAAGCTGGGCATCAACATCCCTCCGCTTGTCAATGCCTACATGGGGCTTAGCCCCACGATGAAGATGTTCGGCACAGCCATCAACGATGGTTTTGGCGATGTCGAGGAGACGGGCATCCTGATAGCCGTAGACGAGATCCTGGAGCAAAAACGCAAGCGCCATATCGACTCTTTCGTGGCGCAGAATCCCGGCATTCTCAACATGTCGTCGGGCGACGTGGGCAAGATGATATACCGCCACTTAGGCAAGGGGGGTGTCAAACAATAGGCAGCGATATGCCGTTGATTTTCTGATAGATGTCGAGCGCATAGACATCTGTCATGCCGCTGATGTAGTCGATGACGGCCATGATGCGAGTCTCCATGTCGTGAGAGTCGGTGTCGTATTGGCTGCTCACTCTCCGCAGGAGTTGCTGCGAATAGAACCGGTCGGGGTTGACGGCAGCCTCCACCATCTTCTCCATCAGGGTCTCTATGATTTTATATCCTGAGAGTTCTACGTCCAGGACGGGCTTGCTGTTGTAGATGCGCTTTCTCGACAGGTCGACGCATCGCCGGTAGGCATCATGGGGCAGGGGGGAGATGTGGTCGATGAGGCTTCCTTCGAATATGCCGTCGAGTATTTGCTGTTCGTGTGCGGCAAATACCTCTGCACACTCATGTTCCAATAATCCGATGACGCAGGCGCGCATATATACCACTTTTTCGTTGTCGTCGGTGATGCCCTCGTCGATGATTCTCTGTCGCATCCCGTCTTGTGTCTTCGCGTCGAAAAAGCCGAGAAGCAGCTCTTCTGTCTCCGCAAATGTCAGAATATTCAGTTTGTGAGCGTCCTCGATGTCCATGATCTCATAGCAGATATCGTCGGCAGCCTCTACCAGGTAGACCAAAGGGTGGCGTGCGAAGCGGAGCGGTTCGCCTTCGGCCGACAGTTGCCTGATGCCCAGGTCGCGTGCTATCCGGAGATAAATGTCTCGCTCGGTGTCAAAGAATCCGAATTTGCCCTTTTTCCCGGTGGCCAGCGACGAGAAAGGATATTTCACGATTGAGGCCAGTGTGGAATAGGTCAGCACGAATCCGCCGTCGCGCCTGCCTTTAAAACGGTGCGTAAGCAGGCGAAACGCATTGGCATTGCCTTCAAAGTGGGTGATGTCGCTCCACAGTTCCTTGCTGACCCTGTCTTCTAAGTATTTTCCGTTGCGCTCAGTGAAATAGGTTTGCATGGCTTTCTCACCCGAGTGTCCAAAGGGAGGATTTCCCATGTCGTGTGCCAGACAGGCAGCGGATACGATTGCCCCGATCTCTTCGAAGAGCGTGTCTTTCAAGTGTGGATGCCTGTCGGTCAGCATCCTGGCCACGTCATTGCCCAAAGACATGCCCACGCTCGACACCTCGATGCTGTGGGTGAGGCGGTTGTGTACGAAGATGCTTCCTGGCAGGGGAAACACCTGTGTCTTGTTTTGTAAGCGCCTGAAGGGGGCCGAGAAAACCAGCCGGTCGCTGTCGCGCTTGAATTCCGAGCGGTCGTCGTGCCGCTGTGGGTGCCTGTCCTCTTGTCCTAATCGCTTGTTGGAGATGAGTTGTAGCCAATTCATAGTGTTGCTGTGAAATCAATGTAATTGCAAAGGTAGTGAAAAACGGGGGCAGAACAAAACGAACCACTTCGTATAATCATAATTATTTCTAAAATCAGTCATTTTAACTTCAAAAATGGGGGAATATGAAGGGAAATGACTAAATTTGCATTTCATTTCGACATGAAGACTGTTTTATGATTCAGATAAAAGTTGTCAACAAAGGGCATCAGCGTCTGCCCGAATACGCCACCTCTCAGAGTGCGGGCATGGATTTGCGGGCCAACCTCGACGGTCCCGTCGTGCTGCGCCCTTTGGAGCGTCGGCTCATCCCCACGGGGCTTCATATCGCGCTGCCCCCGGGTTTTGAGGCACAGGTGAGACCCCGGAGCGGGCTCGCCCTGAAACACGGCATTACCGTACTCAATACTCCCGGCACCGTCGACGCCGACTACAGAGGCGAGATCGGTGTGGTGCTCATCAATCTTTCCGACACAGATTTTGTCGTCAACGACGGTGAGCGCATCGCACAGATGGTGATCGCACGGCATGAGCAGGGCCTGCTGGTCGAGGTGGAAGTGCTCGACGCTACGGAGCGTGGTGAGGGCGGATATGGTCATACAGGTGTGAAATAGGTAGGATGATGACACGTAAGATGATGCACACAAACGGGCCGAGATGGCTGATACTGACATTGCTGTTGGTGTCGGTGGTCTGTGTATATGCCCGGAAAAAGCCCCGTCGCACCGCCGTGCAGCCAGTGGTCGCTGTCACGCTCAGCGATAATGACGCCCGCAGGTTCAGCTATTTCTACCTCGAGGCTGTGCGACAACAGCAGAAAGGCAATTACGCCTCGGCGTACGACTTGTTCAGGCATGCGCTGGACATCAACCCTCACTCCGCGGAGACCTACTTCATGCTCTCTTCTTATTATAACGAGCTCGGTCTGGACACCCTGGCCCTCCACTATATGGAGCGTGCCGCGGTCTTAAGTCCCTACAATACCAACTATAAGGAGCGGCTGGGGCAGAGCTATATCAAGACAGACGACTACGCCAAGGCCACGAAGGTGTATGAGCAGCTGGCGGCAGCGAATGCTGGCAGCCAGGAGGTGCTCACTGTGCTCCTGCAGCTCTATCAGCAAGACAAGAATTATCAGGGTATGATCGATGTGCTCAACCGCCTGGAGATGATCGACGGCCCCTCGGAGGATCTCACCCTGTCGCGCATGAGCGTTTATTCCAAGCAAGGCAAGAAAAAAGAAGAATACCGCGAACTCAGCAATCTGGCCCGCCAGCATCCCCATGACTACAACTATCGTGTGATGATGGGCAACTGGCTCCTGCAGCACGGGAAGGAAAAGGAAGCACTCAATGAATATCACGCGGTGCTGAAGAAAGAGCCCGACAACATCATGGCACAGATGTCGCTGCTCGACTATTATAAGTCTCAGGGACAAGACTCGCTGGCCAAAGCCCAGACCGAGGCTTTGCTGCTCAGCGACCATACCGAGAGCGATAGTAAGATCATCCTGTTGCGTCAGGTCATTGCCGACAATGAGCAGAGTGGAGGAGACAGCACCGAAGTGCTCCGCCTTTTCGGCCGCATGCTGGAGAAACCCCAGAAAAATGCCGACATCGCTGAAGTCTGCGCTGCCTATATGTCGCTCAAGAATATGCCCAAGGACACCGTCAATGCGGCTTTTGAGCGTGTGCTTGACATTGCTCCCGACAATGCCGGCATCCGGCTGGAGTTGCTGCAGTCGGTATGGGAAACCAAAGACTACGACCGCATCATACAGCTCAGCAAGTCGGGTGTGGAGTATAATCCCGACAACATGGGCTTTTATTATTTCCTGGGGCTGGCACACTCGATGAAGGACGAGCGGGATGAGTCGCTCGACGCGTTCCGGCGTGGCGTGAGCCAGATCAACAGTGACAGCAACCCCGCCCTCGTCTCCGACTTCTATGAGATCATGGGCGACCTGCTGCATGAGAAAGGCTTCATGGAGGAGGCCTTCGCCGCGTATGACAGTTGCCTGCAATGGAAACCCGACAACATCCCGTGTCTCAACAACTACGCCTACTACCTGAGCGTGCTGGGCAGAGACCTTCAGAAGGCCGAGCAGATGAGCTATCGCACGGTCAAAGCCGAGCCCAACAGTGCGACCTATCTCGACACCTATGCATGGATCCTCTTCATGCAAGGGCGTTATGAGGAGGCCCGCATCTATATCGACCAGGCTCTGAAGAACGACACCACGCCCAGCAGGGTGATCACCGAGCACGCCGGTGATATCTACTTTAAGAACAATGATGCCGACAAGGCGCTCCAGCTGTGGCAGCAGGCCCTCGAAGCCGCTGACGAGGATGACGACTGCGCCCTGCTCAGACGAAAGATAAAACTCAAAAAATACATAGAAGAATGAAAGTCAACTATAGATTATTCCTGCTGTCCGTCCCGTTTATCCTGACTGCCTGCGGGTCAAGTAAAAAAGTCGTCTCCGACGGCAAGACAGAGACCGCCACTCGGGTGCAGCAGACAGGTGACAAAGGAACTGCGGGCACCTCGGGCAGTACGTCGGCGTCGGTCGCCACGCCTGTCAACACCGTCAGCCTGGCATTGGTCAGGAAGGTGTGCGAGAATGCCGTGGCCGCGCCCAATATAGTCAGCAACATCGATTTTAACATCAAGGTTGGCAGCAAGGATATCACCGTGGGCGGCAAGATCAGCATGCGCCAGGATGAGGTGATACGTATACAGCTCACCCCGATGGGACTGGTCGAGGTGGGACGCATGGAGTTCACCCGCGACTCTGTGCTGATCATGGACCGTCTGCATAAGCAGTATATGAAGAGCAGTTATGACCAGGTGGGATTCCTGCGCAACAACGGCATCAATTTCTATTCTCTGCAGGCGCTTTTCCGCAACCAGCTGTTTGCACCGGGCCAGAAAACCGTCGACGAGGCTCAGATGGCCAAGTTTGATGTCGCCAACGACAACGTGACCCGCCATGAGGGGCGTATCAAGTATGCCTGGCAGATCAATCCGTCGGATGCCCGTATCAACCAGACTTCGGCGGTCTATATCGGCACCTCCAAGAACACCTCCTCGTTGAGATGGATCTATGATGATTTTAAACCGTTGAACTCCAAGGCATTCCCCACCAAGCAGGATATCTCTATCAACACGACCACATCTTCGGGGCAGAAGTCTATCTCGGTCAGCATCACCATGAAAGGGCTGAAGACCGACAGCGACTGGGAAAGCGAGACCAAAGTGCCTTCCAAGTATAAGCCAGTCAAATTAGAGAATGTGATCAATCAAATCCTGAAAATGTAAGACATGAGACGATATATTTTTCTTTTTTTGTTCACCATGATGGTGCTGCCCCAGACGGCTCAGACCCACAGGAGCGGCTCCAGAAGACAGCAGACTACGACCACTCAGCAGTCGCGTCGCGGCAAGCGACAGGCCACGGCGAGCAAGGGCAAGTCACAAGGCAAAGGCAAGAAAGCCAACTATTCCACCAAGGAGATCCGTGGACTTGAGAAAGAGCGCAAACAGGTGGAGCAGGATATCCGCGATCAGCAAAACAAGCTGCGAGCCAACAAGATGGACGTGGAGAAGCGTTTGCAAGACCTGCTGGTGATCAACGGTGAGATTGACTCTAAGCAGAAAGACATCGAGGGCTATGAGAACGACATCAAGCATCTTGACAATAACATCGGAATCCTGAAGTCGCAGCTCACCACCCTGGAAGGACAGTTGCACGACCGTCAGGAGAAATTTATCAAGTCGATGCGCTATATGGCCAAGCATCGGTCGATACAAGACCGTCTGATGTTTATCTTCAGTGCCAACAGCCTGACTCAGGCTTACCGCCGTCTGCGCTTCATGCAGGAATATGCTTCCTATCAGCGGGTGCAGGGCGAGCAGATCAAAGCCAAGCAAGAGGAGCTGAACCAGAAGAACCGTCAGCTGCAGGTGGCCAAAGGACAGAAAAACACCCTGCTCAGTAAGGGCAAGGCCGCAAAGGCCGACCTTCAGAACAAGCATACGGAGCAGCAAAAAGTGGTGAGCGACCTGCAGAATGAACAGCGTACCATCCAGTCGATCATTGCGGAGCAGGAGCGGAAAAACGCCCAGATCAATGCCGAGATAGACCGGCTGATCGCTGTCGAGGTGGAGAAAGCCCGAGCCCGTGCCGAAGCGGAGGCGAAGCGTAAGGCGGAGGCCGCCGCCGCGAAGAAACGCGCCGAGGAACTGGCCCGTAAGAAAGCCGCTGCTGAGGCTGCCAAGCGCGAGGAGGAACGCCGCATCGCCGCCGCTAAAGCCGAGGAAGCCCGTCTGAAAGCCGCTGCCGAGGCTGCCGCCCGTGAGCATGAGCGCCGTGTGGCAGCAGAGAAAGCCGCTGCCGAGGCGCGTGCCCGTGCTGCCGCCGAGGCCGAAGCTCGTGCCAAGCGTGAGACGGAGGCCAAGGCCCGTCGTGAGGCTGCCGCCCTGGCCAAGAAAGCGGAGGCTGAGGCTCGTGCCGCCGAGGCTGCCGCCCGCAAGAGTGCTGAGGAGAAAGCGCGTGCCGAGCAGGCTGCCCGTGAGGCGGAGTCGGCGCGTGTGGCTGCTGAGCGCAAGGCCGTGGCCGATGCTGCCCGCCGTGAGAAGGAGGCTGAGGCTGCTGCCCGTGAGGAGGCCCGTGCTGAGACGATGTCGGCTGTCGACCGCCAGATCAGTGGCAGTTTTGAGAGCAACAAGGGCCGTCTGCCGATGCCGGTCAGCGGTTCATATAAGATAGTGAGTCATTTCGGGCAGTATGACGTGGAGGGCTTGAAGAATGTCAAGCTCGACAATAAGGGCATCAATATCCTCTGTCAGCCGGGTGCCAGTGTGCGCTCCATCTACGACGGCGAGGTGAGTGCCGTGGTCAGCGTGGCAGGCCAGATGGTGGTCATGGTGAGACATGGCGACTTTATCTCTGTCTATTGCAATCTGCGCAACGTGCATGTGCGCAAGGGACAGCAGGTGTCCACACGACAGTCGCTCGGCACTATCGGACAGGACAATATGCTGCAGTTCCAGCTGCGCCGCGAGACCGCCAAACTCAATCCCGAAGCTTGGCTGGGGAAGTGATTTTGGTGCCGTCGAGAAGCCGGACATATTGTTCGAAAGCACTCTCCATCTCACTCAGGCGGATGAATTCGTCGGCGGTGTGAGAACGGCTCGACTCGCCGGGACCCAGCTTGAAAGAAGCAAAAGGCATCAGGGCCTGGTCGCTGAGCGTGGGTGATCCGAAGGGGTGCATGCCCATCTCCACACATTTCTTGATGAGGGGATGGCCTTCCGGGATATGCGACGACCTGAGGTGGAATGACCGCGCGCTGACCTCACTGGTCACATGCTTTTGGATGAAGCGGAATACCTCCTCGTTGTCGTAAAACTCATTGGTGCGGATGTCTATCACCGCTCGGCAGATGTCGGGCACCACGTTGTGCTGGGTGCCGGCGTTGACCACGGTGACATTCATCAGCGTGGGTCCCAGCAGCCGGCTCACCTGCTCAAACCGATAGTCGCGGAGCCACACCAGGTCGTCGAGCATGGCATAGATGGCATTCACACCCTCACCACGTGCGGCATGGCCCGACTTTCCTTTCGCGGTCATGTCTATCACCATCAACCCTTTTTCGGCTATGGCGGGCTGCATGCCTGTCGGCTCTCCCACGATGGCCACGTCGACGGCTGGCAGCAGAGGCAGCACACGGCGTATGCCATTCGTTCCCGACACCTCTTCCTCCGCCGAGGCCAGATAGACGAGGTTGTAGTGCTGTGGTCGTGAGACGAGGTATCTGTATACCTGCAACAGGGTGGTCAGACCGCCGCCGCAGTCGTTGCTGCCCAGGCCGTAGAGCCTGTCATCCTGGAGTGTGGGGGTGAAGGGGTCGCGGCTCCATGAGGCCACGGGTTTCACCGTGTCGATGTGGGCATTGAGCAACAGGGTAGGGCGGTTGGGGTTATAGCCTTCCGCGCACGTCCATAGGTTGTTGCCTTCACGATGGTAGGTCATCCCATATCCTTCTAAGGTCGCGGCCAGCACGTCGGCAGCGGCTTTTTCGTCACGGCTCACGGAGGGCGTGGCAATCAGTTGGCGTAGCAGTCTTATCGCCTCAGCAGTATAGAGTGTGGTCAACTCCTTTGTCATTTGTCTTTGATTTTGAGTCTTTATTGCACAAAGTTAGTATTATATCAAAGAAAATCGACTTTTTTTTTGGTTTTTTATTCGATTTAGACTACTTTTGCTATGAAAAGTGTATCTTTGTAACAAATAACCCAGTGAGTATGCAGACAAATTGCCACCTTTCGGTTCTTATACATGAGCAGGCTAAGAAGTACGGTTCGAAGCCAGCACTCACCTATCGTGAATTCGGTAGTTTGAGTTGGAAGTCCGTCACATGGGATTTTTTCTCAGCGATGGTGAAACAGGTCTCCAATGCGCTGCTCAACCTGAATGTGGGGGTACAGGAGAATATCGGTATCTTCTCCCAGAACACCGTGCATTATATTTATACCGACTTCGGCGCGTTTGGCATCAGGGCGGTGACTGTGCCGTTTTATGCCACCAGCAGCGAGGAGCAGATACGCTTTATGATCAACGATGCTGAGATACGCCTGCTCTTCGTGGGTGAGCAAGAGCAGTACGACAAGGCGCACCGCATCTTCCCTTTGTGCCCCACGCTGGAGCGTATCATCATTTTCGACAACAGCGTGCGCATCAACAATCACGACCCCAACGCCATCTATTTCGACGATTTTCTCAAGCTTGGCGAGAATCTTCCACGTCAGACCGAGGTGGAGAAACTCTATGCTCAGGCCTCCTTTGACGATATCTGCAATATCCTCTATACCAGTGGCACTACAGGCGACAGCAAGGGTGTGATACTCAGCTATGGGCAGTATCATGCCGCCTTTGAGGCCAATCACCGTTCTGTGCCGGTGAGCGACAAAGACGTGGTGATGAATTTCCTGCCTTATACGCATGTGTTTGAGCGTGGATGGGCCATTCTGTGTCTCACTGTGGGTGCCAGGCTGGTGGTGAATACCTATCCCAAGGAGATACAGGAGTCGTTGCGTGAGACGCATCCCACCTGTATGAGCTCGGTGCCCCGCTTTTGGGAGAAAGTCTACTCTGGCGTGAAAGCCAAGATCGACAGTGCGAGTGGAGCGAAGCGCGCACTCTTCAAGAAAGCCATCAATGTGGGGCGTCGCCATAATATCGAGTACCTGAGCCATGGCCGTCGTCCGCCGTTGTATCTGCAGATGGAATATGCGTTTTACAACAAGACCGTGTTCAGCCTGGTGCGTAAGCAGCTGGGCCTGGAGAATGCCCATTTCTTCCCCACTGCCGGAGCCACGGTGTCGCCAGAGGTCGAGGAGTTTATCCATTCCATCGGTATTAACATGATGGTGGGTTACGGACTGACCGAGAGTCTGGCCACTGTGTCCAACGACCATATCGGTGAGCCTTATACCATTGGTTCTGTAGGACGGCCCATCTTCAGCATTCAGGTGAAGATCGGTGAGAATGATGAGATCCTGCTCAAGGGTCCGACCATCACTAAGGGTTACTACAAGCGCGACTCCCTCACGGCGGCCTCTTTCGACGAGGAAGGGTTCTTCCGTACGGGCGACTCCGGGTATATGAAAGACGGCGAGCTGTTCCTCAAGGACAGGATCAAAGACCTCTTCAAGACTTCCAATGGCAAGTATATCGCCCCGCAGATGATCGAGTCGAAACTGTTGGTCGACAAGTACGTGGAGCAAATCGCGGTCATCGCCGATGAGCGTAAGTTTGTCTCCGCCCTCATTGTGCCCGATTTCCATTTGCTGGAGGAATATGCCAAGGATATGGACATCCCCTTCAGCAGCCATGAGGATCTCTGTGCCAACCCGAAGATCTATCGCATGATAGAGGAGCGTATCGAGATGTTGCAGCAGGGACTTGCCAGCTACGAGCGCATCAAGCGTTTCACCCTGATGCCCAAGGCTTTCAGCATGGCTGAGGGTGAACTCACCAACACACTTAAACTGCGCCGCAATGTGCTGGCCAAAAACTATAAATCAGAAATCGACGAAATGTATAAGGAGTAGGCTCCAATAGTAACAATCAACAAGCAACTTGTCAACTCGTCACTGAATCAACAAGCAACTTGTCTACTCGTCAACTCGTCAACTTGTCAACTTAAAAAAATATGATAACCACCGACCAACTGAAAGATGTCCTGAATCGTGCTGATGCACTGCACCATTATCTCGACATCGACAGGAAAAAGATAGAATACGAGGAAGAGCAACTACGCACACAGGCCCCAGACTTCTGGGATGATCCCCAGCGCGCTCAGGAACAGATGAAAAAAGTGAAGGACCTGCAGAAATGGATTGTGGGTTATAAGGATGTACGCGACAAAGCCGATGAGTTGCAGCTGGCCTTCGATTTTTATCACGACGAGATGGTGACAGAGGAGGAGGTGGATGAAGCCTATGCCCAGGCCATGAAAGCCATAGAGGCACTGGAACTGAAAAATATGCTGCGCCAGAAAGAAGACCCGATGGACTGTGTGCTGAAGATCAACAGCGGTGCAGGCGGTACGGAGAGTCAGGACTGGGCGCAGATGCTCATGCGCATGTATATGCGCTGGGCCGAGGCCCATGGTCACAAGGTGACCGTGAGCAACCTGCAAGAGGGCGATGAGGCCGGCATCAAGAGCGTCACGATGGAGATAGAGGGCGGCGAGTATGCCTATGGCTATCTGAAGAGTGAGAGTGGTGTTCACCGTCTGGTGCGTGTCTCTCCATTCAATGCTCAGGGCAAGCGTATGACCAGTTTCGCCAGTGTCTTCGTGTCGCCGCTTGTCGACGATACGATAGAGGTCTTTGTCGACCCCTCCAAGGTGTCGTGGGACCTGTTCAGAAGCGGTGGCGCCGGCGGGCAGAATGTCAATAAAGTGGAGACGGGCGTGCGTCTGCGCTATCAATATGTCGACCCCGATACGGGCGAAGAGGAGGAGATCCTCATCGAGAATACTGAGAGTCGCAAGCAGTTGGAAAACCGCAAGAATGCGATGCGCCTGCTCAAGTCTCAGCTCTACGACCGTGCCATGAAGAAGCGACTGGAGGCTCAGGCCAAGATCGAGGCTGGCAAGAAAAAGATAGAGTGGGGCAGTCAGATACGCAGCTATGTCTTCGACGACCGTCGCGTGAAGGATCACCGCACCAACTATCAGACCACCGATGTCGATGGCGTGATGGACGGCAAGCTCGACGGCTTCATCAAGGCTTATCTGATGGAGTTCCCCGTCACCGAGGAAAGCTGATACCGTAATACCCGTACATTCTGGAATATCCGGAATTTCCGCCCCCCTTGAAAACTATAAAAAACTCAAGAACTTATAAACTAAAAAACTTAAAAAACCATGAGTAACCAGAAAAGAGATGTAAAACGTGCTCAGCGTGAGGCTCGCCAGCAAAAACAAGCTCAGAGTGTGGTTCGCGGGATTTGCGTGGCATTAATTATTCTTGCCATCGTATACCTGGCATTCACTTTCGTTTCCATGTCGTGAGATGAGCGGAATGGAGATTGAGCGGAAGTTCCTGGTACATAAAGACAGGGATTTCAAGAGCCGTGCGTATTCCAGCAGCCGTATCCGTCAGGGCTATATCGCCGCCCGGGATGCGACTGTGCGGATACGTCTGCGCGATGAGGTGGGCTACCTCACCATCAAGGGTCCTTCCTACAATGGAGGGATGTCGCGATATGAGTTTGAGAAAGAGATAGCCTACGAGGAGGCCATCCAGCTGTTCAGACTCTGTGAGCCTGGTATGATAGACAAGACACGCTATCTGGTGAAGTGTGGGGAGCATACCTTCGAGGTCGATGAGTTTTATGGCGACAACGAAGGGCTTGTCATGGCCGAGGTGGAGTTGGGCAGCGAGGATGAGGCTTTCGAGAAGCCCGATTTCATTGGCATGGAGGTGACCTACGACCGCCGTTTCTATAACAAGCAGTTGCGCCGTCAGCCTTTCAAGCTTTTCCGCGATACTTTGCCAGAAGAATACCGATGACCAGCCCCATCGTCACCCCGATGGAGTTGGCCGCCACGTCCAGCCATTCCCCGCTTCTCCGTCCGTCGGTGCAGTAGGCTTGCAGCAGTTCTATCAGGCCGCTCATGAGCAGTGGCGCCATCCATGCGAGTGCGACGGCTTTGCACCATGCCACCCTTTGGTGGCGTCGCAGATACTCTATCCAGATGATGGTGCAGGTGCCCAGGTACATCGCGGTGTGGGTCCATTTGTCGATGTTGTCCACCTCGTTGAGCTTGGTGTGTGGCGGTGTGAAAAAACAGAGATACCAGATGACCGCTATCAGACAGCTTGACAGAGGGTATTTTGTAATCAGATGATAAAGATATTTCATTTTCTACTTACAATTTAGTTGCAAAAGTAGATAGTTTTTTATAATTTTGCGGCAAATTATACTCGTTTTATCAATTTTTGACTGTTTTTATTGACTTTTGTCAGTGTCGCAGTTCATTTATCACATTATTATGTCGCAAAATACGGATAGGGTAAATTTCGGGAGCAAACTGGGTGTCATTCTGGCCACGGCGGGTAGTGCCGTAGGTTTGGGCAACGTATGGCGTTTTCCATATATAGCCGGTCAGAATGGTGGTGCTGCATTTATTATCATTTATGTGGTGTGTGTGCTGTTGCTGGGCATACCGTGCATGGTCAATGAGTTTATCATCGGCCGTCATGGCGCTTCCAACACGGCCCGCGCGTATACCCGGCTGTCCAATGGCACTCCTTGGAAGTGGATAGGTTTCCTGGGCGTGATGACGGGTTTCCTCATCACCTGCTATTATTGTGTGGTGGCGGGCTGGTGCCTGGAGTATGTCTATGGTGCTTTGACAGGCTCGATGAACGGCGATGCAGACTATGTGAAGTCTTATTTCACCACCTTCACCTCCGACCCGGTCAAGCCGGCGTTTTGGGCACTCCTCTTTCTCGTTATCACCCATGTGGTGATAGTGCGCGGTGTGGAGAATGGCATCGAGAAGGCGTCAAAGATGATGATGCCCACCTTGTTTGTGCTGCTGTTGGTCATTGTCGTGGCGTCATGTATGCTGCCTGGTGCCGATAAAGGTATCTCTTTCCTTTTGAAGCCCGATTTTTCCAAGGTCGACAGTAGTGTCTTCCTGGATGCCCTGGGGCAGTCGTTTTATTCCATGAGCATCGCTATGGGATGTCTTTGTACGTATGCGTCGTATTTCTCGCGGCAGACCAATCTGATGAATTCAGCCTTGCAGATCAGCGTCATCGACTGTTTTGTGGCCATCCTCGCCGGCCTGATGATTTTCCCGGCGGCTTTCTCTGTGGGCATCAGTCCCGACTCGGGCGCATCCTTGGTCTTTATCACCCTGCCCAATGTGTTTTTCCAGGCTTTCGACTCCATGCCGGTGCTGGGCTTTGTCGTCTCGGTCTTGTTCTATTTGTTGCTGTCGCTGGCTGCCCTCACTTCACTCATCTCGCTGCATGAGGTGAGCACGGCCTTCTTTCAGGAGGAATTTCATTTGTCGCGTCGGGTGGCTGCCACCATCGTCACTGTCTCGTGTGGTGTCATCGGCGTGTTTTGTTCGCTCTCGCTGGGAGCCTATGACGGACTGAGCCTGTTTGGCATGTCACTCTTCGATATCTTCGATTTCGTCACCGGACAGATTTTCCTGCCCATTGGCGGATTCCTCACCTGTCTGTTTGTGGGATGGTATATCCCGCGCCAGATTGTGCATGATGAGTTTACCAACCGGGGCACAGTGAGCAAGGCTTTGTTTGGAATATACCTGTTCTGTGTGCGTTTTATATGCCCGGTTTGCATTTTGCTGGTGTTCCTGGATCAGTTGCAAGTGATTTGAGCACATTTTGTAGAGAAATCAGAATTTTAATACCATCATAAAAACTCATGGAGACAAAAAGAGCAAATTTCGGCAGCAGGATGGGTATCATCCTGGCCACGGCGGGGAGTGCCGTGGGGCTGGGCAATATATGGCGGTTCCCCTATATGACCGGCATGAATGGCGGTGCTGCCTTTATCCTGATATACCTTGTCTGCGTGTTTCTTCTGGGCATTCCCGGCATGGTGGCCGAGTTTATCGTCGGCAGGTCCTCGCAGTCGAATGCCGCCAGAGCCTACAACAAGCTGGCAGGGCGTACTCCCTGGCGCGTGATAGGTTATCTTGGCGTGATCACTTCGATGATCATCCTTGGGTTTTATGCAGTGATTGCAGGTTGGTGCCTGCAATATCTGTGGGCGTCGCTCATTGGCCAGTTGCAGGGCGATGCCTCGTATGTGACACATTATTTCGAGACCTTTTCCTCCGATCCTGTGAGGCCTACGCTATGGACGGTCGGCTTTATCCTGATCACCCATTTGGTGGTGGTGCGTGGCGTGCGCGATGGTATAGAGCGCGCATCAAAATTGTTGATGCCCACCCTGCTGGTTCTCCTCTTGATACTGATTGTGGCCTCATGCCTGCTGCCGGGAGCCATGAAGGGGGTTGTCTTCCTGATGAAGCCCGATTTCTCCAAACTGACTCACAGCGTGTTTTTAGAGGCATTGGGGCAGGCGTTCTTCTCGCTCAGCCTCGGCACGGCGTGTCTTTGCACCTATGCGTCCTATTTCGGACGCGACACACACTTGATGAAGTCGGCTTGCCAGATTGCCTTGCTCGACTCGCTGATCGCCATCCTTGCCGGCCTGATGATTTTTCCGGCAGCCTTTTCCGTGGGGGTCAGTCCCGACAGCGGTCCGTCGCTCATCTTCATCACCTTGCCCAACGTCTTTCAGAGCGCCTTTGGCGGGGCTCCGGCCGTCGGCCACGTGGTGTCTGTGCTCTTTTATTTCCTGCTCGCTCTTGCTGCCCTCACTTCCACCATCTCTATGCATGAGATCGGCACGGCGTTTTTTCATGAGGAGATGCGCGTGAGTCGCAAGCATGGCGCATGGGTGGTCACCCTGGCATGCGGTGTCATCGGTGTGCTGTGTTCCTTGTCCAATGGCAGCCTCGGCCATATCCGCCTGTGGGGGCAGAATATACTGGGCTTCTGCGATGGTCTGACGGCGCAAGTGCTCCTTCCGTTAGGCTCTTTTCTCACTTGCCTTTTTGTGGGTTGGTACATCCCACGACAGGTGGTGCATGATCAACTCACCAACTGGGGCACGATGCGTGGGAGTCTCATCAATGTCTACATGGTGCTGATCCGTTTTGTGTGTCCCGCGTGTATCTTGGCAGTCTTTTTACACCAACTGGGGGTGATATAACCTTGGCATATTACAAAAACTAATCAAGACAGTAGGGAGATGGGATTTTTCAAGGAGTTTTTCTATTTTCAGAAGTCCGACAGGCGTGTGCTGATCGTAGCCTTGACGGTGGCTGTACTCTCGGCTGGTGCTGTTTTTCTCCTGGGGCGTTGCAACAGCGAGACCCCAGTGGTAGGCAGTGGTGATGAAAGTGTTCCCGGCGCGGCGTCCGACAGTACCTCTGGGGCATCCTCTTCCTATTATGCTGTGGAAGGGCGACGTGCGGAGCTGTTTCCTTTCGACCCTAATACGGCCGACAGCACCCAGTTGCTTCGCCTTGGTTTGCAGCCTTGGCAGGTGCGCAATATCTATCGCTACCGCGCACAAGGGGGTGTCTATTCGCGTCCTGAGGATTTCGCTCGTTTGTACGGCCTGACTGCAGGTCAGTACCGCGAGCTTGCACCGTATATCCGCATCGGGCGTGATTATCTGCCCGCCTCTGAGGTCTATGGCAGGAGAGGCAATGGTACATCCCGGCACCCCCGGTCGTCAGGCCGAACCGGTTCATCCGGATATCCCGGTTCGTCCGGATATTCCGGTTCATCCGGATATCCCGGTGATGCGGGCTATGTGCGCGACACGCTGCTCTATCCGGTGAAGCTGAGAGAGGGCGAGCATATCAGCCTGTCTACAGCCGACACCACTCAGCTGCGCAAGGTGCCTGGCATCGGTTCCTATTTTGCCCGTCGCATCGTGAGATACCGCGAGCAGCTGGGCGGGTTTTACGACGTGCGTCAGTTGTTGGAGATTGAAGGCTTTCCAGAGGAGGCACTTCCTTACTTTGATGTAGATGCCACTCAGCTGCGTAAGATACAGGTCAATGTACTGAAGGGGTCACAGCTCTACAAGCACCCTTATGTCAGTATCAACCAAGCCCGTGCGATAGAGCGGTATCGTCGTTTGAAAGGGCCCATTCACGACATCTCCCAGCTCCGTCTGCTACCGGAGTTTCCTCAGGAGCTGATCGACCGCCTCGCACCCTATCTGTCTTATGAATGATGGGTCACGCCCTTTTCCCTATTCAACTATTATTCTTTTTCTTGTGCCAGACAAGACAAATTGCCATTTTCGTAACCTTTGCAATATCCAGTGAATTGGTGGAGACAGCGATAGAGAGTGAGTTTCAATGTGGGAGATTCACATTCTTGATGACTGCAGGTTTTATAACACGATGGGGCGCGAGACAGTTTGACAGCAGCGTATTAACTTTTTGCGGAGTTGTCTTTGTGAATTCCTTAAATTTGTGTAATTTTGTCCGAAAGTCTTTGTACGTTAAATCCAATCAACACTCTATGAAAGAATTTAAAGTAGGTATAATCAGTACGGGGTGGATAGCCCGTAAGGCCGCCCTGACATTGAAAGACGTAGATGGCATCACCTGTTATGCCGTCGCCTCACGCAGTATGGACACCGCGAGGGCTTTTGCCGCAGAATGGGATATCCCTCGCTGCTATGGCTCTTATTCAGAGATGCTCGACGACCCGGAGGTCGACCTCGTGTATGTGGGCACGCCCCATTCTCACCATTATGATGTCACGCGCGAGGCACTCATGAAAGGCAAACCCTGTCTGGTGGAGAAGGCTTTTATGGCCAATCTGCGTCAGAGTCAGGACATCGTCGACCTGTCACGCGAGCGCAAGGTGTTTCTGGCCGAGGCCATCTGGACACGCTACCAGCCTGTTGTGCAGACCATCCGCCAGCTGATCGCCGACGGCTGTATCGGCATTCCTCGCCTCATCACTGCCACCCTGGGCTATAGCATGGGCAACAAGCCGCGCATCATGCGCCCCGACCTGTGTGGAGGCGCCTTGCTCGACCTGGGAGTCTATGCCATCAATTTCGTGCGGATGTTTTGCGATTCCCCCATTGTCCATATCGACTCACAGTGCGTGAAGTCGGATACGGGGATGGATCTGACCAATGCCATATCCTTCACCTTCGAGAATGGCATGCTGGCCAACGTGCAGTCGTCGGCCTGCTGCGTGGGCGACAATATCGGTGTGATAGCCGGCACCGAGGGCAATATCATCGTCGACAACATCAACAACCCACAGCGGGTGCGTCTCAACACCCGCGACCGTGAGTTTGTGAGCGAAGTGGCTGTGCCCCGGCAGATCACGGGTTATGAGTATGAGTTTATGGCCTGCCGTGACGCCATTGCCGCGGGCCTGACAGAACCGCCTCAGATGCCGCTCGACGAGACCCTCTATATCATGGGCCTGATGGACGACCTGCGCCGCAAGTGGGGGGTGCGATATCCGATGGATGATTTCTGATTTTCCGGGTTATTCGGGTTATCCGGGTTATCCGGGATTTCCGGGTTTTCCGGGATTTCCGGGATTTCCGGGTTATCCGGTGGCTATTGCAGGATACCGAGCGACTTCTGCAGTTCCACTTGACTGATGCGGATGTCTATCTCGGCGTCTATTTTTTGTGTCCGGGCCTGCAGCCAGGCCGTCTGGGCTTCCATCACGGTGGTCAGTGTGATGACGCCCTCCTGGAAACCTAAGTTGGCTATCCGCAGATTCTCGTCGGCCCGCTCTATGCTTTTCTCGGCCAGCGACAGCTTCTTGTAGGCTTCGCTGACACGGAAGCGGTTCTGGTTCACCTGCAGTTCCACCTTCTCGCGGGCGTCGTCCAGTTCCAGCCGGGCGATGGTGGTGGCCGCTTTGGAGGCCCGCACCTTATACTTCACATCGCCCCAGTTCCAGACGGGGATACGTGCGGTCACACCGACATGAAAGAAGCCTCCGAAACGCCTGTGGAAACCGTTGAGGACGTTGGGATTGCTCAGGGCATAGCCGCCGGTCAGGGCCACCTGTGGCAGGTTGCCAGCCTTCAGCAGGTGGGTGCTCTCCTGAGACATGTCGACCATGTTTTGCAGTAGCTTCAGTTCCGGGCGGTTGGCGAAGGCTTGCTCCACATCGGGCTGTGCTGGGAGCGGTGCCACGTCGATGGCTTCTTTAGCCTCATCGGCCAGCGTCACTTGTTCGCTGATGGGCAGGCCGCAGAGCTGACAAAGCAGCATTTTCGAGAGGGTCTGTCCGTCGCTTGCCCTCATGACGGCCATCTCGGCTTCGTTCACCTTGACGCTTACGCTCAGGCCGTCGCTCTTGGTGGCCACTCCCTGCTGGATCATCTTGTCGACATCCGACTCCAGCTTTTTCAGCACTTCCAGGTAACTCTCTGCCAGTTGGCGCTTGTGGTGCAGGGTCACTACTTGCCAGTAGGCCAGGTCGATCTCGTAGAGCGTGGTCTGGCGGCGTGCCTCGGCGGTATTGGCAGCCATTTGCTCCTCGATGTCAGCCATTCTGTTGAGCGCGGTGATACTGCCGCCCATGTACAGAGGCTGCGTGAACAGGATGGAGCCCGCCCATAGGTTGCGTGTGTCGGTGTCGAAGGCATCCACCAGTTCGTGGCCGAAGGCGTTGAGCATTTCGGTGAGTTTGCCGATGCCCTGTCCGGCGAGCAGGTTGATGGTCTCTGGCGACAGTCCCATCTGTCCCAGGGCTTGCATGGTCTGCGGCGGGAGTTGTGTCATCACGCCAGGCAAGCTCTGTTGCAGGGAGCTGCCTATGGCGGTGCCCATCTGTGGGAAGGAGGCTTTTTGATCGTCACTGAGCAGACTGACGGGTCTGCTGGTGTATTGGTAAGTGGCTACCGCACTCACGTGGGGCAGGTACTTGGTACGTGCCGACTGTCTCAGGTTGGCTGCCACCTCTTTTTTCACCTCCGCCACACGTGTCTGCTTGTTGTTACGCAGAGCCATGGCCCGGCAACTGTCGAGTGTCAGCCACCGTTGTGCCTGGGCCATGAGCGGCAGTCCAAGCAGCAACCAGAAAAGATATTTTCTCACTGTTCTCTCTTTTTTGTTATATGTGTTATTTCAGTGACTGACGGAGACGGGGTGTCCCGCCTCCGTCAGTGTGACTATTCTTCCCATAGTTTTGGCGTGGACTTGAAAAGTATTCGCTCTTCTTTTTCTTCTTCGTTGCCAAAATAAGTGTAATTGCTGAATCTTCCTGCCTTGTTGAAGCCCGGGTCGCTCATGTCCATGGCTCCGAACATGAATTCGCGGGGCAGGCAGGCGCAGATGTCAGTAGCCGGGGCTATATAGGTCTTTTTCATCATTTCATCAGTTTTTTGCCGTTAATAATATACACACCGCTGGGCAGATGGCCGATGTCGGCCCTGCCGTGGCTGATCTTCACGGTGCCCACCTTCATGCCGTTGAGTGAATAGACGGTGGCCTCGCCGTCGGTCAGCGACGTAGTCTCTGTGATGGCATCCACGTCGGAGGTACCGATTCTCAGTCTTGGCGCATAGGCAGCCGGACTGCCGGCATCGACAGAGAAATAGGCCCTGAAAGCATCGAGGCTCACGTTGTCTTGCAGGTCGAAATAGCGTCCGGTCTCGTCGAGCACGTAGCCGCTGACATGCTGGCTTTCGCAGAGTCCTACGAAGTCAAACGTGCTGGTCATGGCCTTGAGTTTTGAGGTCTGCGGGATGCTCACTTTCTCTGCTGTGAACGCGATGGTCTTGTTGCGCAGGTCGTACTGCGAGCCCCATTTGTCACCTGGTGTGGCGATGATGTAAGGCACGTTGGCTCGTATGTCCTTGACGAAGTCGAAGTAGGCTGCCTCGCCGTCGGTATAGGCGAAAGACTTGAGCCAGAAGTCCTTGCCGTCGTCATTGCGGTCTACAAACCAGTATATCTGCTTGCCGTCGGTCTGGTTGAATGCTTTCTGCGCGGCGAATGGCAGCACGATGGTTTCCCAGCCGGAAGAGCCGTTGGCACCGAGCCTGGGCACACGCGAATAGGTGGCTTGGGCGGCAGTGAATGCAGCGGGCACATAGAAGCTATATCCATCGCTGAAGGCTATGTGGTCTGTCTGGCCGTTGACCACCACGTTTTTCCCGTCAAGTCCTGACGGTACGGTGCCGGAGACATAGTAGAGCGTGTTGGGGTTGGAGTTGGGCGTGACACTGCCTGTGGGATTGGTGAAGAATTTCACGGCCAGGGCGTTGTCGACGATGGTGATGGCGTCGGTGCTCACCGCCTTGGTCTTCGAGGTCCCGTCGGCTGTCCAGTAGGTGTAGCCGCCTGCGACTAATTCGTAAGATGGCGTTTTGCCGATTTCTTTGTCCCGGTTTTCACCTTCCCAGCATACAAGTCGGTAATTTGAGCCAAGAGTCGCATTATCTACAGTATATTCCAATTCGACACTTTCACCTGCAGCCAAAGTGTGATTGCGAGGAGACCATCCGATAAATCCACCACCGATATAACCTATAGCTATATCGCCGCTATAGGTGTAGTTGCCGGTATTGGTGACGGTCATAGTGCCGGACACCGTGCCTCCGCAGATCTTTCCGCTTTCAGTGTCGAGGTTGTCTATCTTCCAGGCGGTCAACTCCAGGTTGTAGGCTGCGCTGGCATCCACTTCAGAGACGTTGATGCTGCCCTCGTAGATGATGTCGGAACCGCTGGCGTCGGTGGTGATCTTCACGCTGTTGGCTCCTGTGGTGGTGGGCGTGAAGGCGAAAGACATGTCTATCGTCTCGCCGGCATCGATGTAAGCCATGTCGCTGACTTCCAAGTTGCCGTTCACCCAGAGATATACCTTATCCTGATAATTGATGCTTCCCTGATTGATGAGTGTGGCCACACCGTTAGTGATGTTGTTTACATAGATGACAAATGGTGTGGAGAACGAGCGGCAGGTGATTTGCGGGCTCAGCTTGGCATTGCTGTATGTCACGGTGTTGCCGCTGATGGTGACCTCGTTTTTGTATTTCTCTGACTCCAGACAGGGCACCCATTCATATTCTTTGCCGTCTTCGACCATGCGGCATACCAGTCTCACCTCGTAGGTGCCGTCGGCAAGGGTTTGATTGGTGAAGAAACGTCTGGTTATGATTCGACCCCAGTAATAGCCTTTATTAAGATCTTGTTCGATAGGAGTTCCTTCGTATTTCACCACGCCATCCTGCAGGAGTTGGGCGTTCAGTTGGTGATTGCCGTCCATCAAGCCTTGCAAGTCAAACCCTACACCAAACCAGCTGGGACCGTGTGTGGCTATGTCTGTGGCATCGTAGTCCTTCAGTATGAAATCAAGTATTTTCAGGCACGGCCCTGTCACTGCGGCTTCGTCGGAGGCACCGGGCTGTATGCCGATGACGGCTCCCTGGCTATGCGAATAGCCGTCGTTGGAGCCGCCGGCTCCCTGCTCGCCGGGCTCGAGGATAGATAGCAGGTAGTAGCCGTCGCTCATGCCGCCCCATCCCCAGTTGATGTGGTAGTATCCGTCCTCTCCGTAGCCGTCGCAGATGAATGCGTGTCCGCCGCCAGAGGGGGTGTTGCCGCTGTAGATGACCGGTCGCCCATTGTAGATTTCATTGTAGATCAGGGCTTCCCAGTCGGCGGTGCTGTAATTGCTGCGGCTTACATAGCTGATGTTTCCCTTGTAGCCGAAATAATTTTTCATGGCATCGGGGATCTGTGCCGTCGGCGCCCCGGTGGAGCCGGTGCCATAACTGGCTTGCACTGCATAGCCGCAATAGACCATCAGCCGGGCCACGGCTTCCTGGTTGATATCGGGGTCGTTGCAGCCGGCGCTGGCATTGCCGCCGCCCTGATAGTCGTAGAGCATATTAGCCCAGTCGAACTTCGTGGCGGGCAGGTCGGCCAGTGTGCTGCCGTTCCACTCATATCCCGGCACGACGGTTGTCTCGCTCTTAGGCCACTCGTGATATTTCATGACCTGTGCGAAAGCGGTGGCCACACAGCCGGTGAGACACTGTCTCGTGCCAACTTTGGGGGTGCTGTTGAAATAGGGGGCGTACTGGTTCCAGTGGCTCATCACCAGGGGTGAAATGCTGATGCGCGCCAGTTCCGTGCCCTGGCTGACGCGCCTGACGGCGGGTCTGCCATCCGCGAGATCTTCTATCTGCGCCGCATATTCATCCAGCCACGCTGAGACGTTCTGCGGCACATCTTCTTCGCCAAAGTTTCCCGTCAGGCTATAGCCGAGCACCTGTGGTGCACGGTCGTCGCCCGCGACGATGACAAAACCATCATTGGCACCGTTGTTGAACACGTAATAGGGTTGTGAGCCATCAGCTTTGGCTTTGGCCATGCTTTTGTGTGTGGCGCGTATTTGCCCCACTTGCGCTCCTCTCTCCATGAGGAAGTTGCGTGCGATGGCTTGGGCCTGCTGTCTGCTCACAGGTGTGGCTTCCAGGGAAAGTGAGAATAAAAGGGAAGTCACCAGGCATAATAGTGTTTTTTTCATAAGGCTGAGTTTACACTAAAATTATAATTATGTTTCTGAGCGTACAAATGTAGATATATTTTTGGCAATCGTCATTTGCTCTGCACTTATAGCGGTGCAAAGATAACAAAAGATTACAAAATCACAAAGAGATACCACCTAAAATTGCCGTAAAGATGCAGGAGAAGATGGATGAATTTGACGATGACATGCGCCAGGGCTGCTATACCTTGCAAGGCCTGAAAGTCCATCAGGACACCCTGCGGCCAGGTATTTATATCGTCAATGGAAGGAAAACACTCGTGAGATAGATTCATCGTGGTCGAATCCCTTTTTCTCTGGCCATCTCCTGTCACGGCGAGGATGATACTTTTTTAAAAGTCGGAGTCCAAAATGATGATATATAGCGGCCTCGTTAAAGTGTTCATTCAAAAAAACGCGCCTATTATTTGGTAAATAACGATTTTTCCGTTAATTTTGCTGATTAAACCAAAACATGCGATACGAGGTTGAGAATACTGATATTTCTTGCCTTTTCCCGCTAAAATCAGAGAATAGCACAAGATGATTACATTTCGTTATTTACTGGCCGCATCGGCCCTGGTGCTGAGCGCATGGTGTCAGCCATTGTCGGCTCAGAAACAAACTTTACGCGCAGGATACCCCATCACTCCAGTACCTTTCACATCCGTGAAAGTCACCCCCGGCACCTTCTGGGGACAACGGCTGGAGGCCAGCCGCAAGACCACCATCCCCCTGGCCTTCTCGAAATGCGAGGAGACAGGGCGTTATACCAATTTCGTCAATGCCGCGGCGCATCTCAAGGATCCCTCCAAGGTCTTCAAAGTAGGCGGACTGTCTTTCGACGACACCGACCCGTATAAGACCATCGAGGGTGCCTCGTATCTGCTTCAGACCTATCCCGACAAGAAGCTGAAGGCATATATCGACAGCGTGCTCAATATCATCGCCGCCGCACAGGAGCCCGACGGATATCTCTATACCTCTCGCACGCAAAACCCCGCTCATCCACATGAGTGGGCGGGCGACAAGAGATGGTCGAAAGAGGAAGACCTGAGCCACGAACTCTACAATCTCGGACACATGGTAGAAGGAGCCATCGCTCACTACCAGGCCACCGGGAGCCGCAAGTTTCTCGACATTGCCATACGCTATGCCGACTGCGTGGTGCGAGAAGTGGGACCAAAGGCCGGACAGGCATGTGTCGTGCCGGGTCATCAGATCGCAGAGATGGCCCTTGCCAAGCTCTATCTCGTCACCGGGGAGAAGAAATATCTCGACGAAGCCAAATTCTTCCTCGACATGCGCGGGAAGACCACCATCACCCATGAATACTCGCAGGCCCATCTGCCCGTCGTGGAGCAGGATGAAGCCGTGGGGCACGCCGTGAGGGCCGCCTATATGTATGCCGGCATGGCCGACGTGGCCGCACTCACTGGCGACAAGGACTACATCCATGCCATTGATGCCATCTGGGACAACATCGTGTCCAAGAAACTCTATATCACCGGAGGCATCGGCGCTACCAGCAACGGCGAGGCCTTCGGCAAGAATTATGAGCTGCCCAATATGAGCGCCTATTGTGAGACCTGCGCCGCCATAGGCAATGTGTATGTCAACTACCGGCTGTTCTTGCTCCACGGAGAGTCAAAGTATTATGACGTGCTCGAACGCACACTCTACAACGGTCTCATCAGTGGCGTGTCGCTTGACGGCGGCGCATTCTTCTACCCCAACCCGCTGGAGTCGATGGGGCAGCATCAGCGGCAGCCGTGGTTTGGCTGCGCTTGCTGTCCGTCCAACATCTGTCGCTTCATTCCTTCGCTGCCGGGATATGTCTATGCCGTAAAAGAACGCAGCGTGTATGTCAACCTCTTCCTCTCCAACTCCACACAACTCCATGTGGCAGGGAAGAAAGTGGCCCTGTCGCAGACCACCAATTATCCGTGGGACGGCGACATCGCTATCCGCGTAGACCACAACCAGGCCGGGCTCTTCGACATGAAGATACGCATTCCGGGATGGGTGCGCGGACAGGTGGTGCCCTCCAGTCTCTACCAGTATACCGACCAAAAGCGGCTGAACGCCACATGCACCGTCAATGGCACTCCCGTGGAGATGACCACCACCGACGACGGCTATCTCACCATCTCCCGGCGTTGGCGCAAGGGCGACATCGTCAAGTTGCACTTCGATATGGAGCCCCGCACCGTCAGAGCCAATTACAAAGTGGAGGCCGACCGGGGCATGGTGGCCGTAGAGCGTGGCCCGCTGGTCTATTGCGCCGAGCACCCCGACAACCATTTCGATGTGAGCAGTGCCCTCATCAACCAGATGCCGCAATTCAGACTTGAAGACGCCGAGGTGGCAGGCACGCCGCTCCTGGCCCTTAAAACCGACGCGCAGACGCTCGATTTCGATAAGGCCGGCCGGCTCACCGTGCATGATGAGACACTCACGCTGATACCCTATTACGCCTGGTGCCACAGGGGAAGCGGCAAGATGAGGGTGTGGCTCTCGCAAGACCTGAGCAGTACGACTCCGGCGCAGCCGGCCACCCTGGCATCGGAGAGCAAACTGTCGGCCTCGAAACCCCTTCCCTCGCTCGTGTCTGTCAACGACCGGCTGGTGCCCAAAGACGAGAACGACCGGTCTGTGCCCTATACCCATTGGTGGCCTCAGCAGGCTGGCACCGAATGGCTACAGTATGACCTGCCCCAGGAGAGCACGGTGCAGAGTGCCACCGTGTATTGGTTTGACGACGGACCATGGGGCGGATGCCGTGTGCCCAAAGCATGGCGGGTGCTCTATCTCACTGCCGGAGGACAGTGGCAACCCGTTGAAGCCCCCGACCACTAT
This sequence comes from uncultured Prevotellaceae bacterium, assembly GCA_946402905.1. Lineage (GTDB taxonomy): Bacteria > Bacteroidota > Bacteroidia > Bacteroidales > Bacteroidaceae > Prevotella. The sequence continues at coordinate 23,973 of CAMIYC010000007.1, read as the reverse complement.
CCCACCGACAAGGGCGCGGCCTGCACCGTCAACTTCCAGCCCGTCAAGACCAAGGCCCTGAGGCTGGAGGTGACATTGCCAGACGACAATTCCGCCGGACTTTATGAATGGGTCATAAGATGAGCCGAATCCATATACGAGCGTATCTACTGTTTCTATTCGCCACCGTAGCCTCTATGGCTCTGGCGCAGGTGGTCACACCAGAGAAAGCACGGGACAGGGCAGCCGATTTCATGGCACAGAAAGGCATGAAGACGGCAGTGCTCACTTGTGTGCCCATTGGTGCCGACACACTGGGAGGTGACGCCCCGTTGTATGTTTTCCACGACAAGGAGCAGCAGGGGTTTGTCATCATCGCAGGCGACGAGCGGTCGCAGTCGGTCCTCGGATATGCGGAGAAAGGCACTTTCGACTTCGACGGGATGCCTGCGAATATGAAGGCATGGCTCCGTGGATATGCCGACGAGATCCGATCCATGCGCCGGCAGTCTGCCGTCAATACACAGCGGAATGCGTTGGGGCGCAGTGCCATCCGGCCCCTTCTGACTACGAGATGGGGACAGGGCGTACCCGGCAAGTCGTCTTCTGCATACAACATGCAGTGCCCTACCATCGATCAAGTCTATTGTCTCACAGGATGTGTGGCCACGGCTTTGGCCCAGGTGATGAATTACTACCGATGGCCGGAGACGACCTCAGTCGAGATACCCCGGTATACCCCCAACAGCAGTGTCGGTGAATTGGCCGCACTGCCCGTCACGTCTTTCGACTGGGACCACATGGCCGATAAGTACAAGGACAGTGAGACCGACGAGCAGAGGACGGCTGTGGCACAGCTGATGAGATATTGCGGACAGGCGGTGTCGATGGACTATGGCACGGCCTCTTCGGGTGCCATCACCAACGATATACCGAAAGCCCTGAAGAATTATTTCGGATACGACACCAATACGAGGTTTGTGCAGCGGAGCGACTATTCGGCAGAGGGATGGGACCAACTGATCTATACCGAGCTGAGCGAGGGTCGCCCGGTGATATACAAAGGGGTGTCGTCAGAGTACGGTCACGCCTTCGTCTGCGACGGTTGTGACGACAGCGGACTCTATCACATCAACTGGGGCGCCGACGGCCGGTATAATGGATATTTCGCACTTTCCGTGCTCAACCCCTACGGTCCTGGCGAAGGATACACCGGCACGGCAGACGGTTTCGCCATGTCGCAAGGTGCTGTCGTGGGCATCCAGCCCGACAACGGGGATGACCGTGACGACCGGGCCCTGCATGTGGAATACATCACTTATTACTCCAACAACCTCTATGCGCTCTTTGTCAATGAGACGGGGGCTCAGGGAAGATTCGAGTATGGCTTCCAGTACCACAAGGTCGGAGACAGTGAGTACAAACAGAAGAAAACGACGGGCACTTTTAAGAGTTGGGTGCAGAAGACGTTCTACTTCGACGTCACTACGCTGAAGCTTGCCGACGGGGTATACCGGTTCTATCCTTACAGCCGGCTGAGCGGCAATCCCGACTACAGCGTCAATGGCAATTACCTCATGTACTTGGAGGTGACCATCAGCGGCAGTGCGGTCAAGTCGATCACGATACATCCCACAGCAAAACTTGCCATCAGCAAGATAGAGTGCACGGGCAACAAAGTGGTGGGGATGACACAGGAGATGAAGGTCACGCTCTCCAACACGGGTGAGGAATACAATGGCCCGTTGTATCTCTTTGCCTCGAAAACAACGGCTAAAGGAGAGTATGTCAACAAGACCGCCATCGTGGTCGGAGCAGCTTCGACGGCGGAGGCACGCTTATATTTCACTCCCACCTCGACAGGCACGTGGTATCTCTGGGCCGACACCGATGAGAATGGGGCTGGTATTGCCAAGCGCGTCAGAATCACCGTGAGGTCGCTGCCCACACAGGCGACCAACCTTCAGTTGGTGGATTGTGTGGTGGAGGCACTGCCGCAGGAGACCACCGTGACGGTGAAAGTGAAGAACAATGGCAAAGACGGCTACTTCATGCCCTTGCGGTGCATGCTCTATTCTTATACCGACGGGAAATACACCGGTTTTGCCGAGACGCCGAATATGAACATCGCCATGTCGGGTACAGTCGAGACGCAGTTCACCTTCGACGACCTTGAATTCGGACGGAAATATTACGCAGCGCTATACTATTATGTTTCTCACACCTCCAATGAAATAAATCGTTTGGGTGATGCTTATGATTTCACCGTCGACCTGTCGGGCTTGCTCGGCGACGTGAACAGCGACGGTGTGGTGGATATCTCAGATGTGTTGCAGACCGTCGACTATGTCTTGGGCAAGGAGGTGACACTCGTGGTCAGGGCGGCCGATTGCAATGCAGATGGCACGGTAGATATTTCAGATGTGCTCTCCATCGTGGATTTGGTATTGGGCAAAAGTCGTTTAAGGTATTATTGATGTAAGTAGGATGATGAGAAAAACGTTTTTCATAGGATTGCTACTGGTGGTGTCGGTCGTCATGACGGCGCAGACCGTGACACAAGAGAAGGCCAGGCAGAAGGCGGTGGAGTTTATGAGACAGGCGGGTATGGACACCCGGCAAGTGTCTCGCAAGACGGTGGCTGCTGACGGCGCTGCATCCGCCACACCTCCTTATTATATTTTTAATGCAGCGCACGACGACGGTTTCGTGGTCGTGTCGGGCGATGAGCGCACGCCGTCCATTCTCGGATATGTCGCGCAGGCGACTTTCGACGAGAAAACGATGCCCGACAATATGAGGGCATGGCTCAACGGGTATGCCAGGGAGATCAGACGGTTGCAGGAGGGAAAGACTGGCTCACAACCCCTGAAAGTGAGCTCTCATGCCAGAATCCATCCATTGCTCAAGACCAAATGGGATCAAGGCGTAGCCGACGCAGAAGGTGATGCTTACAACATGAACTGCCCACAGATAGGTGGAGTATATTGCCTGACGGGGTGTGTGGCCACAGCCATGGCTCAGGTGATGCGCTATCATCAGTGGCCGCAGACATTCTCCACAGAGGTCCCGGCCTATAAGTCCAATACGACCATCGGGAGTCTGGACGCTTTGCCCGCCATGCAGTTCGACTGGGAAAATATGCGTTATAGCTATCAGGGCAATGACGCGACCGACACAGAGAAAAACGCGGTGGCCAGCCTCATGCGCTATTGCGGCCAGTCCGTGGAGATGAACTATGGCACCGGCGGGTCGGGGGCTACCACGGATTTCGTGGCCAGGGCCCTGCGCAACTATTTCGGCTACGACATCAACACCCGCTATGTGATGCGCTGCGATTATACCGCTGCCTCGTGGGATGAGCTGATCTACGACGAACTGGCCCACCAGCGTCCGGTTGTCTACAACGGCTCATCGACAGGAGGTGGTCACGCCTTCGTATGCGATGGCTATGACGGCAACGGATTCTATCACATCAACTGGGGGTGGGGTGGATTTCTCAACGGCTATTTCCGGCTCTCCGTGCTAAATCCTGACGGGGGAGGCGCCGGAAGCAGCGGTACAAAGGATGGCTATTCCATGGACCAGGGCGCGGTCGTCGGCATACAGGCCCCTACGGGCAATGAGGAGGAAATGCGCATGCTGACTCTCGACAACTTCTACGCTTCTGGCACCTCACTTTATGCGAAATATACCAACCGCACCGGACTGAAGGGCGTGTTTGAGTATGGCTTCGCCTATCAGAGGGTGGGCGATGAGAGTGGGACTTTCAATCTCTCCAAGTCCAAGTCGACCATCGACGCACTCTATGTCTATACGGCCTATGTGGATGTGGCCAAACTGAAACTAAGCGACGGCGTGTATCGTTTCTATCCTTACAGCCGTCTTGTAGACGGCGATTGGTATCGGGTGGCGGGTGATTTTGAGACGTATATCGAAGTGACGGTCAGCGGAGGTGAGGTCACCTCTGTCGTGAAACATCCTCAGCCCCAGCTCTCTATCGAATCCCTGGAATGCGTGAGTAGCAAAGCGGTGTCGCTCCCTCAGGAGATCAAAGCCACTGTCAGCAATGCCGGTGAGGAATTTAATGGACTATTGTATCTCTTTGCCTCCAAGCGCAAGAGCGACAAAGGCACGTTCGTGAACAAGACCGGCCTGGTGGTGGAGGCAGGTGCCACCGAGGAGGCAAGCCTTTATTTCACGCCATCGACCTCGGGCACATGGTATGTGTGGGTGAGCACCGACGAAAGGGGTCAGGACGTTGTCAGACAGACACAGGTGGAAATCAGGAGCCTGCCCACTACACCGACTGCCCTCGAGGAGGTCGCATGTCAGATACAGGCTCATCCTACGACACATATACAGCTCACCGTGAAGAATATGGGCGATGACGGTTACTTTATGCCCGTCATGTGCTATCTGTTCCCTCCTAATGGGGGCAACAGCTTGTGTGGGAATGTGTCGGGCCATCTCAATCTGGGAAAAGGCGAGACAGATACCGTGTCTTTCGACTTCGACGGTCTGGTGGTGGGAGAGGAGTATATGGCCGCTTTCCTTTATTATACAGACCATCAGTCCGGCGAGACGGGATGGTTTGATGGATATCATCTCTTCATGGTCGAGGCCGACATCCTCAGGGGTGACGCCAACACCGACGGCGTGGTCGATATCTCTGACGTGCTGACAACCGTAGATTTCATCCTGGGGAAAGACGTCGCCGTCTTCGATCACGACCGTGCTGATGTCATCACCGACGGCATGATTGATATCTCCGACGTGCTCGAAATCGTCAATATCATTCTCGGCAAATAGCAGCCCGACCATCAGAACCATGGGGAGCGCGGGCGCCCTCGCCCGCACTCCAAACTTCATACCAAGTCTTTTTTTACGCTTACTTACTGAAGCCCACCCTTAAAGCGATTGTAACAAATCTCTTAAATTCTTGATAAAAAAGATGAAAGAAACTTCAGTTACTTATTACAATGTGGTAACGGTAACTGGCCGTTACCACATTGTAATTTCATTTGTTTGCCATGACGGTCTGTAATCCATAAATTTGCAAAAAAAAAGAATTATGACGCAAAATTATGTGATGATCGTACTGAAATTACTGGGTGCACTGGGACTGTTGATATATGGTATGCGAATGATGAGCGATGCCCTTCAGAAAATGACTGGTCCACAACTGAGGCATATCCTGGCAAAGATGACCACCAACAGGTTTACAGGGATGGCGACAGGTACTTTCGTCACCTGTGCCGTGCAGTCTTCCTCGGCTACCACAGTGATGACGGTATCGTTTGTCTCGGCGGGTCTGCTCACTCTCCAGCAGGCCATCTCAGTCATCATGGGTGCCAATATCGGCACGACGCTCACCGCGTGGATCATGTCGCTCGGATATAGTGTCGACCTGACCAATGTCGTCTTCCCGGCGTTCTTTTTCGGCATGTTGCTTATCTATAAGAAGAAACACCGCTTTGTGGGCGATTTCCTCTTCGGTATCGCTTTTATGTTTCTCTCTTTGGTCATGCTCAGCACCGCTGGAAAGGAAATGGACCTGGAGCACAACCAGCAGGTAGTCGATTTCTTTGCCTCTTTCGACACCGGCAGCTACTGGACCATCATCTCCTTCCTCGCCATAGGCACTGTCATCACCTGCATCGTGCAGTCGTCGGCGGCTGTCATGGCCATCACCATACTGCTCTGCTCCACCGGGGTGCTGCCCATCTATCTGGGTATCGCACTGGTCATGGGAGAGAACATCGGCACCACGGCGACGGCTAACCTTGCTGCGCTCGGAGCCAACACTCAGGCACGGCGGGCTGCACTGGCCCACCTGCTCTTCAATGTTTTTGGTGTGGTGTGGGTGCTCTGCATATTCTATCCTTTCGTCAATATGGTATGCCGTCTGGTAGGCTACGATCCCGCTGCCAGTGGGCAGGTGCAGCTGTTGCCGGTGGTCCTGGCGATGTTCCATACCTGTTTCAATGTCACCAACACGGCCATATTGATCGGCTTGATACCCCAGATAGAGCGAGTCGTCTGCTGGCTGCTGCCCGAGAAGGGCTCGGTGGAGCAGGAGGAGTTCCGGCTGAAATACATCCAGGCGCACCTGATGAAGACGCCCGAAATCTCGGTGCTGCAGGCACAGAAGGAGACTGGGCTGTTCGCACAGCGTGTGCAGCAGATGTTTGGCTTGGTATGTGAACTCTTCGAGACAGAAGACGATGACCAGTTCAAGAAACTGTATGACAGGGTGGCTCATCAAGAGGACATCATGGACAGGATGGAGATGGAGATTGCACGGTATCTGGAGCAGGTGAGCGACAACCATCTGAGTGACTCCACGAAAAACAAAGTGAGGCAGATGCTGCGTGAAATCAGCGAACTGGAGTCGATCGCCGACTCGTGTTACAATCTGGCCCGTGCGCTGCACCGCCGCCAAGAGTCGGGGCATGATTTCACGCCGGCGCTGAAAGACCAGCTCCGCAAGATGGCAGGTCTCACCAATGAGGCCCTGACCCAGATGAACACCATCATGAGAGGTCATCGTCATGAGCACGACATCCAGGATACCTATCGCATAGAGAATGATATCAATCTGATGCGCCGGCAACTCAAGGAAGACAACATCCGTGCCGTCAACGAGCATGAGTATGATTACTCCATCGGAACCATCTACTCGGATATGGTCAGCGAGTATGAGAAACTGGGCGACTACGTCGTCAATGTCGTCCAGGCCCGCTTCGACACGAAGTGATCTTCACGCCTCTTGCCTTTCCCTCGCTTTTCAGGAGGGAAAGGTCACTCATTTATCTTTTCTATCAATATTTTAAGAGATTTGTCGTAGACCCACTGACCAAGGGGAGGTAATTAAAGAATTATAGTTACTCATGTAGTTGCTCATCAAGAGAATTCTTTAATTCTATAATTCTTGATTAGACTGTTCAATATCTTTTTATCAAGAATTTTAGAGATTTGTCGAAGACCGGGGAGCGCGGGCGCCCTCGCCCGCCTGGCGGACTCAAAACCTTTGCATGGGCAGAATAGCGTGTGGCGTGGGATTCCAATTGATGCTTTCCGCATTGTTCTGTCCTTTCTGCATGCTTCTTGAGATATAGAGCACATAACGCGGCACGCCGCGTCCCTACATTCTATCTTGCAATTCCAAAACATTCACGTTCAATTCACGATTAATTCATGGTAATTCGCGTAAAGCCCCACGCGGCACGCCGCGTCCCTACACCTTTTGGCAGAGCACCCTTTGGTAGAGACCCTTTTGGAAAGGGTAAGCAGTATTTTTCCCCCCTTTTTCTAGACGTCGCAGACGTCATTTTTTTTCCTTTTTGTGCCTTTTTGTCAAACGAAGTGTTTTTTTATTTTAATTCCATTAGCCGGTGAAATCGGAGCCTTCTTGTGACAATTTTTTGTTGGCATACTGATGCAATAGAAATAAAAAAACGCTTCGCTTAATAAAAAGGATGAAAAAGGATGAAAAAGTGCCGTTGGCACTGGGGAAAAAGAGGGAAAAAGAGGGAAAAAGAGGGGAAAATAGGGAAAAAAATAGAAAAAGGAAGGAAATGTAAGAAAAAGAAGAAATCCATCATCTCCATGGTACACTTTTCTGTTGCATGAGGCTTAGAGATGGCACGAATACCTGCCAGCGACCACCCCATATTGACGAGAGCGATGCCTTTTTCTGCCCTTCGGATGCAATAAGCGGCCGCAAGTTGCGTTATAGTATTGTATATATACAAAAACAAGGCGATAATGATAGAATACATCAGGGGCGAACTGACAGAGGTCACCCCGGCACTGGCTGTTGTAGAAGCGGCAGGTGTGGGGTATGCACTCAACATTTCGCTCAATACTTTTACGGCCATACAGGATAAGAAAGATGTGAAACTCTACGTCTACGAGGCCATTATGACAGGAGGAAGGGACGATTCGTTCACACTATACGGATTCTCCACCAAACAAGAACGCGAACTATACATGATGCTCATCTCCGTGTCGGGGGTGGGCGCCAATACGGCGCGCATGATCCTTTCGTCGTTCACCCCGGCAGAACTATGCAACGTCATCGCCACGGGCAATGAGAAATTCCTCAAGAGCGTCAAGGGCATCGGACTGCGCACCGCACAGCGTATCATCGTAGACTTGCGTGACAAGATCGCCAACAGCGACCTTGCACAACAGTTGCCAGAGGGGGTGCAGACCGTACAGGCTCCCGATGTCAACAAAGAGGTGAGAGACGAGGCCATCGGTGCCCTCACCATGCTTGGATTCTCACCGGCTCCCACGGCCAAGGTGGTGACGGAAATTCTTAAACAGCAGCCAGACCTGCCAGTGGAGCAGGTGGTGAAGCTGGCTTTAAAACAGATTAAATGAAATTAAAGACACGGACTTTGGGCTTCTTGATCTTCTTGTGTGCTATCAGTGTGATGGCAGGCAATGCCTTGTCCGTGCCTCAGGACGACCGCACGCGGCAGATGCGCCAGGGACCGCCCCAGGACGACCGCACACGTCAGCAACGCCCCGGGCCACCTCAGGGCAACAGGGCTACCAACCGTCAGGACACCAATGACCAGGACGACAAGAACAAGGATATCAAGGCGCAGCCTATCCTTGAGGAAGATGAAGAGATACCCGACTCGCTGCTCAACCCCCGGTGGCGCATCCAGCGCACGGTGCCCGTCTCGGAGGAAGACCTCAGCCAGGGTTCGGCCGATCTGGTGAGACCCGAGAACCTGCAGCAAAAAGTGGTCTACAACGACACCCTCGACCGCTATATCTTCGGCAATAAGATAGGCGGGGCCTATGTGAGTGCTCCCATCATGATGACCTACGACGAGTATTTCAAATGGAGCGAGAAACAGGCTTTCAATGAGTTTTTCCGTTCGAAAAACGAAGAGGCGGTGAAAAACAAGGGCAAGGAGAAATTCGACTTCACCGACATGCACTTCGACCTCGGACCGGCCGAGAAGATCTTCGGCCCCGGCGGCGTGCGTATCAAGACACAAGGTACGGCGGAGCTGAAGTTCGGAGCTACCCTGAAAAATATCGACAACCCCTCGCTGCCTATCCGCAACCGTAAGACCACCACGATGGACTTTGACGAGAAAATCAACCTCAACGTCAACGGCAGGGTGGGCGACAAGGTGAACATGAACCTGAACTACAACACGGATGCGACGTTTGACTTCGATGCGCAGAGCATGAAACTCAAGTATGAGGGCAAGGAAGACGAGATCATCAAGCTCGTAGAGGGAGGAAACGTGTCGTTCCCCTCCAACTCCACCCTCGTCACCGGAGCCAGCTCGCTCTTCGGCCTGCGCACAGACATGCAGTTTGGAAAACTCAAGCTGCAGACAGTCATCTCGCAGAAGAAGTCGTCGTCGTCGAGTGTCTCCTCCAAAGGCGGCGTGCAGCTCACACCCTTTGAGATCGACGCTGCCAACTATGAGGAAAACAGGCACTTCTTCCTCTCGAAGTATTTCCGCAGCAGGTATGACGCCGCCATGAAGACACTGCCCAACCTCACCACCGGCATCACCATCAACCGCGTGGAGATATGGGTGACCAACAAGTCAAACTCCACCAACAACACACGAAATATCGTCGCACTGGCCGACCTCGGCGAGGGAGAGGGGATGCCGCCTTATAACAATGCCAATGGACTCTACACCCAGATGACCACCACCTACGCCGGTGCGCGTGACATCGACCAGACCTCCACCGTGCTCGAAGGAGCCATGACGGGCGGTAGCGACTATGAGAAACTGGAGAGTGCCCGTCTGCTCAATTCCTCGGAATACACCATCAACGCCGCACTCGGATACGTGTCGCTCAAGACGGCCCTGCAGACCGACCAGGTGCTGGCCGTGGCCTATGAATATACCTATGGTGGCACCACCTATCAGGTGGGCGAGTTTGCCAGCGACATCACAGACGTGAGCAAATGCCTCTTCGTCAAGTCGCTCAAGAACACCAGCAACAACCCCATGCAGAGCAACTGGGACCTGATGATGAAGAATGTCTACTATCTCGCCTCCAACGTGCAGAGAGACAAGTTCCGCCTCGACATCAAGTTCCAGAGTGATACGGCAGGTGTCTATCTCTCCTATATTCCCGAGCCGCAGGTCAAAGACCAGACCATCATCAAGGACTTGGGCGCCGACCGTCTTGACAACAACATGAAGGCCCACTCCAACGGCTATTTCGACTATGTGGAGGGATATACCGTGAGCAACGGGCGCGTGTTCCTCCCGGCAGCGGAGCCTTTCGGCGAATGCCTTTACAACTTCCTGGTGTCGAGGGGCGTGTCGGCCCAGACGGCCAGCAAATACGCATATACCGAGCTGTACGACTCTACCAAGACCGTGGCCAAGCAGATCGCAGAGAAAGACAAGTATCTCCTGCAGGGACAATTCAGGGGCACGATGGCCAACGTCATTTCGCTGGGCTCGTATAATGTGCCGCAGGGGTCGGTGGTCGTGACTGCCGGCGGCGTGACCCTGACGGAAGGCTCAGACTATACGGTCGACTACTCGGCCGGTGAGGTGACCATCCTCAACCAGAGCATCCTTGACGCCGGCACGGAAATCAAGGCGACATCTGAAAGCAACACCGACTATGCACAGTCGCGCAAGACGATGTTCGGCGTCAACTGGGAATACGACTTCTCCAAGAATTTCCAGATGAGCGGTACGCTCCGTCACCTTTCCGAACAGTCGTTCACTACCAAGGTGGAGATGGGCGCCGAACCACTCAACAACACCCTGTGGGGCGTCAACCTCAACTGGAAGAAAGAGAGTCAGAGCCTCACCAACCTGCTCGACAAGATACCGTTCCTCCACGTCACGCAACCCTCCAACATCTCGCTCTCGGCAGAGTTTGCGCAACTCATCGCCGGACAGGCACATGGCACCCAGGACAACGCCTCCTATCTCGATGACTTCGAGAACACCAAAAACGCCATCGATGTCTCCGCACCCACTTCGTGGATCATATCAGGCGTGCCCAGTACGATGAATGAATACAAGGACAAGACCGGGCTGACCAGCGGATACAACCGCAGTTTGCTGGCATGGTATAACATCGACCCGCTGTTCACCAGGCGCAGCTCGTCGCTTACCCCCAGCCATATCAAGAGCGACCTCACCCAACTCTCCAACCACTATGTGCGTGAGGTGTACGTGCGTGAGCTCTATCCCAACCGAGACCAGAGTAGCTACAGCGGAGCCACCTCGACGCTGCCCATCCTCAACCTGGCCTTCTACCCGTCGGAGAGAGGACCCTACAACTTCAACCCCGACCTCAACAACCAGGGACAACTGGACAGGCCGGAGACCCGGTGGGGAGGCATGATGCGCAAACTCGACACCAACGACTTCGAGACGGCCAACATCGAGTATATCGAGTTCTGGCTCCTCGACCCCTTCATCTATAGCAAAGACTCGACGGATGCCTCAGACTTTGGCGGTGACTTCTACATCAACCTGGGCGAGGTGAGTGAGGACGTGCTGCGCGACGGTAAGAAATTCTATGAGAGCGGCATGCCCGTCGACGGCACCAGCAGTTTCACCTATACACAGTGGGGTAAGATCCCCACTCAGGCCAATGTCACATACGCCTTTGCCACCACTTCGGGGGCAAGACAGCAGCAGGACGTAGGATTCAACGGTCTCACCGATGACGAGGAGCGCACCTTTGAGTCGTATCAGGACTTCCTCACACAGATACAGGGCAAGGTCTCTCCAGAGGTGTTTGACAGCATCTGGGCCGACCCCGCCAATGACAATTACCACTATTTCAGGGGCAGGGACTTCGATCAGGTGCAGGCTCCCATCCTGCAGCGCTACAAGCGCATCAACAACCCTCAGGGCAACACCCCCGACACCAGCACCCGCGACGAGAGTTACGACACCTCCTATAAGACGACCCCCGATGTCGAGGACATCAATCAGGACTATACGCTCAATGAATATGAGAAATACTATCAGTATCATGTCTCGATCAGGCCGGAGGATCTCGTTGTAGGGCAAAACTTCATCGTGGACAGCCGGCAGGGCAGCGGTACGTTGCGCAACGGTGAGCACTACGACGTCACCTGGTATCAGTTCCGCATACCGCTCGACCGCTATGAACGTAAGGTAGGCTCCATCAGCGACTTCACCTCGGTGAGGTTCATGCGTATGTTTCTCACCAATTTCAAGAAACCCATCGTCATGCGTTTCGGAAGCCTTGACCTCGTACGCGGCGAGTGGCGCGTCTATACGCAAAATCTCACCACCAGCTCTTCCAACTCGGGATACATGGCGGTGAGTGCGGTCAATATCGAGGAGAACAATGACAAGACCCCCGTCAACTATATCCTGCCTCCGGGCATCTCACGTGTGCAGGATCCCACGCAGCCGCAGCTGGTGGAGAGCAATGAGCAGGCCCTCGACATGATGGTGACCAACCTGGGCACGGGTGAGTCGAAGTGCGTATACAAGAATATGAACAAAGACCTGCGCCAGTACAAGCGGTTGCAGATGTTCGTACACGCCAACACCATGGCCGAGAACACCACCAATCTCACAGACAACCAGCTGGCTGTCTTCATCCGCCTCGGCAGCGACTATAAGAGCAATTACTATGAATATGAGATACCGCTGAAGGTCACACCTGCCGGGCATTATGACAAATACTCCACGGCCGACAAGCGACTGGTATGGCCAGAGGAGAACATGGTGGACATCCCGCTCAAGATCTTCACCGACCTGAAGAAAGCGCGCAACAAAGCCAAGTCGGAGGGCTCGACCTCCTACAACCAGCTCTATTCCGCATACGACGAAGACAACCCCTCCAACCGCATCAGCGTGATGGGTAATCCGTCGCTCGGCGAGGTGAAGACGATGATCATCGGTGTGCGCAACCTCTCGGGCGAACTCAAGTCGGGTGAGGTGTGGGTCAACGAGCTGCGCCTGAAGGAGTACGACAACGAGGGAGGATGGGCCGCACAAGGCAACCTCAATGTGCAGCTCTCCGATTTCGGCACGGTCAATATGTCGGGACGCTACTCCACAGAGGGCTTTGGCGGCCTGGAGGACGGCGTGGCCTCGCGTGCCACCGACAGCTATCAGAACCTGACCGTCACCACCAATCTTGAGCTGGGCAAGTTCTTCCCCGACAAGATCAAGGTGTCGGCACCGCTCTACTACACCGTCACCAAAGAGAAGACCACGCCCAAATACAACCCGCTCGACACCGATATGAACCTCGACGATGCCCTCGACGCCATGACCGACAAGCGTGAGCGCGACTCCATCGAGTCTATCGCCATCACCAAGGTGACCAACACCAATTTCTCACTGACCAACATGAGGGTGGGCGTGCAGACCAAGGGACATCCCATGCCCTATGATCCTGCCAACTTCTCCTTCAGCTACAGTCACTCGCACAGCCGCACCACGGGAGAGACAACCGTCTATGAGAATGAGGACCAGTGGTCGGGCTCCATGGCGTATACGTGGACCCCGGTGTATAAATCGTGGGAGCCTTTCAAGAAAATCATCAAGTCTAAGTCGAAGTATTTCGATATCGCCAAAAGGTTCGCACTCAACTACCTGCCGCAGAACATCACGTTCAATACCAACATCCAGCGCAATTACTATGAGCTGCAGGAGCGTGACATGGAGAGCCTCGAAGGGTCTCAGCTGCCACTCACCTTCAGTGAGCAGTTCCTCTGGAGCAGGGATTTCTCCATCCGCTGGGACCTCACCAAGAACCTGCACATGAACTTCCAGAGTGCCACACATGCTGAGATCGAGGAGCCTTACACACCGATCAACAAAGACCTCTATCCCGACCATTACACAGCCTGGAAAGACTCGGTGTGGCAGTCGATACGCGGTCTGGGTGAGCCGCTCGACTACAACCAGACGTTCACCGGCTCGTATCACCTGCCGCTCAACCTGATACCCATCTTCGACTGGGTGAACTCCGACGTCACCTACAACTCCACGTATAAATGGGTGCGCGGCACCGACCTCGAGGACGGCACCTCGCTGGGTAATGTGATCACCAGTAACCGTACGTTCAACCTCAACGGCACTTTCAACCTGCAGAAACTCTACGACCATATCCCCTTCCTGAAGAAGACCAATGAGCGTTTCAACAAGTCGATGGCCAACAACACCAAGAAGACCACCAAGGCGCAGCAGGCCAAGAAGAGCAATTCGAAGAATGCCAAGGACAAGGAGGAGGAAGAGAAGGATAAGAAGGACGGCAAGGACAACGACCCGAAATCCAAGGTGCTGCCCAAGAACAAGAATGCCTTTGAGAAAGAAATTACCATCAAGGCCGACACGTCGATGACGGTGACTCATGGCAAGAAGAGCCGGCGGCTCATCGTCACTGCCAAGGACAAGGACGGCAAGACGGTGCCTGTGAAATACAAGGTGGTGGACGACAATAAGATCAAGGTGTTCAACAAGCTCGACACGGCGGTCACCCTGAAGGTGATGGTCACAGCCAAGGAACCTCTGGACGACAAGAGCTGGTATAAGACGGCACAGTGTATCGCACGTGTGATGATGATGGTGCGCAACGTGAGCTTCACCTACCGCAACACGTATGGTATGTCGCTGCCGGGATTCATGCCCAAAGTCGGCGATGCTTTCGGCCAGCGCAGGGGCGATATCATGAGCCCTGGACTCGACTTCGCCTTCGGAACCATCGGCGACGACTATATCCAGAAGGCGCGTGAGAACAACTGGCTGCTCATGAGCGACAACGTGGCTACACCGGCCACGACCAATCTCGTCACGGACTTGCAGCTGAAGATGACCCTGGAGCCGGTGCGCGACCTGAAGATCGACCTCAACGCCAGTCGTTCGGAGACCAAGGCGCAGAGCATACAGTATATGTACGAGGGTACGCCTACTACGCGCACCGGACAGTTCAACATGACTACCATCTCGCTCAACACCGCTTTTGAGGGGATGGGCAATGCCAACAACGGATACAGGTCGGCCACCTTTGAGAAATTCTGCAACTCGCTCGAAGGGTTCCGCTCCAGGGTGGAGAGCCAGTATGCGGGAGCCGCTTACCCCAGAGGGTCGGCCTATCAGGGCGAGACGTTCAACCCGGAGAACGGCGGCGTGGGACTCTACAGCTCCGATGTGCTCATCCCGGCGTTCCTGTCCGCTTACACCAACATGGGTGGCAAGTCGCTGGAGATCTTCCCGTCGCTGAGCAGGCTGTTGCCCAACTGGTCGCTGCGCTACAGCGGACTGAGCAAGCTGCGGCCTTTCCGCGACCTCTTCAAGAGCGTCAACCTCAACCACTCCTACAAGAGCATCTTCTCGGTAGGTAGCTATTCCAGTTTCAGCACCTGGCAGGAGTATATGAACGACCTCGGCTTCATCACCGATGCCACGACGGGCAATCCTGTGCCGAGCAGCATGTTCAATATCTCCACCGTCAGCCTCAATGAGAGTTTCTCGCCGCTGCTGGGTGTCGACGTGACTTTGAACAACAATCTCACCTGCAAACTGGAGTACAAGTCGACGCGTGTGGTCAACCTGAGTACCACCAGTGTGCAGATCAATGAGAATACCAGCCATGACTGGGTGATCGGCATGGGTTATAAGATCAATGACTTCAAGTTCTTCGGTGGTGGCAACCACCGGAAGGTGAAGGGCAATAATAAGAACAAAAACGGTGAGGGTGAGAATGATAACAGGAACAGCTCAAGCAAGACATCAAGCACGTCGAAGGGTGGCAAGAACAGCTTCAACCATGACTTGAACCTACGCTTCGATTTCTCTTACCGTAAGCAGGCCAGCATCACGCGCGACATTGCTACGATGACCAGTGCTGCCAGCAGTGGCAATACGGCGCTGAAGTTTTCCTTTAATGCCGACTATACGCTGTCGAAGCTCATGACGATGAGTTTCTATTACGACCAGCAGACCAATACGCCACTGCTCTCCAGCAGCAGTTATCCCACCACCACCCGCGACTTTGGCCTGAGCCTGAAATTCTCGCTGACAAGATAAGCACGAAGGCGGAGAAAAAAACGGAGGTGTCAGACGACATCTCCGTTTAATATTACTTGCCTTACGATATTCCGCGTGTAAGCATAGGGGATGTATGCCAGGGAGGGTATCGGAGCGGTGATCTGCAGGTGTGCCTTCTTGCCGGTGGCGATGGAGCCGTAGTCGTGGCTGAGCCCCATGGCATAGGCGGCATTGAGCGTGGCGGCATTGATGGCTTCATTGGGCGACAAGCGCATTTTGATGCAAGCCAGAGACACCACAAACTTCATGTCTGACGACGGAGTGCTGCCGGGGTTGCAGTCGGAGGCCAGTGCGATGCCCAGTCCCTCGTCGACCATCTTCCTGCCCCGTGCATAGGGCATGTTGAGGAAGAAAGAAGTGCCGGGCAGCAGGGTAGGCATCGTCTGTGAGCCCTTCAGCAGGGCGAGGTCGTCTGCGCTTGCGCTCTCCAGGTGGTCTATGGAGAGGGCGTGATGACACACTCCGACCTCAACTCCCCCCGAGGAGGCCAGTTCGCAGGCATGTATCTTGGGTCTCATGCCATACTTTGCTCCCGCCTCGAGGATGCGTGCTGTCTCGGCGGGTGTAAAGAATCCCTCGTCGCAGAAGACGTCGATATATTCTGCCAGTCGCTCGTCGGCCACGGCGGGTATCATCTCATTGACCACCAGGTCGACATATTCTTGCTGCCGTCCGGCGTATGCCCTTCCCACGGCGTGGGCTCCTAAGAATGTGGCCACGATGGTGGCTTTGGAGGTTTCCTTCATTCTCTTCACCACCCGCAGTATCTTCAGCTCGTCCTCAGTGGTGAGACCATAGCCGCTCTTGATTTCCACGCACCCCGTGCCATGGGCTGTCATCTCATCGAGTCTTGCCATGGCCGCCTCGTAGAGTTCGTCTTCCGACATCTCATGTAGCAGGTCGGCGGAGTTGAGGATTCCTCCGCCCCGGCGTGCTATCTCCGCATAGCTCAGTCCGTGGATCTTGTCTACGAACTCCTGTTCGCGGCTGCCGGCATAGACGAGGTGTGTGTGGGGGTCGCACCAGCATGGCAGTACGCATCCGCCGCGGGCGTCGATGATCGTCGTGCCGTCATGGCTGCCGTCTGGCCCTTGGTCCTGCTGCCGGTCGAGTGTTTCCATCGCTCCGAAGCCGCTGATGCGGTCGTCGTCGATGCTGAGCCATGCCTGGCTGATGGCACCTGTCTCTTGCATCTCCCGGCCTTGCAGCCGAAGACAGTCGCATGGGTGTATGCCGGCCAGCAGTCCGATATTAGTGATGATTTTTCTCATACCTCTCTCATGAATTGCACAGATTTTGCGATATAGGGATACATCACCACGTCGTGGTCGATGAAAGGCACCACCTGGCGGTATCGCTCATGCAGGTCCTCGATGACAGGCGACGAGCGCAGTGGCCTGCGGAAGTCGAGGGCTTGGGCCGCTGTGAAGAGTTCGATGGCCAGCACCCGCTCTGTATTCTGTATGATGCGCATCAGTTTGGTGCCGGCATTGGCGCCCATGCTCACGTGGTCTTCCTGTCCTTGCGAGGTGGGTATGCTGTCGGCCGATGACGGCATGCAGAGTGTCTTGCTCTGGCTCACGATAGAGGCAGCGGTATACTGCGTGATCATGAATCCGCTGTTGAGACCCGGTGCCGCCACCAGGAAGCTGGGCAGTCCTCGCTTGCCGGAGACCAGTTTGTAGGTTCGCCGTTCGGAGATGTTGCCCAGTTCGCTCATGGCGATGCTCAGGAAGTCCATCGGCAGTGCTATGGGTTCGCCGTGGAAGTTGCCTGCCGAGACGATCACGTCGTCTTCAGGGCATACCGTGGGATTGTCTGTGGCGGCGTTGATTTCGATGTCTACCACCGATTTCACATACGAGAGCGTGTCTTTCACGGCTCCGTGCACCTGTGGTATACATCTGAAAGAGTAGGGGTCTTGCACATTCTTCTTCTCTTGCTTGATCAGCTGGCTGCCCTTGAGCAGTTCGTTCACGTGGATGGCGGTGGCGATCTGTCCTTTATGCGATCGCACCAGGTGTACCGCGATATTGAAAGGGTCTTGCCGGCCGTCGAATGCCTCGAGTGACATCACGGCGATGATGTCGGCCCAGTTGGCGAGCCGCTTGGCCTGAATGAGCGACCATACTGCGAATGCGCTCATGTTTTGTGTGCCGTTGAGCAGGGCCAGTCCCTCTTTCGATCCGAGGCGTATCGGCTGCCATCCCATGCGCTTGAGTATTTCGGCACCCGTCATGCGCTCTCCCTGATATTCCACCTCTCCCAGTCCGACGAGAGGCAGGCAGAGGTGAGCCAGTGGCACGAGGTCGCCCGATGCCCCCACCGATCCTTGTTGATAGACGATGGGATAGATGTCGTGGTTGAAAAAGTCGATGAGTCTTTCTACTGTGTCGAGTTTGATGCCGGAGTAGCCATAGCTCAGCGACTGGATTTTCAGCAGTATCATGATTTTCACGATCTCATTGGGCACCCTCTCGCCGATGCCGCAGGCGTGCGACATCATCAGGTTGATTTGCAGTTCTGCCAGTTGGTCGGGGCTGATGTTGATGTCGCAGAGCGAGCCGAATCCGGTGGTCACGCCATAGATGGGCTTCTTGGCTTCTGCCACCTTGCGGTCGAGGTATTCGCGGCATGCGACGATGCGCTGGCGCGAGTCGTCGCCCAGCTGCAGTTGGTATTTCTTGGTGATGATCTCCTCAATCATGTCCTGAGTGAGATGTCCTGCACTGATCTTATGTATCATTTTTGTGGGTTTTTGATGGGCTTAGTGGGGTGTATGGGCTTAGTGGGCTATTATTAATGATTCATCTTCCACCAGGTAGGGTAGGGTGACCTGGAGGCCCGGTGTGCGTGCCATTTCGCGCCGGATGGCGTCGATGGAGCCTTGGTTGCGTGCCCAGCTGCGGCGTGCGATGCCGTTGTTGACATCCCAGAGGAGCATCTCGCGGATGTGCCGGTCGGCGTCATCGCTGCCGTCGATCACCATTCCGAATCCGCCGTTGATCACCTCTCCCCATCCTACGCCTCCGCCGTTGTGCAGCGACACCCAGGTGGCGCCCCTGAATGCGTCGCCGATGACATTCTGTACGGCCATGTCTGCGCAGAACTGCGATCCGTCGTAGATGTTGCTGGTCTCGCGGAAGGGCGAGTCGGTGCCTGATACGTCGTGATGGTCCCGGCCCAGTACGACTGGTGCCTTCAGTTGGCCCTCGCGTATGGCCTTGTTGAAGGCCAGTGCGATCGCCGTGCGTCCTTGTGCGTCGGCATAGAGTATGCGGGCCTGTGATCCTACCACCAGGTGGTTGCGTCCGGCCTCCTTGATCCAGTGTATGTTGTCGTCGAGTTGTCCGATGATGTCATCGGTGGCTGTTTCTCTGAGTTTCTCGAGGGCTTCTGCGGCCAGTGTGTCGGTCAGTGCGAGGTCGTCGGGGTCTCCCGAGGTGCATACCCATCTGAACGGCCCGAATCCATAGTCGAAGAATAGCGGCCCCATGATGTCTTGCACATAGCTGGGATATCTGAACTTGCCCTCGGGGGTGAGTATATCGGCTCCGGCCCGGCTTGACTCCAGCAGGAATGCGTTGCCATAGTCGAAGAAGTACATGCCGCGTGCCGTGAGGCGGTTGATGGCGGCCACCTGCCTTCTCAGCGATGCCTGCACCGCCTTCTTGAACTCTTCAGGTCGCTCGGCCATCATCTGTTTCGACTCTTCGAGTGTGAGTCCTGCAGGATAGTATCCTCCTGCCCAGGGGTTGTGCAGTGAGGTCTGGTCGCTGCCGAGGTCTACGTTGATCTCTTCGTCGGCCAACCGTTCCCAGAGGTCTACGATGTTGCCCACATAAGCCATGGATACGACGCGTCGCTCCTCCACCGCCTTGCGTATGGCCGGTATGAGCTCGTCGAGCTGGTCGTGCATCTCGTCTACCCACCCCTGTTCGTATCGCTTCTGAGCGGCTTTGGGGTTGATTTCCGCCACCACGCTCACTACTCCGGCGATGTTGCCCGCTTTGGGTTGGGCGCCCGACATACCCCCCAGTCCTGACGATACGAAGAGCATGCCGTGAGTGCTGTCCTGTCCTGGCCGGAACTTTCGTCGTGCGGCATTGAGCACCGTGATGGTCGTCCCGTGCACGATGCCCTGCGGGCCGATATACATATACGATCCAGCAGTCATCTGTCCGTACTGGCTGACGCCGAGAGCGTTGAGTCGTTCCCAGTCATCGGGTTTGGAGTAGTTGGGTATGACCATTCCGTTGGTCACCACCACCCGTGGTGCGTCTTTGTGTGAGGGGAACAGTCCGAGAGGATGCCCGGAGTACATCACCAGCGTCTGCTCGTCGGTCATCTCGCTGAGGTATTTCATGGTGAGCCTGTATTGCGCCCAGTTTTGGAAGATGGCTCCGTTTCCCCCGTAGATGATGAGCTCGTGTGGATGTTGTGCCACACGCGGGTCGAGGTTGTTTTGTATCATCAGCATGATGGCTGCAGCCTGGCGGGAGCGATGAGGGTACTCGTCGATAGGCCGGGCGTAGATGTCATAGTCGGGCCTGTAGCGGTACATATAGATGCGGCCGTAGTCGTGCAGCTCTTGTGCGAATTCCTTGGCCAGCGTCTCATGCAGGTGTTGTGGAAAATAGCGCAAAGCGTTTCTCAGGGCGAGTTTTTTCTGCTCCGGTGTGAGGATGTCCTTGCGCCTGGGGGCGTGGTTGATGGTCGTGTCGTACGGTTTTGGTGCAGGCAGGGTGTCGGGGATTCCAGCCTTGATCTCATTCTGGAAAGCTTCTATGTTCATGGCTCAGGATATTTTGGATTCTACGATGTCGGTGATTTCTTTTTCTGCCTTGTTGGCCTGTTGGATGAGAAGGTTGGCTTCAGCGACGAGTGCTTCGGCGCGGTGGCGGTCTTTTAGCGATGCGGCGTTGATTTTCACGTTCAGTCCGGCTCCCAGCACTGCGGCCCGTGCTGCCAGTGCGCCTACGCCGGCGTCGGACACGCTGTTGGGATTGCCGTTTTCAGCCATGCGCCGGCAGAGCGCAAACACTTGGCAGGCTGTCTTCATCGTGCGCAGGGGCACCTCCGTGGCATAGAGGGTGGCCTCCTGTATGGCGGCCGAGCGTAGGGCCTTCTCCTCGTCGGTGGCTTTTGGCATGCCAAAGGCTGCCATGATGCGGTTGAAAGCCTCGGTGTCTTCGTCGACCAGTGTCAGCAGCTGTGTCATCAGTTGCTGCCCCTCGTCGGCGCTGTCGCTGAATTCTTTCCATCGGTCATCCCATCCAGCCTTGTGTGCGGAGAGGTTGGCCACCATGGTACCGAGTGCGGCGCCCAGGGCTCCCATGTATGCAGAGATGGTTCCTCCGCCCGGTGCCGGCGACTCCCGTGATGTCTCCTCGGCGAATCCGCTGGTGGTGAGGTCTACAAGCCGTGCTTTTGGGTCGTTGTCTTCGAGCAGGTATTCTATCACCTTCTCCCTGGGGTTGAAAGGTCTGAGGTCAGACAGTCCCAGCGAGTGGATGGCGATGTCGATGATATCTTTCTCAGGTATCCCCGTGGAGCGGTGTTGTTTCTCCAGGAAATATTTTCCGGCCTCTATGAGCGTGCGCTTGGGGATGAGACCTACTATCTCGGTGCCGGTGACGCGGATGCCACGGTTGTCGGCACAGCGGCACACCTCGTCGAATGCGATGTGTAGTGGTGTGACGTTGATGTTGGTGATGTTCATCGACACCTGTGCGATGCCGTATTCGTCGATATACCATCCGATGGCCTTGGTGCATTTCAGTGTGCCGGGTATCATGATGGTGTTGCCGTCGGCGTCTTTCATGGGTTTGCCGATGATGGGATTGCCCTCCCGGCGCGGCCTTCCTTTCTCACGCACGTCGAAGGCGATGGCGTTGGCGCGCCGGGTGGAGGTGGTATTGAGGTTGAAGTTGACGGCGATGAGGAAATCCCTTGCTCCTACGACGGTGCATCCGGTGCGGGCGATACTGTCGTCGAAGGGGCGGTTGCCGTAGTCGGCTCCTTTTCCCGGTGTGGACAGCTTTTCGGGCAGAGCCTCGTATTCACCCTCCCGGCATACAGCCAGGTTGCGCCGCTCCTCGGTGAATGCCGCAGCCTCATAGCAGTAGCAGGGTATCTGCAACTGGTCGGCGATGCGCTGTGCGAGTTGTCGTGCGAGCCGGGCGCATTCTTCGAGGGTGATGCCGCTCACGGGGATGAGTGGCAGCACGTCGGTGGCTCCCATGCGGGGGTGCGCACCGTGGTGCTGTCGCATGTCGATGAGTTGCCCTGCTTTTTTCACGGCCTGAAATGCCGCTTCCACGACAGCTTCCGGTTCGCCCACGAAGGTCACCACGGTGCGGTTGGTGGCCTCACCCGGGTCGACGTCGAGCAGTTTCACGCCTTTTACTTTCTCTATTTCCGATGTTATTTGGCTGATGATTTCAGGATGGCGTCCCTCGCTGAAATTAGGCACGCATTCCACGATACGTTTTCCGATAGACATAGTAAGGTTTATTTAAGGTTGAAAATCAAGTGCAAATATAATGTTTTTGCATAAAAAATGCAAATATTTTAGTGGTTTTTTGTGTCGTTGTTATGATTGTATAGATGGTATGGGTTATGGGGTCATGATGTGTTGTTGATCATGACCTATAGCGGGGAGGCGTTTTTTTGTAAGTCTTATATCTGGGATGATGTGTTGCTGGAGAGTATTTTCTCCAGCTCTCTCAGGTCTTCCTCTTTTGTGGCCCAGCTGGTGACGAACCGGCACACGGTGCTGTCTTCATCATAGGGCTGCCAGTGGGTGAACTGCACCTCCTGTTCCAACCGGTGCATGAGGTGGTTGGGGAGGATGACAAACTGCTGGTTGGTGGGCGAGTCGATGAAGGGTCTGATGCCGGCTTGTTGCAGGATGGCTTTGAGTCGTCCGGCCATCTGGATGGCATGGCGTGAAATGTCGAAGTAGAGGTCGTCGGTGAACAGTGCGTCGAACTGCACTCCGGTGAGGCGGCCTTTGGCCAGGAGTGCTCCGTGGCGCTTGATGATGGAGAAGAAGCATCGTGGGGCGTTGCCGTGTGTGAAGACGACTGCTTCGCCGCAGAGAGCCCCCACTTTGGTGCCACCTATATATAATGCGTCGCACAGGTGTGCGAGCTGGGGTAGGGTGATGTCGCAGGCCTCGGACATGAGTCCGTATCCCATGCGCGCCCCGTCGACAAACAGCTGCAGCTGGTGGCGGCGGCAGGTGTCGTATAGCTCTGCCAGTTGGCTGGCGGTGTAGAGTGTGCCCATCTCCGTGGGGAAACTGATGTATACCATGCCGGGCTGTGGTACGTGGTCGCGGCTCTCGTCGTGCTCGAAGATGTGCATAAAGCGCTCCAGTGTCTCAGCCTGCAGTTTGCCGTCTTTGCCGGGCAGGGTGATGACCTTATGGCCGCTGGCCTCTACTGCTCCGGCCTCATGCACGCTGATGTGTGCGGTGTCGGCACTGATCACTCCTTCGTAGGAGCGCAGCATGCCGTCGATGACGGTGGCGTTGGCTTGTGTGCCACCGGTGAGCAGGAATACGTCGGCTTCGGGAGTCTCGCAGGCAAGTTTGATTTTCTCCTTGGCCCGCTCTGTATAGATGTCGAAACCGTATGTCAGTGTTGTCTCGTCGTTGGTTTCCACCAGGTGGCGGAGCACTGCGGGGTGTGCTCCGTTGTTGTAATCGCATTCAAATGATATCATGTTGCAAAGGTAGTGCAAGGTGAGCGAAAAGCAAAACAAAACACGAAGTTTTTGTTTTCTTTTCCGAACCGCCGCCTACCTTCGGCCGAAGGTCAAAGTTATTGCAAGGTGAGCGAAAAGCAAAACAAAATCGAAAGATTTGGCCCAACGGGGATTGTCCGTGGCAGGCTCCAGCGTGAAACTATCCAAAGAC
>CAMIYC010000006.1 GCA_946402905.1 uncultured Prevotellaceae bacterium | reverse complement strand
GCATTACAAATGCTCATACTCAATGCGGGCGGATTGCAAATCCGCCCGAGCTGATTTGTTAATTGTAAATCAGGGTTTCCAATTTGTTTCTTGCACATCCACTCTCTATTTGCAGTGGTAATCAGTTCCCCCTCTAAGTTAGAGGGGGGTAGGGGGAGTGTGTCTCAGCAAGCGGTTCCCCCTCTAAGTTAGGAGGGTAGGGGGAGTGTGTATGATTCATAGGATACATTCACATGACATCTATACTACAACAAATTGACACCCTAATTGTAAATTGTAAAACTCTTTCCAATGGTCACGGAGGTCTGTCATCTTCTTGAATACGAGGTTGGCGCCTTCGTCGGTGAGCACATGGTCGGGCAGCGGACCTGTATTCACTGCAATAGTGAAAATACCTGCCGATACGGCGGCACGGACACCAAGAGGGGCATTCTCCACGACAATGGCTTCATGTGCTTGAACACCGCATTTTTCCAGTCCCATCAGATATGGGTCAGGGGCGGGCTTGCCACGGCTTACGTCATAACTCGTCACTATATATTCTTTGCGAAGCAAACCGGGAAACGAATGATGCAGCTTATTGAGTAAAGAATGCTGACCGCTGCCAGTCACAATACCGATGCGCAGGCCGCAATCTTTGATCTGATGCATCAGGTCTTCCACTCCTTCCATCTTCGCGGCCTCACCGAGAGAGGCAAAATAGGATGACTTCACGTCATACATCTTTTGTGCCTCTTCCTGAGTCAGATCCTGATGCAGCTGGGAGCGCGCCATCAGGCGGATGGTCTCCACACCACGCATCCCCTCGTAACGGTAGGCATCACTATAGGGCATGTTGATGCCAAAGGTCTTCATCGACTCATGCCACGCAATGGCATGATGACCCATCGAGTCATAGAGCACACCGTCCATGTCAAAAAGCACGGCTTTGAGAGACATCCTCTCAAGGCCATGCTTCTGAAGGTATGTGAGAATAGCGCTGTCTATGGTCATCTTATTGTGCCAGACGCTCTTTGATGGCTTTGCTCTCTGCCTCGTAGCCGGGCTTGTCGAGCAGTGCGAACATGTTCTTCTTGTATGCCTCGACACCAGGCTGGTTGAAAGGATTCACACCCAGCACATTGCCGCTGATACCACAGGCAATTTCGAAGAAGTAGATCAACTGTCCGATATAATACTCGTTGAGCACCGGAACGGAGATGCGCAGGTTGGGTACACCACCGTCTACGTGGGCAAGGCGTGTGCCAAGCTCTGCCATCTTGTTTACCTCGTCAACACGCTTGCCAGCAAGGAAGTTCAGACCGTCAAGGTTCTCCTCGTCTTCAGGGAAGAGCAGGTGCTTGTTGGGCTCTTCAACACTGATCACGGTCTCAAAGATAGTGCGCTCACCTTCTTGTATCCACTGGCCCATAGAGTGTAAGTCGGTGGTGAAGTCACAGGAGGCAGGGAAGATACCTTTGTTGTCCTTGCCTTCGCTCTCACCGAAGAGTTGCTTCCACCATTCACTGATGAAGTGGAGCTTGGGCTGGTAGTTGACCATGATCTCAATCTTCTTGCCTGAAGCATAAAGACCGTTACGCACAGCTGCATACTGGGCGGCAGGATTGTCTTCGAATGCAGTGTCAAGGCCACATACTTTCTCCATCTCGGCAGCACCGGCCACAAGCGACTTGATGTCGAAACCGGCACAGGCGATAGGAAGAAGACCTACTGGGGTGAGCACAGAGAAACGACCGCCTACATTGTCGGGAATGATGAAACTCTTGTAGCCTTCCTTGTCTGCACAAGTGCGGGCTGCACCACGCTTAGCGTCTGTAACGGCAACAATCACTTTCTGAGCCTCGGCTTTTCCGCGCTGAGCCTCACACTGCTTCTTCAGAAGACGGAAGGTGAGGGCAGTCTCCGTGGTGGTGCCCGACTTGGAGATGTTGATCACGCCAAACTTCTTGCCTTTCAGGTATTCGGTCAGTTCAGACAGATAGTCTTCACCGATGTTATTACCGGCGAAGAGAATCACTGGATTTTTCTGGTCGTTGAGAAGCCAGGAGAAGGAATTGCCAAGGGCTTCAATCACAGCACGGGCTCCGAGATAACTGCCACCGATGCCTGCCACGACGATGGCATCGCAGTTGGAGCGAAGCACATTGGCCGTCTCTTGCACTTCATCAAGAAACTCGGGAGTGATGGATGAAGGAAGATGAAGCCAGCCAAGGAAGTCGTTGCCTGGGCAGGTGCCTTCCTCAAGAGAGGTCTGAGCGGCTTTGATACATGACTCGTATGATTTCACTGCACCCTCATTCAAAAACTGGGCGGCTTTGCTGATGTCTAAACTGATGTTCTTCATTATCTGAGTTTTTAAGTTATTGAGTTTTTAAGTTGTTGAATTTTTAACTGAAAAGTAGGCCTGTCGCTCGTGCCGTCACCTAAAACTATCCGTTAGCAGCTTGATCTCAATCTGCGGACTGATACGTTCGTAAAGGATGTTGTACACAGCGTCGAGGATAGGCATGTTGACGTGAAGACGACGGTTGATCTCTTTCATGCACTTCGTGCCGAAATAGCCCTCGGCGATCATCTCCATCTCGATCTGAGCACTTTTCACACTATATCCCTTGCCTATCATCGTGCCGAAAACACGGTTGCGAGAGAAGTTGGAGTACCCCGTCACAAGAAGGTCGCCCAGGTAGACTGAATCGTATACACTGCGGTCAAGAGGACTGATCACCGTCAGAAAGCGGGACATCTCTTGCACGGCGTTGGACATGAGGACAGCCTGAAAGTTATCTCCGTATTTCAGACCACTACATATACCCGCGGCAATGGCGTACACGTTTTTCAGCACAGAGGAGTATTCTATGCCGATCACGTCGCTGCTCGTCTTGGTCTTGATATAGTTGCTCGACAAAAGATCGGTGAAGGCAAAAGCTTTCTCATTGTCGCTACAGCCTATGGTCAGATACGACAGACGCTCCAGGGCCACTTCTTCTGCATGAGACGGACCTCCGATGCAGGCCAGATTGTCATAGGGCACGTCGTATACCTGGTGGAAGTATTCCGAACAGACCAAATTCTCGTCAGGAACAATGCCCTTGATCGCGGTCACGATGAATTTGTCACGGATGCGGGTCTTGAGCTTCTTCAGATGGTTCTTCAGATAGGGGGAGGGGGTCACAAATACCAGTGTCTTGTATTGATCCACAATCTTGTTGATGTCGCTCGAAAAGAAAATCTCATCAGTGTTGAAATGTACACTGGTGAGATAAGCAGGATTATGACCCAGCTTCAGAAAGTCCTCGATGCGGTCGTCACGGCGCATATACCAACCAATGTGGTGGGTGTGACCCACTACAATCTTGGCAATGGCCGTGGCCCAACTGCCTCCACCGATGATGGCTATCTTTCCGCAATCGAACATAGATGATCTCTTTTATTGGCCGTTGGCTGCTTCTATCCAGTGAGCAAACTCCTCTACTTTGGGATTCGTATAGCCAAGCTTGTATTTCTTGTTCACACCGCAAACGTCCATCTGAAGTTTCTGGGGGTTCACGTCTTTGATGTCTGACACCAGGTAGTATCCGCACTTGTTGAAGACGGGTACCCATTCGGCACTCACACCGATGGAAGCCCATTCGCTGACACTGCTCTTGGGAGCCTTCTTCTCCGGACGCATCTGCGGGAAGAATAATACTTCCTGAATATACGTCTTGCCGGTCATCAGCATCACCAGCCGGTCGATGCCAATGCCAATGCCACTGGTGGGTGGCATGCCATATTGAAGGGCACGAAGGAAATCCTGATCGATGATCATTGCCTCGTCATCGCCTTTGTCGGCCAGACGCATCTGCTCTACGAAACGCTCTTCCTGATCAATGGGGTCGTTCAACTCAGAGTAGGCGTTGGCAAGCTCCTTGCCGTTGACCATCAGCTCAAAACGCTCGGTAAGACCAGGCTTCGTGCGGTGCATCTTGGTCAGAGGAGACATCTCTACAGGATAGTCGGTGATAAACGTGGGCTGGATGAACGTGCCCTCGCAAAACTCACCGAATATCTCGTCGATCAATTTGCCCTTGCCCATCGTCTCGTCAATCTCCATGCCAAGCTTCAGACACACTTCACGAATGCTGCTTTCGTCCATGCCGTTCAGGTCATAGCCGGTCTTCTCCTTGATGGCATCAAGGATGGGAAGACGGCGGTAAGGCGCCTTGAAACTCACCATGTGGCCGTCAATCTCACGCTCGGGGCTGCCGTTGACGGCGATACAGATGGTCTCAAGCAACTTCTCTGTGAAGGACATCATCCAGTTGTAGTCTTTGTACTGGACGTAAAGCTCCATGCAGGTGAACTCAGGATTGTGGTTGCGGTCCATACCCTCGTTGCGGAAATTCTTGCCAATCTCATACACACCCTCAAAGCCTCCTACAATCAGACGCTTCAGATAAAGCTCCGTGGCAATGCGCATATACATGTCTTGGTCGAGGGCGTTGAAATGTGTAATGAAAGGGCGGGCACTCGCACCACCGGCAATCGATTGAAGGGTGGGGGTCTCCACCTCTGTATAACCAGCCTCGTCAAGCACACGGCGCAGCGTACGGATCACTGTGGCACGCTGCAAAAAGGTGTCTTTCACACCCTCGTTCACCACAAGGTCGACATAGCGCTGACGGTAACGCAACTCGGGGTCGTCAAACTTGTCATAAGCCACACCGTCTTTGTACTTAACAATAGGTAGGGGCTTCAGACTCTTCGAGAGCAACGTCAACTGTTGGGCGTGAACGCTGATTTCGCCCGTCTGGGTGCGAAAAACAAAACCGCGCACTCCGATAAAGTCGCCGATGTCAAGCAGACGCTTGAATACTATATTATATAGGTCTTTGTTCTCTTCTGGGCAAATGTCATCACGTGTGATATAAACTTGGATACGGCCCTTGGAGTCTTGTAGCTCGGCAAAACTCGCTTTGCCCATCACACGGCGGCTCATCATACGGCCGGCTATAACCACTTCACGGGGAGTGGCTGCATCATCAAACTGCTCCTTGATGTCTGTGGAGTATGCGTTGGTGGAAAATTCGGCTGCTGGATATGGGTCGATACCCATGTTGCGTAACTCTTGCAGACTCTGACGTCTGCCTATTTCTTGCTCGCTTAGTTCTAAAATGTTCATATATATATGTGTATGCACTAATTTTCTGCAAAGTTACGAAAAGTCGAGTGGAGAACAAAATGAATTCATTCATTTTTTATCCCGAGACGGAGTAACTTCGCCTTTCTCCTTCATTCTTGCACAATTTCCAACTTTTTATGCTATAAATAAAAAAAAAACCTTAATTTTGCCCATGGTAAAAACAACCTTAAACTATGGACATCGAAAAAATCAAAAAAATCATAGAGGGTCAACCGAATCTTTCAACTGCCCTCGGTATGAATTTCGTTTCTACTCCTGATGAGGATATGTGTATGGCCACCATGAAGGTTGACCAACGTAACAGACAGCCTTTTGGATTCTTAAGCGGAGGTGCTTCGCTGGCTCTTGCGGAAAATCTCGCAGGTGTAGGCTCGTCTGCGCTTTGTCCGGGGAAAATCTGTGTAGGTATCAGTGTCAGCGGGGCTCATGTCAAGGCGGTGTCGGAAGGCGACACGGTCACAGCACTCGCACATCTGGTCCAAAAGGGTACAAGACTGCATGTGTGGAACGTGGAAATCACAGACTCCTTGGGAGATGTCATCTCTACAGTGACGGTCACTAATTATATTATATCTTCAAAGAAGTCATAGCGGTATGCCTGGATTCGCCATTTATAGACTTCCTTATGGGGAAACCTGCCAGGTCATGATACAAAAGCAGGGACAACCTGAGGAATTGCTCTCCGTCACGACATTGAGTGGAAAAAGGGGGTTCGTCGTGGCTCCTTTTGAGGTGAACCGACAACATCCTGTGCTGCTCCTGCATCCTGACTGGGTGGAGGAGAGAAAGCCGTCCGAACTCACTGCTGACAATACACTGACAGCGATGTTGAACGACATGATCTATGACCGGCCAGCCGGGGAAACAACTTGCTATGGTACAAAGGGGCACTATGCCATCGATTTCGCCAACTTCCATGCGCATATCTTGAATGGAGAGTTCAGCAAAATCGTACTGGCACGCTGTCAGGGCGCGTCTCTTCCAGAAGGGAAAGGACCTCTCGAACTTTTTAAGAAAGCATGCCAGATGTACCCAAGGATGATGGTCGTGCTCGTCTCAGCTCAGAAATGTGGCACATGGCTGATGGCCACACCTGAGATACTGCTCGAAGGAAAAGGAAAGGAATGGCTCACCATGTCGCTCGCAGGCACTATGAAACTGACTGGAGACCAGCTCATGTTTGACAATCCACCGACTGCAGAGCACCGTTTTGCAGCAAAAGACAGTAGCATAGGATGGACCATCAAGAATATACAGGAACAAAGATTTGTTTCCACATATATCACAGAGTGCTTGGAACACTTCGCTGATGATATTGAAGAGGATGGACCGTATACCATGAGGGCGGGAAATCTGGTGCATCTCAGAAGCGATTTTCATTTCACTCTGGCCTCCAACGACCGGTTGGGAGAACTCTTACAGAAACTATATCCCACTCCAGCTGTGTGCGGGCTGCCGAAGGAGGCAGCACGCGACTTCATCGTGAGCAACGAATATGCACCGCGTGGATATTATAGCGGATTCGTCGGGCCAATGAACCCAGAGGATCATACACATCTTTATGTGTCGCTGAGATGTATGAGAATCGATCAAGACGGATGTGCACTCTACGCCGGGGGCGGACTGCTCGCAAACAGTGTCATGGATACTGAATGGGACGAGACCGAGGCTAAAATGGAAACCATGATGTCTTTGATCAATACATAGATAGTCCAGATATGTTTGCCAATATCCCTTCTGTCAATACGCTCACAGCGCTCCTCGTGGCGCATCAGGTGAGATACGCCGTGCTCTGCCCGGGAAGCCGTAATGCGCCTATCGTACACAACCTCTGCCTTTGCGAGAGCATCACTTGTTATCCTGTGACGGATGAGCGTAGCGCAGGATTCTTTGCATTGGGCATCGCTCTGGCCAAAAAAACACAAGTAGCAGTATGTGTCACCTCGGGATCGGCACTGCTCAATTTGGCTCCAGCTGTAGCTGAGGCTTACTATCAGCACCTGCCCCTCATTATCATCTCTGCAGATCGACCGGAGGCATGGATCGACCAGCTGGACGGGCAGACTATGAGACAGCCTGGCGCGTTGGCATGCTGCGTCAACAAATTTGTGTCGCTGCCGTCTGTCATAAATGGCGATACAGGCAGATGGCATTGCAACCGCCTTGTCAACGAGGCTCTCCTGGCTACGAAGTTCCCATACGACGGACCCGTCCATATCAATGTGCCCATTGCTGAACCGCTCTTTGATTTCTCTGCGAAGGACCTGCCCGCGGAAAGGGTGATATGCCGGCGGATTGCGCGGGGGGACGAATGTGCCGAAAGGGTGGTGGATTTGTGGATGAGAGCAAAGCGACCTATGATAATAATCGGACAATTCGCCGGAAGAGATGACACTGCATGTGAAAGAGAGTATATGCAAAGCGCCGTCAACTTGCTATCGCACAGAGGAGTTTGCCTGGCTGAAAATCTTTGCTGGCTGCCCCCCTTTATACAGAATGTGGACGAAGCCGTAGCTGCTGTAGCTGCCGACGACCGCTACAGGCCCGACCTCATCGTCTATGGAGGGGGGACAGTGGTGAGCAAAAGGATGAAAGCTTTTTTGAGACGGTGCATTGAAGCTAAAACCGTCATGGTGTCGCCAGATGGCGAGATAAGGGATGTGACCATGCATGCGGATGAGGTGGTGCAACTGCGCGACCTCTATGACCTGATGAAGACATTGGCACATAGAGTCCAGGCAGGAGACTGCACGGAGGATGGATCAACGGTGGCAGAGACCGTGAAGTCACAGATAGAGTATCACCAGCTATGGCAGAACCTGTTGGATCGGGTTAGCAAGACGCGTGATGAATACGAACCTCCCTATTCTCAAATGGCTGCGGTAAGATACCTGGAACAGCAGTTGGAGGATATGGATTACGGTTATGCGGTGCACTATGCTAATAGTTCGGCGGTGAGACTTGCCAATATCTATGCCGACCATCCTGTATATTGCAACCGTGGTGTCAATGGCATTGAGGGCACCTTGTCTACGGCAGCGGGATTCTCTGCGGCAACTGACGACATGGTGTTCTGTGTCATCGGAGACCTCAGCTTCTTCTATGACCAAAACGCACTTTGGAACAAAAACCTCAGAGGCAACTTGCGAATCCTCCTCCTAAACAATGCAGAGGGGGGAATCTTCCGACAGTTGAATGGATTAACCGAAAGCCAGGCCTTGCGACCCTTTGTAAATGGGGCGCATCATACCTCCGCACAAGGTATATGCGAGCAGAGTGATATCGGATATATGAAAGCACACAATATCAGTGAGATGCAAGTGGGCATAGTAAGACTTCTCACAGAACAGACCAACAGACCCATACTCCTCGAAGTCTTCACTGACCCTGATACCGACACCTCTGCTCTCGTAAACTATTATGCACATTTTAATAATCACAAATGATAACTCACATTTTATAATGTATAATTCAAATTCTACACATCCCAATTCACTTTTTATACATCCCCATTCACCTTTTACACATCCCCATTCACCTTTTACACATCCCCATCCACCTTTTACATTTTCCCCATTCAACTTTTACACTTTCCCAACCGGGCAATTCTCAATCGCCAATGTAGGGACGCGGCGTGCCGCGTTTCATTTCAACTCTCATCCGCAGTAAAAACAACTCATCAACATAAAATCCTATAGCATCTATCCACCCTATAATCTATAAATTCCCCAAAAACTATGTCAAAAAGAGAATGGAAAAAAATCAAGGATTTCGAGGAAATCCTTTTTGAAGAGTACAATGGAATAGCAAAGATCACCATCAATCGCCCACGCTATCGTAATGCGTTTACGCCCAAAACCACCTGGGAAATGTCGCAGGCTTTTGCCTATTGCAGGGAAGCACAGGATATCTGTGTCGTACTGCTCACAGGAGCTGGCGACAAGGCTTTCTGCTCTGGTGGCGACATGCACGTCAAGGGCCGAGGCGGGTATGTTGACGAACAAGGCGTGCCACGCCTCAGTGTGCTCGACGTGCAGATGCAAATCAGAAGACTACCTAAACCTGTCATTGCCATGGTCAATGGCTACGCTATTGGCGGAGGACATGTGCTGCATCTGGTCTGCGACCTGACCATTGCCAGCGAGAATGCCATCTTCGGGCAGACAGGACCAAAAGTGGGGTCGTTTGATGCAGGATTCGGTTCATCCTACCTGGCTCGCATCGTCGGGCAGAAAAAAGCACGGGAGATATGGTTTCTCTGCAGACAATACTCCGCAGCAGAGGCAGAAAAAATGGGAATGGTCAATAAGGTGGTTCCGCTCGACCAACTGGAAGACGAATGCGTGGCATGGGCAGAGACAATGATGGAACGAAGCCCCATGGCGCTAAGAATGATAAAAGCCGGACTGAATGCGGAACTTGACGGACAGGCGGGCATACAGCAACTGGCTGGCGACTGCACCATGCTTTACTATTTCCTGGATGAAGCTCAGGAGGGCGGAAAGGCTTTCTTGGAGAAGAGAAAACCCGACTTTAAGAAGTATCCTAAGATGCCGTAAATACAAATATGAAATTTTCTATTACCAAACAAGTCTTTCATTTTCGGCAGCCTGCCGGCACCTCAAGGGGCGTGTATACGGAGAGGGCTTCATGGATGGTGACGGTCACCGACGAACGCTGGCCCGGAAGGGTGGGGCGGGGGGAGTGTGCTCCTTTGCCGGATTTGAGCTGCGATGCCATTCCGGATTATGAAAATGTGTTGAGGCGACTGTGCGACGTCATGCAACAGAAAGGGACGCTGGACGTGCAGATGTTGCGTCCTTATCCCTCTATGCTCTTCGGACTGGAGACGGCATTGCGCAATCTGCAGCACGGTGGTAATGTCGTCTACGACACTCCGTTCACACAGGGAAGGGTGGGCATTCCCATCAATGGTCTGGTGTGGATGGGGTCTTACGACGAGATGTTAAGCAGGATAGACGAAAAGGTGAAAAGTGGATTTCACTGCGTAAAACTCAAAATAGGTGCAATCGATTTCAATCGGGAATTAGAGTTGATCAGGCACATCAGAAATGTTTTCTCCAGTGAGGTCATACAACTGAGGGTGGATGCGAATGGCGCTTTCGCACCGCATGAGGCTCTCAGAAAGCTGGAGCAACTCAGCCTCTTTGATATCCATTCCATTGAACAACCTATCAGGCAGGGAAACTGGAAAAGCATGGCTGAACTGTGCAGGATCTCGCCTCTGCCCATAGCGCTCGATGAAGAACTTATTGGGGTGAACATCCCTCAGATGAAAGAACAACTCCTCGACGTGATAAGACCCAGCTACATCATCTTAAAACCATCATTGCATGGGGGAATCTCTGGTGTGGAGGAGTGGGTCAGAATGGCTGACCAGCGGGGCATACAACACTGGATCACAAGTGCTCTGGAGAGCAATGTGGGACTGTCTGCCATCGCACAGTTCTGTGCACATGTCTATGGCGAGCATATACAGATGCCGCAGGGGCTGGGCACGGGGCAGTTGTTTACCGACAATATACAAATACCTTTGGAGATTCGGGGAGAAAAATTATATTTTGGTCATGGCTCAGAACTTCATTAATCATCCATCTGATAGTCTTGAAAGCTTTTTGGCCGTCTGGCAGAATGACTCGCCGTATGTACAGGTGAAAACAAGTGGATCTACAGGCGAACCGAAAAAGATGATGGTCGAGAAACGTAGAATGATGGAGAGTGCACGCATCACCTGCGACTTCCTGGGACTGAAAGCAGGAGATACGGCACTGCTGTGTATGCCTTTAGACTATATAGCAGGCAAAATGATGGTGGTCAGGGCCTTGCAGAGGGGGATGAAATTGTTGGAAGTACCTCCTTCCGGACATCCTCTGGCTAATCAGGGGGTGGAGCAACGGCACATCGATTTCGCTGCAATGGTACCTCTCCAGGTTTATAACTCGGTCAGGGTGCCCGGAGAATTGGAAAGACTGAAAGACATCAGGCATCTCATCATCGGAGGAGGGGCTGTCGATGAGGCTCTGGAGAATGTTCTAAAGGGGTTCCCTCATGCGGTGTGGAGCACATACGGCATGACGGAGACGCTTTCGCATATCGCGTTACGTAGAATCAGTGGGCCGGAAGCAAGCTTGTGGTACGTACCGTTCAAACATGTCACAGTGTCTGTCAATGAAGACCAGTGTCTGGTCATCGATGCGCCTCTTGTATGTGAGGGCAAGTTGACCACTAATGATATAGCTGAAATCGCAGATGACGGACGGCGATTCCGTATCTTGGGGCGGAAAGATAATGTGATATGCAGTGGGGGGATAAAAATACAGGCTGAGGAGGTGGAGAGATGTCTCAGACCGTATATCAGACAACCGTTTTTTATCACAAAGCAAAAGGATGAAAAATATGGGGAAATCGTCGTATTAGTCATTGAGGGTAAAGGCAATAAAAAATTGGACGACATTTTTTATCATGCCCTCCCTAAATATTGGAAACCGCAAAAAATAGTCTTTGTGGATTCGTTACCCCTTACTGAGACTGGAAAACCAAAGCGTCTGATGAGTATGAAATAGCGGCTGTCATCGACAGCCGCTATTCGTATACTGTCTCTTTTATTCTTCTTCTTTTATGCTCTCGTCATCCCATACACTCTTGCTTGTCGGAAGCTTGTCATAGTCTTCCCAAATGCCACGGTTGGACTCTTCGGCTACGTCAGAAATGGCTGGGCCATCCAAAAGGGAATCATTGACGGTAATATCCACAAATCTGCTCTCAGGTTTTACATATTCTTTTTTCATGATGCTAAGAAGATATTAATTGTTATTTTTTTTGTTTCTTTTCTTTTCGTATTGGTGAACTGTAAGTCAGTCTCACTGACTGCATATTCTACTAATCGGTGCAAATTTATAAAAAATAATCCAACCTCCAAAGAATTCATTCTGATTTTTTCACAAATCGGGTCTTTTTTTGATGATTTCTCCGATTTGCACGCTGTCAGCATTCTGTGACGTGGCTATTTCCCCAATATGAGGTTCACGATCAATAGCACATCAGAGATGTCTATCCTGTTGTCGAAATTCATATCTGCGTTTTTGAAGATGAAGATACCCTTGCGCTTGCCTAAAATCTCGTCGACAGTCAGCAGTACATCGGAGATATCCACGCTCTTGTCGCCATTGGCGTCGCCAAGCAATGTGCTGTCGTCGTCATCTGTCGTCCACGTGTAGATGCTCGTCGTACTTTCCTCACCGCTGAGGTCCAGGTAGCAGGTGTTGTTCGCGATATAGGTCAACAGGGTGTCGCCGTTGGCGGTGTCGTTGTTGTTCTTGTTGAGGAAGGCTGCCTGCTTGTCGCTCAGCACACGCATGGTCTCGCTGTCAAAGCGCGTGCGGTAGTTGTCGGGGTTGCCGCTTTCGTCGTTCAGCCAGATCTCGCCTTTCAGCAGGTTGTCACCCTCGATGGGATCTACATCGTAATGAAGCGGAATCAGGCGGTTCTCCTTAGCGTCGGTACCGTTGCACTCCAGAAGCACAGCAGTATTGGCTGGTACAATACCAGATTCTATCTCTTTGATGTGTACTCTGCCCTGTCCCATCATCTTGTCGGCGATATAGGCCTTCACGCCGTCCATGCACTTGTAGGGGAAGGCAGTATACATCGTCGTGTAATATTTGCCGTCTTTCTTCGTCTTCGCTGAGGGCTGTGCACCAAAGTAATATTTATCCATATATTCCTCTGTCAGAGGAAGAATCTCCCATTGATGGCGGTTGGTAATCTCGCTGGCATTACCCGTCCAGGGGTGGTATACTTCACCTATCAGCTCTTCGCGACTCTTGATGCTGTCAGCGTGGAAGTCTACCCAATAGCCGGTGTATCCGCTACCCTCGGCGTAAGTCAGGTAGGAGTCGGTGCTGTATTGCTCAACCTTTATAAACCTTGGGGCTGAAGTGGCTGAACTCGAACCTCCTATATCTTTCGAGCTGTATCCTTGAGATTGATATTCGGCTTCTGTTAATCCTCCTACGCCATCGTATGTGCCTATTATTTTAATGACTGTGGCTGGAAGAGAATGTGCTTTTATTTCTGGAACCAACTCTACAGAATTCATAAAATATCTTTGATCTACGGATAATGTCAACTCTTTATTCCCTTTCAATCCAAAACAATTTCCAGAATATTTGTTTCGAACCATGCAATATAAACCTTCTTTGGAAATGTCTCTTGATTTGAATACCGCATAATATTCCCCTTTATTCTCTTCTGTTACTGTAACGGTTAACTCTTGATCCTTACTGATATAATTAAGTTTGTCTAAATCAGTATTCTCAAAATCGACCGATCCTTTTATCCATCCCATAAAAACACCAATGAAAATATTAGAAACAGCTGTCATGGTAATCTGGTCTCCAACTTTGTTCTCAGGATTGTCAATAATTGCATCTCCTGCACTTTCATTTGAGGAAAAAACAGCAATGTCACCTTTTTCTACAAAATTGGCTAGAAAGTCAAAGACCGCTGGATCTGTTGATTCTTTTTTTGTACTTCTTACACTTGGCGAACAGTGCTTCATGTTAGAAACAATATCTTTACCATGTGTCCAATTTTTAAATACAAATCCTTCATTGGGTTTTGCGTACAAATGAAATTTTGATGTGGCTGCTTGACCCTTATTAGTTCCTGACCAATAGATTGATATACTGTCGTCATAAGCAGCATCTTTTATATCTGCCACCGGATAATACTGTGTTGAAGCATATACTTTGCCTGTACCTGTGGGTTTTGAATAAGCATTGACTTGGAAATAATACTTATTACCTCCTGCATCGGCCAAAGATGAAATAGAAATCAAACTTAATATTGATAAACAAATAAGTCTGCATTTAAATATATTGCTAATATGATTCATATGACATTCGTTAATTATCAATTATTTTTCTTAATTTGCAAAAATAGTTCTTTTTTCTTTTTCAACCAAATTTTTTAAAGGTTTATTGTAGTTGTTCTTGCTTTTTGAGTTTAGTTGTTTTTTATAAATATATAGATAAATGTATCTAACAGCCAATGTGGTAACAAATAGTTGATG
This sequence comes from uncultured Prevotellaceae bacterium, assembly GCA_946402905.1. GTDB lineage: Bacteria > Bacteroidota > Bacteroidia > Bacteroidales > Bacteroidaceae > Prevotella. The sequence goes on along the minus strand of CAMIYC010000006.1, from coordinate 102,881 downwards.
TGTTATGTCTAATTGGGATGAAAATGGGGTAAATGCTATAAACAAAACGAGAACAATTCCAAATGCTAGAAGAACACTCTTATAATCTTTCTTAATAATATGCATAAGTAAAATAAATATTGGAATAGGAAAATACGGAATAATGTACCAGTTCCAGTGAGTTCCGAATACATTGGCTATTAATGAAGTATATAATAATGTAAGCCCTACGAATGTCTGGGTGATTGCCAATAGGGAATCTGAAAATTTACTGAAGATACCATAACCTATTTTCCAATTAATTAGAGTTATTATGATGAAAAATAATAAAATAAACCCAAATAGTATTTGTGGAGTAATAATTATCTTACCTGGATACGATTTCTGTGAGAGAATATTTGCTCTTGCTTTAAATATTGGTCTTTCTTCTCCGGAATCATTGACCAGCTTTGCTGTTCTTAAAATGACTGGTACAGTTTCAGGTGACATCCGATGTTCTATTGCATATGTTTCATCACAACCAATTCCAAATAATAATATATACAAGTACTCATACCAAGGTTTTTCTTTCATGATTTGTCTAATAACAGTTCCATTATCTTCTTTCATGTATGATGGAAGTTTATTATATAAAATGTTCTCTTCAATGAGTGAACGATTTATCATCATCATGCAAAAGGAGACACAATTGATATCAGTAAAATTAAAATTATAGCAAGATGTACTAGTTAGTTCTTCATCAAGGTTTTTCCATAATAATTGTTTTTCTCTTGGTGAGAGATTCAATTCGTATTGTGTAATCCCTCTTCCTTCTACTCTATAAGGTGATATAAAAACGGCAGTGGGAATAACCAATACTCTTGCCGGAGCTTTACCAGCAAAAAATTTTATATAATCATCTATTTCTGTTTCCATTTCCATCGTGTAACAATAATCTAACTTCTCGGAAGGACATTGCAGGCGTATTCCACAGTGTCCAAATCCAGAATAACTCGCTTTGCCCGGTGTGATAATTAATAGATGGGCTCTCACAAATGTGTCTATATCATTACCGAGAATTTCTTGTGACCTTGTATATGATGGAAATTGCAAACAAGCGATTATAGAAATAATGATTTCTCTATATGATAAAAGAATAGATTTCATTACTGTCTTTTGATAGAACAATGAATCATGCTATTTTAGTAAGTTATGTAATAGCGTTCTTTCAATATTCTCAATAATAAATAAGCGGAAACGCCATTGGGTTCCCGCTTATTTATATTGTCTTTGAGCTAAAAATTAATCATCCCAGACACTCTTGTTCGAATACATGTTGTTAACAGGTTCATCATATAATGTTTCGGTACCAGCATCACCAACAGGGATGTAAGAGGTGTTGCCAAACAACTCGTTCATTACGTTACGCTTCAGGTTCAAGGTCATCACCTTGCAAACTGGATTGATATATTGTTTTTTCATAATCGTCAAAGAGTTTTTAATTATTTGATAACCATTTTCTTACCATTCACGATGTAGAGACCTTTGGTAGGATTGTTCACCAATCTGCCCTGAAGATCGTAAATCGCTTTGTTGTTGTTAGCGACAACTGTTTCATTAATGCCATTTGCATATTCTTCTGGAGTTACAAATATAATGTTAACATTGCTGCTTCCTCCATCGTATACCAAGAAAGCTTTGTTTCCGGTTATCATGTTGCCACTGAATGAGTAGAAACCGATTGGATTACCACCGTCATATTTGTTATCTTTCCGATTCAGAACACGAATGTTCTCTTTCTTAGCTTGGTCAAATCTTGTGTAATTGTTTCCGTAAAGAATGTTATTTCCTTCGTTGTTCTTTACGAAATAGGTGTCGAAGAAGAGACCATCAAGCATAGTGTTTCCTGTGGCTTGCATAGGAGTTCCAACAGGCTGTAAGCAGTTTCCTGCAGGACCTTGTGCGTCAGAATAGGTGCATTCAACAACAACGCCCTGACGTGGAGGAACTACGTCTGTATACTCTTGGGTTGTAACTACAGCAACAAGACCATCTTTTGTTTCTGTGATAACAGGTTGTCCTACGATACCCCAAACACGGACACCTTCACCGACTCTCTTCATGGGGAAGTCCACATATAAAGAGGTGTAGTATTTCCCATCATTTTTTCCAACCATTGTCTGAGATGGATTGACAGCAAAATAATTTGTTCCAGTGTAGTTGGCATCAGCATTTTCTACCACTTTCTCAATCTTCCATTTTGAATAGTCACCTAAGAAGTCAACCTCCGGAATAAGACCAGATACCTGATAAGCAATTTTGTTGTTGTTACAGAATGAAATCTCAGGGTCACTTTCTGTATAAACCATTTCTTGTTTATTATTATTATTCAGATTAACCCAACCTGCGCTGAGATAATAAGTGTGACCCATGTGAATTCTTTCTTTAAGCAATCCGAAATCTGTTACTAACTGATGCAATGCATTATCTTTAAAATAATCAATTGCAGCTTGGTACATTAAATCCCACAAGATTCCACTAATAGGTTTGTTGGGATCCAAAGCCTGAAGTGCAGCTTTCTGGTCTTCTGTCAGTGCATTTGCCAATACTTCAGTGTTGGGTGTTGAGCTCTTTAGATACCATGCGTCCTCACCATCTGCGGTCTTAACAGGTGTCATGTACATCTTTGAATACTCAAACATGTCATCCAAAATTTGAGCCTGATCAATATCCCATCCATAAATTGGAGCAAGAGATTTTAAACCCCAAGTAAATCCATTTCTTAAATTGCTCATCATGCCTTTAAAAACGACATCGGAAGCGTCTACACCTTGAGAGCGAAGATTTACAACCTCCAAATCGTTCTCGGGGTCTATATCAATATAACCACCATTAAGATTGTTACCTGAGTATTCAGCTTTTTTGACATTAAGATACATCACTGTGCCAGGTGCAGTAATGGCTTGTTCTGCTGTGCACTGCAAAGTGGCTGTAGACTCACCGGTAACTTTCACATAAGTGAAACCATACTGGTTAGCACCAGCATTAATCACGCGATAATAGCCGTTTTCCACTTGGGCGTAAGCACCGAGGCTCATCGCCGTTGCGACAAACGTCATTAATAATCCTTTTGTAAATTTTCTCATAACTAAATTATTTAAGTTTATATATAATTTTTATCCTTTGGATTTTAATTTCTCAGTTTCATGGCTCATTTAGTTGCAGCCTGATTTTTAGTTGAATGTCCTTAATTATATGATATACTTCACGTGCAAATACTATAATGCACATTTAATTTGGTGCAAATTTATAAACTCTTTCTGAATTGACAAAGAAAAATCAATTATTTATTTCTTAAAAAATGTAAAACGGCATAAATATTCCCAAATTACTATTTTTTGCATACAAAATGTTGATACTTGTGTAGTAGGGTGTCCTTATTGTTTTCTTACACATCCACTCTCCATTTGCAGTGGTAATTATTTCCCCCTCTAAGTTAGAGGTTGCTCTCCCCCGGGAAACGAGGGAGTCGGAGGGTGTGTTAGGGGGAGTGTGTCTCAGCCAGCGGTTCCCCCTCTAAGTTAGAGGTTGCTCTCCCCCGGGAAACGGGGGAGTCGGAGGGGGTGTCAGGGGGAGTGTGTCTCAGCAAGCGGTTCCCCGGGCAGGGGGAGTGTGTATGCTTCATAGGAAACTTTCACATGACATCTATACTACAACAAATTGAACACCCTGTTTGTGTGGTTTTGAAAAATCTTAATTCTCTCTGAAAAAATCAAGACATTCTTCAATGTCTTTTTCTTCGACAGCTTGGTTGATCTTGATATCACCTACATTACTTAATAGAGTGAAGATGATGCTGTCGGAGATATTCTTTTTGTCGTGACGCATCAGTGTAATCAGTGGTTGATAGTCGTCGCAGGTGATGTCATACTTGCCGTAGTATTCACGGATGTATCTCACTGTAGCACGCATTTTGTCTGTGGGGAAGCCCGCCAGGACGCAGCACAGGTACAACTCGCATATCATCCCATAGGCTACTGCATAGCCATGAAGTAGCGGCTCACCTTTGGACATCGACAGCGACTCAAAAGCATGTCCGATGGTGTGACCGAAGTTGAGTGCTTTACGGATGTCATGCTCCAGAGGGTCAGCCTCAACGATACGCTCCTTTACAGCCACAGAGTCCGACACCATCTGTTGAAGTTGGCTCAAGTCGGGACGGCATAAGTCGTAGTTGATGAGATCTGACCACATTTTATCATTGGAGATCAAACCGTGTTTGAGCATCTCCGCATATCCAGAACGCAGGTTGTATGTGTCCAGAGTCTTGAGAAAACAGGTGTTGAGGATCACGCTCTTCGACTCGTTGAATACACCGACTTCATTTTTCAGACCATTGAAATTGATGCCTGTCTTGCCACCTACTGAGGCATCGACCATGGCAAGCAGGGTGGTGGGGATGTTGAGGAAGTCTATGCCGCGCTTGAACGTAGACGCAGCAAATCCCCCAAGGTCAGTCACCATGCCGCCACCCAGGTTGATGAGGCAGGAATGGCGTGTGGCACCACACATACTTAATTGTTGCCAAACCTGCGACAGTGTGTCAAGGTTTTTGTTTTCGTCGGTAGCCTTTATAATAATAAGGTGGGCGTCACGCAGGGAATGGAAGCGGCATATCACGGGCCAGCAGTGCTCGTGAGTACGCTCATCCACAAGCACAAACAATTTGTCGTGACTGCACTCCGTCAGCGCAATCGCAAGGTCTTCCTCTAAAGATTCGGAAATAATCACTTCTTGTCTCATATACGGGGGGCAAAGTTATCAATTAATTTCTTTTTTCATGTATAAAATACACTCATTTAATATTTATTAAAAGAATTGGTGTTAAACTTATACCTTTTTCCTACGTCTCAATGATAAATATCAATTTTTTAGCAATCAATGAGAAAATTATTTTTGACACTTTGCCTGACTGTAGCTGTATTGGCTGCATTCGCACAAGAGCAGACTATCACAGGTAGGGTGCTCGACAGGGATTCCAAAGAAGGCATCATCCAAGCCACTCTGCAGTTACTTAAAAAAGACAGTACTTTTGTCGTCGGGGCTCTCTCCAATGATGATGGATACTTCAGCGTGGTGGCACCGGATGCAGGTACATTCTTGTTGAAAATAACAAGTGTTGGATACAAAACCGTCGTGAGAACTGTCACTGTCACTAAAGGCAAGGAGACGGCGCTTGGCAATATCACCGTGGCAGCTGACGCTGTCATGCTCAAGGAAGTGACTGCCACCGGGCAGGCTGCCAAGGTGGTGCTCAAGGAAGACACCTTCGTATATAACGCTTCGGCCTACCGTGTAGCCGAGGGATCGGCCATCGAGGAACTGGTGAAAAGACTGCCGGGGGCTCAGGTCGACGACGATGGCAAGATTACGATCAACGGCAAGGAAGTGAAAAAAATACGCGTCGATGGAAAGGAATTCATGACCGGCGACACCAAGACGGCCCTGAAAAACTTGCCCACCTCTATCGTCGATAGAATCAAGGCTTATGACGAGAAGAGCGACCTGGCACGTGTCACCGGCATTGACGACGGCGAGGAGCAGACCGTGCTCGATTTTGGCTTGAAAGCTGGCATGAACAAAGGCACCTTCGCCAATATCGACTTAGGAATCGGCACCCACGACCGCTACTCGGAGCGGATCATGGCGGCCTATTTCAATGACAAATATCGCCTGATGGTCTTCAACAGTGCCAACAACACCAACGACATGGGATTTCCCGGCGGTGGCGGAAGAGGACGCTTCGGGGGCAATCGCAACGGCCTGAACGCTGCCAAGATGCTGGGCGTCAATTTCAATTACGATGATTCCAAAAATCTCAAGATGGACGCCAGCGTAAGATGGAACTATACCGACGGGGATGTCTATTCAAGACAGTCAACCGAGAGCTTCGTGGGCGTCACAAAGTCTTTCTCAAACAATGTCAGCCAGAACTTTACGCGCACCAACTCCTGGAACGGACAGATGCGACTGGAGTGGACTCCCGACTCGATGACCAACATCATGTTCCGGCCCAGTTTTTCCTATTCTACCAACGACGGCAACAGCTCTTCCACCTCGGCTACCTACAACGACGACCCATACCTGTATGTGAACAATCCCCTCTCGCCTGAGGATATAAAGAAACTCGCCTCCGACAGCGTCATGGTCAATACACAGACGAATACCAACCTCTCGTACGGAAAATCCACTTCGGCCAACGGCATGTTGCAGTTCAACCGTAAACTCAGCAACAACGGGCGCAACATCACCCTGAGGGCTGATGCCAATTATGGCGACAACGACAATACCAGCCTCTCCGTCAGCGATGTACACTTATACCAGAAACTCAATACTCTCGGACTCGACTCTACCTATCAAACCAACAGGTATAATCTCTCACCGTCAACGAGATACGGATACTCGCTGCAGGCCACTTATAGCGAGCCTATCGCAAGGGCTATGTTCCTGCAGTTTAGCTATAGGTATCAGTATAGCTACAATGAGAGCGACAGGTCCACATACGACTTCTCGGGGCTGGGAGCCGCATTCTCCGACGGAATCACACCGAAATACCGCACATGGGATCCCTTCCTCTCAAATGTGCCAGGCTATACAGGCAATATGGATGCCATTGGCAATTACCTGGATTCTGACCTCAGCCGCTACTCGGAGTACAAAAACTATATACACGATATTCAGGTGACATACCGGTGGATTGACCCTAAGTTCCAGCTCAATGCGGGATTCATGGTACAGCCGCAGCGGTCACATTATACGCAAGATTATCAGGGCATATATGTCGACACGGTGAGAAATGTGACCAATATGTCGCCAACGCTCGACTTCAGATACAAATTCTCCAATGTCAGCAACTTGCGTATCAACTATCGGGGTACTACTTCACAGCCCGGCATGAGCGACCTGCTCGACATCACTGACGACAGCAACCCGATGAATATCACAAAGGGTAATCCAGGACTGAAGCCTTCGTTTACCAACAACTTCAGGCTCTTCTATAACAATTATGTGCAGAACCACCAAAAGTCGCTCATGACTTTTGTCAACTTCAGCACTACCAGCAACAGTATCAGCAATAAGGTGACCTACGACCCTGTCACTGGCGGGCGCACCACAAGACCCGAGAATATCAACGGTAACTGGAATATCAACGGTGCCTTCATGTACAATATGGCCATCGACTCTGTGGGATACTGGAATATCAACACCTTTACCAATCTCGCATATACCAACAATGTGGGCTACCTCAGTCAGAACGGGATGGACTCGCAGAAGAACACCACTCGTACCACAACCGTGGGTGAGCGCCTTTCGTTCAGCTATCGTAACAGTTGGCTGGAGGTGGAGCCCAACGGCTCGGTCAACTACACACATGCCCGCAATCAGTTGCAGCCCAACAGTGATATGGACACCTGGATGTTCAACTATGGCGTCAATGTCAACATCACGGCTCCCTGGGGGACACAGTTCTCCACAGGTATCAGCGAGAACTCTCGCCGAGGATATAACGACACCTCGATGAATACCAACGAACTGATATGGAACGCCCAGATCAGTCATGGGTTCCTCACTGGCAAACCGCTCACCGTCAGCCTGCAGTTCTATGACATCCTGCACGAGCAGAGCAATTTCAGCCGCGTCATCAATGCCATGCAGCGCAGTGATACCCAGTATAACAGCATCAACAGTTATGCCATGCTGCATGTCATCTATCGCCTCAATGCTTTCGGTGGAAAGAATGCACGTCAGGGGATGGGAATGCCTGGCGGTGGATTCGGCGGCGGACGGCCCGGCGGTGGCGGCGGATTCGGCGGCGGACGACCTGGTGGCGGTCGACCTGGTGGCGGCGGCGGATTTGGCGGCGGTCGCCCCGGAGGTGGCGGATTCGGTGGCCCCATGATGGTCATGTAATCATAAAAAAGAGTGCCCTGAGCCTTTCAGGGCACTCTTTTTATAGAGGCTATCCCGGCTATTCCGGCTATTCCGACTATAGCTGCTATCCGGATCTCTCAGAGCATACTAATCCTCCTCCTCCTCGTCATCAAAACCAAACATGGCCGGTTCCACAAAAGCCTCCATCTGGCGGCGGTCTTTCTTCGTAGGACGACCAGTGCCACGGGCGCGGTCGATGAATCCGCTGATACGGCTCATCTCCAATATCTCATATTGCTTGGGGTCGGTCACGTTCTCATATATCTCCGGCACCAGCTTGGCGCCAACGCGCTGCTCAATACACTGAAGCACACGGAATGAGTACGTCACAGGCGGCTTCTTCACGTCCACCACCTCGCCTGCTTTCACCGGACGGGAGGGCTTCACGTTCATTCCACCTATGGTCACGCGCCCATTCTTGCAGGCGTCGGCTGCTATCGAGCGGGTCTTGAAGATACGAGACGCCCATAGCCACTTGTCTATACGGGCCTCTTTCATCGTTTTGATTTCTTGTTATACTGGTTCATCGTGATGTCTACACCCGAAAGCACAAAACTCTTGATGATCTCTACTGCCGTGTCCATAACAGCCGGCAACGCTTCTGACTCTTCTTCCGAAAACTCCCCCAGGACATAGTCTATTTGGGCACCACGGGGAAAGTCATTCCCGATACCAAGGCGCAGACGGGCATATTGCTGGCCAATCAGCTGTTGGATATGACCTAGGCCGTTGTGAGTACCCGCACTGCCATTGCCTTTCAGACGCAGTGTGCCGAATGGCAAGGATAAATCGTCGACGATGACAAGCAGGTGGCTTTCGTCGATGTGCTCCTTGTTCAGCCAGTAGCGCACCGCATTGCCACTCAGGTTCATGTACGTCGTGGGCTTCAGCAATATCAGCTTGCGGCCGCGGAGGGAGGTCTCACACACGTAGCCGTAACGCTTGTCCTCAAAAACAATATTGGACGCTTTGGCAAAAGCGTCCAATACCATGTATCCTGCGTTGTGGCGTGTCTTGGCGTATTCAGCTCCTGGATTGCCAAGTCCCACAATGAGAAATTTGTCCATATCGCAAAAAAATTATTCTGCGGCAGCTTCTTCAGTCTCCTCAGCGGTATTCTTCGAAGCGGCACGGGTCATCTTGATGGAGCATACCACAACCTCTTTGCTTGTGGCCAGCTCAAGACCCTCATAGCTCAGCTCGCCCACCTTGATGCTCTTGCCAATGCGAAGGGGGGTCACGTCGATGTCAAGACGCTCGGGAATCTGCTTGTAGGGGGCTGTCACATTGATCTTGCGGATTGAAAGGTTCATACGACCACCATCGCGAACACCCTGAGCCAGACCAACAAGGTTGACAGGGATACCAATTGTGATGGGTTTCGTCTCGTTCACCTCGTAGAAGTCTACGTGAAGAACAGCGTCGGTAGTGGGATGAAACTGAAGCTCCTTGATCACGGCGGTATGATGCTCACCCTCGATGTCAAGATTCACCACATATACATGCGGGGTGTAAATCACCTTGCGAAGATCGGTTGCAGCAATGGCAAACGAAAGTGCCAGAGGCAAACCTTTCTCATCTTTTGCCTCACCATAAAGGTTGCAAGGTACTAAACCTTCCTTACGCATCAGCCGGGTGGCTTTCTTGCCAGTAAGTTCTCTCTTCTGGCCTTTAACGTTGATTTCTCTCATGATAAATAATTGTGTTACTCTAAATTAAGTGATTGAAAATTGTGCTTAATTCGCCATCACACGACACACCACCTCTATGGAAATGATCGGCGTGCCAAAAAAGCGGTGCAAAGGTAAGTATTTCTTCTCAAAATAAAAAACTAATCTTGAAAAAATATAAAAAATGAATATAAATTAATCAGATTTCTTGCGTATGAGTTGAAAAAAATGTATTTTTGCAACAAAGTATGCGACATTCAAAACACATTTCATATAATTTATACAAGACTGCTTCAAAAAACAGATTAAAGAACACACCTTAACATGATCAACCGCGAATTAATCAGGATTAAGATAGTCCAGTTAACCTATGCTTACTATCAAAACGGGACCAACGACATGCGAAAAGCGGAGGGGGAATTGCTCTATAGCCTTTCCAAGGCTTACTCTCTCTATCATCACCTACTCAGACTCATCGTTGCCATATCAAAGGAGATGAGACACAGGGTAGAGGTGGCCACGTCGAAAGCAAAAAGAGAAGGACTTGAAATGCCGTCGGAAAAGTTTGTCAACAACAGATTCGCATTGCAACTGGAGGACAATCAGATGCTCAATGAGTATGCTGATGAAAAGGTGCTCTCGTGGAACGATGACATCGAGTTCGTCAGAAAAATGTGCAATCTCGTGGAAAACAGCCAGATCTATATCGAATATATGGCATCTGAAGAAGACAACTACGAGGCCGACAGGGAGGTGTGGCGCAAATTATACAAAGCACTCATACAAGAAAACGATGATCTCGACAGCCTCCTTGAGGAGAAGAGCATCTACTGGAATGATGACAAAGAGGTGGTAGATACTTTCGTGCTCAAAACTATCAAGAGATTCGATCCGGAGAATGGATTCAAGCAGGAACTGCTGCCAGAATACAATGATGAGGAGGACCGGGAGTTCGCATGCAAACTCTTCAGGGCCACCATCCTCAACGCTGACCAGTATCAGCACTATATGAGTGACGCATCGCGCAACTGGGATTTCTCACGCCTCGCATATATGGATGTGGTCATCATGCAGATCGCAATAGCTGAGATGATGACATTTCCAAATATTCCCATCAGCGTGACAATCAATGAGTTCGTAGATCTCGCAAAGCTTTATAGCACCAATCGGAGCGGGGGATATATCAATGGGATGCTCGACACCATAGCGCGCTTCCTCGTCGATACAGGAAAACTGCGCAAACCTATCGGTGAACCAAGACAAAGAAGATAATCAAATCATAATAAAAAATGAATAGTTCTATTTTATTGGCAGCCCAGGCGCAAGGGCAGGGCGGAGGAATGAGCATGCTCATCATGATGGTCGCTATTTTCGCCATCATGTGGTTCTTTATGATCCGACCACAACAGAAAAAACAAAAAGAGATTAGGAATTTCCAAAACGCACTCCAGGAGGGTGCAAAAGTCGTGACGGGCGGAGGTATTTTCGGAACTGTCAAAAGAGTCGATATCGCCAACAATAAGGTGGATGTGGAAATCGCCAAAGGGGTCGTCATCGAGGTCGACAAGGGATATGTGTTCAGAGACACTTCCGAACTGATGGCAGGACAGCCCGCTAAGTAACAACAAATGAAGATCCTCTCAAAGTCTTTCTGTAGAAGAGTGAGAAACATCTTATTCAAAGCAGTGAATAAGGAGTTTCTCGTTTTTCTTTTCTTCCTCGCCATCAGCGGGGCTTTCTGGTTTGTGCTCGCTGTCAAAGAGCCCATGGAGAAGGAGATCGCAATACCGGTGGTGGTCACCAACATACCCAAAAACCTCATACTCACAGATGATACTTTCGATACACTCAAAGTCACCATACGAGATGAGGGATATACGCTGTTATACTACCAGTTCAATAAAAGGCCTCCGATAAAAATCAATTTCAATTCTTACTTCAAAGGAGACGGACATAGCGTCATCTCCAGTTCCGAAGTGCTCAAAATGGTCAAGGCAAGGCTTGAGAAATCTTCACAGGTGCTTAGCGTGAAACCTGATAAGATCGATATCTTTTACAGCAGTGGTGAAAACAAAGTAGTGCCTGTGGAAATCAACGGCAAATTCACCGCCGACGAGATGTCATTCCTCACACAAAAAGAGGTGACGCCCGACAGCGTCACCGTGTATGCCACAAAAGAACAACTCGACATGATCACATCGGTCAGGACCGAATATGTTATTATGTCTGATATCTCCGATGTCGCTCAGCGGAAAGTGAGACTGGAGAGGGTCAGGGGTGTGAAATGCGTGCCTAATGTCGTCACCGTCAAGGTCAATGCCGATGTCAGCTCCGAGGGGAGCGTAGAGGTGCCTGTCTCAGTGGTGGGAGTACCCGAGGGAAAAGTATTGCGTACTTATCCTTCAAGGGCTTCCGTCAAATTTGTCACCGGGTCAAAAATGCTCAAGCAGATCGATCCCGCCGACTTCAGGGTCGAGGCCGACTATACGGAGATAGTAAACAACCCGCAGCAGAGATTCTTACATCTGCGGCTGGTAGAGGCTCCGCCATCGGTCAACAATGCGAAAACGGTCATCTCACAGGTAGATTATCTTTTGGAGCAGGATGGAGAAACATCGCAGCAGTAAGGAAAAAGTAGCCGTCACTGGGGGCATCGGAAGCGGAAAGTCTTTTGTATGCCAAAGGATCAGGGCCTTATTGGGGGTGGACGTGTATGATTGTGACACCGCTGCCAAAAGACTCATGCGCACAGACACCGACTTGATGCGCAGATTACAAGAGACGATAGGTCCTGAGACGTATGTTGACGGGAAACTCAACAAGGCGGCAGTGGCAAGGTTTCTGCTGCTTTCCGACGAAAACACACAGCGAGTCAATCAGGTGGTACACCCGGCAGTGGCAGAGGATTTCCTGGCGTCAGGGATGAGATGGATGGAATGTGCCATCTTGTATGAGAGTGGATTCGACAGGCTGGTCGACCGCGTGATCTGTGTCACTGCACCATTGGAAGTGCGCGTAAAGCGCATCATGGCAAGGGATGGCATCGACAAGCAGAAGGCAGAGGAGTGGATCTGCAAACAAATGCCACAGCATGAGGTGAGGCAGAGGGCCGACTTCGAAATCGTAAATGATGGGCAAAGGGATGTCGACAACCAAATAAGGAACATCTTGACACAACTACATCTCACACCGCAAAAAGATGTTTTTAATCAGTATGAATAGCACATACCTTTATTGCGCAGCAAAAAAATATTTCGTATCTTTGCACGTATTATAATCATTATAAACATTAAAACAGATAAAAATGGTACAGACAATCTTGTCAATAGCCGGGAAACCAGGGCTTTATAAACTGGTGTCAAGAGGAAAGGCAAATCTCATCGTCGAGGCTCTCGACGAAACACATAAACGTATGCCGGCTTTCGCCACAGACAGGGTTACAAGCCTGGCTGACATCGCCATATACACCGAAAATGACGATGTCCCCCTGATGAATGTACTGGCGGCCATACGTGATAAGGAACAGGGAAAGCAGATCTCTTTTAATTTCAAAAAGGCCGCAAGCAAAGAGCTCAGGTCGTATTTCGCCGAGGTGCTGCCTGAGTTTGACCAGGAGAGGGTGCACGACAGCGACATACGCAAGCTGATGCAATGGTACAACATCCTTGTCAATAACGGCATCACCGACTTCGAGAAGGACATGGCACCTACCGAGGGTGACAATGTCGATGACAGAAAGGAGCAAGACTGATTCTCGTCAAAAGGGTGTGTCCAGGCACACCCTTATCATTTTTTATATCACACACCTTTAATGTTTAATTAATCACCATGAATATTACTGAGCGTTTCTTGAATTATACGGCGTTCGACACGCAGTCGAGCGAGGAGAGCCAGACCGTGCCAAGCACCTCCAAGCAACTGATCTTTGCGGAGTATCTGAAAAACGAATTGGTCAAAGAAGGACTCGAAGACGTGGAAATGGATGAAAAGGGATACATCTACGCCACATTGAGATCAAATACCGACTCCGAAGTGCCTGTCATCGGATTCATCTCTCATTACGACACCAGTCCTGACTGCAGCGGGGCAGGCATCAAGCCAAGAATTGTGAAAAACTACGACGGGGGCGACATCCTGCTGTCTGAGGGCATCGTCTCTTCACCCGCAAAATTCCCTGAACTCTTGGAGCACGTGGGAGAAGACCTTATCGTCACTGATGGTAAAACACTGCTCGGAGCTGACGACAAGGCCGGCATTGCCGAGATCATACAGGCCATGTGTTTCCTCAGAGATCATCCCGAGATCAAACATGGAGATATAAGGGTCGCTTTCAATCCCGATGAGGAGATAGGCATGGGAGCGCACCATTTTGATGTCGAAAAGTTCGGATGCAAATGGGCATATACCATCGACGGAGGAGATATCGGCGAACTGGAGTACGAGAATTTCAATGCGGCTTCCGCAAAAGTAAAGCTGCATGGAGTCAGCGTGCATCCGGGATATGCCAAGGGAAAAATGATCAACGCCAACAGGCTGGCGGCTGAGTTCATGGCCTTGCTCCCTGAAGGGGAGACGCCAGAGAATACCGAAGGATACGAGGGATTCTACCACTTGTTGGGAATACAGTCGGGCATCGAACTCGCTCAGCTCTCGTATATCATCAGAGACCACGACCGCGAGCGATTTGAAAACCGCAAAAAATGTATGCTTACATGCGCTGATGTGATCAATGACCGATATGGAGACGGCACTTGCGAGATCGTACTCAATGACCAATACTACAATATGAAGGAGATGATCGACCCCTGTAAGTATGTGGTAGACATGGTCATAGAGGCAATGAACGACTGTGGTGTCCAGCCTCAGGTGAAACCCATACGCGGTGGCACTGACGGAGCACAACTCTCGTTCAAAGGATTGCCGTGTCCGAACATCTTCGCAGGTGGAGTCAATTTCCACGGGCCTTACGAGTTCGTCTCCATTCAGGTCATGGAGAAAGCCATGCAGGTCATCGTCAGAATCTGTCAGCTCGCTGCCCGCCACTGACCATTGTCACCATTAATACCAGATAATACTCACCACCCATCAACTTAAGCTGCCATGTCCGATCTGCCTGTACTTGTCAAAGACCTTGCCCTCATCCTCATCATGGCGGGCATTGTCACCCTGGTCTTCAAAAAACTCAAGCAGCCGCTTGTCCTGGGGTATATCATGGCAGGTTTCCTGGTCAGCCCCCACATGCCATACACCATGTCGGTCATTGATCAGCAGGACATACACATCTGGGCCGATATCGGTGTCATGTTCACATTGTTCTCACTCGGACTGGATTTCTCATTCAAGAAAATTTTGAAAATGGGAGCCGCGCCCGTTATTGCAACGATGACCATCGTCTTCTGCATGATGACACTTGGCATCTTGGTCGGGCATTCTTTCGGGTGGAACTCCATGAACTGTGTCTTCCTTGGGGGCATGCTTGCCATGAGCAGCACCACCATCATTTATAAGGCGTTCGACGATATGGGGCTACGCCAGCAGCAGTTTGCAGGACTCGTCATGTCGGTGCTTATACTCGAGGATATCCTCGCCATCGTCATGATGGTCATGCTCGCTGCCATAGCGGGAGGTGGGGCCGCGGGAGGTGGGGAGATGCTCCAAAGCATACTCCGCATCGGATTTTTCCTTATATTGTGGTTCGTCGTCGGCATCTTCCTCATACCTTATTTCCTGAGGTCTGTGCGGAAACTGGTCAACAATGAGACGTTGCTCATCGTCGCCCTTGGATTGTGCTGCTTCATGGCAGTCGTCTCCACGGCAGTGGGATTCAGCAGCGCATTTGGGGCTTTTGTCATGGGCTCGATACTCGCCGAGACCATCGAGGCGGAGAAAATCATAAGGCTGGTCGAACCTGTGAAAAACCTCTTCGGGGCCATCTTCTTCGTCTCTGTAGGCATGCTTGTCGACCCGCAGGTTATCGTGTCATACGCACTGCCCATCTTGGCTCTTGTGCTGACCATCGTTCTCGGACAGGCTATCTTCGGTAGCCTCGGCTTCCTTATCAGTGGACAGTCACTCAAGTCTGCCATGAGATGTGGGTTCTCCATGGCGCAGATCGGTGAGTTCTCGTTCATCATCGCGTCAATGGGACTGGCCATGGGGGTCGTCAGCGATTTCATCTATCCTGTCGTCGTCACGGTGTCGGTCATCACCACGTTCCTTACACCTTATATGATCAGGGCAGCCGTGCCGGCTTATGATGTATTGGAAACTCATCTGCCCAAGTCGTGGGTGAGGAGGCTCAATCATCTCACTGGACACACCGCCTCGGCAAGCAAAGGGGAGAAAAATCTGTGGAAACAGCTGCTCATACAGATGACGGTCAATACCGTCATCTACTCCATCCTCTCGGCCGCAGCAACGGCCACGATGCTCACCTTCTTCTTGCCTTTCATCAAGAGGCTCATACCTTCACCATGGGCCGAGGTCCTCTGCGGACTGGCCACCGTGTCGCTCATATCTCCTTTCCTGCGCGCCATCATCATGAAGAAAAACCACAGCGAGGAGTTTAAGCAGTTGTGGACGCAAGAACGCTTCAACCGGCTCCCACTGATCTTCACCATCATGGTTCGCATCGTCATCGCTGTCGCTTTCATCTTCTATATCTTCAATCGCCTCACCCAGTTCTCCAGCGCACTGCTCATCAGCGTCGGCGTGGTGATGGTCGTCATCATGATCCTTTCGCGAAGGCTCAAACATAGAAGTATCACTCTCGAACGCATGTTTATACTCAACTTGCGCTCGCGTGACATCGAGGCACAGGTGCATGGCAGACGAAGACCTCTTTATGAGGGACGGCTGCTCGACCGCAATATACATATCGCCGACTTCGAGGTGCCTTACGACTCGCTTTGGTCGGGAAAGACGCTCAAGCAGCTTGCGCTGAGGTCGCGATTCGGCGTGCATGTGAGCAGCATACTCAGGGCCAATCACCGTCTCAATATCCCGGAGGGCGACAATGTGTTGTTCCCGGGAGACAGACTGCAGGTGATTGGTGATGATGAGCAACTCGCGGTCTTCGGACGGGCACTGGTGGAGGAAACCTATGAGGATGACAACGAACTGGAGAAGCGGGAGATGAAGCTACGCCGGATGGTCATATCCGGGGCCAATAAGTTTGTGGGGAAAACACTCGAGCAGAGCGGTATACGTCATATATACAACTGTATGGTGGTGGGTTTGGAGGAGGGACTTGAGAGCCTTTCGCAGGTCAGCCCCGACTACTGCTTCCAAAAAGGTGATGTCCTCTGGGTCGTCGGCGAGGAGGATGACCTCAATCGGTTGATGGAGTAAGCACAACCTTCCTCACCTTTCAACCGTCCTCACCTTCCAACCTTTCAACCTTTCAACCTTCCAACCTTTCAACCTTTCAACCTTCATCCACCTCTTCAATACCATTTCACCGCATTGCTGTAGCCGCTCCTCTTGTCGTATTTCAGCGCGTCGGTCAGCGTCGACGCGTTACACCTGAAGGTGAAATTATAACTGGTGTAAGGCGCAAGCACTACAGAGCAAGACATGTTGAAACAGTGCAGGTCGCGTGACAGAGAGGCGGTGGTCATCGACAGCTTGCGGGCTTCAAAGTCATAGCCAGAAGAGAAACTGATGTTCCAGCCTTCACTCAGACGCACGTTGCCACTCATATTGAGCGTCTGGGTGAATTTATATGGATAGCGCATGCGCTTCGTGTTGAACTTACCTTGACGGTTCTCGCGCATGGTGATGCCATAGCCGAACGTCAGAGACCACGGCATGTTGAAGGTCATATACCCGTCTGCGTCGGTCTCGGCCTTGCCGCCCTTTTTCTTCGCACCGCGCTGACCGCGGATCATGTCATCGTCTACGTTGCTTTCGATGTCTGTGTCTACACCCTCATCGCGGTTGGGGTCGGGGTCTTCGTCCTCTTCTTTCTCGCCGCTGAACCATTTCTTGAGCTTGTCAGGGGTCAGGGTGAAGGAGACATTTTGAGACATGCCCTGAAAACGGCCCCACCGGCCATAGCCATACTCCGTGTGGGTACCCACATAGGGGCGGCCGTTCTCGTCCAGCTCGTAAGCATAGGTGGCAAAGACTGCATTCAGGTTGAACGTGTAGCGCTTCCACCATTTCAGACGCAGACGCATCGACAGGTCACTCAGGGGACGCTCCTTGGCGGCAATGTTGTACGACATGGCAGCGCCCAGCTCGTCAATGATGCTCACTTTCTTCAGTGAGTCGTCCTTGGTGCGTATCTTCATCTCGATGTTGTTGCTCACGTCAAACGAGATGCTGCCCGTCTTTCCCCGCCCTGGCACACCGTAGAGACCGTTGGAGTAGGGGGAGTATTCCACCAGGGATACGTTGCCCTCAGAGTCGGTCTTCATGTAGGTGTCGTAGTAGCCGTAGCGTTTCGCACTGAAGTCGGGCGAGTAGCTCAGGCTTACCGAGGGGGTGAACACGTGGCGGATACGGTCTATCTTGTCGCCGAAGATTTTACGGCTGGGTATCCAGAAACCATAAAGCTTGGTCGAGGCACCAAGGCTGAGGCTCCAGTCGTAGACGTTATGAAAACCGTAAGTCGTGTCGGCCACTTCCACCTGGTTGGCCTCGTCCCACGAACGGGTCACCTTGCTGGTATACATGCGGTCGGTGAAATTGATCGACGGAGAGAGGTTGATGTAGTTGAACAGCACAAAGTTGCCGCTGAAGGGGATGCGGTGCTCAAAACCGTTGCGCCAGTCTTTGATGATGTTGGCGTGGAGCAGCTCGCTCTCCTTTGAGGTGATCGAATTGCTCATGTGACCCGAATAACTCATCGACAACTTCTCATACCATTTCTCTGCACCGGCAGATTTCTTACGCTTGAAAGGATAGAAACGGCTGATCGAGATGTTCAGGTCGGGGAGCGTCATCGAGATGGTCGTGTCGCGCATGTTCTGAGACAGGTTCGTGGTCAGACTGAGGTTCAGGCCGATACTCGAAAACTGTGTGCTGTAGCTCACAGACGAGGTGCGGGTGCTCTGAGTCATGGTCTGAGGGTTGTACATGCTTGTCAGGTTGTTGCGCTCAAAACTCGACGTGGCAAAGTTCACACTGGCTGACAACGTGCTGAAGGGATTGGCTTTCTGATCCTGGCGGTGGTTCCACTGTATCTTGAAACTCTTTGTTTCGGAAAAGTCGGGCATGCCCTTGTCGCCGGTCTTGGTGTCCTGATAGTTGAAATAGAAACTGCCGCTGTAGCGATAGCGCTTCTTGTAGTTGCTGGCGGCCGAGAGACCCCATGAGCCTTTGGTGTATATCTCACCCAGCAATTTGAGGTCCCATTTGTCGTTGATGGCAAAGTAGTAGCCGCCGTCACGCAGATAGAAGCCACGGCTGCTCTCGTCGCCGTAGCTGGGCATGATAAATCCGCTGCTGTAACTCTTGGTGAAAGGGAAAAAACCATAAGGGATGGCCAGTGGAAGTGGCACGTCGGCCACGACCAGGTATGCCGGGCCGAAAACTACGTCCTTGCCGGGACGCACCTTGGCACGCGACAGAGCGATGTAGAAGTCGGGGTGCTCTTTGTCGCAGGTGGTGTATTTTCCATGCTCCAGATAGAGGTTGCCCTCGCCGTCGCGCTTGGCGTGCTGGCTGTTGATATAGCCGTCCTCCTGTTCGGTGTAGGCATTGTCGATAAATCCCTTTTTCGTCTTGAAGTTGTAGATGATGGTGTCGCTCTCATATTCGTCGCTGCCCATCTTAAATACAGGTGTGCCCTCCAGGTTGCCCACCTGGCTCGTGTCTCTCGTACCCGTGGCATGCACCAGGTTCTGGTCCATGTTCATGTGCACCTGCTCGCTCTTCAGGTTCATGTCCTCGTAGTCCACATTCGACTTGCCAAACAGGTAGGCGTCCTTGGTCGAGGCGTAATACACCAGAGAGTCGTTGGCGGTGAAGTTCACCGGCGAGTTGATGCCAGTGCTTTTCATGCGGTTGAGAGAGTCGAGACGGATGGAGTCGTCCACGGCTTTGTTGTGCCGATAGATGGCCAGCTGCAGCGAGTCCATCTCCAGCGTGTCAGGACCGGCGAAGCCGGATGCGCTGTCGTCCATGAAGATGATGTCGTCGTAAAAGATGCTGTCGCCCTTATGCACACTGTCGGCGGCGATACCGTCTTTGACGGCATTTTCAGCAGTACCTTTAGCCCTGATGACGCTGTCAGCGATGATACTGTCCTGTCCGGATTCAACCTTGTGGGGCATTTGGCCTAAAGGCACGGGAGTGATGGCCATCAGCATCATGATGGCCGCGAATAACAGTATGATCGTCGACTTCGCTCTCATTTCCGATGCAAAGGTAGTGCAAAAAATTGGTTATGTGTGTAAAATGCAAGTTAATTTGTATTTTTAAACGTGAGAAATCTTAAATCCAGGCGAAAACAATTCCACCCAATGCCTGAATCTCAGCACCCCTTCCTCGCCGAATTTCGACAGACTGCGCTCAGCCTGCTCCGCGGTTTTCTCTTGGTCAAGGCGTGTCTTGGAGAAAAACTTGTCGGCATAGCAGATCAATTGCTCTTCAAGTGTCTCTGGCAGAAAACTCTGATGGGGGAGGGGAAGGTCTTGGCGTACGATGTCATCGAGCGAAAGTCCGGCTCCTGTATGACGCTCGCACACACGGGCATGACGCTCAAAGCCCTCGCTGCGCAGGAGAGCAGCACCCAGGATGCCGTGTCGTATGTACGGCTCTCTGCCGTGGCATTCTATGCCAGGCGCATTGGTCAGGAATATCCCAAGGTCGTGAAGCATCGCAGCCTCCCACACGAAGTCTTTGTCAAGACCAAGCTCAGGGCATGAAATGGCAATCTGTAGCGCTTTTCGCGCTACAGATTGACTGTGTGTGATGAGTATATGCCGCAAGGCATTGTCATCCGGATAGTATTTGTCTATAATCTTCTGATAATCCATTGAAGACTCAAAGGGTAATCACTCGTCAACTTGTCTACTTGTCAACTCGTCAACTTGTCAACTCGTCAACAGAAACAACTTGTCTACTTGTCAACTCGTCTACTTGTCTACTTGTCAACTCGTCAACTAAACCAAATCACTCCGCACTCGGCCGCTCGATGTAGGCGATCACGTCACCCTTCATCACCTTGCTGCCACGCTTGGCGTTCACTTCTACCAGACGGCCGCCAAGAGCTGCCGGCACTTCCACAATCTCGCCCCACGGAGCCTGGATGTAGCAGAACTTGTCACCCTCCTGGTATTCCTTGCCGATGTATGGCTCCACTGTAGGAGCGCATTCTCCGTCGCCGTTGAATTCCCAGTAGATCTGACCCTTCACAGGAGCCACGATGGCGTCGGCCTTGGCATGCTTGAAAGCACTGATCTGCTCCGGTGTCAGCTTCGCGCCCAGCTTAGCGTCTTTGGCTTTCTGGAGGTCGGCCAGGAAGTTCTTCTTCGCCTGACCGCTCTTATAGTTGCGATACTGCTCGGGGTGCATGCCCAGCTCGTAGAGCTCCTCGTCGTCCTGGCCATATTCCCAGCCGTTCTCGTCCATCTCCTTGCGGAAGTCGTCGAGCGCATTGGGGATGAGGGTGTGGGGGTCGGCATCGGTAAACTCGCGGCCCTGCTTGGCAGCCAGCTCCTTCAGCTCCGGAGCAATCTCGCCGGGGATGCGGCCGCTCTTGCCAAGCACCATGCCCCACATAGCGTCGTCCATCATCACATACCGACCCTTGCCTTGCTCCATGGTGAGCAGGTTGGTCAGGGCGATGTTCTTCACATATTGTGAGAATGGAGTCACCAATGGGGGATAGCCTACCTTAGGCCATACATACGCCACCTCGTCGAAAAGACGCACCAGCAGGTCGTCGATCGACAATTCTGGCTCACCCTTCTTGGCGCGGGTCTTGTTGATAATCTGATGGATGCCGCCAAGGTCGGCCATCATACTACCCATCATGCCGCCGGGCAGACCGCAGCCTAAGAGCAGCGAACTCATGTGCTTGTTGCCGGGGTTGATGAAGTAGCCCAGCCAGTCGTCGATAAATTCCTGGGTCAGAGAGCGCGCTCTCATATAGGCTTTCATGTTGATGTCGGCCACTTCAAATCCCTCGTTCTTCAGCATGCTCTGCACGGAGATGATGTCGGGGTGCACTTTGCCCCAAGACAGTGGCTCTATGGCAGTGTCGATAATGTCGGCGCCATTGTTGCACACCTCGAGGATAGATGCCATCGACAGACCAGGGCCGGAGTGGCCATGATACTGGATGATGATCTCCGGGTGTTTGTCTTTGATGGCTTTCGTCAGTTTGCCCAGCATAGCGGGCTGACCGATACCGGCCATGTCTTTCAGACAGATCTCCTGAGCACCGGCGGCGATCACCTCATCGGCTATCTTGCTGTAATACTCTACCGTGTGCACGGGAGAGGTGGTGATACACAGGGTGGCCTGAGGCGTCATGCCGGCCTCAAGGGCCCATTTGATACTTGGTATGATGTTGCGGGTGTCGTTCAGACCGCAGAAGATACGGGGGATGTCCACACCCTGGGCGTGCTTCACCTTGTACTGAAGCTGGCGCACATCGTCGGGCACAGGATACATGCGCAGCGCATTCAGGCCACGGTCCAGCATGTGAGTCTTGATGCCTACTTCATTAAATGGCTTGCAGAATGCCCGCACGGCAGCGTTGGGATTCTCACCGGCCAGAAGGTTCACTTGTTCAAAGGCACCACCATTGGTCTCTACTCTCGCAAAACAGCCCATGTCGATGATGGCGGGGGCGATACGCTCCAATTGATCTTTGCGCGGCTGAAACTTTCCAGACGATTGCCACATGTCTCGGTATACAAGACTGAACTGGATTTTCTTTTTCATTGTAATCAGTTTAAGTTATTGAATAAGGCTTGAAATGTCGGTTTCTCACAATGGGGCTAACAAAACGCCTTGAGACGTTTTATTTATATTTTGCAAAGATAGAGAAAAAAAAACTATCTGCAAATATCGGTGCCACTTTTTTTTGTCTTATTTTGTCATATTGCTTTTTTTTCTTAATTTTGCGCTCCAATACTTATATATTATATGACTCAGATGTTCACCAAAAAATGGATGTGTCTCATGGCACTGACAGCAGTGTGCATGGCATGCGCACAAAAGACTGACAATCAGGAGACCGAAATCGAGGTGCGCACCCAGAATTATGTGCCTCAGGGTGACTCTACTACCTATGGATTGGCATGCGACGGCTCCACAGATTCCACGCTGGTCTTCCTGCCTGATGCCGGAGGTGATCCCGTCGTCTTGGATATCTCTGAAGCCTGGCGCAATGGCAACTATTTCGGACATCCCGAGGTGGGGGACAAAATGGCTGTGCTGCTCAACCCTGACAACCCGTCTGAGGTGCTGGTGGCTATCAACATGGAGCAGCTTTGCGGCACATGGACTTATCAGGTCTTGCCCGAGCAGCGCAGGCTGCATTCTGCCGAGGATGAGGAGCGCATCGCCGCCACCTTTAGCGCAGAAGAGAAACTTAGGTTTGATTCCCTGCTATCTACGCTCATGGTGCCACGAGAGTATGGATATACCTTCAAGCGCGATCATACTGCACTGGCTGTGGGCGGGCCGCCCCGTAAGACTTCACTCGACGAAGATCTGCCTGTGGTCTATCCTCCCCTGAGACGATACACCGAGTGGCATGTCTTCAACGGACGGCTGGTCTTCACTTATGGTGGATATAGCCGCAAGAGTGCTGATACATTGCAAAACGTAAAACTGATCAACGACACCGCCCGGCTTGTGATCTTGCGGCGTGACACCATGGCCATTCAGTTCGCCGACCGGCTACAGGGTTTCCGGCTTACCCCGGACTCTATTAAAAAAGATAATTAACGTGGGTTCTATTCTTAAAACTACGATGACAAGACAAGAGACTTATCGGCAATTGTACTTACAGACGGAGAGCCTGATAAAGGGAGAGGACAACTACGTGGGAGTACTCGCCAATATCACCGCGCTGCTCAAGTCTGCTTTCCCTCGCCGGTTCTTCTGGGTGGGCTTCTATCTCGTCAGTGGCGACACACTGAAGCTCGGACCTTTTCAAGGCACGGTGGCATGCTTTAGCATCAAATACGGCAAGGGCGTTTGCGGCACCTGCTGGCAACGGGCCGAGACGGTCATCGTCGACGACGTAGAGCAGTTTCCTGGCCATATCGCATGCAGCTCACTGTCCCGCTCCGAAATAGTAGTGCCGGTCTGGGATGCTGCTCATGAGCAGGTCGTCGCCGTCCTCGACATCGATTCCACTCACCTCGCCGCCTTCGACTCCACCGACCGTCAGGGGCTGGAGCGCATCTGCAGTCTCATCACCTCACCATCTGATAATCCCTCACCCCAATAACCTAAAAACCTCCAAACCCAAAAACCCAATAACCTAAAAAATGCTTTTAGACATCGTTTTAATTGTTGTCGGCGTGGCCTTGGTCCTGTGGGGAGCCGACCGCATGACAGATGGCTCAGTGGCCATCGCACAGCGCATGCGTATTCCACAGATTGTCATCGGGCTCACCATCGTAGCCATGGGCACCTCCATGCCTGAGTTTTTTGTCAGTCTCACCTCAGCCCTCAAAGGCACCTCTGACATCGCCGTGGGCAATGTCGTGGGTAGCAATGTGTTCAACACCCTGCTCATCGTGGGCGTAGCCGCCATGGTGGCTCCTATGACTATACTCAAGAGTACCGTCGAGCGAGACATGCCCTGGTCGGTCTTGGCGATGGTCTTATTGGCTGCCTTCGCCATCAACGGCCATGTCTCACGCATAGAGTCTGCCGTGCTTTTCGTGCTTTTCGTGGGCTTTGTCACCTACACCGTGGTCTCAGCCCGGAAGAATAAGCCTGCCGAGCCCGCCGACGATGAGGTCAAAAACTATTCTCCGCTGATGGCGGCCGGGCTCGTCGTGCTTGGGCTGGCATGTCTCATCGTGGGCAGCAACCTCTTCGTCGACGCTGCCACACGGGTGGCACAGACGTTAGGCGTGTCTGAGGCCGTCATAGGTCTCACGATAGTGGCTGGAGGCACCTCTCTGCCCGAACTGGCCACCAGCGTCGTGGCAGCCCGCAAGGGACAGAGCGCCATCGCCATCGGCAATGTCATCGGCAGCAATATATTCAATGTGCTGATGATCATCGGTATCACCGGACTCATCTGCCCCATGCAGATCAATGGCATTACCCTCGTAGACCTCTCCGTCTTCATAGCCTCCATCTTCTTGCTGTGGGCTTTCTCTTATACAAAATATAAGGTGGAGCGTTGGGAGGGAGCTGTCCTCACAGCCGGCTTCCTCGCTTATATGGCCTGGCTCATCGTCAATGCCATTTGATCCCACTTGTCATTCAAATCTTTTTATCAAGAGATTTGTCGAAGGCCCACGAGGAACGCAGTAATTATAGAATTAGGGCGTCCAATTTGTTTTCTTACACATCCACTCTCTATTTGTAGTGGTAATCAGTTCCCCCTCTAAGTTAGAGGGGGTAGGGGGAGTGTGTAGTTCCCCCTTAAGTTAGAGGGGGCAGGGGGAGTGTGTATGCTTCATAGGAATCATTCACATGACATCTATACTACTACAAATTGACACCCTATTATAGAATTTAAGAATTTTTAATTGCCAAAGTAGTTGCTCTTAAAGAGAATTCTTAAATTCTATAATTACTGCGTTTCTCGTGGGTCACCGGCAAATCCCATGCAAGAAGATGGGTAATTGCTCAGTCATCCTTCAAAGGTCGGCCTGCGGCCTCAAAATCATACAAAATTGATAGTAAAATTGACCAAAATAGAGGCAACGTGAAGATTTTATATTCAATTTTGAAAGGTTTTGAGCGCAGTCAACTCTGGGAACGCGGGCGTCCTCGCCCGCATCTGCGGCGGGCGAGGACGCCCGCGTTCCCAGGCAAAGTAGTGAAATAACAGCTTAGTTATATAGAAGCGACCCTAAAAACGAGTGATGACTAAGAGTTACGAAGATGACAACTATAGTTAAAAACCGTAGATCTCCTTCAGCTTCGCCTGCAATGCCTCTCCGCGCAGGTCGCTTGCCACGATGCGTCCTTCCGGGTCAAGCAGCACGTTGGCCGGTATCGCCATGATGCCATACGCATCCGAGGCAGCACTCTGCCAGCCTTTCAGATCCGAAATCTGCGGCCAAGTCATACCCAGCAATTTCACAGAAGCCTTCCATGGCTCAGGCTTGTTGTCAAACGACACACCTACAATCTCGTAGCCCTTGCCGTGATATTTCACGTAACTTTCCACCACATTGGGCATCTCCTGACGGCATGGGCCGCACCAGCTTGCCCAGAAGTCCACCAACACATAGTTGCCCTTGCCGCACCATTCGCTCAGCTGACGTGGATGACCCTCCATGTCGTTCATGGTGAGGTCGGCAAACATACGCCCCGGACGTTTTTTCTCCAGTCCCGACATATATTGCTTTACCATCGCCATTTGAGGGTGATTGTAGTAGGGTGCGTCTTCGCTCACAAATTTCGACAGGTCTTCATAGCTCATATCCATACACAGGTTGGGCAGGAAAATCATCGGTACCATCGTGCCTTTCACCTCCTCCAGTATTCTCACCTTCTTGAGGTTGGTTTGTGCTATCAGGGCCATGGCCTCCTTTTGAAGTTTCTCGATAGGCTCTGTCTCAGCCCTCTTTGAGAGAGGGGCGAGTTGTTGTCGCAGCACATTGTTCACCGAATCCATTCTGTTGTCGGTCCTGCATGCGAGCTCGTTCAGTGCCGAGCCTTTCAGCGTATGATTCGTCAGATCCACCTTCACGGGAGTGCCATCCACGAAGAAAGGCATGTAATAGTCATTGGTTCCCACACCCAGAATGGTGTTCTGTGCATAGTTGCCTGTATACTCAAAGGCTCCCTTGTTGACCTTCACGGGTATTTGACCGTCGCCAGGGTTGCCAAAGATATATACCGTGTCAAGGTCTTGTGGACATACCCCTTTGACCTCTACTTTCACTTGGGCCATCATCATCATTGTCACGGCAGCCACCAGCATTGTCACTATTATTCTTTTCATATCATTCCTTTTTTGATTCACTTTGCAAAGATAGTGCAAGGCGAAGACAATGCAAAATAAAAACCCCTTTTTATTTTCATTGTTGAGCCGCCGCCTATCTTCGCCTTATTAGGCAGAGTAGTGCAAGGCGAAGACAATGCAAAATAAAAACCCCTTTTTATTTTCATTGTTGAGCCGCCGCCTATCTTCGCCTTATTAGGCAGAGTAGTGCAAGGCGAAGACAATGCAAAATAAAAACCCCTTTTTATTTCCATTGTTGAGCCGCCGCCTATCTTCGCCTTCTTAAGCCACCTGTCTTCACCATACTTTTTCTTCCTTTTTCCCAGTGCCGGCGGCACTTTTTCCCCCTTTTTATACCTTTTTGTTAAGCGCAGTCAACTCTGGGAACGCGGGCGTCCTCGCCCGCATCTGCGGCGGGCGAGGACGCCCACGTTCCCAGGCAAAGTAGTGAAATAACAGCTTAGTTATATAGCAGCGCTTTTTTATTTCAATTCCATCAAATTACTCCATTCGCCCAAATCCAATACCCCTGAATGCTTCAGCATTCACAGTTTTCGCATTATTTCGCTTTTTCCGCATTTTTTCGCAATCCCAAACAGCCCTGAATGCCTTAGCATTAAAAATTTCTGCACTCTTTCCGCCTTTTCCCATGATATCTTTCATCCAGCACCCCGCAAAAAAACTCCGAAACCTCTCTCGTTTTCCAAAGAAAATCACTACCTTTGCAGCCGATTTCAAATCAGAGTGCTTGGCAACCTCTTAAAAAACAAGAACAATGCAAAGAAATGAAACAAAAGTGAGTGTGCTGTTTATGCTTTTCAGCATACTTTTCACAGTTTGCCTGATTGCGGCAAACCTCCTCGGAACAAAGCAAATCGCACTGGGTTCGGTCAATGTCACCGGCGGACTGCTCATCTTCCCCGTTTCCTACATCATCAACGACTGTGTGTGCGAGGTGTGGGGATATCGCAAGGCCCGTCTGCTCATCTGGACAGGATTCCTTATGAACTTCTTCTTCGTCTCCGTATGCGCCCTCTGTGACGCCATACCTGGAGCACCCTATTGGCACAACGATGCCGGATTCCACGCTGTCTTCGGACTGGCACCCCGCATCGCGCTCGCATCCTTCGTCGCCTTCATCGCTGGCAGCTTCATTAATGCCTATGTGATGAGTCGCATGAAGATCGCCTCACAGGGGCGGCGGTTCTCGCTGCGCGCTGTGCTCAGCACCATTTTCGGCGAGAGTGCCGACTCGCTCCTCTTCTTCCCTCTGGCCTTCTATGGGGTGATACCCCTGGCCGAACTGCCCGTCCTCATGCTCTGGCAGGTCGTGCTCAAGACCGCCTACGAAGTCATCGTCCTGCCAGTCACCATACAGGTGGTCGCCTGGGTGAAACGTCACGAGGGCGTCGATGTCTACGACAATGATGTCAACTATAGCATACTGAAAATCTTCAACATCTAAGATTCCATGCAGCAAAACGACGACAGCAGGGCGCAAGAGGGACTGAAGTCCCTCGGCTCCCACACTAAATATGCAGACAATTACGCACCCGGGGTGCTTGAGACTTTCGTCAACAAGCACCCCGGCAACGACTATTGGGTACGATTCAACTGCCCTGAGTTCACCACGCTATGCCCCATTACCGGACAGCCTGATTTCGCTGAGATACGCATCAGCTATATCCCCGACGAGCGCATGGTTGAAAGCAAGAGCCTCAAACTATATCTCTTCAGCTTCCGCAATCACGGCGATTTCCACGAAGACTGTGTCAACATCATCATGAAAGATCTCATCCGCCTCATGGATCCTAAATATATCGAGGTGACGGGATTGTTCACACCACGGGGCGGCATCAGCATCTGGCCCTACGCCAACTATGGTCGTCCGGGCACAAAGTATGAACTCTTGGCTCAGCAACGTTTCGCCACCCACAGCTGACCCTCCGGCTTTTTCTTCGCTGTCCCCCATGTAGGGACGCGGCGTGCCGCGTTATATTCACCACCGCCCCCCCATGTAGGGACGCGGCGTGCCGCGTTATATTCACCACCGCCCCCATGTAGGGACGCGGCGTGCCGCGTTATATTCACCACCGCCCCCATGTAGGGACGCGGCGTGCTGCGTTATATTCACCACCGCTCCCCATGTAGGGACGCGGCGTGCCGCGTTTAATCAGAAATCCATTGCCATACGGCTTGACTCCTCCTCCGACAGCTCCGTCAGCTTTGTCGACATGATGCGGTATACACGCTGACAGAGATTGAGCACCGTAGGACGGTGAGTCGTCACGATACACGTCTTGTTCGGACGTTGCTGGATGATGTTGCGCAGCACCATGCGCTCCGTCGTCACGTCCAGGGCAGATGTCGCCTCGTCGAGGAGCAGCACCGGCGCATCTCTCAGCACAGCCCGTGCGATGGCGATGCGCTGCGCCTGACCCTCCGAGAATCCTCTTCCGCGCTCACCTATTTTGCAGTTATACGTGTCAGGCATGTGCTTCACGAAGTCCCATGCACAGGCTATTTTCAGCGCCTCTACGATCTCTTCGTCCGTGGCGTCTTCCTTCGCCATGCGCATGTTCTCGGCGATGGTGCCCGAGATGATGGTATTGCCCTGCGGCACATAGGCGAAGAGATGACGCGTCTCGGCGTTCATCGGTATCTCCGTGCCGTCAGAGGCCTGTATCACCGCCTCGCCCTTCTCCGGCCTGATCAGTCCCAGTATCATGCGTATCATCGTCGTCTTGCCTTCGCCCGAAGGTCCCACCAGGGCCACGATCTCGCCCGGACGGGCCACCATGTCAGAGTGGGTGATCACATGCTGGCCTTCCACGTACCCGAAGTCCACGTCACGCATCCTCACCGAGAATCCGTCGGCCACATAGCGGTCCAGGTCATTGCTCTCGGCGATATGCACCTCTTTGGGCAACTGCACCAGTTCTCTCACACGGTGGGCCGACACCGAACTGTTAAGAAAGGCCGGTATGATGCCGATCACACTGCCGAAAGCCCCGGCCAGCGCTCCTCGCTGCTGCAGGAAGAGTGTCATCGTGCCGTAGGTGATCTGATGTGTCCAAAGCAGATACAGACAGTAGCCGAAGGCCGTAAACTCCACCAGCATGCCCACCAGCGACATATATACGTTGGTCTTGATCGAAAACCAGTTGTAGTCCAGACTGATATCTTTGAATTTCCGCTGCCATTCCTTGAGCTTGCGGCTGTACGAACCGAGGATGCCAAACGACTTGATGGTGTCCATATTGTAGAACGTCTCCACCTCAAATGTCATCACCTGGCTGCTCATCTCCCTCACCTTCTTGCTGTATTCACGCTGCTTCGTGATCACGTAGCGCGATACGATCAGCAGGAATGGGGCACTCGCGAAAGCCAGTATCGCCATCACTGTATTGTAGTGCATGATTACTGCCAGCGTGGCAAAAAACTGATAGATCGAGATGATGATCGTGGGCAGCCAGCTGATGGCGTTGCCGCTCACCGTGCCTACGTCACCCGTGAAGCGGTTCAGCACGTCGCCATTGCTGTATTGGTTGATCGCCAGCCAGTCGGCATCGATGATTTTGTCAAAGATGTCGCTCTGTATGTCGTTGTTGATGTAGATCTGTAGCTTGAGTGTCACTCTCGACAGCACGTTGCCGATCACCAGTCCGAATAGCGAACTGCCCACCATCACCACCACCATGATCCACAGCTTGGTCACCTGATAGCCCGTGATGATGTCTATCATATATTTGCCGGCGATGCTGCCCACCAGTCCCAGTGTCGTGCTGATGATGCCCAGCACGAGGTAAAACAGGATGGCACCTTTATAGCGTTTGCTATAGGTGAAAATCCAGCGCCAGTCGTCGAGTATCTCACCGAAGGTACCGTTTTTCCACCTGAATATCAGGGTATCCAGCGACTCAAACGACGTGCTCCGCGTCTTTTGGTCCAGATGGTCATGACTATCTTCAAACATTGTTTTTTAGTTGACGAGTTGACGAGTTGACAAGTAGACAAGTAGACAAGTTGACAAGTAGACGAGTTGTTTGCAATTCCAATCCTCACAAATTATTTCCCCATCTTCCCATCTTAATTTTTAATTTTTAATTTTTAATTTTCCCCACTCCCCAAAGGATCACTCTCCTCAGCGGCACCACCCAGAGCCACACCGTGGCGAAAAACCTCCACCACCTGTCCTCCGGACCAATCCATTTCCCTTTCCGCTGCACCTTCTTCACGATGGCAAACACCCATTTGGGGTTCACCGGCCCCTCCGTCACCGTCTGAGCGTCGCCGATGATATACAGCCCTTCCGGCTTCACCCATCTGATGCGGTGCATCACATACTGCCCCGTCGCACGCTGATAAAACACCATGTCGCCCCGCTTCAGCGGTTCCGTCGGTTTCCCTATCAGTATCGAGTCTCTGTGGTGCACTAAGAATGGCGACATGCTTCCACCCGAGATGATGAGCGATACATCGTTGCCCTCGTTCACCACCTCTTTCAGTGTCGACAGATAAGCCTGTGTGTCAATCGTCCGCATCGTCAGAACCAGCTCATGATCACCGGCAACATGTTCGTATAGAATCCGTAGGCATAAAACAGCACGATGCCTCCCGCCAGATACCGCTCGTGATTTACCCAGAACCGCTTCTTGATAAACGGATAGATCAGGATCACCGGCATGATAAACCATGAGATCTGTGCAAATCGGTTGCTGAACGACGACCTGATCACCAGTATCCAGAAAGCATTTGTGATCAGAAATATGTTATACATCCAGTGATAATACTCATCCTTGAAGTTGCGTCTGAAGATGAAATAAAATCCCACTGCCACTGCCAGCGCACTGTAGGCGATGAAGTCCCAGCGGAAGCCGATCACTATCTGTGCCCCCTCCCTTCTTAGAAACTCCGCAGCGTCTGTCGTGGTCAAATAGCTGTTCAGACGGTCGTCGCCCTCAGTCAGGTTCAGTGCCGCCACCCATTGCTGTATCTTGAATCCCGCGGCATACGACGCGATGATCGAGATCACCCACGCCCCGAGGTAGTAGAAACTCTTGTTAAACACCCACGCCAGCGCCGCCGCCCCGATCATCACATGCACCGAGGCGTGCATGCCCAGTCCAAGGAAGGCGATACCCAGCATCGCCGGGATGTTCTCCACATACGTCATGGCCAGGATAAACAGCGAGGCACCCATGCCGTTTCTCACGCCGTTCACCCCGTAGCTCCAGAATGTGAACATGCTCATCACCACCAGGAAGGGGATGAAGTTGTAGTTGCCAAACATCCTGTACATCGCCCACCAGAGGCTTCCAACATAGATGGCGGCACACACCGTGAAAAACAGATGGATGTCCTTGAACGTCTTGGCAAAAAATGCCATCATGTTCTGAAACAGCCACTCATTGTAGTGCCAGTCCCACTTGAATTCACCCGCCGAGTTCATATATCTCTTGAATCCCGCGGCATATTGAGCCGTGTCTCCGAAATAGACACCGTTAAGTTGTCTGTTGCCCATATACAATATCAGGACCAGCGCGAACATCATCCCCCACAGACTGTCGATGGAGGCTACCTTGCTGTCGAATACCGACCCGATACCGCATTGCCATATCGCCACTAAGAGCATGATCAGCACCGCGATATGAAAATATGACTCGTATTGTGTTACTGGAATAAAGTCAAACATGAGTAACTATAATTCTAAAATTCTTAAATTCTTGATAAACAATTGACAATAAACTATTTAATGATGAAAAAGTTTAGTCAATTATAGTATTTTTGCGGAATTTCAAACTCTATGTAAAAATGATGCTCCCTTTTTTCCTCGGGAGGCAACTGCATATATTCATGATACAGATTGGTCAGGTACTGATGAGTATCGGCGGGCAGATATACTTGCTCAGTCTCAAAGATACCCTTCGAGACAGGCAGATACACCGAGGCCGGAAATACTTCTCCTTCATAGAGCTTCCTTCCGGTGGGTATTCCCACCAGTCCGCTCATGTCTTCATTCTTCACCAGTCGGTCAAACCACCTGATCCATACTCTGTGAGGGACGATTGAGCAGCATTTGCCGATAGCTTTCCTCGTCAGCATAAAGGCTTTGAGCCGTTTGTCAGTCCGGTAAAACAGTCGTTCCAGCCTTGACGTGCCGGCGGAGTCGGCCACCATGTTGGCGATGAGTCTGATGCCATTGGCCATAAAGGCCCGAGCCTTCCTGGCTATGATGTTGCTGCTCATGCCGTCTAAGGGGAAGATGTCTATGAAGCATTCCTGCCTGTAAGGTGAGTAGTCTGCATCCAGCCCTTTCAATAGCGTACCTTTCATGTATACTTTCAGAAACATGGTGGGTGCGTCGCTACCTTTTTTCGGATAGGCAAATGCGTAATTCTCGCCCAGCGCTCCTTCTTCACACAGACGGAGCAGCTGCTCATAATCCCCACGTGGCATCATCAGGTCCAGGTCGTCATCCCAGGGTATGAACCCGTGGTGCCTGACTGCTCCCAGACAACTCCCACCTGCCAACATATAGGTGAGATGATGTGCTTCGCAGATGGCGGCTACATGCCGGTAGATGTCAAGCAGGCATCTCTTCAGGGCTTGGGAGTCTTCAGCAGAGAAGGCCTTGATCACATCTCCTTGTCTTGTCGCGATATTTAAAAAGTCTTTATAGGTTCTCATTACATTTGATGTAGAAGTCTTGCAGTTTCTTTGCCGATGTCTCAGCGTCATATCCGGCATCCTTCAAATCTTGCAGGTGGCTCTTCCTATCATAATCTTTATGTTTTAAAATATATTCAGCCCAGTATTTTGCCCCTTTGTCCAATGGCAGATAGTGCACAAGCCCTGTCTTGTCTGCCTCTCTGGTTATTCCTGTAGAAACAAAACTTTCCAAGCCTGAGATTTGCGCCTCTATGAGTGATAAGGGTAATCCTTCATTAATGGATGGCATCAAAAAAAGATCCATGCACTGCGCATAGTCTCTCACGTTTGGTACGACACCTGTGAATATGGTATCATTAGCCAGTCCGTAACTGGCCAATTTGCCTTTCAGATCTTCTTTTAAAGGGCCATCCCCTACAATAAGCAACTTTGATTTAGAATATAATTGATGGAATTCGTAGAAGATATCTGAAATAAATAGAGGATTCTTTTGAGGGTAAAGTCTCCCAATAAATCCAATGATAATCATGTCATCAGATAGAAGCAGGTTCGCTCTTTGGGCAATTCTGGCAGCCATGTTAAAAGCGAAGTTTTTGCATTCAATGACGTTTGGTATGATAAAGGTTCTTCCATCCCGGAAGGCTTTTTCTCCATACAACCATTTGGCAGCCTCTTCTCCACATGCCAGATAGTGATTGGCTACTCTTTTCAGTGGTATCTTCAGCCAGTCTCTGATTCTTCCGTTTAATCCTTTCTCAGAATGTGTGTTGTGCGAGTGCGCAATTCTTACAGGAATCCCCGCTCGTTGAGCCATCCATAAAGGGAAAGTACTCTTAGAGGAAGTGTGAGAATGCACGATCCGATATTCTGGGTGAGACTTAAAGAAACTCCTGATGGCTTTCAGATAGGGTAGGGGATTACTCATGGTCAATAGCGGAATCCGGTAAATTCTCCCGCCTAATGCCAGTATCTCATCCTCAAACTGACACTTCTCTGGCTCGGTCAGCAGGAAGTCGAACTGCACCACTGACCGGTCGATATGCCGGTAATAGTTCATGATGGCATTTTCCGCTCCTCCGCGGTTCATCGAGTGCAGTATGTGCAATACTCTTATTGGATACATAGGCTATTGCTTGAAATGCATCACTTGGTTGCGTAAGACCTGACGCTTGTTATACAGATATAATAGTGCACCTATCGGACTGACTAACAGTGTGGTGACAGGCATCGGCGAGGCAAGAATTTCTTTTTTCCTCCCGGCTCTGATACAGTGAGACACATAGTGTATGCACGACTTCACTTTGATCCTCCAAGGGCGGTATAGTTTCATGTGGGTCTTTCGTAGGAACATCCAGCCGTTTGGATTGTTCCAATACTGCTTCCACATGCTGAAACTGGAACCGTCCAGCTGATAGTCCACGATTACCAGACATTCATTGAGCGTCAGCAAAGTATAGTCTTGGTCTATTAACAGATATTTATAACCCAGACTTAGGTATTTCTCATTGCCAAACCGGGGATATTCTGGATATTGATTGGTCACGGCAGTGCGGTATACCACTTTTTTGTCCCCCAGTCCACCGTTTAGATAGTATCCCGAAAGAGTGCTCTCCTTCAGCTCAGCAGGAAACCGCTTGCCTATCAGCCCGCCTTTCTCCGAGTAGTCAAGCCCCATCAGTCCTGCGTATCTGTCCGATCCGTTTGCCTTCCAGAAAGTGACGATTTTCTCTACAGCGTCATCCGGCATGTAGTCATCAGAGTCGATGCAGGTGTTCAGCTCGGTATGGATGTTTCGGTAGGCGGTGTTGTGAGCACCATGCATACCCTGGTTCTCCTGGTAGATATAGCGGATGTCGATTTTCCGCTCATCTATCCACTTCTTCACCAGTTCTCCGGTGTGGTCGCTCGATCCGTCATCCACCACCAGCCACTCGAAGTCTTTGCTCGTCTGCCTGCACAGGCTTTCATAGGTCCTGCTGAGGGTGTGAGCCCGGTTATAGGCGGGAGTGAATATTGTCAGTGATTTTGCCATTCCTGATATTATTGCTTCGATTTTGATATATGTCTGATATAGAAATCGAAGAAGCAAGACAGTATTTCCATACCGGCTATTTGATTAAACCACTTCGCATACTTAATACGTGGAAACATGTCGTATTTTAAGAGCCATGATAGATGGTATACTCTGTCTTTTATCATGCCTTTGTCTGGAAGATGATAATAGTGCCCCAAAAGAATGCAATATTCATAAGCGATACATGAAAAAAGGGCCTTCTTAAGACTTTCAGATGAAGCCTTCCCAATATGATCGGCGGAAACTTCAATAGTATGAAGCAACGACTCACATTTTTCGAAAGTCATAGAATACGTTACAGAATTGGGAAGAGCCGTCCGGTATGTATATGCTGCTTGATCCAATAGTCCATATCTTTTGGTAAACATCAACACCCTGATAAACCATTCAATATCTTCTGATATTATTTTTTCCTTGAAATAAAGGTTATTTGATTTGATAAAATCTTTTGTTAAAACCCTGAAACAAGGACTGGCAGGAAAGTGCCCCTCAGCAACCATTGCGCACGTCAACTTTGAGGCATCAAAAGTATTTGTCAACTTTTTACTGTATGGTTTGCTCTTAATATGTCTTTTCCTTTCATTATTCATATAATGAAAAGAGAAAATACACATATCTAAATTTTCATTTTCAATAAGATTGATGCAGGAGCGACAGATGAAGACGTCAGATAAAAAATCGTCAGCATCCATAAACATAATATATTTGCCTGTCGCTTTTGATATCCCTAAGTTCCTGGCGACCGAAGCACCGGCATGTGAGATGTTATATAAAATGATAGATGATTGATAATTTTTTAACGCATTCAGAGTGCCGTCCGTTGAACCATCATTTATAACAATAAGTTCTATGTCTACATCCTTTTGCGATAAGACCGAATCTATTGCTTGTCCTATATATTTCTCACAGTTAAAAACTGGTATGATGACGGAAATATCTTTCACTATTATTTTTTTCTCGTCTTAATATAAAAGAACAACAACACACCGAATGGGGATGCCAATAATGTCAGGAATGGATTGGCACTTTCTTTCAACCATTTGTTGTTTCTAAGCATGATTTGTGATGATACATAGTGGATGGCAGAGCGAAATCTCAGCGACAGTGGTGCGTCTTTCCTACTCATTACCAATTTGCGAAGTTCAGAGAAACTGCGTGGACTGTTTTCATATTGTTTGAAAATATTGTTAGTCATCCCAGTTTCCTGATATTCCACATAACACAAATTCTTGTTTAAGACCAATAAAGGATAGTTCATGTCTATTTGATGAAACAAATAGATAGGATTGAAAAACTTTTCATTTCCAAACGACGGCATGGGCTTCAATTTCTTTAGAAGTTCTGTCCGGTGCACCATTTTCACATCCCCGTGATGATGATGTTTGTAAGGCAGGTCTATGAATTTTGTCGCTTTAAGTTTAGGGGAGAAATGACCACCGATGGCTTTCTCATCTGGCGTAAAACAAAGTCCCACAATTCCTCCCACGTCATTCCTATGATGTTTTTCCCAAAAAGAGATGATTATCTCTACTCCGTTCTCTGGCATCCAGTCATCAGAGTCCACACACATACACAGTTTGCTGTTTGCCAGTTCTATGGCTCTATTGTATCCAGTATGCAAACCACCGTTTTCTTTGTAAGCATATCGCATACAGATAGTACCTTCTTTTGTCCACTTCTCAGCCAATTGGCTCGTTTCATCAGTAGACCCGTCATCTATCAGCAACCATTCAAAATCCTGACAAGTCTGCCTGCACAGGCTTTCATAGGTCCGGGGTAATGTATTTGCCCGGTTATAAGTGGAAGTGAAGATAGTCAGAGTTTTCATCTTCTATTAAAATCTATGCCCCTCCTGATCCATCTTTTCAGTACTATTTTCCATTTCGAGTCCTCCGTCCAGGTCTTGGCATACCAGTGTATGCTTCTCGTGTTATGGGTTTTGTTCAGTCTCCCCGTGGCGTCGTCAAACGGATTGAAATAATCATTCGTATAGAAGGTGATACCTTCCACCGTCTGTACCTCATCTGCGAGTCGCAGTCCTTTCTTTTGCATCATCTGTGTCATCATCGGTATCATGGTGTAAGCATTCTGTTTGCCGTCATCCGTATAAAACGACATCGTCTCATAGCGTTTCAATATTTCCTTATATACACCGTTCCCGGCTTCCACACCAATACCTAATCCTGGAGCGATGGCAGGCTCCAGCTGTCTGCTGCCAAACTCAAATCCCATGAACGCCCCTCTTGCTACGATATCATCAATGGGCCGTATTATCTCTACATCCGTGTCAAAATACAGTCCACCTTCATGATAAAGTATCCAAAACCGGGCATAGTCGCTCACAAAGGCATATTTCTTTGCCCGATAGGCATCACGGGTATAGTCGATGATGTTCACATCAAAATTATCCTCGTTCCATTCCTTGATGCTATATCCTGGACAGTATTTCCTCCAGCTCTCTATGCATTTCTTAGCTGACTCAGGCAGTGGATTCCTCCCAAACCAGCAATAATGTATCGTTTTCGGTATCATTAGCTCCTTTCCCCTTGAATGCGTCAGCATTCATCTTTTTTCCCATTCTTTCGTTTTTTCCGCACTTTTTCGCAATCAGCTCGGTCAGCTCGGTCGGATTTGCAATCCGACCGCATTGAATATCAGCATTTATAATGCGATGAGTGGATTAAGATCCCCAATTCCCTGCCTGTTTTAGCATCCACAAACATCCGGTTAATTTCGGCGACATACATGCCTCTTCTCCAATTTCTGCTCCACTTTCACCATCGTACCCGCAGGAATATCCTCCGTGATGATACATCCCGCCCCAATGAGGCAGTTGTCCCCGATCTTCACCCCCCTGAGGATAATCACATCCGACGCTATCCAGCAATGGTTACCGATGACCACAGGCGAAGTGTTAAGCCCCTCCTCCACCCCGTGCTCAGCCGAGAATCGATGGTTGTTGTCATAGATTTTCACCCCTGGCCCGAAGATACAATGGTCGCCGATGCAGATGCGTTCATGACAGCTCACCATACAATACCTGTTCATATACACATGATGTCCTATTGTCAGCTTCCCCTGGCTCAATACCTCCAAGTCACACCCTTTGGCCATTTCGCAATTCCTTCCAATTGCCATCGTCCCTTTTCCAAACAATTGAATGTCACAACTCGGACTGATTCGTTGCAGCGGATGCACCTGATATCTCCCTTGATATACCACCTTATTGACAGCATATCTCAGCATATTATATATGAATAAAAATCCAGCTTTTAACATTTTGAAGTTGACGAGTTGACAAGTAGACGAGTTGACAAGTTGACAAGTAGACGAGTAGACAAGTTGCTACCTTCACTATTGAAATACACGACCAATTCACGACCAATTCACGATAATTCGCGTGAAATCACCATGGATGCAGCGCATCCATTCATTTCTGCATCATTTCTGCTTTTCCGCATGATTTCCGCAATCGAAAAAAACGAATGCTTCAGCATTCAATGTTTTCGCATTTTTTCGTATTTTCGCCCTTTTTCGCAATCCCCAAAACCTGGTCTATGATTCTTACTTCCCCTTCATTGCCATAGTGATGACCCTCCAGATAACTGATGATCCTTTCTCGCAAGCCGCTATCCTTGATCAATTCAAATATCCCCTGTGCTGCCCCCTCCACATCGTTGGGTACGATCACACCGTCCACTCCATGAGCCACCTGACTGTGCGCCGTAGCATATTCCGTGATAACTACAGGCTTGCAGAGTATCTGAGCCTCCCTCACCGTCACCGCCTTGCCCTCATATCTCGAAGGCTGCACATACACATCACACGCATTGATATAAGGATATGGGTTCACCTTCTTGCCTAAGATGATGAAATGCTCCTCCATCCCATGTGTCCTGATCGCCTGTCTTATTTTCTCCTCTTCACCACCATAACCGATGAGATACCAGCGCAGCTTCACCCCCATCTTTGTCAGCAACTTGCAGATTTCCACAGCCCGGTCAAAAGCCTTCGGATAAGAAAAACGCCCCACAGAGCACAGACGGATGCCCTCAAAGTCCTTTATGAGCGAAAGGTCATCTCCCTCCACTGCATACGAAGCCCTTTCTCTCACCTCATTCTCCGACAAGATGTTCTCAAAGACGAAGACCTTCTCTTTCAGTTCAGGGAATTTCTCTATGAATGCTTTAGCCACATCTTCCGACACAGCCGCTATCCTGTCGTAAGCCGACCACGCAGGCAGTTCATCCACATTGTCGATTTCCACAAACGAATAGTCGGTATGTATCCAAGCCCATTTCTTCCTGGCCAATACTTTGTCTCTCACAATGTTATGTGGTATCAGGTAACTGATGGCCAGGTCATACTCCCCATATCTCTTCAGAGAAGGCAGAATCGGGGTCACATAGTCCGCTACATATTGAAATATGGCGATACTCTCCTTGGCATGAGATCTTTTGATGAATCTTTTCGACCGCCATTTGGCAAGCATCCGTCCCATGGCCACACATACATGTCCATGCCGCATTATCTCCTTGATGGGCTTGGTGAGGGCGGCATAGGAAGAAATCTCTGGCAGCAGCCTGACCGTCTTTGGAATGCTATTCATCAACTCCCCATGATGCCGGTAGACGAACAAGTCCACATCATATTTGTCATAGTCCAGGGCGTGCAGCATCCCGATGAGCGACTGCTCCGCCCCTCCTATCTCTAAATATTGTATCGCTATGAATATCCGCTTCTTTTCCAAAATGATGAATATTTACTTCGTTTTCCTGCTTTTTTCTGCCTACCTCCATGTAGGATAATCGAGCATTGCTTATTGTACGGATTGTTGAGAACTTAAAATTGTATTTTTTACAATTTCCACAAATTTCTCTTGAGAAAAATATTTCTTTCCTTTTTCATAACCTCTTTTTGCCATCTCTCTCGATTTCGATGGGGAGGAAAGAAGGTCTATGGTCTTGGCGCAGAATTCTTCATCATTGCTTGCCAGCATGTAATCTTCTCCGTCATTGCAAATTTCACTGTATCCTCTTGCTCCAACAGGAGTTGAAACGATGGGACGGTTCATAAGTAATGCCTCAATAAACTTTACACTTGTACCAGAACCATAGTAAATAGGTATGACAACCACAGCTGCGTTTCGATACTCCGAAACCAAATCATCAACCCTTCCAACAGCCTCTACACCTTCTTTCTCATTGAGATAATCTAAAAATTCAGGTTCTCCGTTACCAACGATTCGTAGTTCTGCCGAATGGACAGCGGCTTTAATATGTGGAAAGATAGATTCTACAAAATGAGTGATGCCTTGTTTGTTGGGGAAATATCGCAAGTATCCAATAAAAAGAATACGTGGAGTGATATTCTCAGAAAGACTTGAAACTGGTACATTTAGAACTGTTGTATTGTGCAGGAATGTCGTTTTGGGAGAAGGAAGTTCCAAAGGGTTGGAGCAGAATGAGCAAAAAGTATTCGAAAGCAGTTTCTTCAACATCCTTCCTATCCTGGCCGATTCATATTGCCGCTTCCATTTGATTAAGATTGAATTGGCCTTAATAGCTTCAAATTTCCTAACTACGGCTTGGTTGTCGTCAGCGTCAATAATAAGTTTGTCCTTGTATTTTAACAAGCCACAAATGATGGCTGTTTGTACATACCTGCAAGCGATATAGTCATAGTTCGTTTTATTCACGAAACTGTCTACGATTGATGCTTTCTGCTTGTTGAGATTATAATAAGTATAGGGATCAGATGGGCGGATTGTCATGCATAAAAGAGCGCGAATTACATCACTATAAGTTCTGTTGTCCCATATCGTTTGGGAAAAAACAACGTTACAATGAGGAATGTTTGAGACTAAATCATTTTTACTAAAGCAGATAACATCCACATCTCCTATCTCTGAAAGTGCCCTGATAAACAAGTTGCTCCTTAATCCCCCTCCTGAAAATGTATTAAATACATCTTCATTTATCATATTTACTAATAAGATTTTCTTCCTTTTTTCCATGACGATTAGATAATCAAATGACCTTAAAACATTATAAACCAATGAGCAGAGCGAAATCTAAATGATGTTTATTTAAAATGCTTAATCCACTTTAATGGGGCTTTACTGATACTGACGATAAATACAGCTACTTTAATATGTAATAATCTTTTCCTAACGGCCTTTCTCATTTCTTTGCCAATACCGTATGAGTCAAGTATCTTGAGGCATTTATTATACAGATTAGTTTTTTTTACCTGATAAATATTGACTAAACTATCTCTAAGATAGAAAAATGGATATGATTTGCAATGTACATACTCTGGCTTATTTTTTGTACAGAAAACTATTTGCTCAGCAATGGTTCGCATTCTGCTTTGATATTTTTCATCGTTCATCGTATATGAGATTGATGATGGTGAATATGTAAGGCAATAAATGGCGCGTTTGTCAGCTTTTACTGTTTTTGCAAGATGCCCTGATAAATAAGAAAACTTTACATCATTGTTCACAGTAGTCTCTTCAAAAACTACTCGGTTATCAGATATCAATTCTTTCTTAATAATTTTACTCCATGGCGCACCGCATTCATAACGTAAGTAATACTCGAATAAAGTAGGATTTTTAAGGTACCCATCAAATAACTCATTAATAAATTCAGCTCTGTTCGGACGATTTATGTATGTAAGACTGTCACAAGATGATGCATTGAAAAACACGATATCGGATGTGTCGTCCTTATATTCGTCAAGTACTTCATTAAAACAATAGTTAAAGAAATCATCGGCATCTGCGAAAATGAATTTTTCACCGGTAGCATTTTCCATACCGATATTTCTTGCTCTTCCAGCCCCTTTCCCAGATTTGTCGAAAATGACAATTGTATGTTCATCATTTTTGATAGGAAAGTTGTCGAAATCAACTATCGATGGGTCGCTGTTGTCATCAACAATAACAATCTGTAAATCGTCTCTTTGGGGGATAGATGCCACACACATAACTAATAGTGAAGGAGTGTTTTTGTGTGGAATGATAATGCTGTATTTATAGCGAGCCATAAGATGGCTTAATTTTTAGAAAGTATTCCGTTGAGACCCCACCTTAAAATGAAATTTCCCTGTCTCCCTGTCTATACGTGGTATGATATGAGGAATGACAATGGATTGATAAACTTTTTGGTACAAAGGCAATAACCAGGGTGTTTTCATTATGATTTCAATAACTTTGGTGGATCTGTTGACAGATCCTTTCAGAGGCAATAACTGAAGCTTTTTCAGATGCCCGGTGGTGGCTCTAAATTCATTCACAGATAATTGAGAAGACAGTATCCGGCTCATAAAGGGTCTCTGTAGAGATTTGAAAAGAGTCTCCATCCTGTCAGAACCGTATTCCGTCTTAAAACGAAGGTCCTGTGTGGCGATCTCTTTAAACAGCCTCATATAGCTTTCAATCGACTTCTTGATATAATCTTCGTCCCTGTTTTTAGTCAGTTGCCCGTCTCCCGGATATTCTATGTATCGGTATATCCTCGATGAGGTGACTCTTACCTTTGGGTTCTTTGTCCATACTTGCAGGTTGAAGAATACATCCTCTGCCAGAAACATATCTTGAAATGAAATATGGTGCTTTTTGATGAATGACAAACGATATATTTGATTCCAAATGAAGATAAAGAAAGCAGACTTTAGATAGTCACATCCCTCGCCGTCATAGACAATCTTACCTTCTATATCACCTTGTGGGACATCGTAATCATTAAAATTAGGAATAGTCTTGGAGAAAAAAACCAAAACATCTATTTCATTGTTCAAGAAATGGTCAATGACATATCTCAGTCCACCCTCAATGAGATAGTCATCAGCATCCATGAAGTAAATGTAGTCGCCAGAAGCACTGTCTATACCTAAATCTCTTGTCTTTGATTGTCCTTCATTGCCTTTCGAAATCACCTTGATGATATTGGGATATTTTACCCTGTAGGCATTGCAAATAGACAGCGACTGGTCATGTGAGCCATCGTCTATGAGAATCAATTCATACTCATCTTCCCTCAGTCCTTGTGCGAGAACAGAGTCAATGGTCCTCCTAATGACTGCCTCTTTGTTGTATATGGGTATGATGATGGATATAAGCATATATGATTAAAATGAAATTTAATGATGAGCTTTTTTCAATATGAAATGAATGAAACTTAATTTGACTTCGCAAGCTTCAGTTATCAGGTTATCAGGTAGTGAAGCGTGGTGGTCGCTTAGCTTAGAGGTCTTGAGGTGATATGTGCTAAACGGCAGCGTATTCATTGATAATTTCACCTTATAACCTCATCACCTTAAATCCTTAAAACCCAACAAGTGAAGCAAATGCGGCACATGAATTATATCATTTAACATCAGCAAAATCAGTAAAATCAGTAAAATCAGCAAAATCCGTAGTTTTTAATTCTCAATCATGTCATTGTCACCAAAAATTTATGGTAGCTCACATAATCAACTACGGATTTATCTGATTTTACAGATTGTATATGTTTCTTCTTTAATATAAAAGTTCATTTTAAAATCAGCAAAATCAGCAAAATCCGTAGTTTTTATTTCTCAATCATGTCATTGTCATCTTTAGGTAGATGTCTAAAAACAATTTAGAAAGATAAACCTTTGCAAGGTTCAACATAATAGCGTATTCTTATGACTTTTATAGACTCATCCTTGCTGAAACAAAGCCATCCACTGCTGAATGATAGCATCTCGAGAATAGTCTTTTGATTTCTCCAGACTGGCTTTCCCCATTCTCTTTCTCAAATCCTCATTTTCAATCAATTCACAGATCCTGTCGCTTAATGCTTTTTCATCGTTTAGTGGCACAATATATCCATTCTCTCCATTTCTTACCAAATCTTTTGGGCCGCAACAATAGTCATAAGAGATCACCGGTAGTCCACAGGCCATAGCTTCGATAATATTTAGGGGAAGACCTTCGTAAATGGATGAAGAAATAAGAATGGAGGATGCAGTTAATTGGTGGGCAATGTCTGTGGTAAAGCCACATAATTCTACATTCTCTGTCAGATTCTTTTCTATAATCTGTTGTTCTAGCTTTCCTCTTAACTCTCCGTCTCCATAGATCTTTAGCTTCCAGTCAGGATGTCTCGGCTTGACGTATTGCCAGGCGGATATCAGAGATTGGAAGTTTTTTTGTTTTACTAACCGTCCTGCTGCGATGGCAGTCTTGTTTTCTAATGAGGAAACTTGAGCCGTATCTATGGTCACCATGTTGGGGATGACTACAGCATTAGGATTGTGACTCCAATTATTTTCTTTATCCTCATGGGTGAGAATCACGATTTTGTCGTAATGTCTGGTGCTCAGCTTGCAGTCAATAAAGTCTTTCCTTAATGCACGTAACTTTCCCAGGCCTTCTGCTTCTAATAATCTATAATGGGCATAAGAATGAAATTCACGGATAAATAACGGTTTGGTGGGGATTTTGATGGTTGGTAGGAATGAATTAAGAACTTGCC
Organism: uncultured Prevotellaceae bacterium; assembly: GCA_946402905.1. Classification (GTDB taxonomy): domain Bacteria; phylum Bacteroidota; class Bacteroidia; order Bacteroidales; family Bacteroidaceae; genus Prevotella. The sequence continues at coordinate 57,899 of CAMIYC010000006.1, read as the reverse complement.
CCGTGGAGATAATGACATCTGGAGAAATGGATAGAAGCGTATCTTTCAGTTTCTTCCGGTGCTCCTTCTTCTTCTTCAGGTAGAAAGGTACCCAGACGAAAGGATTACGGCTGTAGCAGTCATGAAACCTCACGTCGAGATTGATGACTTCTACCCCTTTTTCTACCGGAAAGTGTGGCGGGTTTCTGTTGTAAGCAACCACAATGTATACTTTGTTCCCCTTGATATGAGATAGGGCATTTGCTTTCTCAACAGTAATTCGCTCGATACCACCGATTACATCAATCTTATCAGTGCAATATACTATCTTCATCAAATGATTATCTTGAAAGAAAGACTAAAATAAACGATTCCTATATTAGATGACTCTTTATGTAATTCACGAAAATTCACGAAATAATTCATGGCAATTACACGTAAACAAATCCCCCTAAATGCTTAAGCATCTACAAATTTTCGCATTATTTCGCCTTTTTCGCCCTTTTTCGCAATCCTAATCCTTACATGGATGGCATTAAGGTCCTATCACTGCTGCAGCAGCCATTGTGCGAAAAACCGGTCGTAGGCAGAATAGACACCCAAGTCGTGGGTGATAAAATCCTTATCCAGAAGTCCTTTGATTCCTGCCTGCATAGTACTTGCAGTGAGCCGGTGTCTTTGCAGGAAAACTCGCGAGGTGACACCCGTCGCCTTGCCCTCCTTGCAGATGGCCGTCAGCACCTCTTTCTGCTTGGGTGGCAACTGATAGAGAAGAGCCTGATAGGCAAAGCCTTGCTGGGCAAGGATCTGTTGGATGGCTGGATCCACCATGTCTGGAGTGCAGACACTTCCTGGTTCTGTCATCGCAAACAGAGCATTGAGCACCGATTGTACATACCATGTCACACCGTCATATCGCTCATAAATCTCAGCTACGGTATCGCTCTGAACCTCTTTGTGATATTCCTTGAATAAGGCTTGGGCAAACTCAATATAACGCTCACTGGCGATGGGAGCCAGTGTCATCAGACTGGTACTTTGATAGAAAGGACGTGAGGGTGACACGAAAATCTCCGACATCAAATGGCGTTGAGACCCTGCATAGACCATCCTTACATTCTTGCATTTCTGTATGTGTGTGCGCAGGATGGCCTCGATGTTTCTTTCAGGATAATTCATGATAGTCTGAAACTCGTCAATGGCCACGATGCATGGCTTCTCCGCATGTTCCAGATAGTCGAATATCTCATCGAGTGTGACATGAGGACTTTGAATGTCACCCACGCCGATACCCCATTCCGGGTTGCCGTTGATGTCAAAAGTGATGCTTCCGCGAAGCGAATTCAAAGTGTGGAGGAAAAATTCCCATGCCTTGCGCCCTTTAGACTTTAAAGTGCCCAGCACACCCTTCCCCAGTTCATAGACAAACTCCTGAAGGCTTTTCGTTGCATAGATGTCTACGACGAAAGTATAGTAGTGCCGTCTTATTTCGTCTTGGTCAAAGCAATGACGTATCAGTCCGGTCTTTCCCATTCTTCGCGGTGAGATGAGAGCTGTATGGTTGCCGTTCGCAATCTTGTCAGTCAATGCTCTTGTCTCTTCCACCCGGTCACAGAAGTAATGGGATGAAATATACCCGTTCGTGATAAAAGGATTCGTCATCTTCATATAGCCGACATTATTTTAATATCATTATACAATGATAATTATAATATTATTATAATGCAAATCTCAGATGTCTTTTCCGTCCATTTCTGCATTCCCAAACCCCTTCGGATGTTTCATCATCCACATCTTTTCGCATTATTCCGTCTTTTTCGCACCTTTTCGCAATCTATATCCTCAAGGATGCTTTAGCCTACAAATTTCCGCATGTTTTCTGATTTTCCGCATTTTTCCGCAATCCAAAATCCTTATTGTGTCTTAATGTTTTCCTATCCCTATAATGTATTTGCTGAATGGAAGCCCCCGAATAATTTGTACAATGAAAAAAGAAATAAAGAAAGTAAGCAAAGTAATGAGAGTCACTTGTAGTAATGGATGGCTTTGGACTATAAAGGGCACTTTCCACAAACATTGGCGCATGATGAATATGTGTACAAGATAGATGCCAAAACAGCTGTCGCTAATAATGGCTATATTTCTTATAGCAGTATCTCTTAAATGATATTTTGAAGAAATAATTCGGAATACATAAAACCACCCAACGGACATCATTGCGGTGAAAATGCTTAAATACCAGAATAAATCATAAAAATCTACACTAACTTTAAATGCTTTAATCAGACCTGCCACTAATAATGGAATAAAGAAAAAGAGAGCAATCCATTTGATTTTTATATGCTTATGATAGTGATGGAGATAGTATCCTAAAAGATAATACCCTCCATAGCCATTAAAATAGTAAAGAATGGAAGCCTTCCCGTCATCAATTTGAAATATCAGCCTAAGAAAAGGGTAACACATAGTAATCATCCATAGAAGCAGCACTGTTTCGATTTCTTTTTGTGATGCTTTTTCCAACCATGGCGAAATGATAGGGGATATCAGATAGAGGCCTATGATGGTGTACATGAACCACAATATACCATGTCCCTGAGGCGAAAATGGGATAGAGATAATGTATCTGCAGATGTTGGTAAGGTCTTCATTTCCAATAAATATATTTACGAATATATAGAAAAAAGAAAAGAATAATGTCGGAGCTACAACTTTTCCTAATCTCTTTTTATAAAATGCATACATTGATGCTTTGACAGGCAATAAGAGGGCACCACTCACCATAAATAAAAGACCTAAGCCCGGTGCTGTAATAAAACTAATACCTCCTAATATAATACTCTGATTTCCTTCTTGTGGAATAGGAGAATGCATCAGAATAATAAAGACAATTGCGAAAATCCTTATGAGATCAAGATATACAATTCTTTTATTTAATTTCATAAATGACATCCTTTTTATATCTTTTTGCATTCAATATTTCCGCATCTTTTCGCGATTTTTGCATTTTTTTCGCAATTCCCTTAAACACGATGTCCAAGGATAAAATTGAAAAGAAGACTGTTATATAGAATAGGATGATAGGCCAGCATATTAGTAAACTGGCAACTATTCCCATATCTGCAGATTATATTGTTTAAAAGATGTAAAAACAACATCATGAGAATAGCCAGTCCTTTCAATATTTGGGTGTCATTCTTCGACATGGGTCTTATCGGATTTTTCGGGATCCTAATCAGCTGTGTAGTTAACATTGGAAGTCACAAATTGTGACTTAAAAAAAGAGAAATTTACGGCAATTTTGAATAAATGTTGGCAGCGAATTTACTTGAGTAATAAGAAAAACAACATGCCAAAAGTAGTCTTGTCTTCAGTTTTATGTTATGATTTAAGAGGTAATCCCAGTAATTATTGCTGATACTCGACAATATCATCCTCTTCTGTTTTTCGTATAATTTCTCTGCATGATTATCGTAAATACAAAAAAGTAATTTTATAGAAGTTTCGGCAAGATGCCATTTTGCCAAATGCAAATAATGTGGATACTTTTCTTGTATGTAATCACATACATGAATCATGTTATGAAACTCGTCAAATTTTCTCTCACTTAGCTGAAGACGTGACAGGCTTCCTTCTCTGACTTCTCGATGATAGAAACAATGAGGATTATAATATGTTTTTTCACATTGGGAGACAACCTTTGCCATAAATACATAATCCTCCGAGATGGTCGCTTTTGGAAAGCGTATGCTACCAATAGCCTCTCTTTTAAATAGTTTCCCAACAGGCCCCCACCAAAATCCTTGTAGAATTTTTTTTAATCCCTGTTCCTTGGATAAAGTATTATTCCCGATTTGTGCCATTTTGTCAAAGGGCACTTGAGATATCACTAATGCCGCATCAGTGCACACAAGATCTTCATATAAACGATCTAACATATTTGGCTCTATCCAATCATCACTGTCTACAAACATAATATATTTCCCTTTTGCAGTATCAAGCCCTTTATTACGGGCCATCGATGCTCCACAGTTTGACTGTTGAAAGATTCTGATGCGATAATCTTTGCAACCAAGTTCCGCGCAAATGCTAAAAGTTGAATCTGTTGATCCGTCGTCGATAATAATAATCTCAATGTTTTGATATGTCTGACTTATGACAGATCTAACACATCTTTCAACATAATATTCCATATTATATGTTGGAATAATAATGGAAATAAGTGGGGTGTCAGGACTTGAAACTTCCATTGTTTGATATTGATGCCAGAAGGTTGTCAAACTTTTGAGTAATGATAGAAGGAGAATATTCTCGCCTTACCATTTGATAGGCATTCTCCACCATGGTTTCTGTATCTTTGATATTCTCAATCATTTTTAATATACAGGCATATTGGTCATCAATGTCTTGTTTTGCAAGAATACAGTTTTCTCCATCTATTGTGAAGTCTTGGGGTATATTGGTTCTAGTTGCCACACATGGCGTTTTAAGTGCCATGGCTTCAAGTATAGTCAGGCAGTGAGCCTCTACATATGAAGTGTGAACCATGAAATGAGCATATTTGATATATGGATAGGGGTTGGATTGGCGACCGAGCATAATCACATGGTTGTGCGTCTTTGTTGCTTGGATGGCAGATTCAATATCTTTGCGCATAACTCCATCGCCGATAATGTACCATTGGAATTGAGAAAAACCACCTTCTATAAGTTTTTTTGCTAATATCGGCACGTCCTCTATATGTTTTTCCCAGCAGAGCCGCCCCATCGTCACAATGTTGATCGTTCGTGAATTTGGATAAGGATTATTGGTTCCTGCTAATGATAAGATAGTTTCCGTATCAATAATATTAGGAATGACAGATATTTTGTTATAGTCGAATTTGAAGTGATTGGCTATAAGTTGTTTTGTTCCATTTGATACAGCAACTAATTGATTCATATTGCTCCACAATTCATTAATCTCTGATGTATTGTAGGCTGTATGATTATATTCTCCATGATGCCACCAACATATTTTATATTTACTATTAACTGTTTGTGATACGATTATATTTGGAAAACCTACCCTATAAGCAATGGAAAAGTCATATTGTTTCTTAATTCCTAATAATGGCCGGAGATACTTAAATACTTTTTTCCCTTGAAAATGTGACAATAATAGAATCAGACGAAAAAGTATAGGTGATAATCGTAAGAGAAATAGATTTGATAAAATTGTTGTTAAAAATGGACCATACACGTGTGAATAATTATATGTAATAATATTAACTTGTTGTGGTATCCTTTCACGATAAATACCTCCTTTTTCAAATATAAGTAAATCTACATTGTAGTATTTATAGTTGATGGCATTTAATAAATCTACTAGGGATTTTTCTACGCCGCCTTCATTCAGGTGATTGTTTACAAAAATTATTCTCTTCTTCATTAATAACTATTGCTGTTCGATTAAATTGGAAAAGGTGAATTTTGGCTTATAAGTTGCTGATAATCGGCATCCGGACAGGCAGATTTGAAAACCAAGCCCCCTATGAAACCATTTGTAGCCATATATGCAAAATCACTTATCAGAGGTAATTTATTGCTCATTAATTGGGAATTATGTGATAAAATCGGCTTTAAAATGCCTGATATGGCGATTTTTGACCTTCTGTTGTATAACCTATCTTTTTGGCTCATTGGCAATTATTTTTATTGGACAGCAATAATTAATAATTAAACTTTCGCAAGCTCCTGTTTCTTTAGGTTATTAGGTCGTTGGGGCGTTACGCTTAGAGATTTTTAGATGAGATGTGCATGTCGGCAGCGTATTTATTGGTAATATCACCTTATGACCTTATAACCTTAAAACCGTATAAACCAGCAAGTTGAGTAAAACTTGAATTAATAAAGAAAAAAGAGAAATTATACGCATTGCCAATAATATATGCTCTGTAATGGTTGCTGTGTGGATGGTAATCATCGCACTACAATCTAAATGTTCTTATCAAAAACTTAATAGGAATCCTAAGATAATGCCAAAACTTTGTCTGATAAAATCCAGTGTAACCTATTCTGTCGATGACATCTTTCCTATAAAGGAATAATCTACTTTTTTGTTTTAGTTTGTTTCCAGTTACTTCTGTTATATACTCATTGGCTTTTGTGGCTAATTCGTAATATATTCTACGGTGAAAATGATTGATGTTATTGGTAAAATCTTCTTGTCCATGGATAAACTCGTTCACATCAATTAATAAGATGCGGTTGTTTTCTTTAGCAAGTTTCCGTATCTTATCATTTATTTCTTTATATATTAGGTGCCTGCCTTGGTAATTATCTTGCTTGTTCTTTTCGAATGGGATCTCACTTCCTAATATATAACACAGTTTTGTTTGGCTATTGGTCTTCTGAAGTAGTTCTTTAATGTTGCTGATTATTTGGTCAGACGATAAACGGCCTTCGAATTCATATTTTTCACAAAATTTCTTTATCCATTCAAGAGTAAAATGATTTTGAGCGGTAAAAATTTTGTTATTCGTATATAAATCCCAAAAGTTACTATCCGTTAACGGGTAAAGATATTCACCAAAAGCTATTTTGAGACCATCTTTTTTCCTACGATAGATTCCTAAATTGGGTTCAATCATTGTACTTAAAAAAATGATAGATACATCTTGATCGTATATAGAGGTCTTGAACATCTCCTTGTCATTGAAAATGCATTCATCTAGAAGCTCAGTCTTAGTAGTTGGAGGTAGAAAGTGCCATTGGAGGTAATTGACAGAATGATTTTGATGTTCTATCCAATTGCCTTTTTCAATTCCAGTATATGTAAATTCTTCTATAACATTCTCCGTGTTTAGATATTGTGACATGACTTTTAAATCACATGCACCTTTGATGATTATTTTCTTATGAGATTTATTAGAAGTGTCATCAGTCTCGTTTTTGGGAGGCTGATTAATCCATGCTGGTTTCGGTTCATTATTGACCAAGTTTACAACTTCTCCTACGACATTCAGTATGGGGTAATTTAAATAAGCATAAACATACTGTTCCACACCTTGACCTATAGTACGGCAGGAGAAAAGAAAATGAATTAACTGGCCTGCCTTAAGTGCATAAAACCCAACTATTCCATAGTCACCATACTTGTCACAGACTGTGACATAACCTGTCTTGACAGAAGAATCTTGACACAGTGACTCAAGATCTTCTTGCTTGGAGCGTACTTTAGTGTAATTGAGCTGATTGGTACGGGAAACTAATTCGTAAATACGATCGATATGTTGCACGCAATCGTGATGGATCTCAACATGGGTATCGGAATCGAATAAGAAAGCAAGATTATCGGATGACGCTTCTTTTGCCAATGTTTTTTGTTCTAGAATCTTATAATTATTGAGCCTTTTATGCTTTTTATCGTTAGCTGGGACGCTATTAAAGAATTTGAACAATTCAGGGATGACATCAGGTTCTGCTATCATCAAATCTTTTTCATAATACTGGGCTTCTTTTAGATTTACAATGTTGTCATCAATAAACAAACAATTTACAGGCCGCAAGCCCATGTCATGAATGAGTTTGCTTATTCTTTGACCTTTAGGTTCCCAGTTTATTGATTTGAAGACAAACAAGTCATTGATTCCGAGTTCTTCAAGCTTCCGTTCGGTCTGATTTAAGTCATTTTTAGAACATATAGAATTAACGATTCCATGGTCGGTTAGGATCTTTATCAAAGCGATATTTTCGGGAACAGGCACTATAGGACCTTCACTTAATATGCCACTCCAAAATGTATTATCCAAATCCCAGATGATGAGCTTTATATTTTGAAAAGAATTCATTTTTTAGAATTTAAAGATGGATGGAATTACGTTTTAAAGTAATCTTAGTTTTATAGGTTCAACTATTTCTTTTTCTGTCATTTTCCAAAATATTTTTTGAAATATATGCAGGTTTTATTGATGAGTCTGTCGATAAATTGCTTGTTTTCATTTTATAAAATATAAATAGATGTAAAAGACTAAACTCGCTCTATGAATAATCATTTTTTTTATCCAGAATGGAGCTACATAAACATGATACCATTTTTTAAGGTCTGAGATTTCTTCAAATGATAGAATCTTTTTGATATGCGAGAATGTGTGATTGGAAGATGAAAAAATGCCATCATAGACAATTGCCCAAAGTTCCTTATACATGTTCTCTTTTATGTTAGAATCCCACATGTTCTTGGATTTGTAGAAAGAAAGACGTTTCTTCCAGATTGAATAGCGTGTGAAAGGCAAATCATGCATAGATGAAGACAGGGTGCCTTTATTGGTACGGTAAAAATAATTTATTACTGGTAATAAAAGTATATCATTTACATGATTGAGGTATCTGAAATTGAAAATGGTGTCCTCGCCAAAAGAAAAATCGACAGGGAATGAAAGATTGTTGTATCGTATAATACTTGTCTTATACAGAATAGAAGTCGGACCATAGAACAACCCAACATTATCAATAAAAGTTTTAGTATATTGGTCATTGGCTTTAATAATACATCTTTGCGGAGGTGAGAAACTCATTGAAGACCTATTTGGGTATATTTTGGACAATCCCGTTACTACCATATCAACAGCCTTATCTTCCATTCCGGCGAGCATGTCAGATAGATATGTTTTTTTTACCCAATCGTCAGAATCGATGAAGCAAATATATTCTCCTTTCGCTACCTGTAATCCCTTGTTCCTCGCAGCAGATACTCCACGATTCTCTTGATGGATAGCAGCAAATCTTGAATCCATCTTTGCAAATTCGTCACAGATGACACCGCTCCTGTCTTTTGAGCCATCATCCACGAGAATGCACTCCCAATCTGTGAAAGTCTGTTCGATCACAGATTGGAGACATTGGCGAAGATAATTCTCCACATTAAAGACAGGAATGATAATGGAAATCATGAAATTATGGCCTAATAGTTATGGTCAGAGTGGTTCTTTTAGATTCAATGAAGGAATTTTAGCCATTGATATTTATTCTCATTTCGAAGAATTAACCATGCAAAGAATAAGGCAATTGAAAGAATGGTTAAAAATCTTACTGGGCTGAACTGCAGTATACGGAATAGACTAGTACTTGATTCTAAATATAATTCACAACCCCCATTATAGAGCCATATCAATAAAAATTGAATCATATAAAGGATGATACTTGTGTCACGCATTTTTTTGTAGATTGGCGTCGGACTAATCCTTAAATTGTAAAAAATGGGAAATAATAAGGGGAATGATATTAATCGATAAATTGGTTCAATCCTAAAGTACTGAGATGTTATAAGTAATGCAAGCCAAATAGTTATTAATAAACAACTGTTCCATTTCGTAAAATCAATAATCCCCTTAAATCTGGCAAAAAGCGCTCCCCAGCAGAAGTATGCAAGGTGGTAATAAAAGCTATAATAGGGATGGATAGAATTAAGAAATGGATTGAAATTGTAAATATTGTTATATGAGCAATATAGAAATATAATCATTGCTAAGAAAAAACACGCTAAAAGATGTTTCCTGAATAGATAGAGAATTGTTGTGTTGATGATTAAGGCTTTGATAAACCAATAGCCATTAAAACAACATGAAAGAAATATGGCAAATACAGTTTCTTTGAAAGTGGCTACACTGTAAAACTTATAGTATGTCATAGGTGTCATCAATATATACCATATAGTAAATAGTATAGCCAATCTTTTAATATAATGAATGAATGTGCTTATAGAATTGGATGATGAGTTGTATATTTTATTGAAAAATAGATATGATGAAATAGAAAAGAAAATGGGTATAGCAATACTAATTAGAGTTCCCCATAGAATATGAATTTGGGGAAATTCCTCAAATAGAGAACAGTGAGCAGAAATAATCAGTATGGCCAAGACAAATTTTAATATATCGAGGCCAGGTATGGTCTTTTTGATGCTGGTTGTCGTCATTGAAAAAATACGTTTATTACTTTAGACGTATACAATTGAGCACGCGACTACTTATTTTTGCCACCGAAAGTAATATTTTATATAATCTGGGCTGGCAAAAATAGATGTAGGTCATCTCAGAGTTAAAAAAACGATATGCACTGTCTTTATTGATGGTCATTATAGCATAAAGACTTGTCTTGGGATGGCGGATAAGCTTGTCGACATTCTCATCAATAAAGCCTTTGTCCTTGATTGCCGCGAAAAGAGTATCTGTAGGATAAGACCAGGCTTTGGACCCATTAGGGTTAAAGTAGTGCATGATGAGAGCTTTGTTCAAATACTGGTATCCTTGGTTGTATTTGAACTGGCAGTTCCATATCGCTGGCAGCTCTTCTATGATACAGCCGCTATCGGCATTGGTTTTGCATAATGAAGGTTGGTCGAATGAAACTCCATTTGCAGCCGAAAATTTCCAGTTTTTATGCCATTTTTCATAAAACTGGTATACTTCGGGCGTGTCTTTTGCATAGATGACACCGCTGTTGAAATAGGGCTTTCCTTCAAGATTTCCCAATCCACCTTTTCCGCATCTATCTAATATGACTTTGTCTTGAAGTGGCAGACTGTCATTCAGGTCTGAGACCATGGCCAGTGAGGCTTCAGTCTGGTCAATTCCAGACAAGGACCCGCAGATGATGGTGTCGCAGTCGATGAAGAGGTAATCGCCCTTGATGAATTCTCTAAGCCGCGTCTTGAGATATCTTGAGGTATATTTCTTATCGTAATGATTAGGTACCTGGATGGGGATAATCTCAGATACATATTTCTTGATTTCCTCTCTCTTTCCTGTCAATGTTTTATCCGTGTTCTCGTCTACAACAAGCACTACTATATCAGGGCGGGGGTGATAAAGCCTTAGAGAAAACAAACTTATCAAGGCTTGCTCATAGTAGTTGTCGCTTTCGTCGCTGACTAATGTGTAGACGATTTTTGTACGCATAGTTTTAAACTATCTATTCCCATTCTTTCCTAAAGAAATACCAGAATAAAGGATAATAATTGTAAATTAGGTAAGTTCTTAATTTTGTCCTAGTTTCTATGATATCACAAATGTCTTTGTAGCATTCGGCATAGGTGTAGTAGTATGAATAAATAGATGGAAAAACGGAACGATATTGCGATTTTCTGTAATATTTTAGAGCATTGATAGATTTGCGATATGATATATCGTGGTCTGGATTATCTTGTAGAAGAAGGCAGGATAATTTGTCTATATTTTGTCGATGTAAGAGCCATTGCTCATTACTATAATTTGTGTTATGTGTGATGGAGGCACTATTAGTCCTATCGTAATGGTAATAAGGCTTGTTGACGAATTTTAAAGATTTAGCATTATAAAAAATGTATCTTATCATATAGGTGTCTTCGCCTTGATGTACGGGGATAATCTGCTTGGCCGCATAATCCAAGAGCTCCTTCCGAATTAGTTGGAACGGTAAGCCTAAAGGAAGATGATATTTTTTCCAACTTTTTGACAGCGCTTGTTGAGGAGTAGAACTATGGATATGCTTGATTATAATAGTCTTATTATTTTCCAAACAATAATCGGAAACCACAATATCAATTTTCCCATTATCTGTGGCTAAAATCATTTTTTCATACATGTCAATATCTATCCAATCATCGGAATCACACCATCCAATATAATCACCTTTGGCAAAGGAGATTCCTTTCATCCTTGTTCTTGCTGCACCTAAATTTCTTTCATTCTCTATGATTGTTATTTGCTGTTCCCGAAGAGGATAGTCTTTTAAAACCTGAAAAAGAATATTCATAGAACGATCTGGGCTCTTATCATTAATGAATAGAAACTCAATACCTTCTTTTAAAGTTTGATTCATTAAAGATCTAATGCATCGCTCAATGTATTTTTCACAGCGATAAATCGGTATAATTATAGTTACTTTTGGTTTCATTTTATAAAACCTTTGTGATTCTCATACAAAATAACTAGTCTGTAAAGAAATGTGAAAGATTGTTTGGAAAACTATATTTCATTATTCCGTTTGTCGTAAAAAAATCTTTATTTCTAAAATAGGCTGTCAATATGTTGTTAATCTATGATTGTATATCAAGAATTATCGAATTAAAGAATTCTCCTTGAGGGCAGCCACTTTGGTAACTATTATTCTTAAATTCTTGATAAAAAGGACAGCCATTTTCAAAATGTTAAATAAGAAGATCGTTTCCCCTGTTATATGAGTTCTTTCGTACTATTAGTTGATCTGCCACCACAAATTACAATCTTATTGATAGGTAAATCTTGATTGGCTATAAATTCTAGTTGTTCGGCTAAAAACCTTTCTCCGTTATATGCACACTGAGCAACAGGTGTGAGCATTCCTTTCGGTTATCACTATACTCGGTAATATGTAAATTCATTCTAATCCAAAAAATCCTTCCGTCTTGAAATTGACAGGTCGACAAAACGGGTCGCAATTACCGTCAAAATGGATTTTTGCACATTTAGGAATAGAAACCAAACCCTGGATTCTTGGTTCAAATAATGAGATATTAATAAAACAGTCCCCTTTCCCAATGTATTTAGGAAGATGGATGCTTCGTTTAATGGAAAAATCACCCTTAGAAAGTTTGATTTTTTCACCTTTGTAAAGTCCATAACTATATGTTGCTAATACGACTTCGTTTGAATTAATGAATTGAACTGTAAGACTTGCGTTGCTTTCTAATCGTAAAAAACCATTTATTTCTATTTCAATAAAATTGTGTTGGGATGGTATATTAATATTACTTTTATCTGAACCATTTACTAAAATTCTGTATATATCGATAAAGTCTTTTTTGAAAGAAAGATGATCAATGATTCTTTCTTCATTTATTGATTTTTCATCATTTCTTAAGTAAAAATCAATGGCATTTTCTGTTTCTCCTCTAAAAGCAACTAAACCATTCTTCAATACAATACCTCGTGTGCACAGACTTTTCACACTCGCCATATTATGACTCACAAACAGAACCGTCCTGCCTTCGCCTTTGCTCACGTCCTGCATCTTCCCGATGGCTTTCTTCTGAAACTCGGCGTCGCCCACGGCCAGGACCTCGTCCACGACCAAAATCTCCGGCTCCATAAAGGCGGCGACGGCAAAGCCGAGGCGTACTGTCATGCCGCTGCTGTAGCGCTTCACAGGGGTGTCGATATAGCGCTCCACACCGGCGAAGTCGACGATCTCGTCGAGCTTGCGGGTGATTTCTTGTTTGGTCATACCCATGATGCTGCCGTTCATGTAGATATTTTCGCGGCCTGTCATCTCCGGGTGGAAGCCGGTGCCTACCTCCAACAGTGAGCCGATGCGGCCACGGGCACGGATGGCGCCTGTAGTAGGGGAGGTGACACGCGAGAGCAATTTCAGCAGGGTCGACTTGCCGGCACCGTTCTTGCCGATGATGCCCACCACGTCGCCTTGCTCCACGTCGAAAGTGATGTCTTTCAGCGCCCACACGTAGTTGCTGGAGCCTTTCTTGGAGCGATCGTTGGTCTCGCCGATCCTCAGATAGGGGTCTTCACGGCGCAGTATCTTAGTGGCCCACCAGCGGTTGAGGTCGTGAGACAGGGTTCCTGTTCCTACCACACCAAGCCGGTAGAGTTTTCCCACATGGTCAAATTGTATGGCTGTACTCATATTATATTAGTTGACAAGTAGACGGGTTGACAAGTAGACGAGTTGTTTCAGTTGACGAGTTGACAAGTAGACGAGTAGACGCGTTGTTTGCTCATATAGAATCCTTTCTCCGAGAGAAGACTCTTTAACCTGCATATTTCATACTCTTTCTACTGCAAATCCCAATAACCAGCACCTCAGCGCAATGCTCTCTCCTGAAGCCTTGGAAGTAGGATTTACTACATCCTGCGTTGTCGTCGTTGTGCTCACGCTGATGCACAGGCTCTTGTCCTTTTCGCTACGGAAGAGTATGAAATATGCAGGTTAATGACTTTATTCATATCTCAGAAGCATTGTTTGACAAACAAACTATCCAGGCTTTGTTGCAAGTATTTCTCGATGTGGTAAATGGGAATGGATGATGAGAATAGAGTTTGTCAAAATATCACGAGCAGATGTTATAAGATTGTAAAGGATACCTTTCTTCCCAAACCTTGAAATATTTTAAAAAGGGTAGATAGTTGTATGTCGGCATGACCATTTTCCACTCGGGAAATATAACTCTTTTTAGTTCCGATTTTAAGAGCCAGTTGCTCTTGCGTCAGACCAGCCTTTTTCCTTTCCTCTTTCAGCCGTTCTCCCAATATGAAAGCATCGACTTCTGCATCAAAAGCCATCCTTGAAGGAGTTCCGTCCTCACCAAAATCTTCATCTATCAAATCCTCAATAGGTGTAAGATTCATTTTTTTCATTTCATCTCTATTCATATTATTTCCCTTTCTTGCTATCAAAATATTCTTTCATAATTTGTTTGGCTTTTTCGATTTCATTTATCGGGGTCTTTTGTGTCTTTTTTTGAAAGCCGTTAAACAAAATGACTATATTTCCCTCGTCAAAACAACAGAAAATACGATAGATATTGCCACATTCTTCTATTCGGATTTCATATAAACCGGCTGCACTAGTTATAGATTTCAAATAGTTTGACGGAATTACTTCCAAAGTGATGACATAAAGAAGTATCTGATATACCTTCTTTAAAGCATTTGGAGGTAAGGTCTTTCTGAACTCTTTAAAGTAGTTTTTGTAAACCACCAACTGTCTTTTGTGTTTTGATTTTGACATTAGACGTTAAGTGTTGGAAGTATATATAGACATTTAGTCGGCTGTGGAGAGAAATCATTCAAATCAACACAAATAAAAAACCTTTTTGAAAGATTTGATTAGATTTGTGAGATTTCTGTCACGAAGTGACACTCTTTATCTTATATTTAGGACTCCTGTTTCTTAAAATTGAGCTCATTTCTTTCATTTTTAATTTTTAATTATTAATTTTTAATTTTTTCATCTCCTACACCGTATCCATGAAGTTGCGCTCCACACGGTTGAAGATCACCACTGCGACAAAAAGCACTACAAGCATAAACACCGTGCTATAAGCCAGACCGCCCCAGTCGAGACTGCCACAACCCATGCAGTTGTATTTGAACGTCTCGAAGATAGAGGTCAGGGGGTTGAGCTGCAGTATGTCGCGGTATTTCTCTGGCGCGGCGCTCAGCGGATAGATGATGGGGGTGGCATACATAAAAAGCTGAATGCCGAATGATACTAAGTAGGTGAGATCGTGATATTTAGTGGTGAGCGACGAGATAATCAATCCCCATGACACTGCATGAAAAGCAAGAAGCACCACCAGCAGCGGGAAGAGCAAGATGCTGGCGTTGACGTGAAGGGGAACACCTTGAATCAGGAAATACACGTAGACCACGATAAACAGCATCAACTGGATGAGCATCTTGATCAGGTTGGAGGTCATCGTGGCCATCGGAACCACTAAGCGTGGGAAATAGACCTTGCCGAAAACGCCGGCGTTCTTGGTGAATACTGACGATGACTCGTTGAATACCGTGTTGAAGTAGTTCCAAAGGGTGATGCCGGCCAGGTAAAACAATGGCTGTGGCACACCGTCGGTAGAAATGCCTGCCAGACCGCCAAACACAAACATATACATGATGGTGGTCAGCATCGGCTGGATCAGAAACCACAACGGTCCGAGGATCGTCTGCTTATACTGCGTAATGATGTCGCGCTTCACGTACATCACATAAAGGTCACGGTAGCGCCACAGATCCTTCAGATTAAGGTCAAGAAGACGCTTCTTAGGGGTTATCTCTATAGTCCAGTTCTCTGACATGATTCTTGTTTTTATCTTATCACTCCTCTCATCTCTCCTCTCATCTCTCCATTCCTTCCTCTCCTCTCCTTTTTCTCCTTTCTCTCCATTCCTTCCTCTCCTCTCCTTTTTCTCCTTTCTCTCCTTTCCTTTCTCCTCTCATATCGCTCATCGCCCTTTGTTCATCGCCCTTTGTTCATCGCCCTTTGTTCATTGCATGGCGGATTTAATCCGCCATCTCAGCCCTCCATCTCCATCTTCCACCCTCCATCTCAGCCCTCCCACTTCAGCCGAGCCACCTGCATCTTATGGTCGCTCCAGGGGTTGGCGATCAGGCGGTAAGACAGCCCCTCCAACTCGTCACTGCAGAAGACATAGTCGATCTTCATCAGGTTATACAACCGCTGAAATGTCCCGACTAATGGCCAGCGGCATGACAGGTCATGCATCTGCCGTCCTATCGTGCGCACGGCATAGCTCGAAGGGGTATCGTTGAAGTCTCCGCATAGGACCACAGGGTAGGGGCTCTTCTCTATTTCGCTCGCCACGTCAAGTGCTTGCGCGTTGCGCCGCCTGCTGTTCTTCACACAAGCGCTCCAGATGTCGCTAAAACGCTCCTTTGCCTCCTCATACGTGCTGCCCTCAGCGTCGCCAAGGTCGTCTCGGTACATCGGAGGCACCACCTCGCGGGCTTTCACGTCGTGCCCTTTCACTTCGATGCCCGTAGTCTGTAGGTGTACGTTGAAGATGCGAAGCACACGTCCATCCTTGTGCACGTCGACGGTGATGTATTTGTTGAGCGTACCCTCAAAATAGTGCTCTCGCAGGTCGCTCAGGGGCCAGCGGCTCAGTACAGCCACGTTGAGCACGTCATCCTCACGGCTGTTGGTCACACTGTAGCGGTAGCCGGGAAACTGGGCACGGATGCTGTCCCACGACATCTTGGCCTCGTGAGGGCGTTCCTGCAGGCAGATGATGTCGGGATGTTGTTCGCGGATCAGGGCGGCAGACTTATGCATCGAGTCGATGCGTAGCAGGAAGTTGTCTACATTGCATGACACCAGCAACAGCTCGTCCGTTGTGTCGCCTCCTGCAGGATGCTGCCAGCTGGGCACGTAGCGGGCATAAATGGGCAGGCAGATGACGAGAAGGCCCACAAATACCCAGCGCCATGCCTTGTGGCTCAGAATGGCGGTCAGCACGTTGAGCACCAATAGCGGCAGAGCCAGAAAAGCAATGTAGAAAAAACCACCAGCGAGTTCCGGCGACATAAAGGGCAGGCAAATGAGCGTCAGGGTGAGGAGGATGAGGATCACCCTCCATGATAGCACGACAATCTTACAGATGCTCATTATGGGCGAATAGCTCTTCTATCGCGTCTATCTGGCGGCGTGTGAGGCGCAGACTGTAGAGGTAGTCTTCGTAGCGGTCCAGGTGATGTAGGTCGGTGCCCACGTTGTCATACATGCCGTCGGCCAGCAGATGCTCTGCCACCACCTTGGTGCGCGGGCCGTAATAGCCGCTGAGCGACAAGAGGTTGAGCTGAAACTCATAGCCCAGGCCCTTCAACTGCTGATAGTCGTGCTCGTCCATATACATGTAGCGCTCGGGGTGAGCGATCAGGGGCTTCATGTCGAGGTGCCATACACTCAGCAGAATGTCGAGCAGGTCGTTGGGACCGTTTACATACGATGTCTCCACCAGCAGGTGTTGATCGCCGAGGCGCAGAGGCCCGGCCTCAAGATGCTCGTGGAAGTGTATGTCCATCATGTATTCCGATGAGAGATGGAGCTGCATCTTGCCCTGATACAGGCGGCGCAACTCTTCCATGCGTGGGCGCAGACGGTCGGGGGTGTTGCCGTTGGCTTCCATCACGTGGGGAGTCAGCCAGATGGCCTTAAACCCAAGGTCGATCTCCATATAGTCGAGCAGGTCGAGGCTGTGGGGCATGTCAGGACTGCCGTCGTCCACACCTGGCAATACGTGGCAGTGGATGTCGGTCTTACCTCTTAGTATTCCCGATTTCAGCAAATTATGCCTGAATTTAAACATTTCTCAGTCCCCCAGTCTGGCCTATGCCTCTTTTGTATTGCTCTTCTCATGCTTGCGCTCATGGCGGTGCTTCTTGCGCTTCTTGACGAAGGGCAGACGGCTCCACCAGGTGTCTTGATGGGTATAGCCGCCATAGCTGCCGTAGCCATAGCCGTATCCATATCCATAGCCGTAGCTGTAGCCGTAGGCGGAGCGCAGCGGGGCTCCGTTGAGGATGAGCGACAGGTTGTTCAGCTTACCCTCGACATAGAGCTTCTCGATGTCGGGAAGCATGCGGCGGTCGATACGGCCCACGCGCACCACAAACACGGTCAGGTCGGCGATGCGGTTGGTGATCACAGCGTCGGCCACCACACCGTAGGGCACGTTGTCTACGAAGATGTAGTCGTATTTTGTCCGCAGGTAAGCAATCAGGTCGTCAAGCTGCTGGCTGAGCAACAGTTCGGCGGGGTTGGGCGCAATACTGCCGGAGGGTATCACGTCAAGGTTCTCGCAGATGCTGTTGCGCACGATGATGTCTTCCAGCTTGGCTTGTCCCGACAGGTAGTTGGTCATACCGGCTGTCTGCTTGTGCTTCGTGCGGTACGACAGTGTACCCTTACGGATGTCAAGGTCTATCAGGATCACCTTCTTGCCGGTCTGGGCAAAGCTCGCGGCCAGGTTGCTCGACACAAACGTCTTTCCGGCACCGGCACCAAATGAACTGAACGTGATCACCTTCAGCTCTTTGGCCTTCACACGCATGAAGTCCATGTTGGTGCGCACGATGCGGAATGCCTCGCTTGTGATGTCGCGGCCGTTGCTCAGCACCACGATGTTGCCTTTGTCTTTGTCATCCTTGCTCACACTGTGCTTGGGGATCTCACCGATGAACGGCACGCTCGTCATCTCTTCGATGTCTTTGCGGTTCTTCACTTTTGTGTCGAAGAAGAAGAGAAACACCAGGATGGCAAGGGGAAGACCTACGGCAAGGGTGATGTCGCGGGCCATCAGGGCCTTGAGAATCGGTGACACAGGACTGTCGAATCCCTGGGCGGGCTGCAGCACACGGGCGTTTGACTCGGTTGTCGCCAGGCTCAGGGCGTTCTCCTCGCGTTTGTTGAGCAGATAGAGGTAGAGCTCTTCTTTGATGTGCTGCTGACGCTCGATGGAGAGCATCTGGCGCTGCTGGCGTGGCAACTGCGACACGCGGGCCGAGGCTTGGTTGGCGCGGTTGGAGATGTCGTTGATCTTCGCGCGGATGTTGGCGTTCATGTTGTCCACTGAGCGGCGGATGTTCTGCCGCATCGAGTTGAGCTCATTGTTCAGGTCTTCCACCACCGGGTTGTTCTCGCCGCCACCTTCCAGCAGCTTGTCGCGGCGGAGCTTGGCGGCATTGTATTGGTTGATCTGGGCATCGATAGAACCGTCGGCCAGGCCGGTGTTGGCAGGAATCAGCTCGGTCGCCTTCGACGGGTCGTTCAGGTAGTCGCTGATGTAGCTGCCGGTCTGCTGCTGCAGCATCAGGTCTTTCACCTGGGTGCCATACTGTTCCTTATGGCCCATCTCGGTCGACGAGAAGCTGTTGATATCCACCATGTTGTTGGCCTCCTTGTAGCTCTGTATCTGCGACTCCACGCCGCCAAGCTCTTTCTCGATGATGGCAAGGCGCTCTTCGATGAAGTTGCTCGTGTTGATGGCTATCTGGTTCTTGTCGGTGATCGTCTCTTCGTTGTAGATGGCAATCAGCATGTTGAGCACATCCTCGGCACGCGAGGGCGACACGTCTTCGTAAGACAGGTACAGGATGCTCGAGTCGTTCCAGCCGTAGTAGTTGTTGTCGTCGGTGGAGCCTTGGCTGATCGATAGGTTGCCGCAAAATTTGCTCACCACCTGGCGCACGCTGTTCTTCGACACGTTCACCGTCCGCCCATACCACTCGGGACCGTAGTAGAGGGTCTTCGTGGCAAGCACCTTGCCTACAGGGGTCTTCACCGTGTCGCCCATGTTCACAGTGATGTCGTCACCACCAGTGGAGAAACTCGACAGGCGGACGGTGCGGCCGTCGATAGGGGTCACCTTCAGGTCGAAGACTTTCTCCTCAGGGGCATCGATAAACGACAGCCGCACGGGGGTCTGTGAGTAAAGCTCTTTCACACGCAGGTAGTCCATGACCGTGTAGTCCACCTCGGCGTGGAGGCGCAGCACGGCCTGACGCATCAGCTCGGGCGACTGAAACTGCAGGATCTCGTTGGAGATGTTCACACGGGGGGTCGTGTTGGCCAGACGGTCCAGACCGGCCATCTGAGCCGAGGCACGGGCGTCTTTAAACATCACCGTGGCGTTGGTGCTGTAGCGAAACTGCGTCGTGCTGTACTTGTACCAGCCGTATCCGCAGAAAAGTGCCAGTGAAAGGGCAAACCAGTACCAGTTGGCCAAAAGGTATTTCACAAGGTCAAGCGGATTGACGTTAAAACCCTTAGAAGCAAGGGAGTTGTCGCCGGCCATGTTTTTCTGTTCGGGCATCTTTACCATGTTCTGTTGATATATTATGTGTTAGTGTGGCGACTTACCTCGTTCTATTGATAAGTCGCAGGGTGGATACTGTATGTAGTGAACGCGGCATGCCGCGTAGTCAGCTAATTATTTCGTTATAAGCGTAATCAGTGAGATGATGGTCGTGATGAGTGAAGTGCCGGTGTAAAACCAGGTCATGTTGCGACGGGTCTCCTCGCGCACTTTGTTCTTGTTCGGCTGAATGTAGATCAGGTCGTTCTGCTGAAGGTAGTATACCGGAGAGTCGTAGATGTCTTTGGACAGCAGGCTGGTGTAGTAGATGCGGCGATGACCGTCCACCTCGCGGATCACGGCGATGCTGTCGAGCTTGGAGTATTCTTTCATGTCGCCTTGTTGGGCGATGGCTTCAAGCAGGGTGATGCGGTCGCCGTTGACTTTGATCTCGCCCACCTTGCCGATCTCACCCATGAAGTTGACTTTGAAGTTGATGATGTCGCACGTCACAAACGGATCTTTGATCAGACCGCGCGTGCTCAGCGTCTCCTTGATGTGGTCCACCACTTGGCGGCAGGTCATACCCGCTACATGCAGCTTGCCCAGGATGGGGAATTCAATGTTGCCGTCGCGGTCCACTATATATCCGGCGTCTTTGTCGGTCGTACCGCCCTGCGAGGTGATGCTGCCGTTTTCGCCCACGGTATAGCCGCCTGTGCCGGGATAGTTGAACACAAGGGCCAGCTCGGGGTTCTTGCAACTCACTTTGATACTCAGCTTGTCGTCTTTCTGAATCGTAATCTCAGGACGCTCTTTCACTTGGTACACCTGGTCGGGACGCAGGTCGTTCAGGTAGATCATCTGCTTGCGGCTCGCACAGGATGCCACTATCAGCACTGCGACTGCCAATGGCAATACTTGGAGTAATTTTTTTTTCATCGTATGGTTTTTTTTGTTAAATCTTATTTTTGATCTCCTTGGAGGCTTTCTGTGAATCGTTGGGCTGTCAGGCTGATAATCCAGCAAATCGCCTCTGTGGGGAAGAATTTAAAGTAATGACGCAAATTTCTTAAAATACGTCGGAAAGTGAATACTCTCGAAGACATTCCTTCGTATGGACGGTTGTTGTTACGGTCGTCCATAATGCCAAAATTACCTGTTTGAAGAATGTCTTGATGAAGCATTTCTGTATCTTTTTCTTCTATGTAAATAGGATAGGGCAAACATTCCTTAGAAAGTCCAAGATGTCTTAAACAGTATGATAGACATAGTTCTGTCCAAGGACGTATGTGATAGATATCTAAGGCTTTGCGTAACTCTTCTGCAGAAATAGTGGCACCGTTCTTATTCAGATATAAAGCAAAATCACACATCTGACGCAACCCTATTCCTTCGTTCACTACATGATGTAAATTGTGAAGACTAAGTTGGAGTATATCTAAAATAGGTGAGAGCACATGGATGTGTATGCCTTCTAAATCGACAATAGTTGTGCCGTTTTTTGAAGCTAATTGTTCTTCAAGCCATTTTTGAGGATGCTTTCTCCAGGGCACATGAGAAATGGTAATGAGACCATGGTGCTCAATGACCACATCATTTATTTGATAACAAGATTCGCTGTTAAGCCCTCGTTGTATAGGAAATCCCCATGACTCTATTAGGTCATCGGCAACAGAGGTGTTTGTTGGGTTCCCGTAAAACACGTCGATGTCGCCCAGCACACGGTGCTCAGGCACAGGGTAGAGCGAAGCCAGGGGGATGCCCTTCAATATGATAGGCCGCAGCTGTGAGCCTTCTGTCATGCGGCTCGTCAACCAGCCGATGGTACGGATATGCCGCTGGTAGTTGGCCTCAAGGGCTTCCATCTCAGGCATCCAAAGACTGAAAATGCGGCCCGAAGGAAGAAACTCCTCAGGAAGATGGCAGATGGCGTCGTAAACGATTCCCTGCACCGTCTGTTTATGCGCCAGACGATACATTTCCACCCATTCCTCCTCTGTCAGGGGCAGCCCTTCTGTCGAGGGTTCCTCCGACCAGAGCGCGGCCCGTGTCAGACCCATCAATATCCGCTCAAGCTTCTCTCCCGCCATCATTTAGTTCTTCAATATCCAGGCATGCCTCAGCCCTTCTCTCATCACATCTTTGTCCATTGCAGGCGGATTATCCGCCTCAGCCCCAGCAAGCCCAGTTTCACCAGTCTTTCCCAGAGGGCCTGATCATACCCGCCTGAAGCAGCTGCATGATGAAAACCAGCGCATCGCCGCCGGCCTCACGACGGTCCACGTCATATTCTTCGGTGATCATGTCGAGCAGGTCCTCAAGGCTCTCTGCCTCTTCGATGTGATCCCATATAAAACCGCCGATGCCCTGCAGGGTAATCATCCCATTGATCTCCTCCGCAGTCTTGCCAGAAGGAATCAGCATCGTTTCACCCGCGATATCTCGTTTGATAAATGTCTTGGTCTTGATCATTGGTTGTTAATTAAAAATAGCCTTCCGTCCTCAGCCTTCCGTCCTTTATACTTTGTTCATTGCCTGGCGGATTTTATCCGCCACCTCCCATCCGCCACCTCCCATCCTCTCATTCTCCTCCCTGCGATCCGGCGCTATTCGCTCCGCAGCCCCTCCAACAATCCTTTGGCCATGTCGCAGAGATAGTCTACAGAGCCGCAGCGCTTCTTCTCGTGAAAAGCCGAGGCATAGCACACCTGGCAGATATGGCGCAGGCCGCACCCGGCGCAGTCTTCGATCGGCGGCAGGGCAAGACACTCCTTTACAATCCATTGCCAGGCTGACGGCACGTCGCCGCCGTTCAGCACGGTGGCTGACGCATGCCTCACATTCTCCATATCCACTTCGGCGAAACCACCCACATCATGGTAGGCAGGGTAGGTGGCTCCGGAAGGAAGATCCACCGACGGAGCCTCCATCATCACGCAGGGGGTGATATGGTGGCGCCAGTCTATCCACATCGAACTACGGCCCGCACGGCAGTTGAGCGTGTAGCCTTCTTTGGGAGCCTGCTGCTTCTCTGCCTTGAAGATGGCGTTCTGGGCATAGGTCTTGTATTCGTCTTTCATGCGGTATTGATAGTAACGGCATTCCAGCCTGCCGGCATCACCGGCGTGCAGACGCATCAGGGGCGTCTGGCACTCACGGCCGCATGTGGTGCGAAGGTCGGGAGTCATATAACTGTTGGAGACAACGGGAAAACCAAATTCTGCCGCTATCCGCATCATCTCGTCGTATTCATCCTTGTTGGCTTGTGTCATGCTGAAGTTGATCTTTGTGTCTATCTCGTGCTTCTTCAGCAGCTCAAGCCCGTGGAGGGTCTGCGCAAATCCTTGGCGGTTGTGGCACAGCCGCTCGTAGGTGTCGGCACTGGAGCCATAGAGCGTCACATTCATGCGGCGAGGCTTCTCCCTGAATGTCTCGCGGCACATCTCCTCTGTGATCAGGGTGCCATTGGTGTTGAGTGTCAGGATGAACCCCATGCGGCGCAGGTGGGTGTAGATCTCGGCGAAGTCGGGGTGCGACATTGGCTCGCCGCCGGTCAGAAGGATAAACAGTGTGCCCATCGACTGCAGCTGGCGGGCGATCTCAAGCCATGACGCCCCGCTCTTCAGACCGCCCAGACGGTCGGTCTCTTGCTTAGACATGCGGATGAAGCACATGTCGCAGTGCAAATTGCAAAGAGGGGTCAGCTCAAAATTCGCAGTCAGTGGCTCAAACGCCTCATTGGCTTTCGCCACCAGATGTTTCTCAAGATCCAGTGCCATTACAAAATCTTATGCAGTGTCGTCGAGGCGTCGTCTTCCATGTTGCAACCATATACCATCGTCTTCACCTCGCCCATCAACGAAAGCACCCAGTCGGTGGCATGCTCAGTGGATGTGTGATCCCAGTAGTTGATGGTGATCTGTGCTATCAGACGCCTGAAAAGTCCTGACGTGTTCTCGGGGATGGGCTGGTTTAGGGGGGTCTGCTCGATGAATACGATGGCCTCGATAGGATGACTCTCGACATGGCAGATGCCGCTGCTGCCGCATACAGGCCAGCCATGGGCCATAAAACGACCGTCAGCACCACGGCTGATCAGACAGCGGTCGCCGTTCACCACATGGCATCCTTCGATGTTTTTCACCCATAGGTCGGCATGCGTCGATTTTCCCGCACCGCTCGGACCGCTGAAAAGCAAGGCCTTGCCTTGATAGCAGAGGTAACAGCAGTGGAGGATGTACGCATCTTGGACGAGCATCCGGCGTTCTAAAGCCAGGCAGGATACAAACATCGTGTCGATTGTCAGCTCCTCACGCAGGCTGCGCAGAAACCAGATGTCGGCGCCATGATCGGAGGTCTCTTCGTATACGGCATAGGCATCGGCTGGGGATGCCACGGAAATCAGACGGCGCTCCAATTCGCCACGGCGATATACATGTATGTTGTGTTTCTGGTAGACACTGTTCCATCCCGCATCTGCCGCAGGCAGACTGTCTACAAAATGGAAATGGTAAAAATAATCCGTCACGGCCTCGCCCTCCGCCACAGCGAATAGCTGAGAATTGGCTGGAATCTCCCCCGGCTCAATCCCGCTAAAGCGGAAAAGCCAATTATTTATTTTAAGACAGAACGACATTTCCATAAAACAAAAATCAGTAGCAATATCCTCAGCCACTTCGGACTCCCTCCCCTTTGGGGAGGGTTGGGGTGGGGTTCCAGGTTGGGGTGGGGTTCCAGGTTGGGGTGGGGTTCCAGGTTGGGGCGGGGTTCCAGTATCCATATAATCTCTCCTCCTCTCCTGTCATTACAAAAACAAACAGAAGAGTTCAGAACAGACCCATGCATACCTTAACCGCACCACCACCAAAAGGTTTTGAACCCGCAGATGACGATTCTCGGTATTTTTGATGCAAATTTACGCTTTTTTTGTTACAATG
This sequence comes from uncultured Prevotellaceae bacterium, assembly GCA_946402905.1. Lineage (GTDB taxonomy): Bacteria > Bacteroidota > Bacteroidia > Bacteroidales > Bacteroidaceae > Prevotella. The sequence continues at coordinate 32,649 of CAMIYC010000006.1, read as the reverse complement.
ACTTCAAAAAAGCCTGAAAAGTGAAAAAAGTAGAGGAAAAAATAAAAAAATGGAGAGACTTTGCCATAAAAACAAGGCCTCTCCATAAAATGTGATTGTCAGTGATTTAATGGTATCTTGTCGATACGCTTCTGATGACGGCCACCCTCAAACTCCGTGGCGAAAAACTCATCCATGATCCGCTCGGCCATCGACTCGTCGATGAAACGGCCGGGCATCACAAGCACGTTGGCGTTGTTGTGCTGGCGGATCAGGTGGGCTATCTCGGGTATCCAGCAGAGACCCGCGCGGATGCTCTGGTGCTTGTTCAGGGTCATGTTGATGCCCTCACCGCTGCCGCAGATGGCTATGCCGGGATACACCTCGCCGCGCTCAATGCCCTCGGCAAGGGCATGGCCGAAGTCGGAGTAGTCGCACGACTCCTCGCTGTAGGTGCCGTAGTCTTTCCATGCATATCCGTTGTCGTCAAGATAGCGCTTGACAAACTGCTTCAAAGCATAGCCGGCGTGATCGCTGGCTATGCCGATAGTCTTCACTTCCATATTATTCTGCCAAAAATGCTTTCACCTGGTTGTAGACATTCTCGCCGGTGAAGCCAAGCTTCTCGTCAAGCACCTTATAGGGAGCGGAGAAACCGAAGCTCGGCATACCGAAGACCTTGCCGTTGGCACCGGCCAGACCCTCAAGGGTCACAGGCAGACCGGCGGTCATACCGAATATCTTGGCACCCTTCGGGAGAACGGACTCCTGGTATTCCTTGCTCTGGCTGCGGAACAGGCCCTCGGACGGAGCACTCACGATGCGTACGCGCACACCGTCTTTGCGAAGCAACTCGGCACCGGCCACAAGGGTGGATACCTCGCTGCCGCTGGCAAGCAGGATCACATCATAGTCGGCATCGCTGCCGGCCACGATATAGGCTCCCTTGCGGGCTTGCTCATAGTCATTGCCGGCGGGCAACTTGGCGATGTTCTGGCGGGAGAAGACAAGGGCTGTCGGGGTCTCCATGTTCTCCATGGCCATGGCCCAGCAAACGGTGGTCTCGTCGGCATCGGCAGGGCGGAACACACGCACGCTGTCCTTGCCGGAGTGGTTCTTCAGCTTCTCCATCAGGCGAATCTGAGCCTCCTGCTCCACGGGCTCATGGGTGGGACCGTCCTCGCCCACGCGGAAGGCGTCATGGGTCCAGATAAACTTGATGGGCACTTCCATCAGGGCGGCCATACGAACGGCAGGCTTCATATAGTCGGAGAATACAAAGAAGGTGCCGCAGGCGGGAATCACACCGCCGTGCAGATACATACCGATGCACATGCAGGCCATCGTCAGCTCTGAGACACCGGCCTGGAAGAATGCACCGCTGAAGTCGTCGGCCTGCAGAGAGTGGGTCTTCTTCAGGAATCCGTCGGTCTTGTCTGAGTTAGACAGGTCGGCCGAGGCGCAGATCATGTTGGGCACTTGCTCGGCAAGTACACCCAGACAGGCGGCGGAGGCAGCACGGGTGGCGGAGCCTTCTTTCTGTACCAGCACCGACCAGTCTACCTTCGGGGCATTGCCCGAGAACCACTCTTTCAGCAGCGCGGCCTTGTCGGGATTGGCTGCGGCCCACTCGGCTTCTTCCTGATGACGGGCAGCCACAATCTTCTTGAGCTCCTCGCGACGGGCAGCATAGAGCTGGCACACCTCGGGGAAGATCTCAAATGGATCGGCGGGGTTGCCGCCAAGGTTGCTGATGGTCTTCGTGTAGGCGTCGCCTCCGAGGGGAGCACCGTGGGTGGCGATATTGTGCTCGTAGCTGCTGCCATCGGCTTTCAGAGCTCCTTTGCCCATGATGGTCTTGCCGATAATCAGAGTCGGGCGTTTCTCCTCTTGCTGGGCGGCTTTCAGTGCCTCGCGGATTTCATCGGGGTCGTTGCCGTTGATGTTGATCACATTCCAGCCCCATGACTTGTATTTGGCTTCGGTGTCTTCCTGCATCACAACGTTGCACTCGGTCGAAAGCTGAATGTCGTTGGAGTCGTAAAACATGATCAGGTTGTTCAGACCCAGAATGCCGGCCAGACGACCGGTGCCCTGAGAAATCTCTTCCTCTACACCTCCGTCGGAAATGTAGGCGTAAATCTTGTGCTGCATCGGGGTCTTGCCCAGGCGGGCTTCAAGGAATTTCTCGGCAACGGCAGCACCGGCGGCGAATGTGTGACCCTGGCCCAGAGGACCGGAGGTGTTCTCAATGCCACGCTCTATCTCACGCTCGGGATGGCCCGGGGTGGGGGAGCCCCACTGACGGAACTGCTTCAGCTCGTCAAGGGTGAATTTGCCCTGAAGGGCCAGGGCAGAGTAGAGCATCGGTGACATGTGACCCGGGTCGAGGAAGAAACGGTCGCGACCTTCCCAGCAGGGGTTCTCGGGGTCATATACCAAAAATTCAGAGAAGAGCACATTGATGAAGTCGGCACCACCCATGGCTCCGCCTGGATGACCAGACTTGGCTTTCTCTACCATCGAAGCAGCCAGTATGCGGATGTTGTCGGCTGCTTTGTTCATTAATTCTTTACTGTTCATGCGTTTTATTTTTTAGAGTTTTTCCTTTTTTTTCTACCAAGATTTTCTATCTCTATTAGTCCTCCTAGTTATACTAGTCCTCCTAGTCCTACTATCCCTCCTATTTCACCTCAATCACCACGATCGATTTGGCAGGCAGTTTCACGGTCAGCTCGTCTTTCTTCAGCTTGGCATCCTTGAATGCCACAGGCTGAACGCGTGAGGGATGGTCGAAATCATTGTAGTCGGCCACACTCTTACTAGTAAGAATACGTCCGGAAACTGATTTTCCCTTAAAATCATGCAGGCGAACAGAGATCTCCTGCTTCTTGTCCAGGCTCACATTGGTCAGAGAGAGGATGATGCGACCGTCGGAGGTCTTGGCGGCTGAGGCACTTACCAAGGGGAGGGTGCGGTAGCCGTCGGAGCTCGTCTCGTCCATCTCCTTGTTCATCTCATGACGCACGCGCATCTTCTCGCATTGGAGCGTCAGAGGCAGGTAGGTGGCTTCCTGGAAGGGCTTGTACATCTCAAATACATGATATGTCGGGGTGAGCACCATGTGGCCGGTGCCTTTCGTGTCGGTCAGGATCATCGACTGAAGCACATTCACAATCTGCGCGATGTTGGCCATCCGCACACGGTCGGTATACTTGTGGAAGACATCGAGTGACAGCGAGGCAACCATCGCGTCGCGAAGGGCATTCTGCTGATAGAGGTGACCGCTGATGGTGCCGGGTTCCTCATCCCACCACGTGCCCCACTCGTCTACCAGAAGACCGATGTGCTTCTTCGGGTCTTTCTCGTCCATGATCGCGCAGTGTCTCTTGATCACGTCGTCGATCTCAAGGCATTTGCCCAGTGTCCAGTAATACTGCTGGTCGTCAAACTGGGTCGCGGAGCCTTTGGAGCCCGTCCAGCCCGAACAGGTGTAGTAATGGAGCGAGACACCGTCCATGCGGTTGCCCACCTGATTCATCAGCACTTTCGTCCAGTTGTAGTCGTAGTCGCTCGCACCGCTGGCTATCTTGTAAAGCTTGTTGCCGTCGTAGTTGCGGCAGTAGACGGAATAGCGGCGGAACAGATCGCTGTAATACTCCGGGCGCATGTTGCCGCCACAACCCCAGCTCTCATTGCCCACACCGAGGTATTTCACCTTCCAGGCCTTGTCGCGGCCGTTCTGACGGCGAAGCTTGGCCATCGGCGTGTCACCGTCGCTCGTCATGTATTCCACCCATTTGGCCAGTTCTTCTACAGTGCCGCTGCCCACGTTGCCGCTGATGTAGGGCTCGCAGCCAAGCAGTTCGCACAGGTTGAGAAACTCATGGGTGCCGAAGGAGTTGTCTTCGATGGTGCCACCCCAGTTGTTGTTCTGCATCTTAGGACGCTGGCTCCGAGGGCCGATGCCGTCCATCCAGTGATACTCGTCGGCAAAACAGCCGCCGGGCCAGCGCAGCACAGGCACCTGAAGCGCTTTCAGCGCACCAAGCACGTCGTTGCGGTAGCCGTCGGTGTTGGGGATGGATGACTCCGGGCCTACCCACAGACCTCCGTAGATGCAGGTGCCGAGGTGCTCGGCAAACTGGCCGTAGATCTCTTTGGGTATCTTCTGGGTGCTGCCCGTCGTCTCAACGGTGATGGTCGCGTCCTGAGCCGACATACTGGCACTCAGGCAGGCGAAAAAAAGGGCTGATAGGATGTTCTTCATCTTGGATCGGTATTTCTTGTTATTTCTTACATTCCACGGCGGCCTGCTCGATGCCAAGGCCTTTCTTGTAGTTCTCGATATATACGTTGAATCCGGCCACGTCTTCTGCTGTGGGGGCTATCTCCACACCGGTATCGCCGGCGAAGACCACCTGGTCCAGATATTCTGCCAGAGAAAGACGCGACGGGTTGTTCACCAGATAGGAGGCAAGAAGGGCTATACCCCAGGCACCACCCTCACCGGCTGTCTCCATCACGGAGATCGGGGAGTTGATGGCGGCGGCAAGGATGCGCTGGCCCACGCCCTTGGTCTTGAACAGACCTCCATGGCCCGTGATGCGGTCCACTTCTACCTTCTCTTCCTTAAACAGGATGTCGTTGCCGATCTTCAGCACACCTACCGAGGCATACAGATGGGAACGCATGAAGTTGGCCAGGTTGAACTTGTCATTGGCGGAGCGCACAAAGAGTGGACGGCCCTCCGACAGACCCGTCACAGGCTCACCCGAGATGTAATTGTAGGAAATCAAACCACCGCAGTCGGCGTCACCTTTCAGGGCGTTGTTGTAAAGCTTGCCGTATACTTCGTTCATGTCGACGGGCACACCCAGCAACTGCTGGTATTCCTTAAACAGGTTTACCCAGGCGTTCAGGTCTGAGGTGCAGTTGTTGCAGTGAACCATGGCCACCAGACTGCCGTCGGGGGTCGTCACCATGTCTATCATCTCATAGGGCTTGGATAGCTCTTTCTCCAAGACTATCATCGAGAATGAGGAGGTGCCGGCAGAGACGTTGCCCGTGCGCTGCCTCACAGCATTCGTGGCTACCATGCCGGTGCCTGCGTCGCCTTCGGGAGGACATACTGGGATGCCGGCCTTCAGATGACCGCTCACGTCGAGCTTCTTGGCGCCTTCGGGGGTCAGGAAACCGGCATTCTCACCGGCGTTCAGTGACTTGGGCAGAATGTCGAGCAACTTCCAGTCGAATCCCTTCGGGGCAATCAGTTCGTCAAATTTCTCTACCATCGTGGCATCGTAAGTCTTCGTCTTGGGGTCGACGGGGATCATGCCTGAGGCATCGCCCACGCCCAGCACAAACTGACCCGTCACCTGCCAGTGTACGTAGCCTGCCAGAGTGGTCAGATACTTGATGTCGCTCACATGCTCTTCGTTGTCCAGGATGGCTTCATAAAGGTGGCTGATGCTCCAACGAAGGGGAATGTTGTAGTTGAAAAGCTTGGACAGAGCGGCAGCGGCTTTGCCAGTGTTGGTATTGCGCCAGGTGCGGAAAGGCACAAGGATCTCTTCCTTCTCATTGAATGCCATATAGCCGTGCATCATAGCGCTGAAGCCGATGGCGGCGAGTGCCTCTATCTCAATGTCGTATTGCTCAAGCACGTCTTTGCGAAGATTGGCGTAGCAGTCTTGCAGACCATACCAGATGGCTTCGGTGGAGTAGGTCCAGAGACCGTCCACAAGCTGGTTCTCCCATTCATGGGAACCTTGGGCGATCGGTTTGTTCTCTTCGTCGATGAGAACGGCCTTGATGCGGGTGGAGCCAAACTCAATGCCAAGGATGGCTTTGCCGGCTTCTATCGTTGATTTTGCGTCTTTATTCATAAAAATGCGCTGGATAATAGTATAAGGTGTAAGGTGATAAAGTGATTAGGGTATAAAAAATCTAAACAGCAGGGACTTGCTTCATGTATGTGCGGACATACATCAAGTAAGTCCCTGAGTCAGACTCTGGCTATGCCAGAAAGAGGGTTATTGGAGGGCCTTGTTCAGCATGAAGTAGACTTCGTTGAAACGAAGCTCTTTCTTGAAGCTGTCCACGGTCGTGTCCTTGTTGATGCGTACATACTCGATACCGAGCATCTCGGCAAAGTCTGCCCAGTACTCTTCGGTGATGTCGTAGGAGAAAGCGCTGTGGTGTGTACCACCGGCCAGGATCCATGCACCGGCACCAATCTCAAATGTAGGCTGGGGCACCCACAGGGCTGAAGCCACGGGCAGGTTGGGCATGGGTTTGGGCTCGATGCACTCCACCTCTTGGGAGATGAGACGGAAACGGTTGCCCAGGTCGACGACGGTGGCCTTGATACCACGGCCAACCTTCGAAGTGAACACGAGGCGGGCAGTCTGCTGCTTGCGGATTCCGATACCGAGGAAGTGAACCTCGAGCTTGGGTTTGTCGGTGGCGATGAGCGGACAAACCTCGAGCATGTGGCTCTGCAGACATGAACTGCGGTCGCCGGCGAAGTTGAGGGTGTAGTCCTCCAGGAAGGAGCAGCCGGTGGGCAGACCCTGCTGCATCACCCACAGCGTGCGGTAGAGGCAGGCGGTCTTCCAGTCGCCCTCGGCACCGAAACCGATACCTTCGGCCATCAGACGCTGAGAGGCAAGACCGGGAATCTGGTCGAAGCCCACGAAGTTGGGATCGTCGATGTCGGCGTCGCCCAGGTCGTCGAAGTTGGTCGTGAAGGCGGTGGCACCCTCATCCTTCAGCACGCGGCGGAGGGCTATCTCGGCCTTGGCGGCGTTCTTCACCTTCTGCCAGTACACTTCCTCACCACTCTCGTCTATCTTGATGGTGTATTCTTTCTTGTACTCCTCGACGAGGGCGTCAGCCTCGGCGTCGGTCACACGCTTGAAGTAGTCCATGAGTGACGACACGGGATAGTAGTCTACATGGTAGCCCAGGCGCTGTTCAAACTCCACACGGTCGCCGTCGGTCACGGCCACATTGTTCATGTTCATGCCAAACATGAGGCAGCGCACGTTCTTGGCGTCGGACACACCGGCGGCCACGCGGGCCCACACGGCAATCTTCTTCTGGGCCTCTTCGCTCTTCCAGTAGCCGCAGACCACCTTGCGGGGAACACGCATGCGGGTGCAGATATGTCCGAACTCGATGTCGCCATGAGCACTCTGGTTCAGGTTCATGAAGTCCATGTCCATCGTTTCCCAGGGTATCTCGGCGTTATACTGGGTGTGGAAGTGGAGAAGGGGCTTCTGAAGGGCCTGCAGACCCTTGATCCACATCTTGGCGGGGGAGAAGGTGTGCATCCAAGTGATGATACCGATACACTTCTCTTCGTTGTTGGCGGCCTTCATCACGGCCTCTACTTCTTTCGAGGAGTTGGCGGTGCCTTTGTACACCACCTTCACTGGAATGTTTCCCGACTCGTTGAGTCCTTCTACCATCTCTTTTGAGTGTGCGTCCACTGCTACGACTGCATCACCTCCGTAGAGCAACTGTGCGCCAGTCACCCACCAAATCTCATAATTATCAAATGCTTTAATCATTTTGGGTTCTAATTATTAAGTTGTTGAATTGTTTAAAGGTTTTTCTCTCATTGTAAAATTAATAGACCGAAAGGTCAGTGCTGGCTGCCTTTCTGGCCGTAATAGGCATTGGGCCCATGCTTGCGCATGTAGTGCTTCTCCACAAGCAGGGGATTCATTGTCGTCTTGGGATTCACACTGAACGACACAAAGGCCATCTTGGCACACTGCTCCATCACCTTGGCATTGTATACCGCATTGTCCGGCGACTTGCCCCAGGAGAACGGACCGTGGTTCTTCACCAGTACGGCAGGGGTATGGTCGGGGTTGATCTTGCGGATGTTGAGTATCTCGTCCACAATCACGTTGCCCGTCTCCAGCTCATACTGGCCTTTCACCTCAGATTCCGTCATGTCGCGGGTGCAGGGGATGTCCTTGTAGAAATAGTCGGCGTGGGTGGTGCCGATGTTCGGAATGTCACACCCGGCCTGGGCAAAAGCGGTGGCATAGGTCGAGTGGGTGTGTACCACACCGCCGATGTTCGGGAATGCTTTGTACAGCACCAGGTGGGTCGGCGTGTCCGAAGAGGGGTTCAGGTCGCCTTCCACCACCTTGCCAGTCTCAAGGTCTACCACCACCATGTCTGATGCCTTCATCACATCGTAGTCCACACCTGATGGCTTGATCACGACCAGGCCTTTCTCGCGGTCGATGCCTGAGACATTGCCCCAAGTGAATATCACGAGGCCTTGTTTCACCAGGTCGAGATTGGCCTTGAATACTTTTTCTTTCAGTTCTTCTAACATAGTCTTTATATTTTAGGTTGTTTTAAGGTTCTCGGAGTCTTTCTAGTTCTACTAGTCTTCCTGGATATACTAGTCTTCCTAGCTCTACTATTCCTCCTGGTCAGCCCCCTGTCCTTCATAGCCTGAATGTCGAGTCATTCAGATACATCTCTTTGTTGAAGCGATAGAGAGCCGCGCCACGTTTGGAGGTCAGCTTGTCGATATGTTCCGTCTTCTCGATGAAGTCGATCGTCTTGATGCGCTTGCGGAAGTTGCGCTTGTCGATCTCCTCGCCCAGAATGGCTTCATATACATGTTGCAGCTGGGTCAGCGTGAAAAGTTCGGGCAGCAAATTGAAACTCAGAGGTTCCGTGTTGATGCGACGGCGAAGCTGGCCGATGGCTTTCCTCACCATCTCGTTGTGGTCGGAGTAAAGATGGGGTAGCTCGTCCAGACTCACCCATTCCACACCATGCTCCTCACGCAGCTTCTCATCGTAGTCATTCACGTCGATCAGGGCACAGTAGGCCACAGTGATCACACGCTCACCGGGGTCGCGGTCGATAGCACCGAAGGCACCTACCTGACGCATGTATATTTCAGTAAGACCTGTGAGCGTATAAAGCGTGCGGTTGGCAGCTTCTTCCAGACTCTCGTCCTCTCTCACAAATCCACCATAGAGCGACCACTCGCCACGACCCGGATCCATCTGCCGCCTGCCTATCAGGAGCTTCAGCTTGTTGTGGTCGAATCCGAAGACGATACAGTCCACGGAGACGAATACCTTCGAGTGCTCACCATAAAATCCTGTCATTCTCTTGTCGTTTATTGAATCGGAGCGCTCAGAGCGCTCAGCGTATTCAGATTATTCAGATTATTCAGAATATTCAGAGTCCTCAGACTATCCAGAGTCCTCCGACCGCTCCGATTCTTCAATGATTTACCAGAAGTATGCATAGAAACAGCCGCAGAGAGCTATCACACCCAGAGTGCCGATGATATCCCAGAAGCCCCAGCTTTCTTTGATCTGCTTGCGGTATTCGGGGGTGAAGGTGATGGCGTCCACTTGCTCTTTCGAGGGAGCGGGAGTGAAGAAGCTCACTACCACCATCAGCAATACGATGAATACCAGCAGCCAGCACTCAAATACAAGCCAGTTGGTCTGCCAGAACCATGTGGTATTCTCCCAGAATCCGCCGGTCATCGTCTTGCTGCCGGTCTCTGTGAGTATGTTGGTCAGCAGACGGAGCATACCGATGAAGAAACCGCCGATAAGACCCCACTCGCCTGCTTTGGGAGTGATCTTCTTGGAGAAAATACCCAGGGTGAACACGGCCACCATGGCCGGAGCAAGCAGCGACTGGATGCCCTGAAGATAGCTGTACAGGTTGCCCATGTTCATCATTACAGGGAGCCAAAGAAGACCAAGGATCACTACCACTACAGTGGCGATACGGCCTACAAGCACGTAGTGGTCTTCGCTCATGCCTTTCTTCATCGGCTTGTAGAAGTCTTCAGTGAAGAGCGTCGCACAGCTGTTGAAGAATGCGGCAAGCGAGGTCACAAGGGCGCAGATGAAACCGATGGTCACAAAACCTTTGATACCGGCGGGAAGAATGCTCTTCACCATCATTGCAAAGGCACCGTCGGTGTCATGCTGGTTGGTGATATCCATCTGGATGCCGAAGTCGCCATACTGACCGCTGGCCAGAGAGATGGCCACCATGCCGGGAATCAAGAACATGAACACAGGAAGGAGCTTGAAGTAGCCGGCGGCTATCGTACCGCGACGGGCGCGCTTCATCACCACTGAGTTGTCCTCGCCTTTCTGCTGGCCAAGCACACGTTGTACGATGTGCTGGTCCGTACACCAATACCAGAAACCAATGATCGAAGCACCGATGAACACCACAAAACCGGGATATTCATGATACATGGGGTCGGGCTTGCCCGACTCGTTGATGTCGGCCCAGTGGAACATGTGGGTCGTGCCGTAACCGTCGTGCAGACCGCGGCAGTAGTCCATCATGTTAGACCAACCCTCGGCAATGCTGCCGCTGCCCAGTTCATAGAGACCAAGGAAGAGCACCAGGAATGCGCCGATAATCAGAATCGGGGTCTGGATAGACGACATCGTCATCACACCCTTCATACCGCCGATCACGGTGAAAATGGCCGTCACGGCTATCAGACCCAAGGCTCCCCACCAGAATGGAAGGCCTATCAGGTACTCGAAGAAGATACCACCTGTGAAAGCAGTCACACTCACCTTCGTCAGTATGTAGGCCACAAGCGTGATGATGCTCAGCCAAGAGCCAGTGCGCTGCGTATAGCGGAATTTCAGGAAGTCGGGCATCGTGATGATCTTGCCCATCTTGTTGTTAAGAAGCTGATAGAAGGGCACGAATAGCCAGCCCAGAATCAGAATCATCCATCCCTGCATCTCCCAGTGTGCCATGCCTACGCCATCCTTGGCGCCGGTACCGGCAAGGCCTACCAGGTGCTCTGAACCGATGTTGGCGGCGAAAATGGCCATGCCGATCACATACCAAGGCTCGCCTTTGCCGAAGAGATAGTCCTGGGAATCTGCTCCCTTCATCTTCTCTTTGTCTTTCTTGATGGCTCTGTATACCAGCCACACTACACTCAAGATACCAATGGCCATGACTGCCCAGTCAAGCCAGATAAATTCTTTCGCGTTCCAATCCATGTCGTTTCGTTGTTATTAGTTGATTGTTAGATGAGTTTGTCTCGCTTATTTCACTGAGAATCGGTAGGCTGCGTGGCTGTAGTACTTCTCGCCGGGCTTCAGAGTGGGCTGCACCCAGTCTTTCTTGTTGGGGGAGTCGGGATACTTCTGGCTCTCAAGGCATACACTCACATGCTTAGGATAGAGCACACCAAACTTGCCGGGGATGCCGTTGCCCTGGAAGTTGCCGGTATATACCTGGACGCCGGGCTCGTTGGTCATCATCTCAAGAAGAATGCCGGTCTTGGGTGAGTAGAGGGATGCGCATACCTGCGTGTCGTCGCCCTTGCCGTCCTTATAGGTGTTCAGACACCAGTTGTGGTCATAGCCGGAGGCATTCTTGATATACACATACGAGGTGTCCATCTTCTCGCCGATAGCGGTGGGCTCGCGGAAGTCCATCGGAGTGCCTTCCACCGGCTTGATCTCGCCTGTGGTCATATACGAGGCGTCGGAGGGGGTGAAGTTGTCGGCATTCACGTAGAGCACCATGTCCATGCCTTCCTTGGAGAAGTCGCCGTTCAGGTTATAGTAGTTGTGGTTGGTCATGTTGATGATGGTCTCGGCGTCGGTAGTGGCCTCAAACACAATGTCGAGTGTGTTGTCTGCTGTCAGACTGTAGGTCGTGGTCGCTGTCACGGTGCCGGGGAATCCGTTCTCGCCGTCGGGAGCCACAATGGTCAGCTTCAGCGTTGAATCGTTCAGCTGCTCGGCGTCATACACCTTGTTCATCCAGCCGGTGTTGCCGCCGCCGTGCAGACAGTGGGCGGCGCCATTGCCGTTGTCGTTCTGGCGAAGCTGATATTCCTTGTCGCCGATGGTGATCTTGCCGTCTTTGATGCGGTTGGCATAGCGGCCTACTGATGAACCGTAGTCGTTCGGAGAGTTCAGCGTGTCGGCATACTGGCGGATGTTGTCGTAGCCCAATACCACGTCGGTCATGTTGCCGTCCTTGTCGGGCACCATCAGCGACACGACGCGTGCACCATAGTTGGTGATGCAGGCTTCCATGCCTTTGCTGTTTTTCAGCACGTAGAGCTTCACTGGCTTCTCGTTGATCAAAGTGTCGAACGAGGCTGGATTAAGTCCTGATACTGTGAGATTTACTTCGTTGCCCGAATTACAGGCGGAGAGCAAAAATGCCATCATTCCTGCTCCTAAAATAATGCTTTTCAAGTTTTTCATTGATGTTAGTTTGATGAGATGATGTTATTTTGGTGTAAAAATACAATTTATTTTTCAAACTACAATGAAAATCCTCCGTTTTTTTTCTAAAAAGTGTCTTTTTTACACTTTTTAAGTTTTTCATCCCCTCCATCCAATAATCCCTCCGACCAAATTCCCCTCCATCCAATATCCCATCCCCGCCACCAAAAAAAAGGAGCCCCTTCTCAGGAGCCCCTTTTCATTTATTCTTCTTTTAATCTTAATCTTTAATTTTTAATTTTTAATTTTTAATTTTTAATTTAACTTCCGCAAGCTCCAGTTATTTGGTTATCAGGTTGTCAGGTCGCTAAACTCAGAGGTTTTTAGGTGAGATATGCATGACGACAGCATATTCATTGGTATCTTCACCTTATCACCTCTTCACCTTAAAACCCTAAAAACCCACAAGTGGAGCAAATGCGGAACTTTAATTTTTAATTTTTAATTTTTAATTTTTAATTTTCATCTCAGTCCACTTTGATATCCTTGTTCACGTTCTTGCAGCCGATGGTGCTGTAGAAGAGGATATAGGCGAGCATGGCGATGATCAGCCAGTAGCTGGCGATTGGGCCGGCGCTCTTGGCGATAGATTCCTGGATGAGGGGCATGATGCCACCACCCACGACCATGGTCATGAAGATGCCGGAGGCTGCCTCGGTGTATTTGCCCAGACCCTCTACCGAGAGGTTGAAGATACCGCCCCACATGATGGAGGTGCACAGACCGCAGGCGGCGATCAGCACACTCTTCATCGGCACGGCGTGACCGCTCACGGTGAAGGTGATGCTCTCGGGCATGAAGATGGCGATGAGCAGCAGGATGATGGCCACAGTCGACACCACGGTCATCTGAAGAGTGGTCGACAGCTTGCCAGAGAGCACGCTCGAACTGGCACGACCCACAAGCATCATCAGCCAGTAAGCGGCAGCCAGGGTGCCACCCACGGCGGCAGAACCCTCAAAGCCGAGGTTGGTGATGTAGAAGTTGAGCTGCATCGGGATGCCGATCTCTATTCCCACATAGAAGAAAATGGCGATCACGCCGAGAAGACAATGGCGGAAGGCCAGAGGACTGCGCTCATACTTCACAGCGGCCTTGCCAAGGGTTGGCTCGGGGATGGTCACACGGCTGATGATGATAAACGAAATGGCAAATACGGCCATGCCGATAAACAGCAGCGGAGCCACGTCGCCCATGTTGGTGTCTTTGGTCACGGTGCCCACCAGGATGCCGGAGAGCAGCGGGGTGAGTGTGGCGGTCAGTGAGTTGAGCGTACCACCCACCTGGATCAGCTGGTTGCCTTTGTTGCCACCACCACCCAGAAGGTTGAGCATCGGGTTCACCACGGTGTTGAGCATACATACGCAGAAGCCGCAGATGAAAGCACCGAGCAGGTAGATGATCAGGTTGAGGGCCACCTTGATGCCGTCGTAGGTGAATACGTAGGTGCCGGCGCCGGTGATACTCGACAGGTATTGGAACAGCAAGCCTACAATACCTACGGCCAGCGCTATCAGGGCGGTCTTCTTATAACCGTACTTGATAAGCATCTTGCCAGCGGGGATACCCATGAACAGGTAGGCCGCGAAGTTCATTAAGTTACCCCAGGCTTTTGCAAAGGGATAGGTGAAACCCCAGATGTTGCCGAAGGGGGCTCCCATGTTGGTCACAAAACTGATCATCGCGAAGATGAAACACATCGTGATGATGGCAATCAGTTTGCCATTGTCTTTTGTCTGAGTCATATTCTTGGATCTTCTATTGGGTCATTAACAGATTTTACGTGAGCCGTCGCCGATCACTACATCGATTACCTTTGGCTCCTTGCCATATTTCTCTGAATACTTCTTCTTGGCGTCGGCGATAAACTGGTCGTAAAGCTCGTTCTTCACCAGGTTGATGGTGCAGCCACCGAAGCCGCCGCCCATGATGCGGCTGCCCGTCACGCCGTTCTCCTTGGCGATCTCGTTCAGGAAGTCAAGCTCCTCGCAGCTCACCTCATACTCCTTGCTCAGGCCCTCGTGGGTCTCGTACATCTTCTTGCCTACCGTCTCATAGTCACCGGCGACGAGGGCGTCGCAGACAGCCAGCACGCGGTCTTTCTCACCCAGCACGAAATGGGCGCGGGTGTAGTCTTCTTCGCCTACTTCGGCGCGCACTTCCTCCAGCTGCTCCCAGGTGCAGTCACGCAGGGTCTCAAATTTGCCCTCCGGGTGCTTGGCGGCGATGTGCTTCACCACGTTCTCGCAAGAGTTGCGGCGGTCGTTGTAAGGAGAGCCCACCAGCTCATGCTTCACGCAGGAGTTCAGCAGCACCAGCTTGTAGCCCTCGGGGTTGAAGGGATAGTATTCAAACTCGCGTGAGCGGCAGTCCAGGCGCATCAGCTTGCCGGCCTTGCCAAACACGCTGGCAAACTGGTCCATGATACCGCAGTTCACACCGATATATTTGTGCTCCGTAGCCTGGCCGGCCAGCACCATGTCCCACTTCGATACCTTGTTCTCGCCGAAGAGGTCGTTCAGACCGCAGGCGAAGCAGCTCTCCATGGCTGCAGAGGAGGACATACCGGCACCAAGGGGCACGTCACCGGCGAAGGCGATATTGTAGCCTTTCACAGGCACGCCGAGGGCTTCCATCTCCAGTGTGATGCCATAGATGAAGCGGGCCCAGGTGGCACGGGGGCCTTTGCCGTCATGGAAATCAAAATCTACACGGTCTTTCAGGTCGATCGAGTAGGCACGGATGGTGCTCTCTGTACCGTTGGGACGCATCTCGGCCATAATGCCGCAGTCTACTGCGCCGGGAAATACGAAACCGCCGTTGTAGTCGGTGTGCTCGCCGATGAGGTTGATACGTCCGGGAGAATGGTAGATGTTGCCGGTCAGACCGTCGAAATGCTTGATGAAGCGACTTCTTACAAATTCAATGTCCATAATGTTTTTCTATGTTTTTGTTAGTTATGATTTAGATTCGTTATTTCCTCACGCCAAACTGATAGATGGTCTTCTGCTTGTAGCGACGGCCGGGCTTCAGAACCACAGACGGGAAGTAGGGGTGGTTGGGGCTGTCGGGGAAGTGCTGAGCCTCGAAGCAGATACCGCTGCGACGGGGGAACGTGGCACCGTGCTGACCCTTGTAACCGTCGGCCCAGTTGTCTGTGTAGAGCTGTACGCCGGGCTCCGTGGTATACACGTCCATCGTACGGCCGCTGTGGGGCTCGTAGATGCGGGCGGCAAAGCTCAGTTCGCCTTCCTCACGCTTGTTCAGCACGAAGCAGTGGTCGTAGCCGGCACCGTTGCGCAGCTGCTCGTTGTCGGCGTCGATGTCGCGGCCCACGGGCTTCGGGGTGCGGAAGTCGAAGGGGGTGTCTTTCACAAAGCGGATCTCACCCGTGGGGATGGAGGTCTCGTCGATGGGCAGATAGTAGTCGGCGTTGATCTCGCACTCCAGGTCGTCGATCGTGGGGGTGGGGTCGGCGATGCCGGCCAGGCTGAAGAATCCATGGTTGGTCAGGTTGATGATCGTCATCTTGTTGGTCGTGGCCAGATACTCGATCACCAGCTCATTCTCATTGGTGAATGTATACACCACCGTCACTTTCAGCTCGCCGGTGTAGCCCTCCTCGCCATAGGCGGAGATGAGCTCCAGCACCAGTGACTGGTCGTTCATCTGGGTGGCATCCCATACGCGGGCGTGGAAACCTTTCGGACCGCCGTGAAGGGCGTTCGGACCGTTGTTGATGGCCAACTGATATTCCTTGCCGCGCAGACGGAACTGACCGCGGCAGATACGGTTGCCGTAACGGCCGATGAGGGTGGACAAGTAAGGTTCTGGTGAATTGATCACGTCTTGGATGTTGTCGTGACCCTGGATCACGTTGGCGTAATTGCCGTCTCTGTCGGGTACCATAATGGCGACAATGGCTCCGCCGTAATTGGTGATGGCTACCTCATTGCCAAGACTGTTCTTGAGAATATACAAATCTGTGTTTTTGCCGTTGATAGTGGTCTGAAAGTCCTCTCGTTTCAGGCCACAAAGGTTTTCTGTCTCTGCTATCTTCATAATACTTAGAGTTTTTAGTTACTATGTAGACTGCAAAATAACTGAAAAAAAACGAGAATGGCAAAAGAAACCTTGAAAAATAAGCCGACGCCTTTGTTAAAAACTATTAAATCCTTCCAGGAAATCTGCCACCAGATAACTGCTGCCGCCCACAAAGATGAAATCCTCGGCACTGGCAGCTTCTCTCGCGGCATGGAAGGCTTCGCCCACGGTGGGGTAGGCACGGCCGCGCAGACCATGGGCCGAGCCGATGGAGGCCACCTTTTGCTCGTCGATGGCGCGCTTGTTGGAGGGGCGGGTGAAATAATACTCGGCATCGGGGGGCAGTAGCGACATCACTGTCTCGATGTCCTTGTCGTCCACCATGCCAAAGACGATGTGCAGACGGCGGCAGTGCTGCATCTTCAACTGAGCCGACAGATACTCCCAGCCGCCAACATTGTGGCCGGTGTCGCAGACGACGGTGGGATGCTCGCCCGTTTTCTGCCATCTGCCCATTAAACCTGTGGTTTCACCAACTTTTGCAAAACCTTCTCTCACAGCGTCTTCGCTGATGCGAAGATGGGTGGTTTTGAGCAGCTCTACGGCGGTGAGTATGGTGTTGGTGTTGCGCTCCTGATACAGTCCGCCAAGCTCGCCGTACAACTCGCCGTATGTGGTAGTGTGATAGATGAGACCGTCGGGTGTCAGCTGGCAGTTGAGCACTGGACGCTCCTCTTCGGCAAAGGTGATGGGGGCTTCCTGCTCATGGGCCCTGGCCTCGAATACGGGGCGGGTTTCTGGGGTGGTCTCTCCGATCACCACGGGCACGTGCTTCTTGATGATGCCAGCTTTCTCTTGTGCGATGCTCGCAAGGGTGTTGCCCAGAAACTGGGTGTGGTCCAGGCTGATGTTGGTGATGACAGAGAGGATGGGGGTGATGATGTTGGTGCAGTCGAGCCGGCCTCCAAGGCCCACTTCCACCACGGCGATGTCTACAGCTTGCTCGGCGAAATATAGAAATGCCATGGCGGTGGTCAGCTCGAAGAAGGAGGGATGCAGGGGCTCAAAGAATTGGCGGTGTGACTCGACGAAGTCGATGACGAACTTCTCACTCACGCACTCGCCATTCACGCGGATGCGCTCTCTGAAGTCCACCAGGTGAGGCGAGGTGTAGAGTCCCACGCGGTAGCCGGCCTTTTGCAGAATGGCGGCCAGGGTGTGCGACACCGAGCCTTTGCCGTTGGTCCCCGCCACGTGGATGGTGGCATACCGGCGATGTGGATGACCCAGATGCTCATCCAGGGCCAGTGTGTTGTACAGGCCTTCCTTATACGCCGAAGCCCCGACCTTCTCAAAGACCGGGGTACTGTTATACAGGTATGCTATAGTCTCACGATAGTCCATCCTCGTAGTTGATGTATTCAGTACTTAAACCTCACAACCTCACCACCTTTCAACCTCACCACCTAATTGAAGTAGTCTTTAAACCGCTGGAAGATGCTCTGGCGCGTGCCCTTGTCGCTCTTGAAGTTGTCGCTGTGGCGCATCTTCTCCAGCGCCTCCTTTTCCTCGCGCGACAGCGTCTTGGGCACATACACGCTGATGTTGACGATGATGTCACCGTGGCCGCTGCCATAACCTTGTACGGCGGGCAGGCCTTTGCCGCGCAGACGCTTCGTCGTGCCAGGCTGGGTGCCGGGCTCAAGGTTGATCTTCAGCTTCGTGCCTTCGATGGTGGGTATTTTCACCTCACCGCCGAGAGCAGCCGTCGGGAAGTCGAGCAAGAGATTGTAGATCAGGTCGTTGTCCTGACGGATGAAGGTGTCGTTTTCCTCTTCGCTGATAAACACTTGGATGTCACCGGGGATGCCGTTGTGCTTGCCGGCGTTGCCCTTCCCTTGCACCGTGAGCACCATGCCGTCGGCCACACCGGCGGGAATCTTGATTTCCACCACTTCCTCGCCTTTCACGATGCCGTCGCCACCGCAGTGAGCACACTTGTTCTTGATCACCTTACCTTCACCATGGCAGGTGGGGCACGGACCCTGCGTCTGCATCACACCAAAGATGGTCTGCTTCGTCTGCACCGTGTAGCCGTTGCCGTGGCAGGTCGGACAGGTCTCGGGCTGCGAACCGGCCTCGGCTCCCGTGCCGTGACAGTGGGGGCACACCGTGTCTTTCTTCACACGGAATTTCTTAGTCACACCGGTAGAAATCTCTTGAAGGCTCATCTTCACCTTCAGACGAAGGTCACCACCGCGGTATTGCGCCGACGACTGGCGGCGACCACCGCCGAAACCGCCGAAACCGCCGAAGCCGGCTCCCTCGAAGACACTTCCAAACATGGAGAAAATGTCGTCCATGGAGAAACCGCCATTGCTGAAACCGCCGAAGCCGCCAGGGGCGTCAAAGCCAAATTGGTCATATTGCTGGCGTTTCTGTGGGTCGTGAAGTACGTCGTAGGCCTCGGCTGCCTCTTTGAATTTCTCCTCGGCGTTCTTGTCGCCGGGGTTGCGGTCGGGATGATATTTGATGGCTATCTTGCGGTATGCTTTCTTGATATCATCTTCTGAGGCATTCTTGTCTACACCAAGCACCTCATAGTAGTCTCTCTTATTTGCCATTGTTTTTTTTAAGTTGACGAGTTAACAAGTTGACAAGTTGACAAGTTGTTTGCAAGTTGACGAGTTAACAAGTTGACGAGTTAACGAGTTGACAAGTTGACAAGTTGATACATTGAATATCCTTTTCCTCTTGATTGCCAATCTTTTAATTTATCAATCTTAATTTTTAATTTTTAATTTTTAATTTTTCATCTTTCATTGTCCCACTGCCACTTTGGCGTAGCGGATTACCTTGTCGTTAAGGGTGTAGCCGGTCTGTACGCAGTCGATCACCTTGCCTTTCTTCTCGTCTTCCACACCAGGCACCATGGCGATGGCCTCATGGAAGTCTACGTTGAAGTCTTGGTCCTCGGTCTCGATCTTCTTCACGCCCTCACCCTCAAGCACCTTGATGAATTTTTTGTATATCAGGTCGATACCCTCGCGCAGGGCTGACACATCGTCAGTCTTCTTGCCTTGCTCGATGGCACGCTCCATGTCGTCCAGCACCGGAAGTATTTTCGTGATGGTTTTCTCTGCACCGTTCAGTATCAGGTCGGCTTTCTCTTTGATGGTACGCCTGCGGAAGTTCTCAAATTCGGCACATTTCCGTAAGTATTTGTCATTCAGCTCAGCCAGCTTCTCATTGGCTTCCTCCAGCGGGTCTGTCTCTGCCTTTGATTCCGGCTTCTCGTCGCCGCCCTCTGCCGCATTCTCTTTTGTTTCGGAGTCAGTGGCGTCTATGGTCTCGTTCAGAGCCTCGTCTTTTTCTTCTATTTTTTCTTTTGGGTCTTTCTTACTCATAATATGTCGTTTTTTTTGTTGTTTTCTTGTGTTGCAGCAAAAAGCTTGCCAAACTGGTTGCGAGTCGGGCAAGCTTTTATGGTTATGTCATTTTTTGCATAGATGGTTAGTCTGTGGCATACATCTTTTCCTTCTGGGCCTTGATGGCTTCGTCGTAGATGTAATCGTCATATTGCATCAGTTTGTCGATGGTCCCTTTCGGGGTCAGTTCGATGATGCGGTCGGCCACGGTCTGGATAAACTCGTGGTCGTGGCTGGAGAAGAGGATGTTGCCCTTGAAGAGCACCAGGTTGTTGTTGAATGCTTGGATACTCTCCAGGTCCAGGTGGTTGGTGGGGGTGTCGAGTATCAGACAGTTGGCGTTCTTCAACTGCATCCGTGCTATCATGCAGCGCATCTTCTCGCCGCCGCTCAGCACGTTCACTTTCTTCTCCACTTCTTCCTGCTTGAAGAGCATGCGGCCCAGGTAGCCTTTCATCATCACTTCGTTGCCTACGCCAAATTGGCTCAGCCATTCCACCAGGTTGAGGTCGCTTTCGAAAAATGCGGTGTTATCGAGCGGCAGATAGGCCGTGGTGATCGTGATGCCCCATTTGTAGGTGCCCGCATCGGCCTCGCGGTTGCCGTTGATGATCTCAAAGAGGGCGGTCATTGCCTTGGGGTTGTGGCTTAGGAAGACGGTCTTCTGGCCTTTCTCTATATTGAAGCTCACGTTGTCGAAGAGCACCGTGCCGTCGCTGTCTACAGCTTTCAGGCCCTCTACCTCCAGTATCTGGTTGCCTGGCTCGCGCTCCATGGCAAAGAGGATGCCGGGGTATTTGCGCGATGAGGGACGTATCTCCTCCACATTGAGCTTCTCCAGCATCTTCTTGCGGCTGGTCGTCTGCTTGCTCTTGGCCACGTTGGCAGAGAAACGGCGGATAAATTCCTCCAGCTCCTTGCGCTTCTCCTCCGCTTTCTGACGCTGGTTCTGGGCCTGGCGCAGAGCAAGTTGCGAACTCTGATACCAGAAGGAGTAGTTGCCGGCGAAGACGGTCACCTTGCCGAAGTCGATGTCCACGGTCTGCGTGCTCACCGCGTCGAGGAAGTGACGGTCGTGGCTCACCACCAGGACAGTCTGCTCCACATTGCTCAGATATTCCTCCAGCCATTGCACCGTGTCCAGGTCCAGGTCGTTGGTGGGCTCGTCGAGAAGCAGGTTGTCGGGATGACCGAAAAGGGCCTTGGCAAGCATCACACGCACTTTCTCGTTATTCGACAGCTCGCTCATCATCTTCTGGTGAAGGGCTTCTTTCACACCGAGGTTGGAGAGCAGCATGGCGGCGTCGCTCTCGGCGTTCCAACCGTCCATCTCAGCGAATTTCTCTTCCAGGTCGGCCACGCGGTTGCCGTCTTCCTCGCTGAAGTCTTCTTTCATATATAGCGCCTCGCGCTCTTTCATGTTCTGCCAGAGGGGCTGGTGACCCATCAGCACGGTGTCGAGCACCGTGTAGCCGTCATACTTGAAGTGGTCTTGGTCGAGCACCGACAGACGCTCGCCGGGGCCGAGCTCCACGGAGCCTTTGTTGGGTTCCAGCTCGCCGCTGATGGCTTTCAGCAGGGTTGATTTGCCGGCACCGTTGGCACCGATCACACCATAGATGTTTCCAGCCGTGAATTTCAGGTTCACGTCTTTGTAAAGTACTCGTTTTCCGAATTGAATAGCCAGGTTGGTTAATGTGATCATCTTCTATTTCCTTCTCTTTTGTTTTCAGCCTGCAAAGTTACGAATTTTTTTTCATCAAGAATTATAGAATTAAAGAATTATCTTCATGATAGAATTTTCAAGAATGTGAGAAGAAATGGCAAACTGTTTTTGCTTTCGTCCCAAAGTTACTTTTTCCCCTTTTCACACCGAGCCATGTAGAATTGACGGAAGTCAGCCCACCGATAGTACGGATACTGTGTCGTGGCGACGGGCAGCGTGGCCTCCTCGCCGTTGAGCAGACATTTTACCAGGATGTCGTCGGTGCCTTTCTTGCCGCGGTAGAATATCAGCTGGATGTTGGAAGCCTTGCAGGTCTCCCAGTTTTGGTAGCAATTCTTCACCTCGTAAGGGTCTTCGGGGTCCAGGTCGGCACCGTTGATGCCCATGAGCACTGTCAGCGGACCGAGGCAGGTGTCATGGCCGAAGCGCAGGTCGGCCACGTGGTCGCTGGTGCCGCCAAGCACGGCGTCAGCTTTCTTGAGGATGTCTTCGAGGATGGGTATCGTCTCTAATTGAGGGCCGAATACCCATGAGTAGGATCCCAGGTTGGAGGCTTCCCATTGGCTCGCTACGTCTTCGTCGGTCACAATGCGGCCCATCATCCCTTCATGCCCTATGCTGGGCAGTGTGGTGTAGAGGTTCATCAGGTGTTCGCCGATGCGACGTGCACTGACAGGCAGACTGTCGGTGCTGACAAAGGCGCGCTCCACCACCTTCTCGCGCACCGACCCGCCGCTCTTAAACTGATCGCGGTTTTTCTCGTAACGGGGCCTCATCCGGGGCCATCTGCGCTTCGAGGGATTCTGATTGTCTGAAGGCACCACGCCGTCGAGCGTGAAACGCGACGACTGCTCACGTACCTCTATCTTGGGGTTGCATTGCACCAGCTCCTGACAGAATGCCGACATGCTGATCACGCAGCGGCCTGACAGTGAGGAGATGGCCAGCACGTTGCCCCCCTTCTTAAACACTTCCGGGAAGTTCTGATACATCGTCCGGGCTATCCACTGGTGCTGGTCCCAGCCCAGCTGTGTCAGTTCGCTGACACCGGTCATGAGTTCCTGACGGGCTGACATAAACTGTCGGTAGAAAGCCTCGCCCTCCGCGGTGAGCTGATGGCGGTTGTGAGCCACGCGCAGCAGCGTGTCCAGGTCTTTGTATAGCTGGTCGGTCCAGTAGTAGCGGGAGCCATGACGGGCGTAGTGACTGATATAGAAAGGCTTGTAGCCGCGGGGCGCCTTGGTCAACTTGACCGGTCGGGTGGGGTAGGGGTAGTCATTGCCATAGGCTTTACGGGGGTCGGCCTTGAGTTGTTCGAGTGCCGACGGACGTTGTGCTCCAGCTGTCATCGTGAGCAAACAAAGAAGCAGAATGGTGAATAATTTTTTCATGGGACTCGTTATTTTTTATGGTGGGTTCTATTAATTATGTCGAGGCGATTTTTGATTTTTAGTCGAGTGCAGAGTGTAAGTTGAAGAGGGAGTATAGCGGGCTATACGACCGATGAGACTTGACACTATGCACCGAATAAAAACAAAAAGCGACCGAAACAGATTGAGCAGAATAATGCCTATATATCAAACAAAATTAATAGAACACACCTTATAAGTTAATGTTCATTTTGCTGCCTCATGGGCATAGTTCTGATAGTTGCCCAATATCTGCTCGATATGAATGACTTCGGGACAAGAGTCCCATGTTACGCCGCCCCCCATCAGATACCACTTAGGTCGCTCGCTGACTGGCACACGCTTTAGCGAGGGAAAGGCCGAGATGGGCATCACAATAGAACGCCCGTCCTGCAAGTCCACCTGAAACTTTCCTCGTTTAGGGAACGATAGACGCTTGATCTTCGGCTCTACGTTCCAATAACCTTCTACCTTATGCATATGCTATTTCGTTTTCTTTACCTTTATTATCCTAATTGCTTTACCTTGTTTGAAAAGACTCCACTGATGGAGTAGTTTTTCGCGATATTGAGAGGTTATCGCCAAGACTTCTTTTACTTGCGCATCGGTCAAGTCACCCTGTTTGTCGAGTTCTACGATAGGCTCTAGCCAGATTTTGCATAAATGCTCCGTATTTCGCTTGCCTACATGGACATGTGCCCGATTCTCATGATAGTCGGTGTTCCAGAACAGGTAGTTCCAGATGACCTTGGCTGTAATATAGAGAAGTATCTTTGGCATAATAATCATGTTTGTCTGCCGCAAATATACAACTTTTTTATGTATTTTTGTTCTCTTTGTCCCACCTTTTATCTCTTATTTTGGTGAAAAGACTGTTATTTCCATCAAATTTTTTGCAATATGTCAGAATGGATAGTGCCACGATGTGGCGAAGTTACTCCGTTTCGGGATAAAAAATGAATAAATTCATTTTGTATTACTCGTTTTTTCGTAACTTTGCCGCCGATATGAAGAGAAATTTCAATAACCGACAACCACAGTACGACCATTACGAGGTGACACACGACGCACCGCTGCTCGAATATCTCCTCGAGACCATCAAGGGGCAGAGCCGTACCAAGATCAAGGCCACCCTCCAAGGCAGGGGCATCAAAGTCGACGGAAAATGTGTCACACAGTTCGACTATCCCTTGAGACAAGGCATGAAAATCGCCGTCAGCAAGTCAAAACGCAACGATGTCTTCAAAAACCGTTTCGTCAAACTGGTCTACGAAGACCGGTTCATCGTCGTGGTGGAGAAAAACGTGGGCATCCTCTCCATGGCTGCCGGACACTCCACACTCAATGTGAAGTCCGTGCTCGACGACTATTTCCAGAAGTCACATCAGAAATGCCGTGCCCATGTGGTGCACAGGCTCGACCGCGACACCAGCGGACTGATGATCTATGCCAAGGACATTGAGACAGAGCAGATCCTGGAGCACCAGTGGCACGACATCGTCTACGACCGCCGTTATGTGGCAGTGCTCTCTGGCGAGGTGGTCGACGATGGCGGTACCATTGCCAACTGGCTCAAGGACAACAAGGCATACGTCACCTACTCCTCTGAGGAAGACAATGGCGGGAAATATGCCGTCACCCACTATCACACCCTCGCGCGCACCACAGAGCACTCGCTGGTGGAGTTCAAACTCGAGACAGGACGCAAAAACCAGATACGTGTGCACGCGGCTGATATGGGGCATCCGGTCTGTGGCGATACAAAATACGGCAATGGCGACGACCCGTTGCACCGACTCTGTCTCCACGCCTATCTCTTGTGCTTCTACCATCCTGTCACCAAGGAGCGCATGGAGTTTGAGACTCCTGTGCCCACGGCCTTCAAAAGTCTTTTCTAATCGTAGTTCTCAACCCAATTAAAACAAATGGATTTCCTTAGTCTCAACACCGAAAATATCGTCTATTATATCTTTGCGGCAGCGGTGGTGCTCATCGCATTCTTGCTTATCAAGAAGATAGCCAGCTGTCTTGTCAAGGGGGTCATCCTCGCTGTCATCGTGGCAGTCCTCGCCTTCGTCTATTTCAACTACCTCACCGTAGAGGATGTCGATGACACGGAGCAGCAGGTAGAGGCTGTCAACTGACCATGATTCCTATCGTCACGAGAATGCCGTAGACGAACATGTTGCGCGCGTTCTCACCAAGGACCTGGTTGAGCTGAAAACCTCGGTTGATGGTTTTCATCCGACGCCAGGTCACTGTATGAAGGGCCAGGTAGCCCACTGGCAGCACAAATGCCATGTACTTGCCACTCACCACATAGACCGCACCCAGCAGACAGGCTGCAGCACCCAGTGCCCAGTAGAGTTGTTCGGTGCGCTTGGCGCCGATCCTCACCACCAGTGTCGTCTTCCCGGTGCGCCGGTCGTTGTCGCGGTCGCGGTAGTTGTTCACGATGAGAAGTGTGTCGATCACCAGTCCGCAGGCCACCGACGATACCACACACTCTGTGCTCACGTGACCCGTCTGTATATAATAGGTGGCGCATACGGGCACGAGACCGAAAAACACCAGCACCAGCACGTCGCCAAGTCCTAAATAAGAAAGGTGTGTCGTATAGAGAAAGCAGAACACCACGCAGAGCACTCCTATCGCCACCATCTCCCAGCCTCCATAACCAATCAGGGGCAGTCCCAGCAGGCAGGCCGTTGCCGTGGTCAGCAGGATGGCGCGCCGCATGGCGCTCAGCGTCACCCATCCTTGTGCGCAGGCCCGTTTCGGACCCAGTCGCTGCTCGTCGTCGGTGCCTTTCTTGAAGTCGAAGTAGTCGTTGATCAGGTTGGCGTCGATCTGCATGACAAAGGCGAAGAGCATGCACAGACAGGCGGGGAGGATGCGAAACCCCTCACTGCCGCCGTCAGCATAGGCCAGAGCCAGTGCTATCATCACGGGCACTGCGGCGCCGGTCAGTGTCTTCGGGCGGGCAGCCAGCACCCACGCTTTTGCAGAATTAAGTTTTATCTCAGTCATTTTTTTGCTTTTTTTTCCGAGTATTCCGAGTATTCCGAGTATTCTGAGTATTCCGAGAATTCCGATTCCTCAGAGCAATTGGGCCTGCTCATACAGCCGGTCGAAGATGGGGCGCATCACGTCCGGATGGGCGATGAATTCTCGCAGCTGCCGGAGCTTTTTCTCATTCTCCGAGCCCGGTATCCACATCTTTATATATCCGTGCGCGGAATATTTGCTTTCCATGTGTTCCATAAACCGTCGCCATTGCTCCTCCTTGTCCTTTTCCGGATAGTGGCTCAGGCCAAATTGTATGGTGCGCAGGATCACCGTCTCGGGGTCCATGTCGCGGTCGGCCTCGGCCACGATCTTGCCGTAGATGCTGCGGGGAGCATGGGCGGCCGAAGCACGGTGGTCTTCCACCGCCTCTTTCATGATGGTCAGTTGGGCGGGTGTAAACCACTTCAGCAGTTGCTTGTCGCCGGTCAGTATCTTGCCTGAGGTGAGGTGGTGGATGGCTCGTGGACCTTCCAGACCCAAGTCGTGGTAGGCGGCGATGGCATACGCCATGTCGATGTTCGCACCCATGCGACGTGCCAGTTCAAGCGACGCCTTGATCACCTTGTTGGCATGGCTCAGGTTATGTGCCTGGTCAAACCGGGCATACCTTGGCAGTATGTTGGTCTCCACATACTCCATCAAGTCCAGACTCACTGTATTTAGTTCATAGTTCATAATTCAAAGTTAATAGTTGCATCCATCCACATTCTTCACATTCATCCACATTCATCTACATTCATCCTCCGTCGTCATATCCCCATCCCCACAAGTCTTTCCTCCTCATTCGCCCATGTAGGGACGCGGCGTGCCGCGTTTCCATCACCCTCACCATCTTAAACCTAACAACCTACCAACCTAATAACCTAATAACCTACCAACCTACCAACCTACCAACCTAATTAAAGAAATTCCACGACACACCGAAGCGGAACACCCGCTGGTTGGTGGGGTAGTGGGGGGTGAGGAAGTAGTTGCCTCCGTCGCCGGAGCAGTTCACGTGGCTCATCATGACAAAGAAGCGCGCGTGCTTCAGGAAGAAGTTGGCATAGACATTCACAAAGGGGTAGTTGCCCAACTTCACTCTGCTGCCCGCGTTTTCCTGCACGGCATATTGTGCCAGGCCGGGCACGAAGTCGGGAGCGTAATATTTGGTGAAATACCGCACGTCGGCACCCAGGTCGCAGTCGAGCACACGGGCTATCTTGAAGCGCAGGTAGAGGTTGGCGTAGACGTTCAGTGCGGGCAGGGGGATCACCTTGTCGTTGCTCGATTTCTGATAGGTGAACTGGGTCTCCAGGTTCAGCGGTCCCACAGTCAGGTCCTGGCAGAGCTGAGCCGTGAGTACGTTGATGTTGCCGTCGTGCTGTCTGAAAGCCGCGGTGTTGTTGATTCGCTCGTAGTCTTCGTTCAGGTCATAACTGTTGGCCAGGTAGACATACTTGGTCAGGTTGTCGGTCGCCACGCGTAGCATCGTGCGGGTGCGCTGTAGCGACAGGCGGCCCTCGATATGGGTTAGGGTGGATTTGTCGAAGCTGTTGTCCCACCAGAAGTGGCGCGAGTGGTAGCTGTCCTGGTAGAAGGAGGGTGACTGCAGTGCGAACGAACCGTTGGCGGCGAGCTGTACGGTGTCGCCGAAGAGGCGGAAGTTAAAGTCGGCGTCGGCCTCCAGCAACATCTCTCCCGCATCGGCTCCTGCCACGCCGAATTCGCCGGTAGCCTGGTAGTGCAGGGCCTGCCCTTCCGTCTTGCTGATCTGTCCGCCCACGTAGATGCTGTGCTCGTTGTGGGCACTCATACGCTCGGTGGTGTCGGGCATGGTGAAGTGTTTCATCTCGTGGTAGGCGAAAGCTTTCAGACCTGCCTTGGCATATTTGTTGAATCCCTCCAGCAGCGCCACTGCCAGCGTGTTGCGTAGCACGTAGTGCGTGGTCTTGTCGTATATGGAGTCGCCCGACCATCTCGACCATGTGTTGTACGTGTTGGCGTAATAGTCGTCAGGGGTTTTGTAGGCCTGGTAGATGTGGCCGTAGTTGTCCAGCTTCATCGTGTGGATGAAACTGGTCACAGGCACATACTCGTCTTTCGTCCAGGTGGTGTCGGCAGGCGCGGTGTTGACATCCTCAGGACGGGCGATGCCGTGAGCCCGGTCGTAGGCCAGCTGCTGGTCATACTCCTCCTCGTCGAAGGTGCGCCCCTCTTTCTCCGCTTGCTTGCGCGCTTCTTCCTTGGCGCGGTCGGCACTGTTTTCCTTCTGCGACTCGATGGCAAATTTCCTGGCTTTGATTTCCTCTTCCGTCATGGGTACTTTGCGGTTGAACCCCAGACTGTATCGGTGGCTGAGGAAGAGACGCTGCAGGTCGTTGCGGTTCCAGTTGTCGTTCAGCATCGTATGTATCTCCCCCGAACTGTAGCTTTGGCTGTATCTTTCAGGGTGAGTGATGATGTTGTCGTCGATGATGCCGCCGTTTTCTGCCTGCTTGTGGTGAATGGTAGAGAAGAGCAGGTGGGCCTGGTAGCGTTCGCCGAGATAAGAGCCGTAGACCGTGTAGTTGAAGAGCGCGGCGCTGTTTTCCTGGTAGTAGCCCCGGCCGTAGAGATAGTCAAACTTCATGCCCACTCCGATGGCCTTGCCCGCGTTGACAGCGAAGTGGGCCTTGAAGTGGTCCTCGCCGTTGGTGCGGTTGCCGCAGGAGTTGAGGCTCACGTTGGTGATGGGCGAGTAGGTGTTGGTGAAATGGAAATCGCCGACCTCGGTGATGGCATAGTCGTATGGATGGACGAAGATGAAGTCGTCGCCGCTGTAGCGGTCGGTGAAGATGCGGTTCTGCCGTGCTGCCCCGAGGTTGCCGGTGGTGTTGTAGTCGCCGTAGAGCCCGGAGGTGAAGATGGTGTTCATGTAGAGATACGACAGGGTGTCGGGCTCTGCCATGGTCCTGTCGCCGAATCGTTCGTCCACGGTCCACACTTTCAGGCCGCGCGGTATTTCCTTGTTTTTGTTGAGCGTGTCCTTGCCGGCCCGGCTGCGACTGCCCATGCGCGTCACGTTTCCGCTCTCGTCGACAGAGTTGTAGTCTTGCGCTGCCAGTGGAATCCACAGGCAGGTGAACAATAAAATGAAGGCAGTGATTCTGTTCATTTGAGCATACGTATGCAACTTTCCACCAGCTTGCATGCCATACCGGCGAAAATGATGTATATACCGAGGTTCGTGTCGGGGTAGAAGTAGTAGACGGCCACACCCACGATGGCCAGGATCATGAAGATGATGTTGAGCGTGTTGCGCAGGGCGAACATGTTGTCTCTCCCTGACTGCTCGTCTTTCAGGTGATGGCGACGACGGCGGCTCAGCCCCTCCTCTTGTTGCTGGGTGTCCTGTGGTTCGGTGGTCATTATTTCTTCAGGCTATGGTTGATGGTGTTCAGGATTTGTTCCATGCGGTCTACTGTGCAGCGGCGGAATTTGCCGGAGATCTTCAACAGACGGGTGCGCTTCTTGTTCACTGCGTTCTCGTCCGTGATCCATTCCTCGGCTTTGAAAATCTCGCCGCCGTCGCGCTGCTCCTCATAGCGGTAGGAGATGCGGAATATC
Source organism: uncultured Prevotellaceae bacterium (assembly GCA_946402905.1). Taxonomy (GTDB): domain Bacteria; phylum Bacteroidota; class Bacteroidia; order Bacteroidales; family Bacteroidaceae; genus Prevotella. The sequence continues at coordinate 3,110 of CAMIYC010000006.1, read as the reverse complement.
TTTACGTCCACCTTGTAGTCGTAGCAGTCGCATGTGAGGGTGTAGATCATGCGGGTGCGGTCGAGGGCAAGAAACTTGTTGGAGAAAACGAGCCATTCGTCGAAGTGGCACACGATCTTGTGCTCGGTTTTGTTCACGATAGCCACCTTGCTATCTTCGAGCTGGTTGTCTTCTTGTGTCATCTGGGTGAGAAACTTCAGCATGTGCTCGTAGTTTGCCTCCGCGCTCAGGTTGTTGTCAAAGGTTTTCTCCCACATCACCTCGCCGTTCACCATGGGCACCACGTTGCCCAGGTAGCGGGCGTATTGATATTCTTTTTTCCTTCCGGTGGTGGGTTGGGCTTTCTGTCGGGTGGATGCTTTCTGTTGGTTGTCATTCACTGTTTCCCAGTTGCTTTGTGCCACCACCGACAGTGGCAGGCACAACAGTATGGATAAGAGGATCTTCTTCATTTTTTTTCGATTTTTGTACTCAGATTGCAAAGTTACGAATAAGTGAGCGAAAAGCCAAATTTATTTGAGTTTTTCCGAAAGTAACTTCGGCGCAGCCAAAGTTGACCATTTTTTATTGCTCCTACTGTTTTTCCCACGGCGTCACCATTAGCGATGTAGGGACGCGGCGTGCCGCGTTGGGATGAGGAAAGAACGTGAAAGATTTTAAATGAGATTTTGAAATATTTTGAGCGCAGTCTTTATTGCCAATGGCAAACAAAAATGAGATATAACAAATGGCCGTCGGCTATCGCCTCCTGCATGGAATATATGCTTAATAGTATTTTGTTATATAGAAGCGACCCCAAGCAGATGGATGGTCGGCCTGACGGCCTCAAAATCTCACAAAATCTTATTCAAAATCTCACAATTTTTCGCATATTTTCGTAATTGATTGTCTGTCTGTTTCTTCATCCAAATATTATTTCATATAATATCAGAAAAATCGGATAAATCCGTAGTTTTAATTGATAAAAAGGATTTCCGCATTGTAAATGCTGATACTCAGTGCGAGCGGATTGACCATTTCTTTTTGCTCCTACTGTTTTCTCCCACGGCGTCACCATTAGCGATGTAGGGACGCGGCTTGCCGCGTTGGGATGAGGAAAGAACGTGAAAGATTTTAAATGAGATTTTGAAAGATTTTGAGCGCAGCGACCCTAAAAACGAGCTATGACTAAGTTGTTACGTCATCACTGGCGATTTGTGAAAAAATGCTAAATGTTGATATGACGGTAATGTCATATTAAGAAATTTTTGTACTTTTACCAAATAATTTGCATTTTTTTAACCATTTTTTAACCACCGAAAAAATCGATGGTGTATCATGACGCAAAATCTAAAATTCAAACCTTAATACTTATCATAAATCAAAAAAATTAAAGTTATGAAACGTTATCTGACTGCTATTGCGCTTTTTTTTGTCTTCACCCAGTGGGCACTTGCAGAAAAACCCCTTACCTACGCCCTTGATCCACAAGTGGTGGAGCATAGGCATTGCCATGCATTGGAGAAATACCTGAATGACTTTCTCAACCTCCAGTTCGACCAGATCATCTATGAATATACCAGCGTGGGACCCGATTTGAAGACACCCGTGTGCCTGACGGGGGTGATATCCATGAATCCCGCCGTATACAGCAAGGAGGCGACACCACGCGGACTGATGCTCTACAACGAGCACACAACGGCTAAGCACCGGGAGCGCACTTCGCAGGATCAAATAGACGATATCTCATTCTTTATGAATAAATTCGAGAACCTCATCGCCATCTCGGCCGACTTGTATGGATGGACGCTCACAGAAGACAAACCGCAGGCATATTGTTGCCCGGAAATCATTGCCGTGGAAACCGTCGACGCCTGGGACGCTGCCATGCAGATCCTTGAGCAGGAGGGATACCAGACGGCCGGACTGCCCATCTTCAATGTCGGATATTCCTCTGGTGGCTTCTCTGCCATGGCAGTGCAGAAATACGTCAATGAGAAACGGCCTGACATCTTCTTCAACCTCACAGCGGCAGGTGGTGCGCCGTTCGACATCACCACGGTCTACGAAAACTATGTGAAAACCAATTTCACCGGTTACAAATGTGCCCTGCCACTCATGATGGTGGCCTATAAGGAAACTTACAACATGCCTTTCAGCTATCAGGATGTGTTCCTTCCACCACTCGGCGACAACATTCAGGAGTGGATCCTGTCGAAAGACTATAACACATGGGAAATCAACGAAAAAATAGGACTTGAGGCCAACGTCGACGAAATACTCACACCTGCGGCCTGCGACTACACCCAGGGAATAGGCAGGGAGGTCTATCTCAAATTGCGCGACAACTCGCTCTGCGGCCCATGGTGCGACTGGCAGCCCGATACCGACACCCAATATTTCATCTTCCACAGTCAGGGCGACCTCTACATGCATTATTTCGTGGGGCAGGAAATGGCCAATTACCTCAAGAAGAAAGGATGCGAGGTGGAGACAGACTTCGGCAACTGGGGTAACCATATAGAATACGCCCTTTTTGCTTTCACCTTGGAAACCATCTTGAAAATAGAATCGATCATCGGCGATCTGACAAGCCAGGATATCATCGACAATGTCAACGACAACATGGACAAGATCGACGACCTCTATGATGCCGTCGGACAGGCAGACGACAACCGTGATCTCAACAGCATTCAGTCTATAGGTGGTATGCCTGATTACGACCCGGCAAAATATTACACGCTCGACGGACGTGAGGTGCAGGGCAACCCGCAGAGGGGTATATACATCCATCAGGGACAGAAAGTGGTGATCAAATAACAGCTGCTTTTCCCTGAAGGGGATGATGCAGGTAGTTGCATGCCACGCTCATACAGGAGGTGGAGTTGGTCTTGGTTCCAGCTCCACCTCTTTTTGTCGTCCGCCTCGACGGCTGCCGTCTCTTCACGATCGGCTATGTAGGGACGCGGCGTGCCGCGTTTTGATTGTGTCGCGAAATAATGCGATCGAAAACATGCAAAAAAATGGATGCTGTGCATCCAAGCATTCGTCTCAGTATCTGATTTACTGAACTTTTTTTTTATCAAGAATTTAAGAGATTTGTCGTAGACCCACTGACCGAAGGGAGGTAA
>CAMIYC010000005.1 GCA_946402905.1 uncultured Prevotellaceae bacterium | reverse complement strand
CGATGGTGGCCCACAGCTACATCCTCGAACTGAAATACCTGAAGGCAGACGCCACTGAGGCGGAGGCGCAGAAACAATGGGCGGAGGCGGTGGACCAGATCCGCGGCTATGCCGAGGGCCCGCGCGTGCGCCAACTCATCGGCAGCACCCAACTCCACCTGCTCATCCTACAGATCCGGGGACATGAGCCCCTCCGCATGGATAAGGTTGAGTAGATGCACCAACGCGACACTTTTTATGCGGACACATTGATTATTATAAATAAGTAGCCAACTCTGATTTCGAAGAAAATCCGTATCTTTGCAACCGAGAGTCAGCGAAGCCTTCATGACGATAGATTTGTATATCAACGAAGCGAATGACTACGCACAGGATATTGGTGCGCCGGTCTTTCATCCCCACGTCTCAGTGATACATTACGACGAGGTGGGTGAGATACGTCATACGATGAACCGGTTCAACTGTTATGGTATATTCCTGCAACAGGAGTTTCCACAAGATCTGACCTACGGCATTGGCACTTACCATGACGGCGACGGCTCGCTGATAGCTTTGTCGCCAGGACAGATAGGTGGCAAGCAGGATGACGGCACACGGCGGCAATATCACGGTTGGGTACTTGCATTCGACAGTGAATTCATCCAAGGCACAGCCATAGAACAGAAACTCGACAACTACCAGTTTTTTTCCTACCACTCCAACGAAGCGCTGATCCTGACTCCGCAAGAGAAGGATATACTAAGTCAGCTCATGGCAAATCTCCGCGGGGAGCTGGCCACGCAGTCGCAGTCATTCGGGCATGATGACATCATCAGAAACTATATCCTGCTCATCCTCGACTACTGCAACCGTTTCTATTTCCGCCAGTATAAGGAAATGACGGCTAAAGGCAGCGATATCCTCAGCCGGTTCCAGCAGGTGCTGACCGACTATTACGCGCATGGTATGCAAAAGATGAATGGATTGCCAAGCGTGAAATACTGCGCCGGCGAACTATGTCTGTCACCAGGTTACTTTGGCGACATCATCAGAGATGCCCTTGGCGAGAGTCCGAAGGATTACATACGCAACTTCGTGGTAATGCGTGCCAAAAATCTCATTCTCAGTGGCAAGACCATCGACAGCGTGGCCGAAAAACTGGGTTTTGAATATCCCCAGCACTTCATCCGGATGTTCAAGAACGCTACCGGGCAGACCCCACGCCAATTCTTCGACTGCCAACGCCAAAAAAATTAACCGTATTTTGGGTGGTCTTGTCTGTAATCAGCCTATGCGGCCTACGCTCGACGGTATCGCAATAGCTGCAGAATCCCGTTTTTCAGAACCTACATAAGAAAAGGCCGCTTTGCCTGGAGCGATGTATTCATCCAGGGCAAAGCGGCCTTTTCCGCGCTATTATACAAATAAACTCTCAGATTCTACAACGACAGCTCTATCATCACCATCGAATAGGGGGCAAGGTCGAGGGTGAACTTCTTCTGAGCCTTGACAGTCTCCTTGCGTGGCGTGACAGGCTGGCTCTCATAATTGTTCTCATCGTCGGGCTGGCCCGAAATGACGGTCTTCACAGCCACTTTCTTCATGCCCTTGAAACGCGAGAGGTCTATGCGGGCTTTCTTGCCGTCGGCACTGGCATTGCAGAGCTTGACGAAGAGCTGGCGCGTCTTCGTGTTGAGGACGACCGACTGGCCCTGCAGGTTGGTGGCGTCGTCGATCGTCACACAGTCGCCATAATAGTAATTGCCGGAAGACTGTCCGAACATCTGCTGCACATAGTAGCTGCAGGTGAGGTAGGGACGCTCATTGTCAAAATAGATGAGGTCGGGATTCCAGTTGGTGGCATTGCGGCGGGCAAACAGCGGGGCATAGCTGGTCATGGCCACCACGTCGCCGTTGCGCTCGACGTGGAGCAGGTAGAGCCCCTCGGCCAGGGCGTCGATCAACTTCTTGTCCTTGGCGGCATACTCGCCGAGGTAGACCTTGGTCTTACGGTCGCGGGGGTAATTGTCATACTGACGGCTGCTCAGGAAATAGTCACGCGGCTCATAATAATGCTCATCGAGAATGGGCAGCCCCAGCTCGTCGGCCAGTTTCCAGCCTGTTTCAAAATCCCTGTTGCCGGGATGGGAGCCGGGACCGGCGGTACCCACGATGACAATCTCGGGATGAGCCTCCGTCACACGCTTGTAGATATACTTGAAACGCTCGATAAACTCGGGCGAGATGCGCTCCTCATTGCCCAGGCCGAGGTATTTCAGACCGAAGGGCTTGGGATGTCCGGCATCGGCACGCATCCTGGCCCATTTCGAAGTGGCAGGGTCGCCGTTGGCCCACTCAATGAGGTCGAGGGCATCCTGCACCCATTCATCCATCTGATCCATAGGTGCCACCTCCTGCGCCTGGTCGCGCATGCCCCAGCCGCCGTTGGTGCCCTGACAAGACACTCCGCAGGGCAGGATGGGAAGGGGTTGCATGCCCAGGTCCTCGCAGAACTGGAAGTACTCATAGTAGCCCAGGCCCATCGACTGGTGATAGCCCCACGTGTTCTTCATCTGCTGGCGCAGGTGGCGCGGCCCGATGGTGTTCTTCCAGCGATAGGTGTTCCAGAACCCGTCGCCGCCTCCATGCACCACGCAACCGCCGGGGAAGCGCATGAACTTGGGATGCAAGTCGGCCAGGGCCTGTGCCAGGTCTTTGCGCAGACCATGACCCTTATAAGTGTCCTGAGGCATGAGAGACACATCGTCAATACATACATCACCCTCGTCGAGCACAAGCACTTGCAGAGCCGCCTTCTTGCAGTCTGACTCGGGGACGAGGGTAGCTTTGTACTCACGCCACTCTCCCTGGCCGGTAGCAGCCGGGATATCGAGGAGGGCATCACACAGCAACTTCGGGTCTTTGCCCCAGCCCTGCGGCTCCACCAGGGCCACGCGCACCTGCTTGCCCTTGCCTACATTGGACAGACGCATGGAGAAGTCGTACTGGGCGCCGCCCTTCAGCGAGATGCCGTCGAAGCCGTCGTTCTGCAGACCAAATCCCTTCCAACCCGTGTAGTCATAAAACTCCTTCACGCGCTCCACATGCAGGCGCATCTGGGTGGTGGACTTGAACGGGGAGGTGAAACCGGGATCGACGACCGGGGTCGATATCGGCTGGACATAACCTAAGGAGTGACCGGGACGCACTACACGCCATGCGGTGCCGGGGCCCCACCCGTCGCGCTCAACGGGACTGAATTCGAACGAGCCGTTCTGAAGAAGTTCGGCATAGAGTCCTCCGTCAGCAGAACTGCTGATGTCTTCGAAGAAAATACCGATGAGTTCGTCACTGATTGCCTTGCCACCGGCTGGCGGCGACATCGTCTTCTGGGCAGATAGCCCCAGAGTGGCTGTCATCAAGACAGCACTGAAAAATATTCGTCTGTACATGCTAAAAAAATAAAGATATGATTCTGTTGCGAAGATTATGGTATGATTCTGTTGCGAAGATAAAGAAAAAAAAGGATAATCCTGCAAACCAGCCGCTATTTGGTACAAGAGAATTACTATTTGCAACATTTTCGTCTAAACAAAACTTAAAAACAATTACATACTGAGTTTTAGTCATGCTTTTTGTGTAAATTTGCAGCGTTTAAAAAGAAGAGTAAAAATGGAGCAAAAAGACAACAAGTACATCGCCGTGGCATATCAGCTGTATGCCGACATCGACGGCAAGAGAGAACTCATAGAAGAGACAGCCGACGGACAGCCCTTCATATTCATCAGCGGAATGGGGATCACACTGCCCGCCTTTGAGGCCAACCTCGTCGGTCTCGACACCAACGCAGAGTTCGACTTTGTCATTCCCGAGGCGGAAGCATACGGCGAGTATGTGGAAGACCGGGTGGTTGACCTCGACAAGAGCATTTTCATGCAGGACGGCAAAATCGATACAAAGGTGATCTATGTCGACGCCACCATCCCACTGGTCAACGAGGACGGCAACAGATTCATGGGACGAATCCTCGAGATCGGCGATGAAAAGGTGAAAGTAGACCTCAACCACCCACTCGCAGGCCTGGACCTGCAGTTCAAAGGGCAGGTCACGGAGTCGAGAATGGCCACGCAGGATGAGATAGACCGCATGGTGAAGATGATGACCGGAGGTGGATGCGGAGGCGGATGCAATAACTGCGGAGGCGGATGCGGACAGGATGGTGACTGCGGACAGGATGGTGGCTGCGGAGGCTGCGGGTGCCACTAATCAATCCTGGCATGAGAAATACATTCGGACATTTATTCACACTGACCACCTTCGGCGAGAGTCATGGACCGGCCGTAGGTGGAGTGATCGACGGGATGCCCGCCGGCATCGATGCCGACACCGACTTCATACAGTCGGAACTCAACCGGCGCCGCCCCGGACAAAGCGACCTGACCACCTCGCGCGACGAGGCCGACAAGATTGAACTGCTCAGCGGCGTCTTTGAAGGGAAGACCACTGGCACACCCATAGGATTCATCGTGCGCAACACCAACCAGCACTCGCAAGACTATGAAAACATGCGATGCCTCTTCAGACCCTCTCACGCCGACTACACCTACCAGAAAAAGTATGATATCAGAGACTATCGCGGAGGTGGCCGTACATCGGCGCGAATAACCATCAGCAGGTGCGTAGGTGGGGCATTCGCAAAACTGGCCCTGCGGAAGATAGGTGTCAGAGTAGAGGCCTACACTTCGCAGGTGGGAAGCATCGCCCTGCCACACGACTATACCCACTACGACCTCTCACTCGCGGAAAGCAACGCCGTGAGATGCCCCGATGCCGACACCGCAGAGCGGATGGCTGCACTCATCCGCCAGGTGAAACAGGAGGGCGACACCATAGGCGGTGTCATCACCTGCGTGGTCAGGGGATGCCCGGCGGGGCTCGGCGAACCGGAATTTGGCAAGCTGCACGCAGCGCTGGGGGCAGCCATGCTCAGCATCAACGCTGTCAAAGGCTTTGAATACGGTGAGGGATTCGCCAGCGCATGCAGGCGGGGAAGTGAGCTCAACGATGTCTTCATCAACTCTCACGGCGACATCACCACCTCGACCAACCACAGCGGAGGCATACAAGGAGGGATCAGCAACGGACAGGACATCTATTTCCGAGTGGCCTTCAAACCCGTAGCCACAATCCTGCGCGAACAGCAAACGGTAGATTTAGAGGGAAACCCCACCACACTGAAAGCCAGGGGAAGGCACGACCCATGCGTGTTGCCACGTGCCGTGCCGCTCGTGGAAGCCATGGCTGCCATGGTCATTTTAGACCATTTTCTCATGTCAAAAACCATCTCTGTTAGCAAATAAGGCAAAAATGTATCTTCTTTGGCTAAAAAATCAAAAAAAAATGTCACTTTTACACGTAAAAAAAAATATTTATTTATATTTGCAAACGATTAATGTGGGTTTGAGAAAATCCTTATTAATTTAGTTAAGTCTAGTTTAGTTTTTGTGTTGGTTGAGGGCAGCTACGGCTGCCCTCAAATTATTTTCCTATGATATGACACCAATGATCTCCTGCACACTGCGGCATCCATGACGGTCGAGCCAGTCGTTGATGCCGTCGCGTATCTTGATGGTCACCGCGGGGTCCAGGAAGTTGGCCGTGCCCACCTCTATGGCCGTGGCACCGACCATCAGAAACGAGATGGCGTCTTCAGCCGTACAGATGCCCCCCAGGCCCACCACAGGTATCTTTACAGCCTTAGACACCTGCCACACCATTCTGAGAGCCACAGGCTTCACTGCAGGGCCGCTGAGGCCACCCGTGGCAATGCTGAGCAAGGGCTGCCTGCGCTCAATGTCCACAGCCATGCCCATCAGCGTGTTGATCAAGGAGACGCTGTCAGCGCCCTCTGCCTCGCACGCGCGGGCGATGTCGGCGATATTGGTCACGTTGGGCGACAGTTTCACAATCAGTGTCTTATGGTAAACCTCCCTGACCGCCTTCACCACGGAGGCAGCCCCGGAGGTGGTCACACCAAAAGCCATGCCGCCCTGTCTGACGTTGGGGCAGGAGATATTCAGTTCGATGGCGGGAATGCGCTCCAGGGTATCAATACGGGCCGCACAGGCCGCGTAATCCTCCGGTGAAGAGCCACTCACATTGACGATCATATTCGTGTCGATATCCTTGATCTGTGGATAGATCTGACTACAGAAATACTCCACACCCTTGTTCTGCAATCCCACACAGTTGAGCATGCCTGAAGCCGTCTCAGCCATACGGGGATAGTCGTTGCCCTCACGGGCATGGAGCGTCGTACCCTTGACAATGATACCACCCAGTTGGCTCAGGTCGAGAAAGTCGGCAAACTCCACCCCATATCCGAAAGTACCGGAGGCGGTCATCACCGGGTTCTTCAGAGACAAATCATTTATTTTTACATTTAGAACTGCCATAACAACTTCTTAATATTTAACACTGGTCCTTCTTTACATACACACACATGGCCGTCGGTGGTCTTCTCCACACAGCACAGGCAGGCTCCGAGTCCGCACGCCATCTTGTTCTCAAGAGACACCTCACAGGCAATATTCTCCCGGAGCGCGTATTTGCCCACAGCCTGCATCATAGGCTTGGGGCCGCAGGTATAGATGAAGTCAAAACGCTCTTCCGACAGGACGGAATGGTTGGTCACAAAACCTTTCTCACCGTCAGAGCCGTCTTCGGTCGTGACAAGCACCCGGCCTATCTGGCCAAAAAGGTCCCTCTCCAGCACGTCGCCGGCCGACCGGGCACCCAGCAGGAAGGTGGGACGACAACCTTTTTCCGACAGGCTTTTGCCCAGAAAAAGAAGCGGTGCCACCCCTACTCCACCACCCACCAGCAGAGGTTTGGAAGGCAGAGGACCGGACAAAGAAAAGCCGTTGCCCAGGGGTAATACGCAGTTAAGAAAATCGCCTCTTCGCAATTTAGACAAGCGGAGAGTGCCCTCTCCCACCACTGCCACCAGAAGCCACAGCTCATTGGAGCGTCTGTCTACATAGTTGATCGATATCGGGCGGCGAAGAAAAGTAGAAGGAGAATCATCTACCCTCACCTCGACAAACTGTCCGGGCACCATCTCCGGCAACGGTCTCTCACTGGTCAGCCTAAGCAGCACATACCTCTCATGGATACGTTCTGCCGACACCACATTTAAATCTAAAATATATTTCTTCATAGTGATGCGAAAGTACAAAAAAAAAATGGAACATCATCATCAATCGCACTTTTTTGGCAAAAAAAAACTTCGGGCATTCACAACGCATGTGATGCCCGTAGTTTTAGAAATGTTATCCGTACTGAAAACATTGACGCTATTGGCTTTTCTTCTCATTCATAGCCTACGTCTAATAAATAATTGATTGATTGGAAATGTATATTAATAGAATATGTGCTTCCTATGACTTGTCCGGCACGAAGGTCTCATACGTCTGATCGTCAAAGTAAACTCTGATCTCAGTGATATGCCTCTGGCTTTTGTCAGAAATTTTCATTCCTTTTATTTCCTGACCCCTGTCGGATTCTTGCTTCTTGCTGTTATCTTCTTTACGTTTTGCTACTCCTTTCAGCTCTTTATGGGGTTCTGTCATATCATTCTCAGGAAACAAACTCTGCACTTTCTGAGTGGACTGCACCGGTGTGCTATTTTCCTCATTCTCAAGCATTGAGCCTGTGCCAAACATCAACCACTGTAAACTTATACCGGGTATCTTCTGGCATATCGCCTCTACCATATTCAGAGTGGGCTTGGTCCGACCATTATATACACTGCTCAGTGCGGCGGAGGAGATTCCCAAGAACTGCGAGAAGGTCTGCTGGGTCATATGCTGTGACTCCATGATCATTTTGATTCTATCTTTCATACTCTACGAGATTGATAAAAGGGGTAAAACCACACTTTTCTCTAAGATTTTACAAAGGTAAAGCTTTTTTTTCATATTTCCAAATTTTTTAAGAGAAAATTTTCAATGGTTGGTTTTGATTTGTAAATGTAAATTTTAGGATGGTTTACAAAATCAAAATCGATATTTACATTTAGAAATACAAATGTAAATTTACATCAATAAATTCATACAAATCAATTATTTAATAAAAATATCTATATAATTGGCATTAAATATGTTATTTACGTCAGATTTACAAGAAAAAGGCGAATATTCACCCTTTTCCTTGATTTTAGGGCGAATTTTATAAATTTTACTTGAATAAAATCATATAAAGTATTGGTTTTCAGATATATAAGTGTAATTTTGATTGATGTATAAAAATTCATGTTTGGTTTTGTAAACCAATCGTTCGGATTTGTAAATACTTTTACATTTTTAAAATATTGCCTTCCTATTTTGATTTGTAAACTTACAAAATGTAAATCTGCTGTTTTGTTTTGTAAACCAAACGAAAGTTGTTCTGTTTTGTAAATGTTAAAAATTCTAAATCGTAGTTTCCGAGGATTCAAAAATGAGCAAAAATCTTCATTTTTTTAATTTTCCCTCCGACTCATCGTCAAGCGTCCAAATACGCGAGTTTTGAAGGGGGTAATTTGCCGTGAATAATCTGCTGTTTAACACTTTAGACCATAAAAAACACACCATGCGAATGGTGTGTTTTGGAATTTTTAAAGCCGTTTTTCGACCTTTTTCAGTGCAAAATGATAAAAATGAGCTCTTTCATCAGGTCTCCAGGGGTCGTATTTTGGTTGTTTACACCCTTACTTTTCACATCTACTTGCCTGATGCTTCTAATGATCCTCATTGTTTGCGTCACATTGTATTGACCCATGGCCCTGATGTAGTCTTTTGCCGCCCAAGGCGAACTGAGTTTCAATTCAGCCGCCACTCCCCTATCGCTCTTATCCTTGGCAAACTGGGCGATCAAGAGATTCTGGAAGAAAGAGAAGAGCTGTGGCAGAAAAGAGAAGAGAGAGACGGTCTTAGGGTTGCTGTCAATATATTTTACTATCCTGTTGGCCTTCAGCACATCTCTCCTGATGATGGCTTCACGCAATTCGAAGAAGTTATAATCCTTGCTGATGCCTATTTTGCTCTCCACGATCTCCGGCGTGATGTGCCGGTCATCTGCCAGAGTGATGAGCACCTTGTCTATCTCTGAGGCGAGCCTTGCCAGATCTGCACCCACAAAATCAGCGATCATCTCGGTGGCTTTCCGGTCTATCGTGGCATCTTTCTCTTTCACGTATGCCTCGATAAACTTCGGCAGCTCGCTCTCCCTCTTCTTGGGACTGTCGAAGACGACACCCACCTGAGCAGCCTTTTTCATAAAAGACTTGCGCGTATCCAGTTTTTTGTTCTTATAGCAGATGACCAGAATCGTGGATGCCGAGGGGTTCTCGAAATATTTGTCAAACCTGTCCCACGAACGCATGTTCTGGGCTTCCTTCAGCATGACCACTTGATATTCCGCCATCATCGGATACCTCCTCGAGAGATCCACCACCTGAGCCGAGCTGGTCTCCAGTCCATACACGACAGTCTGGTTGAAGTCTTTCTCCTCCGGCTGCAGCACATGCTCCTCAATATAACCAGCGATTTGGTCTATATAATAAGGTTCCTCACCCATCAGGATATAGACGGGACAAAACTTGCGCGCTTTCAGGTCACGCATAATGCTTTCGTAGGTATGTTTTTCTGCCATAATATTTTCTTTCTGCTTTCGATTTTTATTATCTTTGCAAAAGATATTGCAAAGATAATAAATGAATTCATTAAATTTGCCTCGTTTCGACATAAAAACGAGAATGTCCGGCGACAAACTGATGATATTCGACCCGCTGAGAAGGAAATATGTCTCACTGACACCTGAAGAGTGGGTAAGGCAGCACTTCGTCAATTACCTCACCGCACACCTGGGATATCCCCTGGCTATGCTGGCCAATGAGGTAGAACTACAGATCGGCCAGAAGAAGCTCCGCTGCGACAGTGTACTCTACGATCACCAGGCACGCCCCCGCATGATTATGGAATACAAGGCACCCGGCATCGCCATCTCCCAAAAAGTCTTCGATCAGGTGTCAGCCTACAACCTGCTGCTTCACGTAGACTATCTCATCGTCAGCAATGGGATACACCACTACTGCTGTAAGATGGATTATGATAATAAAAAATATTTACTTTTAGACACCATTCCACCCTATAAAAATATCTGACAAAATACATCCACCTTTCAGCTATCAACTCATCAACTAACAACTTGTCAACTCGTCAACTAACAACTTGTCAACTCGTCAACTTGTCAACTCGTCAACTTAAAAAACTATGGGAATATTCAAATGGATAGGCGGTGTCCTCGGCTTCATGCTTGCCCCACCCCTTGGTGCATTTGCCGGCTATTTTCTGGGAAGCATCATCGACTCTCTCTCTGAGGGAGGCACCGACAACTACAACGGAAATGGGAGAGGCACCTATGGCTCCAGCACTGACGGCTACCAATACCAGACCGACCAGGGCCAGCGCAACAGCTTCCTTTTCTCCATGCTTGTGCTCACCTCTTACATCATCAAAGCCGATGGCAAGGTGATGCATTCCGAGATGGAATACGTCAGGAATTTCCTCCGCACCAACTTCGGAGAGGGGGCAGCACAGCAAGGCAACGAAATCCTTCTACGACTGTTCGAAGAGGAGAAAAGAATGAACGCAGGCAACCCATTCGCATACCGCAATCAGATCCGTCAGACCTGCCGCCAGATTGCTGCCAACCTCAGCTACAGCGAGCGGTTGCAGCTGCTCAATTTCCTGGTTATGATTGCAAAATCCGACGGTCACATACACCAGACAGAACTGGATGCGCTCTATGAGGTATGCCAGTATATGGGCATCCAGACTGCAGATCTCGAGTCGATGCTCAACCTCGACAGCGGAGGCAGCAGCGGCGGAAGTCTGGAAGATGCTTACAAGGTGCTGGGCGTGTCGCCCGATGCTACAGACGACGAGGTGAAAGCCGCCTACCGAAAACTGGCTCTCAAGCACCACCCCGACCGTGTCTCCACCCTTGGCGACGACGTGCGCAAAGCCGCAGAGAAGAAATTCCAGGAGATCAACAATGCCAAAGAAAAGATCTACAAAGCCCGCGGACTGTAGCGACCGAATGATTATCTTCAATACACAAACAATATGAAACTAAAGTATTTACTGACCACTGTATTTCTGACGAGCCTCACTGCAGCCAGTGCCCAGTCAGAACTTTACCCCAGGCATTTTGACCTGGAACAAGTGACACTGCTCGACGGTCCCATGAAAAAAGCCATGGACCTCAACTTCGACATGCTCCTGCAGTATGACACCGACCGTCTACTCACACCTTTCATCACACAAGCCGGCCTCAGTGCCACCACCGACACTGGGAGCAAGTATTACAACTGGGAGAGCAAGCATCCCGCCTTCACCAACTGGGGCGACGCCAGTTTCAACCTCAACGGGCATGTGGGAGGCCATTACCTCTCGGCACTGGCCTTGGCCTACGCCGCCTGTCACGACACCGGCATGAAAGCACGGATGAAAGAACGCATGGACTACATGATCGGGATTCTGAAAGACTGCCAGGACCAATACGACGGCAACACCGAAGGACTCTACGGCTTCCTCGGCGGGCAACCTATCAACAACGACTGGAAGGCCCTCTACCGGGGCGACATCTCCGCCATCCGCAACCACGGAGGCTGGGTGCCCTTCTATTGTGAGCACAAAGTGCTCGCCGGCCTGCGCGACGCCTATCTCTATGGCAACAGCGAGACGGCCAAGGCCATGTTCCTGAAAATGGCCGACTGGAGCGTCAACGTCGTAGCCAAAGTGAGCGATGCCGACATGAACACCCTGCTCAACATCGAGCACGGGGGCATGAACGAGAGCATGCTCGACGCCTACCAGCTCACCGGCGATGCCAAATATCTCACAGCCGCCAAGAAATACACGCACAAGACCATGCTCAACGGCATGCAGACCCTCAACCCGACATTCCTCGACGGCAAGCACGCCAACACTCAGGTGCCCAAATACATCGGCATGGAGCGCATCTTCGAGCAAGATGCCAACGCCACCGGCTACCAAAAGGCCGCAGAGAATTTCTGGACCGACGTGGCCACCAACCGCACCGTGTGCATCGGCGGCAACAGCGTCAACGAGCACTTCCTCTCCAAAGAAAATTCCAACCGCTACATCGACCAACTTGACGGTCCGGAGTCGTGCAACTCCAACAACATGCTCAAGATGTCGGAGATGATGGCTGACCGTACCGCCGACGCCCGCTACGCCGACTTCTACGAGAACACCATGTGGAACCATATTCTCTCCACCCAAGACCCCACGACCGGAGGCTATGTCTACTTCACCACCCTGCGTCCGCAAGGCTACCGCATCTACTCCCAGGTCAACCAGGGCATGTGGTGCTGCGTGGGCACCGGCATGGAAAACCACTCCAAGTACGGTCACTTCATCTACACCCATGATGGCAAGGAGACACTCTACGTCAACCTCTTCACGCCCAGCATCCTCGACGACGAGACATTCGGGCTGCGACAGGAGACCCTCTTCCCCTTCATCGATCCCTCAGCCTCCAACATCCCCACCCCACAGACCACCACCTCACAGCTCACCGTCACCAAGGGCGGCACCTACACGATCGCCGTGCGTCACCCCGCCTGGGCCGGAGCAGAATACCAGGTGAGCGTCAATGGCGCTGTCGTCAACGCCTCGGTCACAAAAGGCACCGCCAGCTATGTGCGCATCCAGCGCACCTGGAACGTGGGCGACCAGATCACCGTCTGCCTGCCCATGGAGCTCACTTATGAGGAGTGCCCCAACTACACCGACTACATCGCCTTCAAGTTCGGACCCATCCTCCTCGGTGCGCCTACCACCGCAGCCACCGAGTCAGAAGCCGCTGCCGGCCAGCTGCCATATGAAAAGCTACAGAACGAATATGCCGGTGCCGGACGCATGGACCACGCTCCGGGCAGCAAGGGCACCTCGAAAAGTCTCATCTCCGCGCCGCTGCTCATCGGCGACCGTTCCGACGTGCTCAGCCGCATCACCATGACCCACCCCGACCAGCTGCGCTTCACCATCGATGCCAGCAGAGCTGGTGTCGAGTCGTATACCTGGCGGAAGCTGGACCTCCAGCCTTTCTACCAGATCCACCATGCTCGCTACATGTGCTACTGGTATCAGCAGACAGAAGAGAACTACAAGAACAGCACCATGGCACAGACCGAGGCCGCCAATGAGGCCCTTGCAGCCCGCACGCTCGACTTCGTGGCCCCGGGCGAGCAGCAGAGCGAGGCCGGCCATGAGTACAACTACTCCAGCGACTCGAGCACTGGCGAGTACAACACGGAACACTACCGCGACGCCAGGGCCAACGGCCATATACAATATACCCTTTTCAACGAGCAGCAAGTGGCCGAAAGGCTGAGTGTGATGTTCCGCTTCAACCTCGCCGACCGTGGCCGTAAAGCTACCCTCACCATCGACGGCGAGAAAGTGGCCGACATCACCATTCCCAACTCCGCCAAAGGCAGTGACCCCAACGGTTTCTACAATGTGGAATACGCCATCCCCGCCCACCTCATCACCGATGCCTCCGGACACGTGAAGACGCGCTTTGTCGTTCGCCTCACCGCCTCTGCCACCACGCTCTGTCCCGGCATCTATTACGTGCGCCTGCTCAAGGACTACGACGACCACGCCTACCGCTTCGTCGCCACCGACTGGACCACTGGCGACCCTGCACGTGTGTCGGCTTCTGCCATCACCTACGACACCGACCGCAACATCATCCACGTGCAAGCCTCCGGCAACAACAACGTGGCCCTGATGATGAAATACGAAGACCTCGACTACACCATCGGCAGCGACCAGACCTACCTTGTAGTGCGCGGCACCCGGCTGAGCACAGCCGGCGGCGCCTCTTACCTCTGGTGGCTCAACGGTTCCAACCATGGCACGCAAGTGGCCCCCACCAAGACGGTGAGCATCCCGTCTGACGAGGACGACCAGAAAGTGATTGCCTGGGACATGACCCGCAGCGGCATTTATGAGAATTTCTCTGGCGAGCGTCCCAGCGTCTGCATGGGGCAGACCATCTTCGGCCTCACCTCCACAACCGGCCAAAGCGACATCTACGACATCAACTTCGTCAGCAATGTCGACGACTACGTGAGCCAGGCCACAGGCATCGCCAAGCCCCTTCAGCAGCAAGCAGCCGCTCCACAGGCCACCTACAACATAGGTGGCGCACGCACCAACGGCCATCACGGCATTGTGGTGACCAAAGGCAGAAAGCATCTCCGCAGATAACGACAACGCGGTGCGAGGAAAACGAATGGCCGCCGGCGACTCCCCTGGGGAGTGCCGGCGGCCATTATGATATGACAGGTATGTCGGTCTACTCGTAGTGAGTGTCCATATAGACCACCTTGGTCACGAGATATTCCTCCACGCCGTGCTTGCCGTCAGCGCCGCCGATGCCACTCTTCTTCATGCCGGCATGGAAGCCCTGCATGGCCTCGAAGTGCTCACGGTTGATATACACCTCGCCGAACTCCAGTTCGCGGCACACCTTGGCAGCCGTGTCAATGTCCTTGGTGAAGACAGAAGAAGCCAGTCCGTACTCCACGTCATTGGCCCAGCTGATAGCCTGGTCGATATCGTCAAACTCCACGAGCGGCAGCACAGGGCCGAAGGTCTCCTCATGGATGATGTCGAAGTCTTGCTTGCAGTCGTCGAGCACCGTGGCGGCATAGAAGTATCCCTTCTCGCCCACTCTCTTGCCACCGCAGAGCAGCTTGGCGCCTTGCTTGATGGCCTTGGCCACCTTGGCCTCCACACTCTCCAGGGCGCGTTTCTCCACGAGCGGACCCATGTCGACGTTGTCGTCCTTGCAGGGGTCACCCACCTTCACGGCCTCCATCTTGTGCACCAGGATGTCGGTGAACTCTTTCTTCACCTCCTTCTGCACATACACACGCTCGGCGTTATTGCAGATCTGGCCGTTGTTGCCGATACGAGAGTCGACGATCCACTGTGCAGCTGCCTCCAGGTCGGCATCCTTGCATACGATCGCAGGGGCCTTTCCACCCAATTCGAGCGACACCTTGGTGATGTTGTCGGCAGCGGCTTTCATGATGCTGGTGCCTGCGCCCACGCTGCCAGTCACGCTCACAATACCGATCTTCTCACTGGCTGCCAGGGCATTGCCCACGACAGAGCCCTTACCAGTAATGACATTGAACACGCCTGCGGGCAGACCGGTCTCGTCGACCACCTTGGCAAATTCACAGCAGTTCTCCGGGGTGAGCTGCGACGGTTTGATCACGATCGTACAACCGGTGATGAGTGCCGCACCGGCCTTACGTGCGATGAGGAAGAAGGGGAAGTTCCACGGCAGGATACCAGCCACGACGCCGATAGGCTCCTTGAAGAGCATGATGGTCTCGCCACGGCGGTCGCTGGGTATCACCTCGCCCTCGATATGGCGGGCGAAAGAGGCCATATAGTCAAAGTAGTCGGCGGTCACACCCACTTCCACAGTAGCCCAGGTGCGGGTCTTGCCCTGCTCACGCATGATGATCTCTACAAACTCATCCTGGCGCTTGCGGATGCCGTCGGCCATTTTCTTCAGATAGGCTGCACGCTCGATGGCAGGAGTCTTGGCCCATGCCTTCTGTGCGGCTTTTGCGGCATCGAGGGCTTCGTCCACCTCCTCCACGGTGCCTTCCGGCTGGCGGCTGATCACCTCCTCTGTAGACGGGTTCAACACATCGATCCATTTTCCTGATTTGCTTTCAACGAACTTTCCGTTGATGTACATTTTCAAGTCTTTCATTCGGTATTTGCTTTAGTTTGACAATTAATTTAAGTGTTTTCCTTTAATTCGACAAAAATAAGCAAAAAATCCCACATATCAAAAATATTATGATTTTTTGACAAAAAAGCGAAAGAGCATCCGACACCAAAGTGTTAGGATGCTCCTTCGCAAAATGGGGCTGCCCCTCCTTAGTCCTCTGTCTCTTCCGCTTTTTTGCGGCTGCGGGAAGCGCGCTTGGCCTTGGGTTTCTCTTCAGCCACTGCAGTGTTCACGCCGGCCAGTTCGGGGTCGATCATGATACGTCCGCAATACTCGCATACGATGATCTTCTTGTGCATCTTGATGTCGAGCTGACGCTGTGGGGGTATCTTGTTGAAGCATCCGCCGCAGGCGTCACGCTGCACGTATACCACACCCAGTCCGTTGCGGGCATTCTTGCGTATACGCTTGAAGCTCATCAGCAGTCTCGGCTCGATCTTCAGCTCCAGCTCCCGGGCCTTCTCCTTTAGTTTTTCCTCCTCCTCGCGGGTTTCCTGCATGATCTCGTCGAGCTCGTCCTTTTTCTCTTCCAGGGCCACCCGGCGGTCTCTCACCTGCTCCTGGTTCTGCTCCAGCACCACGGTGCGCTCGTCGATACGTGCCAGTGCCTCGCGTATTTTCTTGTTGCAAAGCTCGATCTCCAGCGACTGAAACTCTATCTCCTTGTTGAGCATGTCATACTCGCGGTTGTTCTTCACATCGTTGAGCTGGTTCTGGTAGCGTGCCACGCTGGCCTCAGCCTCTTCGATATCAGCTTTTTTCTGTGCGATGGCCGTACGGAATTCGTCGATCTCGTTTTGTATCTTCTCAATGCGTGTAGAGAGGCCCTCGATTTCGTCTTCCAGGTCTTGGACTTCCAGAGGCAGCTCGCCTCTCAGTGCTCTTTTCTCGTCGATGGCCGAGAGTGTGGTCTGCAGTTGGTA
Source organism: uncultured Prevotellaceae bacterium (assembly GCA_946402905.1). Classification (GTDB taxonomy): domain Bacteria; phylum Bacteroidota; class Bacteroidia; order Bacteroidales; family Bacteroidaceae; genus Prevotella. The sequence continues at coordinate 106,126 of CAMIYC010000005.1, read as the reverse complement.
CAATGCTTTCAGCTTGTCCTCAACTGACATTTCTGTAGGATCTTTTTTTGCCATAAAAATTATAAATAATTGATGGGATTGGTGTTGACGGAACTGAGACAGCATCTCACCCCCTCACACTGCTCCTCGATAATGGATTGGAATATTTCTTTTGTATACTGTTCGCTCTGGTAGTGTCCGATCACGCAGATCTGCACCTCCTGCTCATGGTCGAAGAAGTCGTGATAGTGCATCTCGCCGGTCACGAAGGCGTCGGCTCCCTCTCTGATTGCGTCGCCGAGCAGGAAAGCCCCTGCCCCACCGCAGATGGCCACCCGCCGTATTTCCCGGCTGAGCAGTTGGTTGGCCTGCACGCATGCCACGTCGAAGGTGGTCTTCAGCATACTGATGAAGTCTGCGGCGCTCATGGCCTCCGGCAGTTCGCCCACCACACCGCTGCCGCCCTGCAGTTCGCCCACGCTCTTCGGTGCGAAAAACCGGGGTTGCCGCAGCTGCATCTTCTCGGCAATCTTGAAGTTGACGCCCTCCAGCGCATTGTCCATGTTGGTGTGCATCGACACGATGGTGATGTCGTTTTTGATGGCCTTCATCACGCATCGCTGCACGTAGTTGGAATCCGTCACTCTCTTCAGTGGCCGGAACACCAGCGGATGGTGCGACACCACCAGGTTGCAGCCCAGTGCAATCGCTTCGTCGAGCACTTTCTCTGTCACGTCAAGACACAATAATGCCCCTGATACTTCCGTCTCTGTCAGTCCTACTTGCAGGCCGGCATTGTCGAAGTCTTCCTGCAAGGGCAGAGGCGCGAATCGTTCAAGGGCATTCACCACTTCCTTTATTTTCACGCTTATTCAGCTTTGGTTTGAAGTGCAAAGTTAATGCTTTTTTTTCAAATGATGAAATTTTTCGCTTTCATTTTGAATAATTCCGGTATGATTTTGCTTTATACACTTGCCAGTCGTCTATCATGTCGTCTTCATCAGCCGCCTCCACCAGGTTTTCCACCCTGTCGTCGAGGGTCGGGAAGAAGTCGATGCCGGTGATACGCTCAATGTCATCCACGCTCCGCACATACTCCTTCATTTTCTTGTGCCCTCCCCTGTTGGGGTAGATGAAGCCGATGGCTTTGGCCTTGCCGCGGTCGCAGAGCAGCACCTTGAAGAAAGCGTCGGGCACGGCCACCCGGTTGTGCCCGATCGTATTCTGCACACCGTTGTAAAACACCGGTCCCGTCACAATGTAGATGTCACCCAGCGATCTGGCCCAGTATCGGCACTGTATCTCCAGGTCGTTCCAGTCACCCTTGTTGAGGCCGTGGTTCTGCGGACAGACATTGGAGAAGAGAAACGTCTGCATCTGTGCCCGGCGGTCCCACTTATTGTCGCCCGCCGGGCACATGTGTCCGCGGTCGTAGCGTGAGTTATAGTAGTCGTTGTCAGTGGCACGGGGATAGGGCACGTCGTCGTCCTCCTCAAACATCATGTTGTCGCGCTGGCTGCTGCCATTCGTATGGGCTGCGGTGAGGTGCCACGCCACCCAGTTGGGTATCTTGCGATCTTTGTTGTACGACACGACATAGCCGTCGCGGCGGAGCAGCTGTTCGGGAGTGTTCTCCATCGGAGCCGGTATCTCCATCCCCTTGGGCCGTTTGGCTGTTTTCTTGCTGACCGTAGCGGCGTCGCTGCCGTTGAAAAAGGTCTGCGTGATAGTGTCCTGTCCACCCGTCACGCCTTTTTGTGTTTTTTCACGGCAGCTGGTGAGCATCGCGCACGTCACTGCCATCACCACGATAAAAACGAATCTTCTCATGTCTTAATAGCTGGATGTGAAACGCGGGCGGTACATGCTGTTCTCGCCCGTAGGCTTGGCAGAGGGGTCGAAGACCGCCCAGTTGTTGATGGTGAAGAGGCGGTGCAGCTGGTCGCAGTAGTAGTGGAGGCTCACCGCCATGTTAGTGCCGTCGCCCGCGATGCTCAGCGGGTAGTAGGTCACCCCGCCCGTGGCCTGCGGTGGGGTCACGGCCCTCACCTCGCCATCGATCTTGGCGCACATCAGATCGCCACCGCTCTGGTAGTAGGCGAGCGTGTCGCCCAGCTGCACCTGCACGGCCATGGTGATACCGCCATAGAGCGTATAGTCCGGGGCTTTCCAGTCGGGGCGCTGGTCACTGCCCGGGGTCAGGTATTCGTAAACTGTAGGTTCCGGTTCCTTGTTGCCGCCGCCGTCGTCGGTATCGTCGTCCGAGCCGCATGCCCCCGCCATGAAGGCGAGGGCTGCGAGCATGAGTATCGGAAAGAATTTTTTATACATCATCATTTGATTGTTACTTTTTCATGATTGTGGATATATACGCCACGCTGGCTGGGGCGCTTGTTGAGTTTCACGCCGCTAAGGTTGTACCAGCCGTCGGCGTCCATCTCATCGACAGGCAGGAAGCTGATGACGGTGGGCGCGTCGGGGGTGCCGAGCGCGTCGTTCACCCTGTAGTTCAGCTGTCGGCTGGTGGTCACGGCCTGCACCTCATCGTCACGCTCCAGGGTGAAGGTGAGTGCCGCTGAGTCCATCTCGCCAGGCGCGGCATTGCTGCCGCCTACCACCAGGTAGAACACACCCTCTTCGTCAGCCTCCGCCACACCGCAGATCTCTGCTCCGCGGTATGCCACGAGGCGGTCGCCCGGCAGCACCTCAGCACCTTCTGCCACAGCCACCACGGTCATGTTGGTACCGCTGATGTTCACATGGGCCGGGGCGTTGAGTGGTTCGCCGCTGTAGCGTGATGCCGTCAGGTAGTTGGGATAGGTGAAGGTGAGCGTGTCATCGCTGCCGCTCTTGAGCATGTAGCCCTCTCCCACCCTCAGGAAGGTCAGCGTGCCTTTCCAGATCCTGTTGCCACCGGCATCCTCGGAGAGGACGGCAAACTGGCTCTGGCTCTTGATGACATCGCCTGGTTGTCCCATATCGGCATACAGTGCCATGGCCGTGCCCAAAGGCAGGTTTATTTTGGAGACGTAGCCGATGCGATTCCATCCCTTATTGACCTCGATATAGGAGAAGTCGTCGTATCCCTTGAAATAACCGATTTTGTCATTGGTAGAGTAGAATCGGTACATCTTGTTGGGACGGATGCTGATGACGGTGTCGGCGCAGTCCCAGGTATACAGCGGTGTGGTAGCGTCATAAGGATTCTGGGTCGCCTTGTAGGTCAGCAGGCTGAAGCTGCCGTCTGGCTGCTCTATTTCCAGTGCGTCTCCCACCTGCCACCGTGTGGCGTTGTTGAGCAGAGTGCGCACTTTTCCACTATCGAAATACACATTAAACGACACCCAGTTCCATCCCTGCTTCAGCGGCACGGCCTGCACCACGCCGTTGTTGCATTCGAAGAACACCGGATCCTGCGTTGTTCCGATCACCGTATCGTTTTGGAAGACGATATCCACAGACGGCATCATCTGATGGATGACCCCCGTAGAGGCGTCGAAGAACTCGAAGTAGAGCGGTGTGGCCGAGAAGTCTGCATTGTATACCGTGAGGTATGCCAGGCCGTCATTGACCAGGCCATTGCCCTCGCCCGAGAGATGTGCCACGCCCATGAGCCGGTGCTCCTCGTCGAAGGCGGCCAACATGTCCTCACTGTCGTGAGCGATGTTGCCGCCCACGTCCACCTGTCCGATAATACTCATGGAGATATTCGTCTGCAGCAGGTTCGCATCCACTGCCCAGTCGGGCTTTTCGCCACGCACCTTGATATTGAGAGGCAGCGGCTCTGTCATACCGTCTTCCTTCACGATATATACCACCTCGTCGTAATTGCCGATGTTGACATACGGTGATACGGTGAAAGTGATGGGCTGCTCGCCCAACGGGTCGACGGTGCCACTGGTGTGCGAGGCGGTCAGCCACACGGGCAGTCCCTCGATGGTGTATCGGCAGCTCCTGCCACTCTGGTTCACCACGCTGGCCTCGATGGTCTTCTCTGTCCCATAATGGACATCGGTGGTGATCTGCTTCACGTTCCACCGCAGCGGGTTGCGGTATACATAGAGGTCCATCGTCACGGGCGATGCCAGGAGGTTGCCGTTCAGGTCGGCCACGTCCTTGACCGTCACGATGAGATTGGTCTTCTCTATTGAATAGTCAGGCACGTCGAGGTTGATGAGCAGGTCTTTGCCGTCGGCCACGAAACTGTATTTGATATTCTCCAGTGCCACGCTGCCGCTCATGGGGGCGTAGTGCTGGCGCGAGGCGAGCCGCTCCACCACCTCCTGTGCCACCAGTGTGTCGCGCTGGTTGGTCCACTCGCCGGTGGTGTCGTCGCGGTAGCGTTTCAGGCTCACGCCCGTAGGCATCAGCCGTTGCTGGTTGGTGCTCTGCGTCTCGCTTTGTCCGAAGCCAAGATATGCGAGCAGGCCCAGTTCCTCACCACTGAGGCTGATCGAGGCCGATGCATTGATCATGTTCTCAGGCAAGGCCATCTCATACATGGCGATTTCGTCGATATGGCCGTTGATGGGCCGCTCCACCTGGTTTTCGCCGAGATAAGTGGCTCCCGCGGCGAGGTATCTGCCGCTGATGCCGCCCAGGGTGTCGACGGCAAACGTCTTCTTGAGCATTTTGTCCACATAGAGATTGCCCACGTTGAGTGAGCGGCTCACGGTCAGTGCCACATGGTGCCATGCACCATCGTTCACGGTCGCGCCGGTGGAAATTTCGCGGCCTCCCAGTCGCAGTGTCAGCGCGCCGTTGCTCACGCCGAAGTTGAAGTGATTCTGATAGCCGACCTCGTCCTGTGCCTGTCCGTTGCTCAGGAGCGTGCCCTCACTGTCGCCGGTGCGGAACCAGAAGGTCATCGTATAGTCGTGATAGTCGGCGCGGCTGAACTGCTGCGGCTCGATGCGGAAGCCGCGCTCTCCGTCGAGCGTCATGGCGATGCCGTCGGGCACATTCCATTCGGCGGCTATCACAGACAGGTCGCCGCCGCTTCTCACCGTGTTGTAGCTGTAGCCGCCCTGTCCCTCGTTGAGCGGGAAGTTGTCGAGCAGTCCCAGCTCATAGCCGGTCAGGCGCTTCTGGCGGTATTCGTTCATCTCGCCCACGGAGAGCGCGCGGTTCCAGAGTCTGAACTCCAGCATCTCGCCCTCATAGTTTTCGGCGCTATGTTTCAAATTGTGCAAGCCTCCCCCCAGGTAGAAATATCCTGTTCCCAGATAGAGCCCGGGATACTCGAAGCTTCCGATATGCTTCGACCCGTCGTAGAAGCTCACAGTGGTCTTCCGTGCGTCGACATCGGCGTCCAGCACATATTCCACCTGATGCAGCGCGCCGAAGGTCACCGTGTCGGTGGAGTAATAGACCTCGTTGCCGATGGCGGCCATCAGCCGTCGGTCGGCCGAGATGCCGAGCTCAATGGCGGTGGTGTCGGCTCCATGGCTGAAGAAAGTCATGCTCTTGCCATTGTGGTCGGGTTTCACCATCAGGTCGACAGTGAATGACTTGCCTCCCAAGTTGCGCGTCGACTTCGACCATGCCAACTGTCGACCGTTGAATCGCAGGCAGGTTGACAGCGAGATGTTGCTCGAGTTGGTCTGACCCAGCACCTGGAAGTTGTTCAGGTCGCGCAGGTAGTTGCCGGCAATAGGCTCCGAGAAACGCAGCATGATGTCTTCGCCGATGTCGAGGATGCCGTCCTCGGGCCTCGGGTTGCCGAAGAGCTGCGGCCGGCGCGTGTCCTTCACGCCGGTGAGGATGTTCGACGAGCGGGTCAGGTAGCCGCCGCCATAGCGGCAGTAGTTCACGGCACGCAGGTCATACTGCTGCTCCACGGGGTCGCTCTCGCCGTAGAAGCTGGCGATGATGTGCCCGTCGTCCTCGATATACTTGCATTCTCCGGTGGCCTTTGCCAGGAGCGTCGAGTCTTTGTAGAAGGAGCATACGTTCACCCAGTCTTTGTCGCCCTTGGTCGAGAGCTTGTACTGCAGCTCGATGTGGTCGAAGTTGCGGTAGTTGACGTCGAAGCCGTCGATGCGCACGGGCATGTAATACTGCTGCCGCTCGGCGTCATACTGCGACTCGGTGTTGACCACCCACTTGTCGCCGGGCAGCGAGATGTTCACCTTGCCGGCGGCGGGCACGAAGTGTGCCGAGAGATTGACGCTCTGTACACGTGCCTTGTCGTTGGGGTCAAAGAGGCTGATGGCGATATTCTCGTAGTCGAACTCGCTGCTCGGATAGATTTCCACCTCCTTGGTCACCACTTCTCCCGCGCGCAGGAACACGCTGTAGCCCTGTCCGGAGAGGGGGTTGCCCTCCACTTGCACCTTTGCTCCCTTGGGGTTGGTGGAGTCGTCGAGGAAATAGCTGAAGGCCGAGTTCATCATGGCCGGCATCTCGCTCTCGTTGGCCATGTGTATGGTGAAGCGCGCGGGCTCGTCGAAGGGCACGTTGCTCACCGCTGCCTGGTCGGCCCAGATGTGCAGGTTGTCGATGGGCACGGTCTTCACGTCGAGCACCTGCCCCTGACCGTAGTATTTCGCCCTGCGCTCGTCCTCATAGGGCTGGCAGGTGGCACCGCCACGTGTGCGGTAGACGAAGCTTCGATACTGCGTAGGGAGATTTTTCAGGTAGGAACACAAGCCGTCGAGCGAGCCTGCCTTGCCATAATCTCCCTTCTCGCCTCCGTGCCGCACATACTCTAAGTACTCATCGGTGGTATACTGGAAGAAGTAGTCTTTGGCGTTTTTGTAGCCGTGAGCCTCCATCGAGTCGACGCGTGCGTCGAGTTCTGCCATGTCCATGGTGGTGCGATAGACATCTACCACGAGGTTGGAGTTTCGGCTCGGTGCCAGCGTGAATCCTATCTTCTTGGTGTTACTTTCCGTCATGCCATAGTTGTAGTTGTAGTCGAGCGACATGATGGGTCTGACGGTTAGATAAAGACCTGTCGAGAAGACCTTGAAATTAATCTCATAGTGGCTTCCTTCTCCATTATCATACTCTAGAGGTTGATTCCCAGTAGGATTGCCGCCGCCAAAAGGTTTCTCCATCCCCAGCCCAAAGGACAGATTGCTGATACCCGTGCCCACTAAGGGGATCTGAAAGTAGCGGCTCTCCGTCGACGAGGTGCCGAAGGTCTCTGTGTAGGAGACACTGCTGCGTCCGTCCACCTCATAGCGTTTCACCAGGTCGGTGGCTCGTAGCTTCTCCTTCTCATTGGTGGCCAGGAAGCCAATCCATGTGTTGATTTTGTCGTTGATGGCGGCGATGGAGTCGGTATGGTAGCTGTCATCGGGATTGACCTGTGTGTAATAGTCGGCTGATACTCCGAAAAATTTATTGTCTATCGCCACCTTGCTGATGTAGACGGCGCAGCCCTTGGTCTTGGCCACAGCCTTGGCGTCGGCCTCGGAGGTGCCCATGGGCAGAATGAGCGCGTTGCGCAGGTTGAACAACTCAGGTATGAGTTCCTTCTCGATGTAAGTCTGCGAGTGTACGAAGGTGTTCTTCAGTTCGGTGTAGAACCTGAGCACCTCGTCGCGCACCAGGTATACCTTCTGCCCTTTGCTGTCCTCGCCTTGTGCCAGCACCTTCATGGTGCCCTGCTTCACATTGAAGTCCACTCCATCGGCAGTGGTATAGGTGCCGCCCTGATGAGTGGTGAGCATGTTGTAGGTGTCCTCGTCGATGGCACGCACGGCGATGGCGTCCTCCAGGATGCTGCTTTGCGTCATGCCGATGAACACATCAGCATCGCGCCCCACGGTCATGCTGCTGCTGGAGGTGCTGATTCGCTCCGTGGTCTCAAAGGAATAGCCATACTGCCAACTGTTGTAATAAGTAAAGACGACAGAGAAATTGACATAATCCTTTTTAGAGACATTCACCTCGGTGCCACCCACAACATCACCGTACCCGGTACCGAAGAACAGGCCATGCCACATATTCGATTCGCCCTCACTGCCGCCTATGGCGAATTTGACACCCGCTTGCGCCTTTACATTCTGCGAGAAGGTGTAATTGAGTTTGGTGCCGGTCTCAAGGAATGCCGACGAGCCGGCTCCGGGCGGGTCGCGCAGGATGTCGATCAGATAGGTACCGCCGTCGTTGACCACGCGGCGCCCCATGCTCTTGGCTTTGGAGGCCATCACATATCCCCGCAGGGGCTCGCCGTTGATGGGCAGCACGTCGTAATAGGTGCCGTCGTAGAGCAGCGTCATGGTAAGCGTCTTGAGTGCCAGGTCGCCCTCCTCGGTGAAGGTCAGGTTTTGCGGTGTGAAGCGGTATATTCCTTCGCCGAGGCTGTCGAGTTCGAGGGTTTCTGTCTCGTCAGTGCCTATGAGGGCATTGCTGATGCGCACCTCGCCGCCGCTCAGGTGCACGATGTCGGGTTCTGCCAGTTTGACATTATTATTATAGTAGTATTTCTCCACCGCGGCCATCGTCATGATGATGGGGCTGCCCGCCATAAACACGGGATAGCCGAAGGAATAAGTGTCGGTGGAGTCATTCCACAGTTCGATGGTCACCTGCTTGCCGGTGTTGTCCATGTCGGTGTAGCTCGGGATACCGAGGTAGGACTGGCCCGTGAGGTTGAACTGATTCACGGAGAGCGTCGGTACGGCGTGGTAGATGCGGCTGTAAGTGGCCGTGTCGCCCTGTACATAGTCCGAGAGGTCGAGCGTCTGCCCCACCTCGCCCGTCTGGAAGAGGGTGGCATAGCCCTCGGCATAGATCTCCGTCACCTTGTATTTCACCGGCAGCATGGGCACACAGTATTCGCCTGTCACAGGGCTGGGCTTGACGACTAGCCGCTGGCGGTAGGTGTCCATGTGGCAGCTGTCGAGTTGGTTGACCCCGAACAGGTAGTCTGTGTGTAGTTCCTTGACACCGGGGTTGAGCTGGTCGCGCACCAGCCACGAGGCGTTGTCGCCCTCGAGCTGCATGACGATGGTCAGCGAGTCGCCCAGGTTGTTCTGCGACATGAGCTGTCCCAGGGGCTTGTCGCCCTGCTCGTTGCCGCCGGCCACGCGGCCTTGCAGCATCACGCGGGTCTGGTCCCAGAACACATAGCCCGCCACCGACTTCTGCCAGCTGGGGTGTGTCGTGTCGGCGGCGTCTGGGTCTACATAGAAGCCGCCGTCGGCGAAGACGTGTCCGTCTTTCACCACACGAATACTGTGCGGTCCGGCGGGCAGCGATACGGAGAACTTGCCCTGGGAGTCGGTGATGACCGGCTTGCCGGAGCCGTTGTGCACCAGCTCGCCGTCGCGCTCAAACTGTGCGCCGATGACGGGCACCGACGTACCCTCGTACATCACGTAGCCCGACAGCAGGTAGTAGGTGTTCATCACCACGCGGGCGTTGGTCACCAGGTTGCAGTCTTCGCTGAAGTTGGCATAGAACGACGTGTATCCTCCCTCTTCGCCAGTGTTCTCTGCGGTGACGATATAGGTGCCCTGCCCCTGATAGATGAGGCTGTCGATCACGAAAAATCCCATGTCGTCAGTGACGGTCGACCGTGCCTGTCCACCCTGCTCCTTCGTCGCGGCGTCGGGCTCTGCGGTCACTTTCACATGACCCAGGCCTGTGCCGTCGGTCAGGCGCACGTAGCCGCGCACCATGCCGGTGGGTTTGCACCAGCCTGCCGCGCTTGTCCTGCTCACCTGCGGTCCCTCGCAGTTGGTCACGCCCTCCACGGTGTAGTCATAAATATGCTGTGCCTTGGGAGTCTTGTCGACATAGGTGTTGAGGGTGTAGGCGCTCTCGAGCGTCTCCTCCACTTCGGTCTCCCTGTCACGGCGCAGGATGCGGAAGTATTCGCCTACGCCCGTCACTTTCCAGGTAAGCTCTACCGTCGATTGCTTCGTGGTGCAGACGAGGCTGTCCACCTTCACATTGTTGTTGAACTCGTAGCGGGCCTGCTCGCCCGTCTCGGTCTTCCTGACCGCCATGGCCAGGGTATCCAAAGGCTCCAGCTGTGACCTGCCCCGCTCCACCTTCAGCCGGAAGTCGTGCTCCACGCAGGAGGTCACGAGGTCATAATGCAGCTTGCCCGCCTTGAGCTCGTCTTCTGAAAGCTCACGGCGCTCGGTGTAGCGCACCTTACCATTGACCGACTTCTCCACCACGAGAGCCAGCACGGCGCGCTCATCCCACAAGGTGGCGGCATGTTCTGTTTTAAGCGAGGTGGTGAACCGGGGTGTAGGATACATTCCGCAGTCCTCCCAATGGTTACCGAGCGCCTCCGTGAGCTGCGACGGGCTCAGGCTCTGGGCGTTGCTGCCCTGATACAGCTCTGTCGTGGTCTGTCGGGGTACGGCGATCAGGCCGAAAGGCTGCCAGTTGGCAGTGCCCAGTTTCTTAGCCAGTTCGTCGCTGGTGAGTGTTCCCACTTGATTGGCCACGTCCCAGTTCTTGGTCGTCCAGCAGTTGGTTCCGCCAAATGGTTTTCCACTGTCGGTGTAGCCTTGATGATAGGCAAAGTTCATCCCCACATGGTTGAAGTTGATGTAGGTGCCATCCTCCAGACAGTTCTCAATCACATTATTTTCAGTGTTTCCCCATCCCAGAATGCCCCCGGCGAAAGAGCGGGTGACAAAGTCATTGTCCGTGATGGTGCCGTCGAAGAGACAGTTGCGGATATAGTTCTTGGCCGAACTTGCATGGCCCATGATGCCTCCTGCAAAATGCCCGGAGGTGATGATGTCGGCAGCGACGTGACAGTTCTCGATGTAATTGGTCGAGCCGTCCTGGGCCGTTGCCACCAGTCCGCCCGAGTGCATGCCACCCTTGATGGTGCCTCTGATGGTGACATTCTTGATAGTGGCATTTTTGACTCGTGAGAAGGGGGCTATAAATTCAACCCCGGGGCTGTTGATGTTCATGGTCAGCGTATGGCCGTTGCCGTCGAAGGTGCCGCGGTAGGGTGTGCCGTTCCGGAATCCGATGGAGTATATGGCTACGAAGTCATTGGCCAGGATGGCGTTCACGTCGCTATCACCATTGGCATCAACTACTTTTTGTCTGAATTTGTCCCAGTCCTCGGCATTGCGCAGTACGTAATACCCCCTGGCGTCGGTCTCCATGCCTTCTATGGAAGTCTGATACCTGCAGTTCTCTATCGTCTGCTTAGTCCTTGAGCGGGCAAAGTTGCGGCATGAAGTAAACGCTGGGTCGATGTCGACCTTGCAGGGAGCAAAGAGACTGTTTTTGATGACGGGGTCGGCCTCCGACCATCCGATGAATCCGCCGAAGCTATGGGCTTTGGGTCCGATTAGCGATCCGTCAAAGAGACAATCCTCAATCTGGGGAGTCCCTGATGGCTGATGGGCGATGAAGCCGCCGCTGGAGGCGTCGCCTGTGATCTGATGGGTCAGGACTACCGAGGAGCGGCAGTTGCTGATGATGGTCTTGCCCTCGGCATGTCCGATGAGTCCACCGGTGAATTTCATCTTGGCATCTATCGTACCGGTCACGTGCAGATTGGTGAACGTGGCATCGAGAGTATGGTAGAAAGGCGCCACATACTGATGGGCATCGTCGGCGTAATGCACCGTCAGGGTATGACCGTTGCCATCGAAAGTGCCCGTGTAGGCACGGGCGGTGGCACCTATCATGGTCTTGCTGTCGCCCAGGTCGATGTCGGCCGCCATGACCACGTCGAGCGGGGTGGTAGTGTTCACCAGCTGGGCCAGCTTCTCCCAGTCGGCGACCGTGCGCAGGACGAACCGTCCCTGCTGGTCATACTCGGCTCCGCCCAGTTCGAAAGCGAAATCCACGGGGTGGCCCAGGTCATTCCATGTGCCGCGTGTGACGGTGGCCTGCTTGACGGCAGGCAGCCTCAAGAGGTAGGGCAGCTGTGTCTGCGCATAGGTACCCTCACGCCAGTTCCACGCCGAGGTGGAGGCGCGTCGCACCCGGTAATAGACAGTGCTTCCCTGGTAGTTGGATGCCAGCGTGTTGTCTACAAAGGCGTAGAGGGTATCGGTGTCGGCGTAAGTCAACTGTCCGATGGTCATCCATTGCGAGTCGGCATTGAGCGCTCCGCTGGTGTTGCGCTGGATGTCCCACGAGTCGTTGGTATTGATGTCGTGCCACTCGATGTTGCGGCATTTCCAGGTGAGGTTGACCGTGCCGTCGTCCTGCATGACGGCCGTGAGGTCATGGGGTTGGTGCAGCGTGGGCATCGGGATGTGATCCGACTCCGAGACGCGCTCTTTGTCCTCAGAGTCCACGTATCTCGCCTGGATGTACACATCCTTGTAGCACTTAGTGGCGTCGAGTGTGAGAGAGCCTGACATCTCGGAGTCTAAGTATTTCACGCGCCGTGTCTCGTTGCTGCCGTTCACCTCCGTATAATAGGCTTTGATGCTCTTGATGTCGCTGGAAGCCATGGTGTAGATGAGCATCGACTCTCCCGCATGGTCGGCATCGAAGCCCAGCATAGGATCCATCATCATAGGTTGTATAAGACCGGGGATGGCAGGAAACGAGCAGGTGGTAGGTGTGATATTCACATTTTTTGAACTCTCTGTTTGGTTACCCGTCTTGTGGACCGACCATGAGATGGTGAGCGTCTTACCTCGCATGGAGGCAGGCACCGTCCAGGTGAGGTAGAGCTTGCACACGTTGTTGGTCGCTCCCTCCTGAAAAGGGATCTTTGCGCTTTGCTCGCTGGTGGTCACCGCGATGTCGGAGTAGTTGCGGTCGCGCCTGAGCGTCATGGTGCCGCCGACACTCTTGTAGAACCACACCGTGGGCGTTGGATCGCTCTTGCCCTTTGAATGGTAGTGCAGCAGCGTCTGCTTGATACCTCCCTCTGGTGTGACATATACGTTGCCGTCGTCTATCCAGCCGTCATAGCCGGCGTCATCGTAGACGGGCATCTCAAATTTCAACTGGTCCAGTCCAGCCACCGACACCATATAGAGTGACGTGTTTTCATTCTCATCGGCCAGCATCCGCTGCGGCACAGCCATAGAGACCAGGACCAACAAAAAGGCCGACAGCAGCCTCGCCCGAGGCCGTCGCCCTTGTTTTGTCAAGAAATCACTACACATATTAAAAAATTGATTGTTTTTATTCCTTCAAATAGCGCATGGACCCATCTTTCAGGGCTTGTATGCAAAGATATCTTTTCGCAGCGGTTTGCATGCCATCATTCCGTCTTACTTTTCTCACTTGTTGCGACAAATCCGCCATTTCACGACAAAACCGCCTGCATATCCAGCAATTTGTCGCATGCTCGCCGCCGCTGTTGACGCGACGGCAAGGGTCACGTCAGTACCCCCTCACGATCCTTTTCTTCCCGTTCTGGATATAGATGCCGCGGTGGATGGGCTTCGCCACCCGACGACCGTCGAGGGTGTATATCTGTCCGGCGGCCTGTGTGCCGGTCATGGTCTCCCACACCCCGGAGGGCGAGGCCAGAGCCACCTTGGTGAGGCGGATGCCATGTCCCTGGACGACAATGCCCCGCTGCCGGATGACATTCAGGACGCTCTCGCTGAACGTGATCGGTGTGATGTGCGCCGAGCCGGTGCCGGTGCCGTAATAGCTGCTGGGGATGAAGTCGCCGGTAAATTCAGCCTCCCCCACCCGGTAGGGCAACATCGAGCTCCAGTCGCCGTAGAAGAGCTGCAGGTCGTCATAGTCGGTGTATTCCTGGGTGTAATACACCACCAGTTGTGTGTCGCTGGCCTTTCCTTCGAAGACCGACGCGGGGATGGTGAGTTGCAGGCCGTTGCCCCAGTCGAGCAGGGCATCGCCCTCCCAAACCAACACGCCTCCTTCGCCCAGGTCGGGGTCGTCGACGGGTTCTTCCGGCTCCTTATATTCTGAGCCAGCCCCCTCGGTGATGCCTTTGAGGAAGTAGGTGTTGCCCACCGTCATGTTCTGCCATCTCTTGAAGATGCCAAAATTCTCCGGCCCGTTGTTGAAGGCATTGTTGTCCCATGCGAAGGCGGCGATGCCGTTCTTCCGTGCTTCGGAGACCAGGCATTTGAGATAATACTCCATGTTCTCCATCTGTGTCTGCTTGTCGTTCTCGGTGTAGTGGTTGGCCACGCCATACTCCCCTATCACGATGCCCAGGCCTTTCTTCCCCCATGTGTTGCGTGTCTGCGCGAAGAGGTTGGCCATGGTCTGCTCCGTGCTGCTGGGTATCGCTCCCTTGTCCTTATAGGCATTGCCCCAGTAATAATAGGTGCAGTTGCCGCAATACTCATAGGGGTCGTAGTAATGGTATTCCACGCTCAGTCGCTCTTCCACCTTGTCCTCGGGGATGGTGAAGCCGTTGAGTCCGTGATACGGGCTGCAGGCGAAGGTCTGCACCACGAGGTTGCGGTAGTAGTTTTTTCCGCCGGTGGCCCGCACAGCGTCGACGAAGGTCTGGTTGTAGCTGTTCTGCACCGCTTGCTGCTCCGTGGTGGGGGCCGCCCAGTTGACCGTCGTCTCATTGGTGCCGGCGAAGATGAGCCGCTCACCGTAGTCACGGAAGTAGGTGGCGATGCTGGTCCACAGGGCTGCGAGCTTGCGGTTGTTCTCCTCCTGCTTGCTGTAGTAGGGGTTGCGGTCGAGCCATTCCTCATGGTGGGTGTTGATGATCACGTACATGTCTTCTTCCAGACACCAGTCCACCACCTCTTTCACCCGCTCCAGCCAGGTGGCGTCGACAGTCATGTCGGCCTGGCTGGTCACGTGGTTGATCCATCTCACGGGGATGCGTATGGCGTTGAATCCCGCCTCCGCCACGGCATGTATCATCGCCTTGGTGGTCTTGGGATTGCCCCACTCCGTCTCCGTCTTAGGGCACTCGAGCGAGTTGCCCAGGTTCCATCCCATCACCACGTCGCGGGTCCATTCCTGGGCCGTTTGCTCCATGCCTTCGCTGTCGGGGGCAATGGTCTGTGCGCCTGCACTCCACGCCATCACCGCCAGCAATGCTGCGATTAAGTATTTCTTCTTCATTTTTCTTATGTCCGATTATATATGATTCGTTTGTTTTTTGTTATCTATTGGTTGTTTGCAACGGATTATTCGCTTTTCATAATCAAAAAGTGTCTTTTGGGCAAAGATAATCAATTATTTCGAAAAAAACATCACAAATCTACAAATATTTGATACTTAGGGACTACAAAAAAAATAGTATCTGGCTGTTTTTTCCTCTGCTGACAGTGCCGTTCCTTGACTTTTTTTCCTAATTTTGCATCAAATTCCAGACAACACACCCTATATGGACACAACTTTATACATGCCGGCGGAATGGCACCGCCAGTGGGCCGTACAACTCACCTGGCCCCATGAAGCCACCGACTGGCTCCCCTACCTCGACGACATCACCGAGACATTCCTCTCACTGGCCGAAGCCATCACTCGCCACGAGCAGCTCATCATCGTCACGCCCCACCGCGAGACGGTGCGCACCCTGCTCGCCCGGCGCCTTCCGGCCGGAGCCATGGAGCGCGTCGTGTGGTGTCAGTGCCCCACCGACGACACCTGGGCACGCGACCACGGTGCCATCACCCTGCTCAGCCGCGACGCCGACCCTGCCGCGACCCGTCTGCTCGACTTCCGCTTCAACGGCTGGGGCATGAAGTTTCCGGCCTCTCACGACAACGCCATCAACCGCGCACTCGCCTCGCAGGGCATCTTCCACGCACCGCTCGTCTCCCAAGACGACTTCGTGCTGGAGGGCGGCTCCATCGAGAGCGACGGCAGCGGCACCATCTTCACCACCAGCATGTGCCTGCTGGCTCCCCACCGCAACCAGCCACTGAACCAAGACGAGATCACGGAGCAGCTCATCACACGGCTCCATGCCCGCCGCGTGGTGTGGCTCGACCACGGCTCTCTCGTCGGCGACGACACCGACGGACATATCGACACCATCGTGCGCTGCGCACCTGGCGACACGCTCGTCTACGTGGGTTGCGACGACACTGCCGACCCACAGTATGAGGACTTCATGGCTCTGGAGCACCAGTTGCAGAGCCTGCGCACCATCGACGGACAGCCCTACCGGCTTCTGCGCCTGCCCATGCCCGCCGCCATCTACGACGACGGCGACCGTCTGCCCGCCACCTATGCCAACTTCCTGGTCATCAACGGGGCCGTCATCGTGCCCACGTATGCACAGCCCGACAACGACGCCCGCGCTGCCGCCGTCATCGCCGAGGCTTTCCCCGGCCGTGAGGTCATCACCGTCGATGCCCGCACAATCATCCGGCAGCACGGCTCCATCCACTGTCTCACCATGCAGTATGCCGAGATGTAAGCAGATGGCTAACGGATTGAATGTCGGATATTTGTCACCCTACCCTAATCCCTCCCCTACGAGGGGAGGAGAGTGCCTGACGGACTGAGAAAGAGAATGAAAGGCTTTTTAACCTGCATATTTCATACTCTTTCTACTGCAAATGCCAATAACTTGCACCTCAGCGCAATGCTCTCTCCTCCGCCTTGGAAGTAGGATTGACTACATCCTGCGTTGTCGTCGCTGTGCTCACGCTGATGCACAAGCTCTTGACCTTTTCGCAACGGAAGAGTATGAAATATGCAGGTTAAAATGGATTTACATTTGGAGATAAGGACAAAAAACGCTATCTTCGCAGTCTCAACAACGACTTACCTCAAAGAAACAATATGCGCCAACTTCAAATCGGATTGCTTCAGCAGCACAACACCAGCGACATAGCCGACAACAAGCGCCGGCTGGCAGAAGGCATCACCCGTCTGGCACGTCAGGGTGCCCAGCTCATCGTCTTACAGGAACTGCACAATGCCCTCTACTTCTGCCAAGTGGAGACCGTAGACCATTTCGACCTGGCAGAGCCGGTGCCCGGCCCCTCGACAGCATTTTACGGCCAGCTGGCCCGCCAGCTGGGAGTGGTCTTGGTGACGTCGCTCTTCGAGCGGCGCGCCCCCGGGCTCTATCACAACACGGCGGTGGTGCTGGAGCGCGACGGAAGCATCGCCGGATGCTACCGCAAGATGCATATCCCCGACGACCCCGCTTACTATGAGAAATTCTATTTCACCCCCGGCGACCTGGGCTTCCACCCCATCGACACCAGTGTGGGGCGTCTCGGCGTGCTCGTATGCTGGGACCAATGGTATCCCGAGGCTGCCAGGCTGATGGCCCTCCAGGGTGCCGACCTGCTCATCTACCCCACCGCCATCGGTTATGAGAGCAGCGACAGCGCCGACGAGCAGCAGCGG
The DNA here is from genome assembly GCA_946402905.1 of uncultured Prevotellaceae bacterium. GTDB lineage: Bacteria > Bacteroidota > Bacteroidia > Bacteroidales > Bacteroidaceae > Prevotella. The sequence continues at coordinate 88,915 of CAMIYC010000005.1, read as the reverse complement.
CAGCGCGAGGCATGGACCACCGTGCAGCGAGGCCATGCCGTGGCCAACGGCCTGCCCGTGGTGACGGTCAACCGCGTGGGGCATGAGCCCGACCCGTCGGGTCAGACCCGTGGCATCCAGTTCTGGGGCAGCAGTTTCGTGGCCGGTCCGCAGGGCGAGCTGCTCTTCAGGGCAAGCGACACCGACGAGGCATCGGCCGTCGTCGGCGTCGACCTCGACCACAGCGAGCAGGTGCGACGCTGGTGGCCCTTCCTGCGCGACCGCCGCATCGAGGCCTACGGCGATATCCTTAAGAGGTATATTGACTAAGAGGTGTTGCTGTAATACAGCAACATACTGGACGGGGGAACTGGACGGGGGAACAGCCCCCTTAGAACACGCCGAAAGCGTTGTCACCCTCAAAGAGTTCGACCGCTTCTTCTTCCATGGGGGTGCGTTTGACCACCTCATTCTCCTGCCAGAACTGGCGGTCCAGCCCTCGTTTGCTGATCAGCTCTTTCAGATCGTCTTCAAAATGCAGTTTTCCCTTGCCTTTGAAGTAGCGTTTTTCCGTATTAAACATGGTGCCGGTGGCCTCGTATTTCTTCCCCTCGTCGGTGAAGCTCACATCGAAATGCACGCTCTGCACCTCTATGAATCCGTTGTCGTGCTGATAATGCACCACGAACGAGTAGTCACAAGGGACTTCACTCGATTTCCCTTGCACGGTGTTCTTCACCCATTCGTTCTGCCCCACCCCTTCATATCTGAGTGGCTGGAACGACTCTGCATCGACATAGAGTTTCGTCTTTGCCGACCATGCCATACTGTCTCTCGGTGTGAACGTGATGACATATACCGGATGCTCCCCGTCGTTGATCCTGCGGCAGTCGGTGTCGTAATTGTCTTTGTAGTTGGGGCTCAGCGGCACATGCAGATCGTCGGTATAGTATTTGCTGTAGAGCGTCACCTCCATATACGTGAAGAAATTGCGCGGGGTCACCGTCTTCGAACTGGCCACCTCGACATATCTTCCGGTTCCCAGGGAGATATCCTTGGTCTGCACCGCCGAGTGTCCTGTGAAAAACGCCTCGACCATAGAGGTACACTGACGGTCGCAACGACCCATCTGCCGGTAGAAGTAATTGGTTTTCTTCCAGTCATACTCCATTAGCGTCTTTTTGATCTGGCTTCTCACCTTCTTGATGACATACTCTGTGCCGAGCACCACCACCTCGTCGAGCATCCTGCCGTCTCTGTCCAGGTATACCACGTCGCCTATCTTGCCGGCGTCGACAGACACGGTGCGGTATCCCACGTAGGATACACGCACGGCATCGGCCGAGTCGGCATCCAGTACGAAGTCACCCTCTGCATTGGTGATGGTGTTCTTCTCACTGTCGACGTAGACCGACGCGAAAGGCAGCGCCTCCCCTGTCCTGACATCAGCGACATGGGAGACGATGTGCAGCTGGGCCGATGCGGCTATGTTTTGGAGCATCATGCCCAGCAGCATGATGATACCTTTCATGACAGGCGAGCGTCTCATCAGTTGTGAATGACTATACCATCCTTTGTCAGTCCCTCCGCAGAGATGACCACAGACTTGGTGAAGCTATTGTTATAGAAAGACACTTGGACACGTCCCTCCTCATCGGTGACGACGCTGGGATTCCAGTAGATGGTGCGTCGGCAGTCGGCCTCTTCAGGCAGCGGCTCACGGCTGTAGTCCACCCGATAGAAGGCGTCGGGCTCGCTCAGTCCGAGGAAGTTGATACGGTAGCCATAGAAGTCGGGTTCTGGCATCCCTTCGGAATAGAGGGAGTCGGTCTTGAAATCAAATATCGATGTGAGGGGATGGGCCTCGCTGCTTGTTGCCCCACGGTTATAAGGTGTGGCCACCTCACGATACCGCCCTTTCTGATGAATGAGCGAACGGTCATTCGTATCGGAATAGACATACAGTTGGCTGAAATTCACGTCGGGCGGGAAGAAAGCCGTCCCCGGAGGCAAGTTTTTCTTCGAGCCCTTCTTGAAGACCCATTTGGGATTGTCCAGATATTCATGATCTACTGTTGTAAGATTCATTCCGTCCAGGCCATACAACATCAGCAATTTGCCATAACTGCCAAACGACATATACGACTGGTCGAAGTCGTACTCCTGCTGCGACTGGATACGGTTGTCAAAACTCTTCAACTTTTTCTTCTCCTCAGAAGTGAGAGACAATGGTTTGACATTTGCGTTCTTCCTCCGTATGCTGTCCATCTGGGCGAAATACCGGTCATCGCCGAAATTGTCCTGCACGCTATGGTCTCTTTCTGCTCCGGGGTGCCACCATCCTCCACGATGAGCATTCTTTCCTAACAACATGAAAGCATCGTCGTGATTCGTACCGAAGAAATGGAAATCATTGACGGATCCGAATATATTGGACAAATACATCATCATGTCTCTTACGTCTATCACTGCTGCCGGTTTTATTTCACTTTGCGGCACGTGGCTGATGCGTCCGTCGAAGACTTTTGTCTCATAATAGTCATAATCACGCGGTACCGGAGAATAAGCATTGAACGGTATGATATGCTTACTCAGGATATGCCACGGCCGGCTTCTATCCCATTGTGAGAAGTTGTGCCCTGCGACACCCGACCGGGCATGCCCGATGTTTTTGGCACTCTCTTCATTGACCGTGAAGGTCATCCTTCCTGTGCCGAAAAACGGGTTCAGGTTGAACATGAAGAAGCCCAGCGAGTCGGTGATGATCTCAGCCTCCACGTTTCCACCATAGGGTGTGGTGTATTCAGCATACACCCACAAGGGTTTTTCCAGCTTTTTCCAGAAAAGATAATCATTGGGATACTCACCGTGGTTCTCCACCACCCTGCCACGAAAATTCAGCCCTCGCTCTACGGCCATGAGCGGCTCCCATTTCTCACTGCTCATCATCCGCTCAAAGTCATAGCGGGTCCATCCTTGCACCATCAGCAGCAAGTCGAGGGCCGCTTGATGCTCGTGGTCGTCTTTCTCGAAGTAATATGCCGGATGGGGTATGAAGCCCTTTACCTCACTGGAGAGCAGCAGATAGGTGAGCATGTTGCCGTCGGCATAGGTACTGTCACGGTATTGTCCGTCTGTGACCGCTATCGAAAATTTGTTTCTTCCCTTCACAGGATTCCCCTCTGTGTCGGTCACTTGGCACTGCAAGGTCATCTTTTCATACGGTCTCATACCCCCTTCCGCCTCCTCCGGGGTTTTCATTTGCAAGTGCATCCCGCCCATGTCGTGATTGTTGACAAACACCTGTCGCTGTGCCAGCACCTGACCTTTTTCATTATACAAAGTGAAGATGTTAACTCCTGTCCGCAGTGAGGCTTTGTCGACCACCACATTTCCCTGTTTTTCATCTCTCAAGTCGACGGTACCACTAAACTGCGTCTTGCCCCGTGAGGTGATATTGATGCCCAGCAATTGCCCCGGCGTGTCGGCATTCCGCGCAACGGTGGCACGGAAAGCGTCGCCGCTGCTGAACACATTGAGCACATAGCCCCTTCTGTTCGACTTTGGCAGACTGAACAGGTAGTCTTTCCCATTGAAGAAGACCTTGAGCTTCATTCCACGCATCAGTTCCTCCTCAGTCTCGTCGCTCTCACTGGCGGTCATGCTGAACACGCCACGGCCTGCATGTTCGGTCTTGAACATGCCTATTTCCTTTCCCTCACGCACCAAAGCACCTTGTATATCCACGGCTCGCCCCTCCTGGGTATGTGCCTGGAAAGCCACACGGGTGGGCACATCGCGCACCAGATTGCCTCCCTCAGGATAAAAATCTATGAGAAGTTTTTTGCCGTCATTCTTGTCTTTGAGCGTATTCAGCCTGGCCGGTAATGGCATTTGTTTCTTGTCATACTGATGGTTATCGACAGGTTCGTAGACAGGAAACACCCGGCTGAAAATGCCCGCATTACCCTTCAGATAATGCAGGAAACGCTCAGCGAAATAATCTCTGTCCTGTACAGACTGCATCCGCTCCCATCCATGCCCGTTGCCATGGGCGAAGTTGAGCATCCAGGCGGTATAGGCGCGCACCTCATAAAAACCGGCGTTGAGGGTGTCTTTCAGCAGGAACGAACCGCTCGTCTGCCCGTTGCGGAGCATCAGTTTCTGTGTCTCTACAGGGTAGCCCAGTGCGTTGACCAGCTCCACATAGAGTATCTGGCTCATGTCTGAGGCCTTCAGTGTCTCGTCGTTGACCACGTATGCCTTATACCATATATGCTCCCCTTTAAAATAAGATGTGTTGTCAAAATGCAGGTAGACGCGCTCCTGGGGGTTCCGACTGGCAAACTGGTCGAAACGTCGCTGCAGTTCGGCAAGTTGTGTGCCGCTATCCGTTTTCTGTGCCTTGATCGCGCATAGTGGCACGATGAGCATGAGGCAAATTAACCATCTTTTCATGATTTTACTCTTTTTTTGCAAAAATACCCCCTTTATAAACATGAAAAAAGAGAAAAACCCTATCATTCGATGGGAAAATCCCTATATTTTAAAGGTGGGAAGGTGAGAAGGTGAGAAGGTGGAATGCGCCAGGCCAGCTGCGTCAAGTGGAAGATTTTCTCACGGGCAGCAGCAGGGTCAGTACTGCGAGCAGGGTGACCATGGCGAAGAAGCGGCGGTATCCCATCGCGTCCTGCAGCCATCCGGTGAGCACGCCCGACACCACGAGCGACAGAGCCACGAGTGCGATACAGATATCGGCCCTGGCTTTCATATTCCTCCCCTTGCAATAGTGGTATATATATATAAGGTAGACGGGCATGCCCCACCCCAGCAAAAACTGCTCCACCCCTACACACAGGCAGATGACCAGCAGATTGGAAGTCATCGTATAGGCCAGGTAGACATATATTGCGTCGGGCAAGGTGACAGCCAGCGCCATCGGCCAGAAGAGCGCACTGCTGTCAGTGCGTCGGAGCCAACGCAGTCCGGCCAGGGCTCCTGTCATCAGGGCCAGTCCCCCCACGGTGCCCTGCACCAGTGCCACCTCCTGCGGGCCGAGCGACAGTCCACCGATGCTGCCCACATCGACCATGAAGAGCGAAGCCCCCCGCATGGCCATCCATTCATGCATGGGAAACACCAGCAACACCAGCACGATACTCCAGTGGCCGTCTTCCTGCCAGAAAGCCCTGTAGGCCTTTTTTCTTTCGGCGAGCGTCTCTGTCTCCCTGAGCGGAACGAGCAGCGCATACTGTGCCACCGCCAGGGCCACAAAGACCCCCGCCACGCCCTGATAGGCCAGCGACCACGCCTCGCCCAGGTTGCGGCTCATCACCTCCATGTCGCCGGCCGCCATCAGCACGATGCCCATGCCTACGACCAGGGCCATGCCGTATGCACACGCCCCCCAGGTGAGTGCGTGCTTCTTGTCTCTCCGTCCATAGAGTGTATAGAAATATTCGTCGGCCGCCATGCTGTGCATCGCGCCCACAAAGGCTGCCACGAGCAACCACAGCCATGAGGTCCACGCCCACGACTTGGCCTGCACACCGCTGGCCACGCCCATCATGGCGGCGGCGAAGAGCAGCTCGAGCAGCACTACCCACCATCTGAGGTTGCTCACCCTGCAGAGCAGCGGTTTGTAATAGGCCCTCAGCATGAAAGGCAGTAGCAGCAGGGCGGTCACCGCGGCAGCCTCTCCATTGCCCATGCCCAGTCTTTTGCACATCACCGCCGACACCCCGGCGAGCACCACGGGTATGAGTGCTTTGGCCAGTGCCAGGGTGAAGGTCCACGCCCCGGGATGAGAGATGGTTCGGTCATTCTTACTCATGCGCTGTATCTTTTTTTCCAAACTGCGGATCGATCTTGATGAATGCCGTGACGACGAAGGTGATGATACAGAAGAACATCACGATGATGAAGAAGTCCTGATAGCCCACCTGGTCTTTGATCAATCCCGACACCATGCCCGGCAGCATCAGTCCCAGGTAGGACAGTCCGGTGCAGATGGCATAATGCGAGGTCTTAAACTCGCCCTGGCTGTAGAAGAGCATATAGAGGGTGAGTGCCGTGAAGCCGAGGCCATAGCCGAACTGCTCTATGAAGAGACAGGTGCTGATGAGCCACAGGTTGTCGGGCTGTGCGAAGCTGAGATACACATAGACGATGTCGGGCAGGGTGATGGCACAGACGAAGGGCCAGAGCCAGCGCTTCAGTCCGTCGCGGCTGGCGAGCAGTCCGCCCACGATACCTCCGAGCAGCAGTCCGATGAGTCCCACCGTGCCGTATGCCAGGCCGAACGCCTCCTTGGAGAGTGCCAGTCCGCCCTCCTCGAGCGGTCGCAGCAGGAAGGTGCTGGCCATCTTGCTGAGCATAGCCTCCGGAAAGCGGTAGAGCAAGAGGAAGAGCAGCACGAAGATGACCTGCCGCAGTGGCACTTTGGTGAAGAATGTCGAGAGCATCTTCACCAGTCCGCGTGCCACGTCACCTGCCGTCTGCCCCTCATTGCTGCGGTCGGCGGGTCGTGGCATGACGAAGCTGTGGTAGAGCCAGATGGCGATGAAGATGCCAGCCAGTGCGAAGAAGATGAGGCTCCAGGTGAACGCCTTGCTGCCTGGGAACACGTCCTGCAGCCATCCTGCCGCCCACACGAGCACTCCCTGTCCGAAGATGACGGCGATGCGGTAGAAGGTGTTGCGTATGCCCACAAACCACGACTGGTCGTGGCTGTCGAGCTCTATCATATAGAATCCGTCGGCAGCGATGTCGTGCGTGGCGCTGGAGAAGGCCATGAGGAAGAAGAAAAACATCGTGCCCTGGAACCAGAACGCAGTGTTGACCGTGAAGGCCACCCCCGCGAAAGCAGTGCCCAGGAGGAGTTGCATGGCCAGTACCCACCACCTCTTGGTCTTGATCAGGTCGACGAAGGGGCTCCAGAGCGGCTTGATGACCCACGGCAGTCCCAGCCATCCAGTATAGAGGGCTATCTGCGTGTCGGTCATGCCCATCTCCATGTACATCACTACGGCCAGGGTCATCACCACCACATTGGGCAGTCCCTCGGCGAAATAGAGCGTGGGTATCCACGCCCAGGGAGAAGTCTTACTCTTCATTTCTTATTGATAGAATTTTGTGATTTGCGCGTTGCGGTAATAGTGTTTCAGTATCTCCTCGTAGGTGTATCCGCGCTCGCCCATGACGGCGGCGCCGATCTGGCAGAGCCCCACGCCATGGCCCCAGCCGCGCCCACGGAGTGTGAACTGCTGCGGTATGCCCATGACGAAGCGTTCGGTCTTCACCTCAAAACAACTGCTCAGCAGGTGCGTCTGACTCAGCGCACGGCGTATCTCCAGCTCCTTGCCGATGGTGAACTGTCGCTTGGTGCCCACGATCCTGAGTCGGCTGATGCGCCCGCTCCTGCCCCGCTCCAGCGGTTCCAGCGACACGATCTGCCCGAAGTCCATCTTCAGCTTGCGCGAGATGAGGTCCGCCAGTTCCTCCTGTGTATAGCTCACCGTCCATTCATAGAAGTCAGGGGTCTCCTGGTCGTAGTCGTTGAGCACCTGGCGCAGGATGCGCTGGTCGTGTGTATGGCAGAAGGGGTCGGCTCCCGCCTGCGGTGCGTCTACGACCGACACCAGATAAGGCTTGCGCACGTTCTCCCAGCAATACTGATACTCCTCGGTCACGCCTCCGCAGCACTTGCTGAAGCGTGCGTCGCAGATCTCGCCGTCGTAGGTGAGCACCTGTCCGCGGGTCTGCCTCACGGCCTCCTCGACATGACTGTTGAGGGCCATGGTGACGCCCTGGTATCGCTGGCAGTGGTCGTCGGCGCAGACGTCGAATATGGTGTGGTCGTCGCGGTCGTACCACCTGATCAGTTCGTCGTCTTTCTTCACGAAGGAGAAGAATCCGTCGCTGCCCTCGCCGCGATGGCGGCGGTGCTCCATCTGTGCGAGCAGCCAGCTGCGCGAGATGACGGAGTGTGCCCTGAGCAGCTCCATCGACGAGGTGGCCTTCATCTCGCTGGAGATGACGCTCACGAGATACTGCTCCACGGGCAGTTCGTTGATAGCACATATCTTGTCGGCCTCGACCACCAGGCGCAGTGCGCCCTGGAAGGTCTGGCGCTGCTTGCGCTCCCAGTGGAAGTTGACGCCGATGGTCACGTCGTCGAGACTGAAGGTGGCCTCCTTCGACTGCGGTATCAGCCGCAGCTCTCGGTATTTCGCACCGTTCCAGTGTATGGTTCCCTCCGACAGCTCCACCACCTGCTCACCGGTGATCTCCTCGCCCTTGGCCACATAGGCCTTGTTGAGTGTGAAGGAGATGCGGCTGGCACTCACGATGCCCACCGTCACCATGGGTTCCTCCTGGATGACGGGTCTCGCCTTTCTGGCGGTGAGGCTCTGGCTGATGAGCCGGGCTACGGTTTCCATGTCAGCGTCGCTGATGGTCACCTCTCTCAGGATGTCGGCGGCCCTGGCCGCCGTCATCTGCTCAAAGTCGTGCTGTCTCGGCGTGATGAGCAGCCCTGCCATGTCGAGAGCGCCGGGGCTTACCATGAGTTGTGCGTCGCCGTCGGCCGCATAGCAGGCGGGGCGGTGCTTCCGGCGCGGGAAGACTGCCGTGAGCATGTCGTCGTCCTGCCGCCAGCACACCAGGTTGAGCATCGGCTCCTCGCCCGCCTCGCACTCCGTGTCGGTGACGGCCTGTCGCAAAGCATCGTAGACCACCCTGAAGAGTCGCTCGCCGGTGTCACGGCTGCGGCTCTTGATGAGCAGCAAGTGGCAGGGATATCCCGTCACCTCGTAGATGCCCTCGCGCTCGTTGGCCATCGCCAGGGTGCGCAGGTCCCGTGAGAGTCTGGCCCAGTCTCTGATGAGGGGCAGCACCGACCCGTCGCCGGCCTGCAGGTGCATGTGATCGGGAGCCGAGGCTCCGCATCGGGGGCCGTTGTAGAACACTGTCAGTCCCGGATATTGCTCCAGCAGGCGGTGTATCTCGTAATAGTAGTCGTATATCTGCTGCGGCTGGTGCTTGCGCGCCGCGATGGTGAAGTGTGTAGGCAGGATGGGGAAGGGATTGAGCAGGATGTCCATCTTGCTGTCGAACGGCTTGACATCCTGTGCCTCAGGCCGGTTTTTCGCACACAGGAAGCACGGCCGCTCTGCGATAGCCTGCCGGTCGGTGCGGGCGCCGGTCGAGACGATGCGCGCGGGGTTCCACTGCACGCAGAGCAACATCTCATGGCCCGTGTGCTCCAGCCGCCGCGTCTGCACGCCGTAGAGGTCGCGGTAGCGGCGGCGTGCGTCGTCCCACCGTTCGAGCTGCCTGTCGACAAATCGCTCCAGGGGTCCGTCGTCGGGTCCGTCCTGGCCTTTCCGCGCCAGCTGCTGCCTCGCGGCGATCTCGATGGTGCGCAGCCGGTCTTTATACAGGTTGTTGGCATTGACGCGCTCCACGCTGAGGGCCGCGTCGCTGTTGCCGCCCCACCTGCGGCAGAGATAGAGTTCGCTGTAGATGCGCCCGATGCGGTAGCGGCGGCTGAAGGCCAGGCCGAGGGCGTAGTCCTCTCCATAGCTGGTGTTGGGAAACTGTATCTGTCTGAGGAGCGGTGTGAAGAAGGCCCTTGGTGCTCCCAGTCCGTTGATACGCAGTGCGTTGTTGCATCCGTTGTGTGCCGTCCACTCCCTGTGGTCGATGATGCCAGGCGGCAGCGTGTTGAGGTCGAAGTCGCACATTCTGTAGGCACCGACCACCATGGCAGCCTGCTGCTGGTAAAAGGCGTCGACAATCTGCTGCAGCGTCTGCTCCGACGAGTAGAGGTCGTCGCTGTCGAGCTGCACGGCAAATCGCCCGCAGCGCGGGTCGTTGATGGCCACGTTCCAGCATCCTCCGATGCCCAGGTCGGTGCGTCCGGGTATGATATGCACCAACCGTGGGTCGTCATAGGCCTGTAGCAGGGCAGTGGTCTGGTCGGTGGAGTGATTGTCGACCACGATCACATTGTATCTGAAGTGGGTGCGCTGCGAGAGTGCCGAGTCGACGGCGTCGCGGATGGTGCGCTCCCTGTTGTATACCGGGATGACCACGGATGCCTCGTACTCGAAATCCTGCTCTGCGAAGTCAGGAGTGGCGTATGCCGACGTGTCGACCAGTGCCCCGATACATTCCAGGTGATGCGTGGCAGCCTGCTCCATCTCCACCTGCACCTCCCTGTTGCGCGGGTTGACGTAGTCAAACTGCTTCTCGCCGCTCTTGCGCAGGTCCTGCTCCCACTCGGTGTAGACCATCTCATTGAGATGAAACAGCTGTCCGTGGCGGCTGATATACAGCCGGAGGTCGTAAAGCCCGGCATAACGATAGTCGGGCAGTTCGCTTTGCGCCACATAGTTCTGCAGCATGCTGCTGCGGATGAGCAGCAGCGAGCCGAAGTCGAAGTCGTCGCGCAGGCTGCCCGTCTGATAGTCGATGACGGGATGCTTGGTCACTTGATGGTTTTCCACGGAGTAGTGGTCGGCATAGACCCAGTCGGCCCCGCTGTCCTCAGCCACGCTCAGGAAGCGCTCTACGGCCCTGTATCCAATAGTGACTGCTGTCATCTTGGTGAGCAGCATCACATACGTCGTGTGTGCGTGCGCGGCAATGGTCTTGATGGTGGCGGTCGACTGCAGCGAGTCGACGCAGACCACCGAACATCCGTCGGGCGGTGTCAACCTCGTATAGGCGTCGCTGCCTTGCAGCAAATATATATGCCGTATGGCCTTGTCGTCGCGCAGTTGGTCGATTGTATTTTTCAAGTCCTGCCAGCTGTCGCATGGCAGGAAACAGTCGATTTTTCCTCTCATAAACTAAAGATTTCGTAAGAATGTGCAAACTTACTCAAAAAAAATGAGAACCGCGGTGTCATTTTCCATTTAAATTTCACTACCTTTGCAGTTTAAAGGAGACTGCACATGGAAAATCAGCGAAAAAAGCTTCTCGGCATGAGTCTTGCAGAGTTGAAAGACGCCGTGCGCGAGATGGGCATGCCCGCCTTCACGGGCGGCCAGATTGCCGACTGGCTCTACCGTCGGCATGTGACCGGTATCGACGAGATGACCAACATCTCGAAGGCCAACCGTGCCCTGATAGCCGAGCGCTACGAGGTGGGTTGCATGCCTCCCGTGGAGCGTCAGTGCTCCAGCGACGGCACCATCAAGTATCTCTTCCCCACGGCGAGCGGAAAGCTGGTAGAGACGGTCTTCATCCCCGACGGCGAGCGTGCCACGCTCTGCGTCTCCTCGCAGGTGGGCTGCAAGATGAACTGTCTGTTTTGCCAGACCGGCAAGCAAGGCTATGAGGGCAACCTCACCGCCGCCGACATTCTCAACCAGGTGTACGCCCTGCCCGGGCGCGACCTGCTGACCAACATCGTGCTGATGGGTCAGGGCGAACCGATGGACAACCTCGACGCCGTGCTTCGCGCCACGGAGGTCATGACCGCCGACTATGGCTACGCATGGAGTCCGAGGCGCATCACGGTGAGCAGTGTGGGCATCAAGAGCAAGCTGCGCCGGTTTCTCGACGAGAGCGAGTGCCACGTAGCCATCAGCCTCCACTCCCCCATCCACGAGCAGCGGCTCTCGCTGATGCCCGCCGAGCGGGCCATGCCCATCGCCGATGTGGTAGAGCTGCTGCGTCACTACGACTTCTCCCACCAGCGCAGGCTCTCGTTTGAGTATATCGTCTTCGGCGGGCTCAACGACACCCCCCTACACGCCCGTGAGATCGTGCGGCTGCTCCGCGGCCTCGACTGCCGTGTCAACCTGATACGCTTTCACCAGATACCCGGCGTGGACCTCAGGGGAGCCAGCGAGGAGCGCATGGAGTCGCTCCGCGACTATCTCACCTCGCATGGTATCTTCACCACCATCCGCGCCAGCCGCGGCGAGGACATCCAGGCCGCCTGCGGTCTGCTCAGCACCGCGGCCTCAAAGAGAAAGGCCGACGTGTCATGAGGTACCGCTGCCCGCTGCTGTCAGCGGTTTTCGCGACTTTCGCAGCATGGATGCTGTTGTCGTGCGGCCCCGGCTCGCCCCTCACCCCTCGCAGCGGAGGCCGGCCGTATGAAGTGACGGTGGTGGGCGACAGCGACGGTCTCGTGGCCGGAATGCTGTCGGTGCCCGTCGAGGGGCTGCCCCAGGAGGAGCCCTGCTTCGACGTGACCGCCATCGACCGGAGCCACTACGGCGCCACCGCCAGGTTGTCGCGCCACATCGTGGTGCTGACTGCCGACTCCAGCCGTTACACCCGCACACAGCTGCGCTACGCGAGAGACACCTATGCCACGCCGCAGACCATCGTATACCTCAACACGCCGTCGGTGCGTCAGCTCCGTGCCGACGCGAGCCGCGTAGCTCCCCGCCTGCGCGGGTTGCTCTCACGGAGCGAACGGGCCACCGCCATCGCGCAGCTCCGACGAAGCCATCACCAGCGGGCGGAGCAAGCCGTGGCAGAGACTTTCGGCATCCATCTGCTCGTACCGCCGGCATTAGGCCGTCTATGCCGCGGCGACCACTTCCTGTGGCTGAGCGACGATGTGCCCGAGGGCATGAGCGGCCTGTGCTTCTACACCATCCCCCTGGGCATGGACGTGATAGCGGGCCGCGACAGTGTGATGCGCCGCAACCTACGGGGCGAGTCACCCGGCATGTATGTGCGCACCGTCGACGGCAGTTGCCACCGCCGCACAGTCCCCGCCCGCGGCAGCCGTGCCACCGTCGTCAGAGGTCTGTGGGAGATGACGGGCGACGCGATGGGCGGTCCCTTTGTCCTGCATGCCACCACCGACAGTGCCACCCGCGTCACGTTGGTGTGCGAGGCCCTGCTTTACGCCCCTTCGGTCATGAAACGCGACAAGCTACGCCTTCTGGAGGCGTCACTATATACTATCAAAAGAAACAAGCAAACAGACTATGGAAGAAAATAAGATCAGAGTCGCCATCACCCACGGCGACACCAATGGCACCGGCTACGAGCGTATCTTCAAGACCTTCGCCGACCCCGCCATTCTCGAACTGTGCACCCCGATCATATACGGTTCGCCCAAGATCGCGTCGTATCACCGCAAGAGTCTGGGCATGCAGGCCAACTTCACCATCATCAGCAAGGCAGACGATGTACAGGACGGCAAGGTGAACATGCTCACCGCCATCGACGAGGAGGTGAAAGTAGACCTCGGCAGTCCGACGAAAGTGTCGGACAAGGCTGCACGGACAGCCCTTCAGCGCGCCCTTGCCGACCAGAAGGAAGGCCTCTTCGACGTGCTGGTGACACTGCCTCTCAACGAGGAGGGTCAGGCATCGGAGGCGGCTCCGCTACCCACGCAGCAGGAACTGGTGGCCCAGTCTTCCGAACAGCCTTCGCAGGCCCTGCTGGTGCATGTGCGCGAAGGTCTGCGCATGGCCTCCGTCACAGGTTTCATGCCTCTGGGCGACGCGCTTCGCCAGCTCCGCAAGGACCTGGTAGTGGAGAAAGCCACGACCTTCTTCAACAGTCTGCGCCGCGACTTCCGTCTGCCCACCCCTCGCATTGCCCTGCTGCAGGTGAACCCCACCGAGGGTGACGAGGAAACGGAGATCCTCAAGCCCGCCATCGAGGAGCTGCACAACAACGGCATCGGTGTCTACGGCCCCTACCCCGCTCAGGAGTACTTCAGCCGTGGCTACTACAACCAGTTTGACGGCACCCTGACCATGCACTACGACCAGGCGATGGTGCCCTTCAGGCTCCTCGCCGGCGACAGCGAGGTCATGCTGACCACGGGGCTTCCCCTGGTACATACCGCCCCCGGCGACACTCCGGGCTTTGAGATGGCCGGCAAGGGCGAGGCCGACGAGAGTCTGCTGCGCGACGCCATCTACCTGGCCATCGACACGCTGCGCAACCGCGCTGCCTATGACGAGCCTCTGACCGACCCACTGAAGAAACTCTATCACGAGAAGCGCGACGAGAGCGAGAAAGTGCGTTTTGCCATCCCCAAAAAGCGCGACGAGGTGCAATGAAGAAGAAATACCAGAACGGCTTTTTCATCTTCGGACTGCTGATCCTGGCTCTCATGGTGTCGCAGCTCGACTTTGTCGAGGTGTGGCACCGCATGTGTGAGGCGGGCTACTGGTTTCTCGCCGTGGTAGCACTATGGGGCGTACTCTACCTCTTCAACACGACCTCCTGGTATATCATCATCAACAACGGCCTGCGCCGCAAGACCGACGTGGGCTTCTGGTGGCTGTACAAGATCACCATCTCGGGCTTCGCACTCAACTATGCCACCCCCGGCGGACTGATGGGCGGCGAGCCCTACCGCATCATGGCCCTGGCACCGAAGATCGGCACCGAGCGCGCTTCGGCGTCGGTCATCCTCTTCGCCATGACCCACATTTTCAGCCACTTCTGGTTCTGGCTTCTCTCCGTGGTTCTCTACGTGCTCACGCAGCCCGTCTCCATCCCCATCGGCCTCATCCTCGCAGCCACCGGCGTCTTCTGCATCGCGGGCATCTGGTTTTTCATGGTGGGATACAAGAAGGGACTCGCCTACCGCGCCATGAGTCTGCTGCGCCACGTGCCCGGCGTGAAGCGTTGGGCCACCACGTTCATCGAAAAGAAGCGCGCCACGCTCGACACCATCGACAGGCAGATTGCCGCGCTGCACAGCCAGAACCCCCGCACATTCCGTGGCGCGGTGCTCTCCGAGCTGGCATGCCGCATCTGCTCTGCCCTGGAGATCTACTTCATCCTGCGCGTGCTCATGCCGAGCGTCAACTACCTGGAGTGCATACTGGTGCTGGCCTTCACCAGCCTCTTCGCCAACCTGCTCTTCTTCATGCCCTTGCAGCTGGGAGGACGCGAGGGAGGCTTCCTCATGTCGGTCAAAGGGCTGCGCATGACCACCGATGCCGCCATCCTGGTGGCTCTGCTGGTGCGCATCCGCGAGCTCATCTGGACGGCCATCGGCCTGCTGCTGATCAAATTCGAGCGGAAAGAAAGCTGAGCTTTCACAGGAATTGGGCGAGGAGGTTTGTTCTGTGGAGGGGGTATTGACGGGATTGTCGGGATTTTCGTTATTAACGGGATTAACGGGATTTTCGTTATTGACGGGATGCGGAGTGCTCTGACCAATCCCTAAAAAAACAAAAATAATCTGCCAAAATTGCAGTTTTCTCATTGATTATATGTAATTTTGTCACCCAATGAAAACAACCGACCTGCAAAGCATCAAAAACCGCTACAACATCGTGGGCAACTGCGACGCGCTGAACCGCGCGCTCGACATCGCACTGCAAGTGGCACCCACCGACCTGTCTGTGCTCATTGTGGGCGAGAGCGGCGTGGGCAAGGAAATCATCCCCCGCCTCATCCATGACCATTCCACACGACGCGGACAGAACTACTTTGCCATCAACTGCGGCTCCATCCCCGAAGGCACCATCGACAGCGAGCTCTTCGGACACGAGAAAGGCGCCTTCACCGATGCCATCAGCGAGAGCAAAGGATATTTCGGCACAGCCGACAAGGGCACCATCTTCCTCGACGAGGTGGGCGAGCTGCCCTTGGCCACCCAGGCGCGCCTGCTGCGCGTGCTGGAGACCGGCGAGTATATCCGCGTGGGAGGTCAGAAGGTGCTCAAGACCGACGTGCGCGTCGTGGCAGCCACCAACATCAACATCCGCAAGGCCATCAGCGAGGGGCGCTTCCGCGAAGACCTCTACTACCGCCTGAACACCATCCCCATACAGATGCCCCCACTGCGCGACCGCGGTGGCGACATTCTGCTGCTCTTCAGGCTCTTTGCCATGCAGATTGCCGAGCGCTACCGCCTGCCTCGCATCACCCTCGACGAGGCGGCCCAGCAAAAGATGCTGCGCTACAAATGGCCCGGCAACGTGCGGCAGCTGAAAAACATCACCCAGCAGATGTCGGTGCTCAGCGAGAAGCGCGTCATCGACATAGAGACCCTCAGCCTCTTCATCCCCGACGACAACGAGACGACCATGCCCGTACCCCTGCAGCAAGGCGGCAGCGGGTCGCACTCTTATGAGAAAGAGCGCGAGGCCCTCTTCAAAGTGCTTTTCGACCTGCGCAGCAACGTCAACGACCTGCGGCGCGAGCTCAACGGCCTGCGCAAACAGATCGACGACACCAATGCGCTCACCACACAGGCACAGGCCCTCAGCGCACAGTATCCCATGGCCATCGACAGCCCCAAGGAGCAGCATGAGCCGACGGCCAGCACCCTGGTGGAAGACGCCGAGGCGGTAGAGATTGCCGAGAGCGACCAGGAGCCTGAGAGTCTCAACCTGAACGACCAGGAGCGTCGCAACATCATCAAGGCCCTGGAGCGCAACAACGGCAACCGCAAGAAGACAGCCTCCGAACTGGGTATTTCCGACCGCACCTTATACCGCAAACTCAAGCAATATGGACTGGCAAAGAATTAAAACCCCTGTCGTGCTCATGGCACTGGTGCTCTCGGCACTGGCCATGTCGTGCAGCGTGTCGTACAAATTCAACAGTTCGAGCATCGACTACACCAAGGTCAAGACCATCACCATCAACGACTTCCCCATCCGTTCAAGTTATGTGTGGGGTCCGATGCAGACCATCTTCAACAACGAGCTGAAAGACATCTTCGCCAACCACACGCGGCTGGCACAGGTGAAACGCAACGGCGACCTGAAGATCGAAGGCGAGATCACCCAGTACAACCAACGCAACAAAAGCGTGTCGAGCGAGGGGCACTCTGCACAGACCGAGCTCTCGATGACGGTGAACGTGAGATTCACCAACAACATCGAGCACAAAGACGACTTCGAGCGGCAGTTCACCGCCACCGCCTCCTACGAGACCACCCAGTCGCTGGCCTCCGTGCAGGAAGAGCTGGTGACGCAGATGGTGAAAGAAATCACCGACCAAATATTCAACGCCACCGTGGCCAACTGGTAACCCTACTACGACATGGACCTGACCTACCTCATCCAACACCCCGAGACGCTGAACAAGGAGACCCTCTACGATCTCCGCTCGCTCGTTGCGCTCTATCCCTACTACCAGCCGGCCCGGCTGCTCATGCTTCGCAACCTCTACCTGCTGCACGACTCCTCCTTCGACGAGGAGCTGCGCCGTGCAGCCATCTATATCACCGACCGCAAGCAGCTCTTCGACCTGGTCGAGGCCGCCCACTACCAGCTGAAGCCCACGCGCACGGCGGCGACCCCCCGGGATGGCGACAAGGAATCAGACCGCACCATCTCGCTGATCGACAACTTCCTGAGCACCATCCCCGAGGAGAAGGCCTCCAGGGGCAAGCGCCGCCCCACCCCCGCCGACGCCACCGTCGACTATGTGTCTTATCTACTGGAGCTGGACCAGGAAGAGCAGCAGGAGACGCCCGACAGTCCCCAGCTGCGTGGCCAGGACCTGATCGACGGCTTCATCAACGAGGGCGGAAAGATACAACTGCAGGAAAAGCCCGAATATGTGCCACAACTGTCGGAAGAAGACAACAAATCTGCCGACGAGGGCTATTTCACCGAGACTTTGGCCCGTATTTACATCAAACAAGGCAGATATTCGAAGGCTTTGGAAATTATTAAGCGTTTAAATTTGAATTATCCAAAAAAAAGTATTTACTTTGCAGACCAAATCCGTTTTTTGGAAAAACTGATTATAAATAATAAAAAAAACAAATAGAAAATGTACCTATTATTCGTAATTCTCATCGTGATCGCATCAGTGCTGATGATCGGCATCGTGCTGATACAGGAATCAAAGGGAGGCGGACTGTCGTCCAACTTCGCATCTTCCAACCAGATTATGGGTGTGCGCAAGACCACCGACTTCATAGAAAAGGCCACCTGGGGTCTCGCCATTGCCATGGTCGTGCTGAGTGTATTGTGTGCTTACGTAGCACCGGAGTCTGTGACTGAGCAGAGTGCCGTAGAGGCTACCACCGACAATCCTCTCACTCTCCCGACCACCCAGCAGAACTTCAACGCCACTCAGAAGAGTCAGGATCAGGGCAAAGCTGCCGCTGCTGATGCCAAAGCTCCTGCCGCTCCGGCTGCTGATGCCAAGGCTCCGGCTGCTCCGGCTGCCCCTCAAAAATAAGACAAACGTAAAAAATCGCCTGAAAATTTGGTGATTTAAAATAAAACGCGTACCTTTGCACCCGCTTCCGTATTGGAAGTGACATGATGGTGCCCGTAGTTCAGTTGGTTAGAGCGTCAGATTGTGGTTCTGAATGTCGACGGTTCGAGTCCGTCCGGGCACCCCTCTTAGATGAAAGAGACACCGCTTGCAGCGGTGTCTCTTTTTTGTGGGGTCGGGAAAGCAATCAAAAGATAATAAAAACTTTGTAACAGCTCAGTCATAGCTCGTCTTTAGGGTCTTCTTTTACCTTTGCACCCACGGAACAAGAGTGGTCTAAATGTGAAAGAAATTAAATGTGGTACTCATAGGGTGTATGGAAGTTCTCCTCAAATAGACTCAGCACATACTTGAATCATTTCCACTCTTGATTCCTTTTGTAAAATAAAGTGCAAAGATAAGAGTTTATGGAAAGAGAGTTGTACATAGGAGTGGATGTGTCGAAGAGATGGCTCGATCTGGCCTATTATGATGGTGTGGCTGTGGACTGGAAACATGGTCATATCCGTGTAGACAACAAGGAGTCAGGATTCGTCCAGATAGGCAAGTGGCTGAAGAAGCTTGGCGTAGACAAGGACGGCATCCTGTTCTGCATGGAGTACACAGGACTGTACTGCCAGAATCTGCGCATGTGGTTGGAGAAGGAAGGCTTTGTCTATGGCATGGTCAATCCGAGGAAAATGCACCGCTTTGAGCCTGACTTGGAGGCTGGCGAGCGTGCGCTGGACCGTATCAAAACGGACGAGATGGACTCCTTCCGTATCGCCATGTACTGCGAGAAGCATCGCCGTAAGATAAGGTCACAGCCTTCTCGTTTGCCAGCTCCCGCATACTTCAAACTCAAGCGTTTGATTGCTGAGAGGAGGCAGTATGTGGTGCAGTCAGCCCTTTATAAGCAGCAACTGCACGATGTGTGCGACTATGACACTGACGGATCCGTCAGCCGCAAGAGGGAGGAACTGAAGTCGCTCATGGCGCATGTCCGCCAGACTGAAGCCGAGATACTCTCGGTGATGGAGGAGGACGCCGCCATCAAGAAAAACTACGACCTGCTACGCTCTGTAGCAGGCATAGGAATTGTCGTGGCGGCTGAAACCATTATCCTGACGGAGAACTTCACTTCAGTCACCAATCCCCGCACGTATGCCTGTTATATAGGGATTGCCCCGGCCAAGAAAGAGTCCGGCGACAGTGTACGCGGTGGGAATCATGTGTCCAGGAAAGGGTTTACACAAGCCAAGGCAGACCTCTCAATGGCTTGCCTAAAAGCCATACAGACAGATTCCAACATCAAGTCCTACTGGCAGCGGCGCAAGTCTGACGGCAAGAACGGCGGTGTGGTGCTCAACGCCATCAAGTTCAAGCTGGTACTCCGCATGTTTGCCGTGATAAAGCGCCAGAAACCATACGTGGAGATTGACGGCTACAAGAAGGCCTAAAGAGTGTGCGGATGTGAACCATCTCCCCTTATGAGTGATTCTACTCAGCCCTTGATTCGGACATCCGCCACTTCTCGCGCTACAGGACGGAAGGGAACCATGAAAAAGGAAGTCTTGATTTATGCCTGTCGCCCGATAGAGTCTTCGGTCTTTTTCACTACCTTTGCACCCGCTTTTCAACGAAAAGGAGAGGAGCCGGGCGGAGGTAGTGAACTTTCTTTTCCTTAGACAAAGCTCTTTGTGTCGATTTAGTCTCCTCCGCTGTTGTACGCGGCCGCAGTACCTGTCAGAGAATTGACGTGCCCGAAACACGCCTTTAAAAGATTTGGCTTACGGCCCTGCACGCAGCCCCTCCCATAACTTTAAACGCCGCAAAGGTATGAATTTTATTCGGTTTATTGGCATTGATGTCTCGAAAAAGACGCTGGACGCATCGATTTTCCTGTCTGGCGAAGTGATTAATCGGTTTCCCCACATCCAGGTGAGGAACGACAGGCAGGGCTTCAAGGACCTGCTCAGATGGTCAAAGGAGCAGGGCGTGAAGCCGAAGGATGCGCTTTTCGGTCTGGAGTTCACAGGCTATTACTCCGATGGGCTGGAGCGGTTCCTCACCAGGAAGCAGATCAGCTACACCATGCTGCCCACTACGGTGGTGAAGCACTACCAGCGCGGAACACGCGACAAAAACGACAAGACGGACTCTGCCAAGATTGCCGACTACCTGTTCCGCTTCAACGACACGGAGTGCATCAAGCTGCGTCAACTGCCGTCGAAGGCCATGCAGGAGCTGAAGGCACTGAAGAGCGAGCGCAAGTTCTATGTGCAGCAGCGAGTGGCCTGCGAGAACCGCCAGAAGGTCGCCAAGTCGAAGCAGGAGCAGAAGCGCCTGCAGAAGGCCATTGACCTCTTCAGTGAGCAGATAGGGCTGACAGAGCAGCAGATGGCAGAAATCGTGAAGTCCGACGAGGAGATATACCTGACGTACACGCGCCTGCTGACCATCCCCGGCATCGGGCCTGTCAATGCCATCAACACAATAGCCAACACTCAGAACTTCACGGCGTTTGAAACCGCAAGGCAATATGCGAAGTATGTGGGCGTGGCACCCTCGGAACACTCATCAGGCACAAGTGTACGATGGCGGCGACGTCCCTCACCGCACGCCGACCTCCAGGCGAAAGCCGACCTGTCGATGGCTGCACTGCGGGCCGTTGAATTCGATTTTGAGATGGCACAATGTTATGAACGTAAATTAGGAGGAAAACCAAACGACAAGGACGTACAAAGAAAGGCCCTGAATGCCATCAAGTTTAAGCTTATCAGGCAGATGTTCTCAGTTGCCAAGCAGCACAAGAACTTCACCGTGATGCAACAGAGGCAGAGGCAGGTTCAGGCGGACAAACATAGCACCGAAGAGCGGGTGAACTAACGCAGGAGTGCCTCCTGCCAATGTAGGTCTCGCTCAACAGGCGGATGCGGTTCACTAATTAGAAATCAAGAATAGCACTTTTATTAAAAGAACAAGACCGCATCGTTTTTTGTAACGAAAACGGAATTACAGTCCATTTCGCTACAGCAAAACCGTTGTCTCAAGCCTAAAAATAAAGGAAACGGAGATCTTTAACATTTATTAAACATCCCATTCTTGGTTTTGTCTTAGAAATCTATATAACTAAGCTGTTATTTCACTACTTTGCCTGGGAACGCGGGCGTCCTCGCCCGCCGCAGATGCGGGCGAGGACGCCCGCGTTCCCAGAGTTGACTACGCTAAAAATCTTTCAAAATTGCGAAGGGTAGTTTTTTTATCAAGAATTATAGAATTTAAGAATATTGGGTTATCAAGATCGGGCGGATTTGCAGATCGGGGAAGATCGTGCGGATTTGCAGATCGGGGGAAGATCGGGCGGATTTGCAGATCGGGGGAAGCTCGGGCGGATTTGCAATCCGCCCGCATTGAGTATCAGCATTTGTAATGCGATAAGCGGATTGAAAATCCTGATATTCGATGACATCGGGATTGCAAATCCCGATGAGCAAGGGTGCAAATCCCGATGAGCGAGATACACTTTTCAATTACCATATACGCCCGTCCTATTATCCGCTCCTTGCCTTTGTCTCGGAGGTGTGCATGATAAAAACTTTATGCGAACCATAAAAAATGTTGCTTAAAGTGTATAGGATATGTATTCATATCTGATATTATGTCTACAAAGTATTAACAACGGCAAAAAAGTCCTTATTTTTGTTAATATTATATCTAATATTCACGTATTGTTTGCTTTTTTCAAAGAAAACCGCTATCTTTGAAAAAGTTTTTGTAATTAACTTGATATTATATCATTTTTCACACTGTAATATAGCTCAAGCAGTACGTAAACTGCTGTAGATCTCTGCTTTACAAGGTTTTATTCCTTGAATTCCCATTATTTTTTTCAAAAAGATGCACTTTTGCTCCGTGATGTAACATCAGCAGTTCAAGTTGCATTTAATTAGCCACATTATCTATAAATTCAGCGTATTTGTCTATAAAACAATTTTATTTTAACTAAACTAAGACGTAAAATGTAATCATTTGACACTATGTCATCTACTCTTCTACAATCAGTTATTCTTTACAAACTTATTTAAACTTTTTAACTCTCAAAGTACAAAAATGACAAGATTATTTACCTTTGTTGTACTTTCAGTACTAAGCAGTTTGCTGGGAAACAATGTCCTGGCACAGAAGCGCGCCATCGTGAAGACGGAGACCGTAACCATTGACTTCTCGGTATATGGCGGCTCAGGTCGTCCCTCCAATGCGACCCTCAGTTTTGATAATGGCAGACATCCACAAATTAATGGTCAGGTGGTATCAGACCGCCTCACAGTAGCATCCACCGATGACTGGCAATTTTATGGAAGTAACACTTTTAATGAAACCTACCTCCAGAAAAGAGACAACAATCGCAGTGCCAATGTCTATATCTCTGGCATGAAAGTAGGCGATGTGGTAACCGTCTGGGGCGAAAGCGGCGACAACAACGGTGGCTGTGTAGTTGTATCAGACAATACAGATTACAGCGGCAACATGTCGTTTGATGCCAACAACCCCTCTCATACATTCACTATCACAAATACGAACAACAACTCGACGCTTACCCTTCAATTCTTCAACCGTTATTCCGGTCTGCGCAAGATCACCATAGAGTCGCAAATAAGAGAGTATCCCCACTTCGACTACGACCCCGGCTACGAGGAGTATGACATGTATGATGAGTTCAGCCAGAATGACCCTCACAAAGAATATAACGACAATCATCAACTCACCAATAGCACATACCACACCACCTATACCCTTTCCGATGAGCCTACAGGTATCACGCTGAATGGTCACCCAGCCCAATACATGGTGCTTTCCAACTCCAAGATAACGGCCAACAACCGTATAGCCATCGACCCGTCGGCCGGCACCTGGCGCTTCAACTTTGGTCTGCGCGCTCCGGCAAACAGTAGCGGTCAATGGGCCAACCTGAGTGTCTGCAACCTGAAAGAAGGCGACCGTGTGCTCTTTTCTTATACCGGAACGCCTCCCAGATTCTCCAGTTCTGATGAAAACGGCTCTTACGACGGCAGCAAAGCATTTGCCGACCTATACAACGACGGCACTTTCGACGCAGGCGAAGACATCTACATCACGTCTGCAGCCAATCCAGTGTTAGACTGGAACCGTCCTGAAGGCCCTATCTACCAGGAGGACCACAACGGCGACGGAGGAGTATGGTATAACGACGCTGGAGAGCCTCAGGGGAAATGGGTAGTCCTCTACTACACACAATCGTACGTCATCACAGAAGACGGGCATCTGGACATTGCCATCGCCCCCGACACCCGCATTGTGAAATTCAAGATCTGGAGCGACCACCAGGCTTCGATGGTGGACGAGTATGATGCCGACAGCTACACGGCACGATTTGACATCACCGGTGAGCTGCAGGCCAAGGAGCACATTGTTCCCGGCGGTCTGGAGGTGCATGTGGGCGGCACTGACGCGTCACAGCATGCACATGTCGTGTCATCCACACACGGGCCTGTGTCGATTGTGAATGCCGTTGACGGCTACAAGATTCCCGGCATGAGCCGCGACGAAAACGGAAACCTGAAGTTCCAGTTCGATTTAGCCAACCCCGCCAACATTCCCGAGACAGGTACGTTCTATAAGTTCATGCCCTTGGAAGACGGCAAGCTGAACTTCACGTTCCAGGCTGTCAGCATGAATTACTACAGCTATGCCCTTGACGGCGACGCGGTGTATTATGGAGACCTTGGCGAATTCGGCGACGACGACTGGCTGACGATATGGGATCGTCCCAACGAACAGACGGCAGATGTCACCTGTCCGTATTATCTGGTGAAAGTGGATGCAAGCGGAAATAAGACCGTGACGACTATCGGCAACATTCTGAATGGCCAAGACTGCTTCCTTCCTAATGACATCGACGTCAAAAAAGGCGAGACATACTACCTGTATGGCGGATGGAACAATACCAATTTGTATTTCAGAGGCAGCGGCCAGGGTCAGAACAATCTTGAATACTTCCCATTCGGTGACGGCAATGGTGGTGGTAAGAATGCCTGCGGTGTGGCACGGCTCCTGGAGGTGCGGTTTAATCCTGAGAAAAAGATTTACCCGCTGGCCAAATGGGTGCCCAACGGTACTTTAGCCGTCAAAGACGACAACAACAGCGTGCCCCATCCCGACACATTTGAGCCAGAGACTTATCTGGCTGACCTCTATGGCTACAACGAATATACCAAGATCACTGTCAAAAAGATGGCCGGCAACATCACCCAATGCCATCCGTATATAGAAAAGGTGAATGTAGAGGGAGAGTATAATCACTGGCGGCTGAAGATCGACCAGATCGGATTTGCCGATGAAAAAGACAAGGGTGGCACCATCCTGATCAAGATCGGCGAGCCCAAAGAGAAGACCAATCCGGTCTATACCCTCACCATCGCCTACAGCACCGACCCGCAATTTGACGGGAATGCAGCCGAAGGTACCAGAGGACATATCTGGGACTACTCCGCCCAGTCACTCCATGGTCTGGAATGGAATCCCAGAGGGACCGCAGAGACACCAGCCTCGCAGAATGGTGTCTTCACCAACGACCTCACCGCCGGCTCCAAATATGCCAAGCCCAAGGACTACGGTCACTACTTCGATGATTACTTTGCCGCAGACATCAGCAATTACGGCAGCGCCAACGAGGTCTTCACTACGCTTCCGACATCTAGCACAGGACTGCTCTATGAAGAGATCTCCGGAGGCGACTCCGACTGGATGTTCAACTACAACCTGGTGAATGCCGGCAAGCTGTACGATCCGCTGTTTTCGAACAAATACGACCTGGAGGGCGACAACGCCGACTTGATCTGGGACACCGAGGGCACCGTCTTCAAGACCAGTGCCAACCAGAGCGTCATGTTCAACGAGTTTAAAGGCACCGACATCCATGCGTCGGCTGACGACCCCGACCGCTACGTAGGCATCTTGAAAGGCGGCGAGTTCCGCATCCCATGGCTGAGGCCCGACGACCGTGTGATCATCTACATGGGCACCGGCAAGGGTGCGTTCAACGACCAGGCCGTGTTCCACATCAGGAATGCATACGATGCCCTGCACAATGTGATCAGCCCTGATGACGAATACATAGTGGGCGGTTCTCAGTGGAACGGCGAGGACGGAGACAACAACTACCGCGGCTGCTATCACTTCTTCGCCCAAGGCCACGAGGGCGGTCCTGCCGACATGGTCTTCACGATGACTGCCGGTTCGATGTGCAAGATCTACGGCATCCAGATCTACCGCGGCGACCGCATCATCACCAACGAGATCTTGGGTGCGACCAGCGGAGACAAGTACTTGCTGGTATCCCAAGAGACCGATCCCAACGATGGCGCCGAGGGGACGATAGGCGATGCCTCTAACTGGACGCTGAAATACTTCGGCAAGGAACAGAAGCTGGCCGACGGTACGAATGGCGTGAACAACGACATCGCCGCCCAGACGGGCAATATCACAAAAGACCTCGTCACAGATACCGATGAATCGTCAGACACCTACAACACCTTCACCTATCCTCATACCTATGGTGAGATCGGCACCATCCGCTTGCGCGGCAAAGACATGGAGAAGAACATGAAGTATGTGGCCGACTATGCCGACCACAATGCGACCATCGCCTACCAGGAGACCCAGCAGTATCCATACACTTGGGACTTCACGGATGCGACAGCGTTTAAAAATGTAGCACAAGACCCTTACGAGCCCACCAAGCCGGGATGGTTTGAAGATAAAGCCACCTGGGATGCGTCTTATGAAAAGTCAGCCGGCGACCTCTCGTTGTGGGAAGAAACAGCGGCGGGCTATGACCTGCGTCTGAACAGCCAGGATGAGCCGAAAGCGATGGACGACATCTTTGAGACAGCGAAGGCGGATGGCGGCAACCAGATCTGGGCAAAAGGCGTGGTGATACCCGAGACCCGTGGTCTGTGGTTCTATACAGAGGACAATGACCCGGCGAACAATGGCCAGCTGAGCATTTCCGATGACGGCATGACCTGTCCTTATGTAGTGGTGCCCAACGTGCCTGCCAACGCGGCGGTGTATCTCCGCATGACGAAGACCACGAACGAGGCCGCGTTCAAATACCGATTTGGCGAAAACGAGCTGTCTGTCCTTTCCGACGACGGGGCGACCAAGAGGATCTATCCTGTAGAAGGCACTGACGACTATATCGTGGCCCTGCTGAACACCAACAGCAGCAAGTCTGACCTTACCCTCTCGCCCGACGGCTACTTGCTCAAGAAGCTCTCTGTGTCGACAGACCCGAAGCGCGTGAACAAATACGGCTGGGCCACTGAGAGCCGCGACCACGTGATCGACACGGAGCTGACCTCGTATCTGACAGGCTATCCGTTTAAGAATTATACGGTGACGGCAGCAGACCTGGAGACCGGGACGGCCTCGCTGGCAGAAATCGCAGCTACGAAAGTGATGCCTTCTGCCGCTTCTGATGTATCCTGTGCCTACGCCATCCACAACACTCAGAACAGCAATGCAGAGATTCTGAACGGCGGCTTCCACCTCTTCGTGCCCGACATGCACGCCGACACTCAGAAGTCTGATGCCGACGTCAGCAGCAATCTGCTCAAGGCTGTCCTGAAGGCCGGCACCGTGATCAAGAGCGAAGGAAGCTCCACCAGTTATGTGCTGACCTATCAGGTGACCGACGATCCGGATGACACAGGCACGTATGGTGAAAACGACAAGGACATCAAATACGTGGGATTCTTCCCCGTGCGCAACGCGGGTGTGACCAGTGCGGGCAACCAAGCATACCTCCCGCTAAGCGGTGCCTCGGCAGACAAGCTGAGCCTGGTGTTCATCACTGGAAGTGACGCTGACGGCATTCTGCGACCCGAAGTGGAAGAGGTCGTGGAGGGCGGCACCACCGTCTGCTACAACCTGAACGGCCAGCAGCTGAATGGTCTCCCGTCAAAGCCCGGTCTCTATATCGTAAACGGCAAGAAAGTGCTTGTCAAATGATGCATTTATTCAACTTGCAAAGCGAACTTGTATATATTAACAAAAAATGAAGTTGAAAATGAAAAAACAATATATCCAACCCATTACAGATGTAGTGAACGTGCACCTCAGAGGTTCCGTTCTTTATGACGACACACTGCCAATAGAGAGAGGGTCTAAATACGCAGTCACCATGTGGGGCAATGAAAGCGACTTATGGGACGACGATACCGACGAGGCTTTCGCTCCGAGCACGAACAATCTCTGGGATGAGTAAGTAGAGATAAAGGATGAAAATTCATTGACTCATTACTCGTCAACTCACTAACTTAGAAACGCAACGACTTAAAAACTCATAAACATTAATTTAATTCCCTTCAATGATCCCCCACAGCTGTGAAGTTGTGGGGGCTTTTCGTCATCAAGAAGACTGGTGACATCTTTTTTATTAAGAATTGGACTGGGTAGTTTTTTTATCAAGAATTTAAGAATTAAAGAATTTTTTGGTTATCAAGATCGGGCTGGCTGCTCGGGCTGGCTGCTCGGGCGGATTTGCAAGCCCGGGCAGATCGGGCGGATTTGCAATTCGCCCGCTTCGAGTATCAGCATTTGTAATGCGATGAATTTGTCATGCGATGAGCGGATTGAAAATCCTGATACGCTGACCGGGTCTGGCTACGATGCCGATACAAAGACGCTGACGCTGGATTTCACGATAGCCAAGGAGATTCCGGCCGGCCAGCCTTTCCTCATCAAGTGGGCATCAGGCTCGAATATCGTGGATCCCGTGTTCACGGGCGTAACCATCAATAACACGCCATACACTCGAACCACCTCTCATGTGAAATTCATCGGCCTCTTCTCGCCCGAGATTATCTACGAGGATAGCAAAGAAAAGACCAAGCTCTACCTGGGTGCTAACAATACGCTCTACTACCCCACCGACGCGAACTTCCAGGTGAACTCGTTCCGCGCCTACTTTGAGCTGCTGGGCGGCCTTGTGGCCGGTGAGCCTGCCGCCAACGGCACGAACTCAGCCGTCTCCTTCAACATGAACCTGGGCAGCGACGCCACGGGCATCAGCGAGGTGTCTACGGGTCTCCGTCCACAGACCACCGTGGTCTACGACCTTCAGGGCCGTCGTGTCTCCAACCCCACGAAGGGCATCTACATCGTGAACGGGAGGAAGGTTGCGATCAAGTGACCGGTGCTCCGGGCTTGCCTGGAAGGGTCAGAGAAAAAAGGATGGATGCAGCATCCATCCTTTTTTTGTATTCTTTTGTTTTTTTCTGAGTTGTTTTTTTGCGATGCGGTGGGTGGTTAATGGTAAAGCGCATTATAAATGCTTATACTCAATGCGGGCGGATTACAAATCCGCCCGAGCGTCCGAGCGTCCGAGCGCCTGAGCGCCGGGGGTGGGTGGAGAGAGTGGAGCTATTTACGCGTCAGGATTTCCTTGGTCAGGTTGGTGGTGGTGTATTTTCCGTCGGTCAGTCTTTCGACCAGTGCCTTGATCTCGCGGGCGATGTATTCGAAGTCGGGGTCGCCGGGGAGAGGAGCCGCCGGTGCGTCGGGCACGAGCTCTATCCAGTCCATCGGCTGGTCATTGTCGGAACTGCGCTCCTTGTAATACCACTTGCCATCCATGAAGATGTAATAATACTGTTCGGGGATGTCACCTTCGATCGACGCAAACATATACGGCCGGTTGTCGGGCCACTGTTCACCACTCTCCATGTAAGAGGTCTCAAACGAAGTCCTGTCACCTTGAAGGACATAGTTGAGCACTGATTCGTAGTCGGTGAGCCTGGCTCTGTTGAAGAAGAAGTCCTTGGCATTCTCGGGGTAGCCGTCGTGGTGGCAATACACCTCCATAAAGGGATAGTCAGCCTTGGTGTTCTGGAAATGGATACCGTCGCAAGTCAACTCCTTGTTCAAGTCTTTCTCCTTCAACTTGATTGCGATATTACATCTGGTGCTCATGATCTGGGAAATGTTTTTCGTTCAACTTTTTTTACTTCTGCGCCGGGATGGCTGCATACCATCGTGCAAGGCGGCACATCGGGCTGCTAAGATAGTAAAAAAATGAGAACCTACAAAACTTTTCTTTATTTTTCAGGCTGCTGCAATGCAGCAGCATACTGAACGCGGGGGACGAAAGGGGCGAGGGAGGGGGAATGGAGGGGGGGGACGAAAGGGGAGAAGGAGGGGCGACGGGAGGAGGACGATGGGAGGGCGAAGGAGGGGACGATGGGAGGGGGATGGTGGAGGGGGCGGGGCTGGTCGCTTCAAAAGCTCGGGGGATTTTTTTTGGTGTAAAGGGGGAGGGAATGGAAAATAAATTGTATATTTGCACATGAGATCGGATGCCGGCATGGGCATGGTATTCATGTGTAGAGAAAAGGATCTTTAAAAAACTAAAATATTTGTGATATGATAGAACTGAAAAACAACCAGCTGACCGTGAAAGTGGCAAAGATGGGAGCTGAACTACAAAGCATCATCGACAACGAAGGACGCGAATACTTATGGCAGGCCGACCCTGAGTACTGGCCAAGACACTCGCCCATCCTCTTCCCTATCGTGTGCAGCGTGGAGGACGACACCTACTGCGTCGACGGTAAAGAATATCATCTGCCACGACATGGCTTCGCACGCGACACTGAATTCACACTCGTGGCACAGTCGGAACACAAAGCGGTCTTCGCCCTCCACGAAAGCGAGGAGACCCTCAAAGTATACCCGTTCCCCTTCAACCTGGCTGTGAGCTACCGCCTCGACGACAACAAGATACACGTCGTCTGGCACGTGGAGAACACCGGCAAGCGCGAGATGCACTTCCAGATAGGCGGCCATCCCGCCTTCTATGCCCCAGGATGCGAGGCCGGCGAGCCACTCAAAGGGGTGCTTCGTGTGGACAACCAAGGAAAGCTGCAGGGCCTGAAGAGCCATATCGACGGTTCGGTGGAGATGGAGGAGGTGGAGATCGCCTCCAAGGATGGACTGATCAGCTTCGACGACGAGTTTTTCGCCCACGACTCGGTGAAGCTGCATAAGAGTCAGACGGGCTGCGTGGAACTGCTCAACCCCGACGGCAGCGTGGCCGTGAGCCTCAGTTATAAATGCCCCATCATCGCATTCTGGAGCCCTTATAAGAAAAACGCTCCCTTCGTTTGCCTCGAACCGTGGTATGGCGTGGGCGACCCACGTGGCTACAAGGGTGAGTTCAGAGACAAGCCGCTCATCAATCACCTGATGCCCGGCGCATCATTCATGAGCGAATATGTGATCACTATAGGCGAAAAGGCATGAGACGGATGACCCTTTTGCTGGCGGCCCTGCTCATCGTCTCGATGACCGAGGCCCAAACCGACAAGGACTCCCGTATCAAGGAGATACGGGAGGCCTATGCGCTGGCCAAGAAGAAGATAGACCGTAACGGCAAGAACGGCCACTCGCCCAAGGACATGAGAATCGTGGTCAACAAGGATGGGGACGAGGAGATAGACCTGTACAACATGACCACCATTGACTACTATTTTGATGAGTCTACCATCGATGGCGTCCTCACCAAGAAGCCTTATTTCATTGTCGACAGCTGGTCTAATAACGGGCATACCCGCTACAGCGAGGCTTTGATCAACCCCACCGACCAGCAGGTGATGTTCTGCTACATGAGGGGGGAGACCCATGCCGGCTTCGTGGTGGAGTCGAGGTATTACTATGACGCCAGCGGGAAGTGTATCGAGGCGAAGCACAACACCTCCAACACCTGGACCACCGGTGAAAGTGAAATGGAGGGGACGAAGGATTACCTCAAGATCTTCAACATAGTCAATGCCGATGGCGACTTCACTTCCCCGGATACCGATGCCCCTGAGAAGCCTGTCACCCCCAAGGCCAAGAGGATGCAGAAGATCAGGGCTGACTACGCAAAGGCCAAGGAGCGAATCGCTCAGAACGAAAAGGCGGAGCTGCCCAACGAGCTGACCATCACCATCCATGACCAGGGTGACGACCTGCCTCCCAGGACGTCGGTGATTGAATTCTTCTTCGACGAGCGGTGCTATTTCATCAGCGAGAAGATCCACTCCATGTCATTCGACGCGTATACGGAGTATCTCTTCGACCCAGAGGGCGAAGACCTCACCTTCTCCTACACACGCAGCCAGGAGGAAGGCAACACCTCTGAATGCCGATACTACTTCGACGAGAACGGCGAGTGCATAGAGATCAAAGCCAACTATGACGAGACGGACGACGGCTTCTATGACAAGCGGGCTGCCAAGGACAAGTTGGCCATCTTCCATGCCTTGATGACGGAGTGAGAAGTAAACTTCTGTTAGGAGAGATAGGAGGACTAGTATATCTAGGAGGACTAGTATTACTAGGGATGCTAGAGATGCTAGGGAGACTAAGGAGACTAGGGGGGCGAGGGCTGGTTTTTTCCTGAGGGCGGGCGAGGACGCCCGCGGTCCCCGGGTCCTGAGACCGAATAAAACAAAAACTGAATATGGAATATATGTCACAAGAAGGCTACGACAAACTCGTGGCCGAATTGCGTCAGCTGGAGACAGTCGAACTGCCTCAGGTGCGTGACGCTATCGCCGAGGCCCGCGACAAGGGCGACCTGAGCGAAAACTTCGAATACCATGCCGCCAAGCGCGAGCAGGCCCGTCTGCTGGGCCGGATACGTTTCAAGCAGCGTGTGTTGGCCCACGCCCGCGTGCTCGACATGTCGCGACTCAGCGGCGACGACGTGAAGCTGCTGAGCAAGGTGGAGATGACCAACCTGGCCACCAACGCTACGATGACCTACACCATCGCGAGTCCTCATGAGGCTAATATCCAAGAGGGGAAGATCTCGGTGAAGTCGCCCATCGCCCAAGCCCTGATGGGGAAGAAGGTGGGGGCTGTGGTCACGGTAGGCGTCCCCGCCGGCATCATGCGCCTTCGCATCGACCGGATCTCATGATTTTCACGTCACAGAAGTAGGCTGTTCTTTTTTTATCAAGAATTTTAGAATTTAAGAATTTTAGTTACTTTTGTGCTGATAGTTATTACTCAGTCATAGCTCGTTTTTTAGGATCGCTTCTATATAACTAAGCTGTTATTTCACTACTTTGCCTGGGAACGTGGGCGTCCTCGCCCGCCGCAGATGCGGGCGAGGACGTCCACGTTCCCAGAGTTGACTGCGCTCATAATCTTTCAAAATCTAACATAAAATCTTGAATATTAGGGGGTTGTTCGTGGGGAAACGCATTTGTGATATGGGGAAGCGCATTGCAAATGCTTATACTCAATGCGGGCGGATTGCAAATCCGCCCGAGCAAATCCGCCCGAGGGTAGTGGGAGCGAGGGCGTCAGCAATTAGTGGCGGGCGAGGGCGCCTCGATCACCGACGGCCTGCACTACGACCCCCGTCTGAAGCCCTACGAAGTGTCGGCCGACGGCAAGTCGAGCGGCACCCCCGACGACCTGTGGGCCTTCACCACCCGCAATCCGTTCCTCGACTTCCGCGCCGCCACTATGTTTGCCGCCGCCAGCCGTGCCCCACCGTGGGCGCCGCCCGCCCCAAGCAGGTGTTTTATGGCAACAACCGCGCCGACTTCTCGTTCATCCCCAGCAATGTGGCCCCCGGTCTGCTCTTCCGTCATCCCGACCATTTTGAGAACTTCGACGACTGGCCCTTCCTCTGGGGACAGAACGAGGGCACCATCGCGGGCAATACCCAGTATGTGATCTTCGGCTCCGCCTTCAAGAGCATCGCGACGAAGTGAGAAGGGCTTGGGCGATGGGCTTGAGCTGCTGTAATACAGCAGCATACAGAACGAGGGGGCGAGGAGACGGGGTGGCGAGGACGCGGGGGCGAGGACGCGGGGGCGAGGAGACGGGATGGCGAGGAGACGGGATGGCGAGGACGAGGGGGCAAGGACGAGGGGGGAGGGGTGGAGAGCGAAGAGAATGGTAAAAGTTACGAGGATTTTTCATGCTGTAACAAAAACGGGGAGCGGTGGTCAAAAAATGGGTATTTATTTGGTTTTGACGAGCCAAATGAGTACATTTGTTGTCAAAAAAAAACAACGATAGCCCAATGAAAAAGACATTATCCCTCATGATGCTCGCGCTGCTGGCCATGGCCATGCAGGCACAACAGAAAAGCCCTGTAAGATTTGACACCTACGAATGGGACTTCGGCCGGATAGAAGCCGCCGACGGTGCCCTGTGCCACCGATTCACGCTGGAGAACCACTCGCGAGAAGCCGTCGTCATCGGCCAAGCGATCGCCAGTTGCGAGTGCATCAAGGCCTTCTACCCCACCACTGCCATCCAGCCCGGCGGCAAGGCCGAGGTGATGGTGTCCTTCTCTCCCATCGCCCAGCGTGGCAAGACCTACCGCAGCGTGGAGCTGCTCGACGGTGCGGGCAAGACCCTGGGTGCACTCTCGGTGAAAGCCATCGTGAGCGACAGTCAGCAAGCCTTTGCCCCCGACCACGCCTACCCCTTCCGCAACCCCAGTCTCACCTTTGAAGAACGCGTAGAGAACCTGCTCTCGCTGCTCACCCCCGAAGAGAAGGTGGGCCTGATGATGAACAAGTCGGTGTCGGTGGACCGCCTGGGCATCCCCTCCTACAACTGGTGGAGCGAGGCCTGCCACGGTGTGCGCCAGGACGGCTACACCGTCTATCCCCAGCCCATCGGCATGGCCGCCGCCTTCAACCCCCAGCAGATGTATGAAGTCTTCTCTACCGTCTCCGACGAGGCCCGCGCCAACTGGAACCGCTCCGACCACAACGTGTTCAACGTGCCGATGGGCGCGACCTATTACCCCGGCAACCCCGAACTGACCTTCTGGTGCCCCAACGTCAACATCTTCCGTGACCCCCGGTGGGGCCGCGGCCAGGAGACCTGCGGCGAAGACCCCTACCTGAACGCCGTGCTGGGCGTGCAGACCGTGCTGGGCATGCAGGGCACCGACGACCGCTACTTCAAGACCCACGCCTGCGCCAAGCACTACGCCGTGCACAGCGGTCCGGAGCCCCTGCGCCACCGCTATAACGCCACGGTGTCGATGCGCGACCTGTGGGAGACCTATCTGCCCGCCTTCAAGGCCCTGGTGCAGAAAGGCAACGTGCGCGAGGTGATGTGCGCCTACAACCGCTACGAGGGTGTGCCCTGCTGCACGAGCGACCGTCTGCTGGTAGACATCCTGCGCCGTAAGTGGGGCTACGACGCCATCGTGCTGACCGACTGCGACGCCATCAACAACTTCTACAACAAGGGTCAGCATGAGACCCACCCCGACCCACTTTCCGCCTCGGTCGACGCTGTCATGAACGGCACCGACCTGGAGTGCGGCAAGGTGTTCATGGTGCTCACCGAGGCCCTGAAGCAAGGTCTCATCCAGGAGTCGGTGCTCGACGGTCACCTGCGCAAGACCCTGCTGGGCCGCATGGAGCTGGGCATGTTCGACCCCGCCGAGATGCTGCCATGGTCCGGCATCGGTCCTGAGACCATCAGCAGCGAGCGTCACGACTCCCTGGCCACAGAGGCCGCCCGCGAGTCGATGGTGCTGCTGAAGAACGACGGTGTGCTTCCCCTCTCGAAGTCGCTGAAGACCATCGCCGTGGTAGGTCCCAACGCTGCCGACGCCAGCATGCTCAACGGCAACTACGGCGGCACCCCGACCAAGGCCCACACGCACACGCTGCTCGACGGCATCAAGCGCGCCGTTCCCGGCACCGAGGTGATCTACCACAAAGCCTGCGAGCTGGCCGACGAATACACCACCGTGCACCACCTGCAAGACTTCAACGACGGCCGTGGCGTGTATGTGGAGTTTTACAACAACAAGGAGCTGAGCGGCCAGCCCGACAAGACCGGGTACTACAAGGAGCTCAACTTCTCCACCTTCGGTGCCTGGGGTTTCGCCGAGGGCATCAACAACGACAGTCTGTCGGTACGTGTCTCCGGCACGTACAAAGCCACCTTCAGCGGCGAGATGAAATACACGCTTGCTACCGACAACGGCTATCTGCTGAAAGTGAACGGCAAGGTGGTGGAAGAGGGTAAGCCCGGCGGCCGCGGCGGTTTTTTCCGCCGTCAGGTGGAATACAAGTCGTTTGAGGTGAAGGAAGGCGAGACCTACGACGTGGTGATCGAATACAAACGTGGCAACGGCCAGTTTGCCATGCTCCGCGGCGACATCTGCGAGCGCAACCTGGCCGACTTCAGCGACCTGGCCCGCGAGGTGAGCCGTGCCGACGCCATCATCGTGATCGGCGGCATCTCCGCCCAGATGGAAGGCGAGGGCGGCGACAAGGCCGACATCGAGCTGCCGCGCGTGCAGCAGCGTCTGGTGCGTGCGATGCACAGCACGGGCAAGCCGGTGGTGCTGGTCAACTGCTCCGGCTCGGCCATCGCCTTCGGCAGCATCGAGGGAGAATACGATGCACTGCTCCAGGCGTGGTATGCCGGCCAGGGTGGTGCCAAGGCACTTGCCGACGTGCTCTTCGGCGATTACAACCCCAGCGGGAAACTGCCCGTCACGTTCTACCGCTCCAACGACGACCTGCCCGACTTCCTCGACTATAGCATGGACAACCGCACCTACCGCTACTTCCGCGGCACTCCGCTCTACGCTTTCGGCTACGGTCTGTCGTATACCACTTTCGCCTACGGCAAGGGCAAACTCTCGCGCCGTTGGATGCGCCATGACGGCAGTGTGACGCTCACCGTGCCTGTGAAGAACACCGGGAGCGTGGCCGGAGACGAGATCGTGGAGGTGTATGTGAAAGCCCTCGACTATGCCGACGCTCCGATCAAGTCGCTGAAGGGCTTCCAAAAGCTGCGCCTGGCTCCTGGCGAGAAGGGCAAGGCCGTGATCACACTCGACGGCGAGGCGTTTGAGTATTATGACCCTTCGATCGACGAGCTGTCCACCCGCAGCGGGCGGTATCAGATTTTGTATGGGCCTTCGTCACGAGAGAGCGACCTGCAGGTGCTTGACTTTGTGGTGAAGTGAGAGGAGGCTTTTTGAGGGGGAGGCTTTTGAGAGGGGAGGCTGGCGGACTGGGCTGGCGGGCTGAGCTGGCGGGCTGAGCTGGCGGATTAAATCCGCCAGACAATGAACAAAGGGGCTTTTGAGAGAGGGGGCTCTGAGAGGGGGCTCTGAGGGGGCTCTGAGAGGGGCTTTGAGAGGGGGCTCTGAGGGAGGGCTTTGAGAGAGGGGCTCTGAGAGAGGGGGCTTTGAGGGGGTTTTGAGGGATAAGATGCATCTTGGGAAAAGAAATAAATGAATTTATTTCGTTTTGCGGTTGAATTTCATTATCTTTGCAGTCTGAAAAGGAAATGTATACGATCACTCATTGATGATGCTTATCTAACACATTGAACCCTAAAGAAATGAAGGAAACTATCAGCGTACTCTGGACTGGCGGCCTCGACAGCACCTATCTGATGTTCAGACTGTCGAAGTTGAACAAAGAGATACAGCCCTACTATATCGTCGACCCTATGAGAGAGTCTACCCAGATGGAACTCAAGGCGATCGCTTCGATATCTGCAGAGCTGCGTCGGTGTCCTGATACCAAGGCGCTGATTCATCCTGTGGAAGTCATCAAGAGCAGCGACATCGCCCAGGACAAGGAGATCATCGCCGCCTGGGAAGAGCTGCACCATCGCTACGACCTGGGCACTCAATACAATTTTCTGGCCCGTTTCGCCCGCCAGCGTGACCTTCACCTGGTGGTGGGCGTGCTCTTCGGTGAGCGTTCGAAGGTGGAGAGCGCGCTGCGCAAGCCTGTGGAGCTGACCGAGGAGGAAGGCTACGACGGGATGTTCCTGCGTGTGCAGTCTCAGGACAAGAGTCTGCCTGCCTACATCATTTTTGAGCGTCTATATTTCCCCACATTCATGAAAAACCTGGAGAAGCCCACGGAATGGGAATACCTGAAATCGCACGGTGCGGAGAAGATAGCCCGTATGACGTGGTTTTGCCACCGTCCGGTGCTGGGCAGGACCTGCGGTCACTGCAATCCATGCAAAGACGCTCTCAACGAGGGTATGTCGTTCAGGGTGTCTAAGCTCGGCTACTGCCTTGGTGCCCTGCGCCACTGCACAGACAAGGCGAGAGCCCTTTTCAGGTAGTGTGTTCTCCTTTTTATCCCTTGACCTGATGACGAAGAAAAAGACCTTGAAGAGTGAGTTGAAGCGGCTGGTGATGCACCATTCCCGACTATTTCCTGATGAACTGTACCTGCGTCTGCTCTTCAACCTCACGATGGACAAGCGCCTGAACCTGAAATCTCCCCAGACCTTCAGTGAGAAGCTGCAATGGCTGAAGCTGCACCATCGCACGCCCCGCCTGACCACCCTGGTGGACAAGCTGGCGGTGAAAGACCATGTGCGTCAGATACTGGGTGAGGAATATGTGTGTCCGGTGCTGGGTGTGTGGGACCGTCCTGAAGACATCGACTTCGACCACCTGCCCAATGAGTTTGTGCTGAAGACGACGCACCACGGCGGCAACATGGGCATCGTGATCTGCAAGGACAAGGCCACGTTTGACCGCGGCCAGGCCCAGTCGAAGCTCGCCGCCTCACTTGCCACCGACGTCTACTACCGCTACAGGGAGTGGCCCTACAAAGATGTGCCCCACCGTATCTTCGCCGAGCGTTACCTCGGCGACAACCTGGTAGACTATAAAATATACTGCTTCAACGGTCTGGCCGACTGTCTGCTTGTCTGCACCGACCGCCAGAAAGGTCATGTGAAGTATTTTTTCGTAGACCGCGACTGGCACGTGCTGCCCTATAATGAAAACAGTAAGTACCATGCGGCGGACTTTACGCTGCCCCGCCCCGACTGTGTGGACAAGATGTTTGAGATGGCCTCCATGATGTCGGAAGGATTTCCTTTTGTGCGCATCGACTTTTTCTATGTCGGGGGCCGCATCTATTTCGGCGAATACACCTTCTACCCCGCCAGCGGGCTCGACCCCCACAAGACGCCTGAGTTTGAGCGTCATGCCGGGGAGCTGATTGAGGTGGAAGGTTGAAGGTGGAAGGTTGAAAGGTGGAAGGTTGAGGGCGGGCGAGGGCGCCCGCCCTCCCTTAGGTCCCTGGGGATTATTTGAGGTAGTCGATGAGCATGCGGCGTTTGGGTATGCCGTCGCAGACCTGTATGATGCCCTCTCCCGGAGGGATGTTTCCCTCGATCAGTTCCAGTCCGCGTGTGGTCACCGCGATATCCCATCCCACATACTTTGCCTCCGGTACGACTTGCGCCGCCCGGCGTGCAAAGTCCATCACCTCCTGCCACTGCGGTATCTGATACCCCAGCAGGTGTATGCCCGTGCGCGGATGGACGGCGAGCGAGTTGCGCCTTCTGTCTTTAGCCTCTCCGGCTATCTTTCCCGTAGCCGGGTCGATGTAGCTGGTGATGCCTCCGCCATAAGAATTGTCGGTGCATCCGTCAGTGCATCCCATGCGTATAACGGTGCACAGGAAGCGGATCACGCCGCTGCTGCTGACACAGGTGACGATACGTATGGTGTTGAGCGAGGTGGGATTGAGTGCTTTCAGCTCCGGCACGTTCTCCATCACCTCCTCCAGCAGGCAGTTGTGCCCACTCTCGACCTCGTCGAGGAGGGCAGCCACCCCCTTCGCGTCTCCAGACTGGAGTATATAGATGCCATCGCCCTTGCTCAAGTCGAAGGGTTTGACGATGACCCGGTCGTATGCCATGATGAACTCCCTGACCTGAGCGGTGGTTGCCTCGCGCGTATCGAGCCATCCACGGTGCACGAAGTCTTTGAACCTGGCATTGAACTTAGCCTTGTCGAGGAAGAGGTTCCATGTGCCCTTTCCAGAGTGACTATAGGCGATGTGCGCATTGAAATGGTTGGTGATCCACTGCTTGCGCTCCCGCTGGTTCTTGCTCTCGAAGTCAAAGATATAATAATTGCCGTAGTCAGAGCCAGTGGTGAGCTCTGCATAGAGCATGTCGGCGAAGAGCGGCAGCCTTGCCTTTCTGATCATGCCCTGGCGGACGTACTCACCGCTATGCACCCAGTTGTCACGGATGATAGCTACAGCGTGCTTGAAAGTCTTGGTAATTTTTGACAGCATTTTCTTTCAGTAAAGGTGTGTTCTATTAATTCCTTATATCAATTATGCGTGCAAAGTTATGCTTTTTTCCCCAACCCGACAAGTAAACCCACATATTTCATGCAGGCAGAACAACTCTTTTATATCCAATAATTTGGCTATTCGCACAAAAAGGCGTAATTTTGGAGCAAAAATGACAATACTACTGCTAATCATCCTTTTCTGCTGCCAGAGTGCCATGGCCGCCGACGAGAACAAGATGCCCCCCCGCCCCATGAATTATTTCCCCGACCGGGGCGACATCGTATGCGTGAACGGCATCAACCGCTACACCCGTGCCCTCTATGGCAGCCACACCCGTTTCCGTCTGGAGACCAGCGACCGTCCTGTCTTCGCCACCTACGACCGCGACAAGAGCGTGAACATCGCCTTTGCCGTGACGGTGAACGGCCGTCGCCAGCCACTCGACTCCACCACCCTGTGCGAAGCCCGCTACAATGGCGGCCGGCGCGACTACACGCTCGGCGACGAGTCGTGGAGTGAGGGTCGTCTGCGCATGTCGGCCCTGGCCATGCACGACGCCGAGGGTGCCATCTGGCGTGTCAGTGCGGAAGGATTTGCCGAGGCCCCCTTGCTCCACGTCACCCTGTGCAAGGTGTCGAAGCCCAAGATGACCCGCGACGGCGACTACGGTCTGGAGCCCCGCAGCAGTTATGAAGCCAAGGCCGGCGAGCCCCCCTTGCAGCAGCTCAGCTGTCCCTGCGACTCCGACCTCTACATTGTGCTCACTCCCGGCCAGGAGTTGCTCGCCGACACCCTTGGTGCCCAGCGTTTTGCAGCAGAAGAAGCCGCCCTCGAGTCTCTGCTCTCCTGTCTGAAGATCAGCACCCCCGACCCCTTCATCAACACGCTCGGCAGCAGTTTGGTAGCTGCCGCCGACGGACTGTGGGACGGTGAGACCTGGCTGCACGGCTGCTGTGGCTGGCGCACCCCCCTGGCCGGCTGGCGCGGTGCCTACGTGGCCGACGTGCTGGGCTGGCGCGACCGTGCGCGCTCCCACTTCGATGCCTACGCCCGCAGTCAGGTGACGCATGTGGAGCCCCGCTACCCCCACCCCACCCAGGACACCGCCCAGCACCTGTCTCGCGCCGAGGAGAAATGGGGCACCCAGATGTACAGCAACGGCTACATCTGCAAGTTGCCCGGCAAGGACGACAAGATGAGCCACTACGACATGAACCTGAACTACATCGACGAGCTGCTGTGGCACCTGAGCTATGACGCCGACACCGCCTACATGCGGAAGATGTGGCCTGTGCTGAAGCTGCACCTGGCCTGGGAGAAACGCAACTTCGACCCCGACGGCGACCACCTCTACGACGCCTACTGCTGCATCTGGGCGAGCGACGCCCTCTACTACAACAGCGGTGCGGTGACCCACTCGTCGGCCTACAACTACCGTGCTAACCACCTGGCCGCGCGCATCGCCGAGATCATCGGCGACGACCCCCGCCCCTACGCCGAGGAAGCGACAGCCATCCTACAGGCGATGAACCGCCGTCTGTGGCTGAAAGACGAAGGCCACTGGGCCGAATTTCAGGACTTCATGGGTCTGAAGCGCCTGCACAAGAGTGCTGCGGTATGGTCGATCTATACCCCCATCGACTGCGGTGCCTGCTCCCCTTCCCAGGCCTGGGAGGCCACGGCCTATGCCACCCGCCATCTGCCCCATATCCCTGTGGAATGTGAGGGCGGCGGCCAGATGGTGGCCCTCGACGACATGGAATACGCCACCATCAGCACGTCGGACTGGCTGCCCTACGACTGGAGCACCAACAACGTGGCCCACGAGGAAGTGATGAACATGGCACTGGCCTACTTCATCGCCGGCAGGAACGAAGAAGGCTACCGCCTGCTGAAAAGCGACGTGCTCGACGGCATGTTTCTCGGAGCCTGCCCCGGCAACTTCGGCCAAATCAGCTACTACGACAAGGCCCGCAACGAAGCCTACCGCGACTTCGGCGACAACATCGGCATCTCCGCCCGCGCCATCGTCAACGGTCTCTTCGGCATCCGCCCCGATGCCCTCAACGGCCGCTGCATCATCCAGTATACCCTGCCCGAGTCGTGGTCGGAAGCCTCTATCTCCACCCCCTATCTCTCCTATGAGATGCGGCGCGACGGCGACCGTCTGAGCTACCACGTGACCCAGCGCTTCAGCCGTCCGCTGAAGATCATCATCCGGGTACACACCGGCAACGGCCACTTCACCGACTTCGCCGCCAACGACTACAGTGAGCAGTCGCTGAGCATCGACCTCGGCCCCTACCGCGAGACCGAGTCTGCCACGGAGCCGGAGACCGCCACGGCCTATACCGACATCGACGAAGCCGGTCTCTCCGACTACATCCTTGGCGCCAAACAACGGATGATAGACATCAGCGACCACTTCAACGCCCATGTCGACGACATCTTCAACAACGAGTACCTCTCGCCACGCTCGCCCTACACCACGCTGGAGATACCCAAACAGGGCATCGGCCAGTGGTGCCAGCCCAAGCGCACCGCCCACATCGAAGACGACGGGCTGCGCCAGAAGACCGTGAAGGGTGTGTTTGACAGCGGTCTGGGCGTGAGTTTCCTCACCCCTGCCGAGGGTCACAACATCATCTACACCTCCCTCTGGGACAACTATCCCGACAGCGTGACACTGCCCCTGAAAGGCAAGGCCGAATATGCCAGTCTGCTGCTCGCGGGCAGTACCAACAACATGCAGAGCCGCATCGACAACGGCATCGTGGCGGTGACCTACAGCGACGGCAGCCGTGACGTGCTCCACCTGGAGAACCCCATCAACTGGTGTCCTATCGAGCAAGACTACTATTTCGACGGTCTGGCCTTCAAGGGTTGCGACCTGCGCCCCTACCGGGTGCACCTGGGCAGCGGCATCGTGTCGAGGACCCTCGGCGACGCCCTGCAGAAAGTCTCGCCCGAAGACATCACGACGCAAGGCCATGGGCTGCCCTTCGCCCGTCCGACGGGCAACCCCGACAGTGCAGAGCCCCGCATCATCGACTGTGGCGCCGCCATCATGCTCAAGATGCCCCTCAACCCCCGCAAGAAACTGAAGAGCCTGACCCTGCGCACCCTCTCCAACGACGTGGTGGTAGGCCTGATGGCCGTCACGCTGCTGAAATGACCTCCGCATTCCATTCCCTTGACAGCGACCTGCCGCGCCCCTCGCAGCTGAACAACCCCTTCGGCTACGAGCCCCATCCACTCTGCCTGCAAGCCGCGGCGCAGGTGCAAGCCTACGTGCGGTCGGTGGACGCATGGCAGGAAGAGATCAGCAGGGGCAAGATGTTTGGCGTGCTGGTGGCAGAGGATACGGAGGGCCGTCTGGGTTTTCTGGCCGCCTACTCCGGCCTGCTGGCCGACCGCAACGACTGGTCGTATTTTGTGCCCGCCATTT
Organism: uncultured Prevotellaceae bacterium; assembly: GCA_946402905.1. Taxonomy (GTDB): domain Bacteria; phylum Bacteroidota; class Bacteroidia; order Bacteroidales; family Bacteroidaceae; genus Prevotella. The sequence continues at coordinate 46,150 of CAMIYC010000005.1, read as the reverse complement.
TCGACTTCCAGCAGCCCGACGGCTACTTCAAGCGAGAGGAAGCCCAGATCAGCGCCATCAACCGCGAAGTGGCCCTGCGGAGCCACGACGAGGGTGTGGAGCGGCTGCGACACCTCATCAGCCAGACGGAAGCCGAGCTGCTCGAGGCGACCACCCGCCACAAGCGCCAGATGGCAGAGGCCAAAGCGAAGAGAGACCGTATCAGAAGCGAAGAGACCGCCCCCGGCATCGAGGAGCGTCTGATCCGCGAGAGCCAGTATATGAAAGCCGAGCTGCGCCGCATCAAGCACCGCTACGCCGGAAGGCTCGAATCGTTGCGCTCCCTTTTAGCCCGTCAAGAGCAGGAGACAGCGCGGCTGAAGAAAGAGCGCAGGGAGCGTTCGGACCGTCTGCAGAAATGGCTTTTTGACCATTTCGTCGTCAGCAATGCCTTAGGAGCCACCCAGACCCTGAGTCAGATTTTCGCTTCCACCCCACAGGGTGTGCCCCCCTCGGGAGCCGGCGAGTGCTGCGCCCCCAAGTTGCTTCAATACGCCTATGTCCACCATCTGCGCCCCCTGTGCATGGGAGAGTTCTGGTGGGGCGAGTCGCCCAGGGCGGAGTTGCGGCGCCACCTGCATTACTATCCCGCCTGCCGCGGCAAGTGCCATCCCATCCTGGGCTTCATGCTGCAGGGTCTGGACGTGGAAGTCAACCGACATGAGTTGCCCACGGGCGCAGTCCCCGAAATCATATATGAAGACGACTATATCCTGGTGGTGAACAAGCCCCCGGGCCTGTTGTCTGTGCCGGGCAAGATCGCCCGCGACTCGGTGTGGACATTTGCTCATGAGCATTGTCCTGAGGCAGAAGGCCCGCTGATCGTACACCGGCTGGACATGTCGACCTCGGGGCTGATGGTCGTGGCCAAGACCAAGCACGCGCACCAGAACCTGCAGGCACAGTTTAAGAACCACACCGTAAGAAAGACCTATGTCGCCCTGCTGGAGAAGCCGCTGAAAGCCAGTGTGCCACAGAAAGGCGTGATACGCCTGCCCCTGCGGCCCGACCCCACCGACAGGCCCCGCCAACTGGTGGATGCCGTAGACGGCAAGCCCGCCGTGACCGAATATGAAGTGACCGGGGCCGATGACAGCGGGCGCCCCATCGTGCGTCTGCGTCCGCTGACGGGCCGCACGCACCAGTTGCGCGTTCACTGCGCCCATCCTCAGGGCCTGGGCACACCCATCGTGGGCGACACCCTCTACGGCACGCCTTCCGACCGTCTGTACCTGCATGCCGCCCGTATCACCTTCCGGCATCCGGAGAGCGGGGAGGAGATGGATTTTTCCCCCGGGGGGATAGGGGATGGGAGGAATAGGAGAGCTAGGATATCTGGGATATCGGGGGCTTAGATGATGCTTAGGAAATTTTCGATGGGGATGCCACGGTTTTTGTCGATATTATCCTTATTGAGATCAATGAGCCTGGCTACGGTGTCCATGGCTTTGCGCGTGGAGGCGATGAGTTTCTCGCCTCGGAGCAGATAACCGATGAGTACCGCTGAGAAGATATCACCCGTGCCAGGGAAGTGAACCGGTATCTCCGTGTATTCGAGCTTGAAATACTCATCGTCGACATGGTTGTATCCGAAGACACAATGCTGTCCGTCGACCACCATACTGGTGATGATGACCGACCTGGGGCCGATCCTGCGCAGAGCATCGACCAGACGATAAGCCTCCTGGGCGGTGACTCCCTCCGTCCGGTATTCCGTATCCGTGAGATAGCAAGCCTCTGTATAATTGGGATAAATGAGGTGAGCCACGGAGAGCATCTCCCTCATGCTGTTGATGGTGGAAGGTGTGACACCATTGTAGAGTTTCCCCTCATCGCCCATGATCGGGTCGACAAAAATGGTCGTGCCACAGGCAGCCTGCTCCAGGCAATAGCGCGAGATGATGCCCGCCTGTCGCTCAGATGCGATAAACCCCGTGGCGATGGCGTCGAAGCGGAATCCCAGCTGCTTCCATACGGGGAATACGCCCGTGATATAATCCGTGGTGTCGAGGATATTGAACTTGCCGTAATCCAGCGTGTTGGATACCAATGCGGTAGGTAGATTGTACACGGGAAGCCCCATGTAAGACAGTATGGGCAGCATGGCAGCCGTAGCCACCTTGCCATAGCCAGCCATGTCATTGATAAGCAGAATTTGTTTTTTCATGTCCACTTTCCAGAAAATTTCGGCAAATATACAAAAAACTGCAATATTTTATGTATTTTTGCCTCAAAAATACACCAATGAGGAAATATATCATACTACTGACCTTGGCCGCCAGTTGTGCGGTCTTCGCCACTCAGCCTATCGACAGGAAGACTGTAGTGCGCCGCAACAATCCCCATGTGACCACCCTCGACACCCTGGCATCGCTCACTGTGGGCAATGGCGGTTTCGCCTTCACAGTAGACGCGACGGGCCTTCAGACCTTCCCCAGGATGTATGCCAACGGTGTGCCTTTAGGCACGATGAGCGACTGGGGCTGGCACAGTTTTGACAACCCCCAGAACCTGCGCCCCGAAGAAGCCCTGAAGGCCTACGACTTCGGTCACGGCCACACGGAGTGGTACTCCACCCAATATCGCGAGGCAGGCCGTCAGCACGACGCCTCGGAGTGGTATCGGCAGAATCCGCACCGGATGCACCTGGGCGCTGTGGGTCTGGACCTGCAAGCCGACAAGATCACGGACCTGGACCAGACCCTCGACCTCTGGACGGGCATGATAGACAGCCGGTTCAGTTATGAGGGCCGTTCTTACCATGTGCAGACCGTATGCCATCCCACGCGCGACATGATCGCCACCCGCATAGAGACCGACGACAAGCGTGCGGTGGTGCGTCTTGACTTCCCCTACCCCACCGGCAAGCATAGTGACGACGCATGCAACTGGGACGAGTGGGAGAAGAACCTGACCAGTTTTGACGGTCGTCTGTCCAACGCCACCGACACGCTGAAGCGCGTGCTCGACGGCAAGTCACGTTTCGACGCCGCCGACTACTACGTGGCCATCCACTGGGGCGAGGGCACCCATACACACGTCAACCCCGGCACGAGCGGGCATCCCACGTGGAACAAGGTGCGCTTCAAGTGTCCGAGTCGCGTGACCACCTTCACCTGCGAGTTTTTCGAGCAGAAAGACCCGGGCAGGAGTCTGATGAGCTTCGACGAAGTGGCCCGTGCCTCTGCCTCCTACTGGGAACGGTTCTGGACCGAGGGTGCCATCGTCGACTTCTCCGACTGCACCGACCCCCGCGCCGCTGAGTTGGAGCGCCGTGTGGTGCTGAGTCAGTATCTGCTCGCCGTGAACGATGCCGGCGACACCCCGCCCCAGGAGACCGGCCTGACGTATAACTCATGGTTTGGCAAGTTCCATCTGGAGATGATCTGGTGGCATCAGGCACAATTTGCCCTCTGGGGTCATCCCGAGTTGCTGGACCACACCCTGGAGTGGTATTTCAAGGCCGAGCCCATGGCCCGCGAGATAGCCCGCCGTCAGGGTTTCAACGGTGTGAGGTGGATGAAGATGACCGACCCCTCAGCCGCCGAGGCTCCATCCAACGTGGGCAGTTTTCTCATCTGGCAGCAGCCCCACCTTATATATTTGGCCGAGCTGCTCTACCGTGCGGCTCCCGACGCCGAGAAGAAGCAATACTACCTGCGCAAATACGGTCACCTGATCGAGGAGACCGCCCTCTTCATGCACTCTTTTGCCACCTACGACCACTCAGGCGGTCGCTATGTGCTCAAGGGATGTATCCCCGCGCAGGAGACCCTGCGCGCTGCCGAGACCGTCAATCCCCCCTTTGAGTTGTCATACTGGCATTATGCCATGCAGGTGGCCCAGGCGTGGAGGGAGCGCAGCGGCATGCCCCGTCATGCCGAATGGGACGAGCTGATCAACCGTCTGTCGCCCCTGGCCTCAAAAGACAGCCTATACCTGGCCGCCGAGACCGCCCCTCAGACCTATGAAGACATCCGCTTCACCAGCGACCATCCCGCCGTGCTGGGTGCCGTAGGCATCCTGCCGATGACTCCCCAGGCCGATGCCGGCATCATGCGCAACACCCTGCACTGGATACTCGACCACTGGAACTGGGACAAGACCTGGGGCTGGGACTTCCCCATGGTGGCCATGAACGCTGCCCGCATGGGCGAGCCTGAGAACGCCGTCAATGCCCTTTTGATGGACAAGCGCACCAACACCTATCTGCCCAACGGCCACAACTTCCAGGACAACCGTTTGCGGCTTTACCTGCCCGGCAACGGCGGTCTGCTGACCGCTGTGGCCATGATGTGCGCCGGCTGGGACGGCCATGCCACCCCCAACCCCGGATTTCCCTCCGACGGCAGCTGGAACGTGAGATGGGAAGGTCTGCTTCCGATGCCATGAGGTCCTGGTGGATCCTTCTCACCCTGCTGTGTCTGCCGTGCTGTCAGCGGCAGGTGCCCCGCAGCATCCTGCCCGCCGACGCTGAGATGCGCCCCGGCGACATCGTATTCAGGCGCGGCGGCAGTATGGCCAGCAACGCCGTGCTCCTGGCCGACCGCAGCGGTCACTACTCACACGTGGGCATCGTAGTAGACTCCTGCGGCGTGATGATGGTGGTGCATGCCGTGCCCGGCGAGCCGGAATACGAAGGAGCCCCCGACCGTGTGAAGATGGAGCGTCCGGAGCGTTTTTTCTCCAGTCTCAACGCCTGCGAGGGCGAGATCTGCCGTGCGCATGACAGCATCGCCGCCCGTCGTGCCGCATCCGCCGCCCTGGCGGTATATCGCCGCGGTGTGCTCTTCGACCACGACTACGACAGCAACGACACTACCAAACTCTACTGCACCCAGCTGGTGATAGAATCGTATCGCAAGGCCGGCGTGGAACTGACGGGTCCTCCGACCCACACCTACGACCTGGCACTGCTGCAATGCACCTGCTGGCTACCCTCCGACATCTACCTATCCCAAGATATATACAGCGTAAGGGCCTTTGAATAAACCAACCATCATGTCACAAAACCGTCAAGGCACCTCCGCCGCCCTCCTGTCGCTGCACCAGCAGCGTCTGCTGCTCGAGATAGAATACCACACCGAGCGCGAGGCCTACCGCCGCCAGACCGAGACCATCGGCTTGCGCCGGAAGGTGAAGCGCGGCGATGCCTGGTATCCCATCCGCTGCGGCCGGTCGTACTATAACTCACTCAACCAGCTGGTGGTGGAGATACACCGCACCGGCGATGACGACGACATCGAGCACAACTTCGAGTATGGCCGCCCCGTGTGCTTCTTCCAGGTGAACGAGAGCGGCAAGGAGAGCAAGATCAAATATTTCAACTTCACCTGCACGGTGAACTACGCCGACGGCGACCGGATGGTAGTGATCGTGCCCGACAGCGGCAGGGTGGCCGAGATCCAAAACACGGAGCACCTGGGTGTTCAACTGTTTTTCGACGAGACCTCCTACCGTCTGATGTTTGAGGCCCTGGACCGCACGATGCAGGCCCGCGACAACCGTCTGGCCTATCTGCGCGACCTCTTCTACTCGAAACAAAAAGCCGCCGTCTTCACCTTTGCTCCCCTGCGCTTCCCATGGCTCAACCCCACCCAGGAGCACGCTGTCAACGAGGTGCTGCGCGCCAAAGACGTGATGGTGGTGCACGGGCCTCCCGGTACCGGCAAGACGACCACCCTGGTGGAAGCCATCAACGAGACGCTGCACAGAGAGAGTCAGGTGCTGGTGTGCGCTCAGAGCAACATGGCCGTAGACTGGATCTCGGAGCAGTTGACCGACCGCGGCATCAACGTGCTGCGCATCGGCAACCCCACCCGTGTGAACGACAAGATGCTCTCCTTCACCTACGAGCGGCGCTTCGAGGCCCACCCCGACTATCCCCAGCTATGGAGCATCCGCAAAGCCATCCGCGAACTGCGCGGCCAGCGCCGCCGCGGGAGCGACAACTACCACCAGAAGATGGACCGTCTGCAGAGCCGTGCCACGGAACTGGAGATCCGCATCCAGTCGGAGCTTTTCGGCGAGGCGCGTGTCATCGCCTCTACGCTCACGGGCTCTGCCAACCGTCTGCTCGACGGCCAGAAATATGCCACCCTCTTCATCGACGAAGCCGCCCAGGCCTTGGAAGCCGCCTGCTGGATACCCATCCGCAAGGTATCGAGAGTGATCCTGGCTGGCGACCACTGCCAGTTGCCGCCCACGGTGAAGAGCATCGCCGCGCTGAAAGGCGGCCTGGGCAAGACCCTGATGGAGCGAATCGTGGAGAACAAGCCAGAGGTGGTGTCGCTGCTGAAGGTGCAATACCGGATGAACGAGAAGATCATGCGGTTTTCCTCCAACTACTTCTACGACGGCAAGGTGGAGACCGCCCCGCAGATCAAATACCGCGGCATCCTCGACTACGACAACCCCATGCTGTGGATCGACACCTCAGAGCTGAACTGCCGTGAGGAGTTTGTGGGAGAGAGTTTCGGCCGTATCAACAAGACCGAGGCCGAGCTGACGCTCAAGACACTGGAAGACTACTTCAGGAAGATCGGCAAGGAGCGCATCCTCGAAGAGCGCATCGACGTGGGGGTGATCTCTCCCTACCGTGCCCAGGTGCAGTACCTGCGGCGGCTGGTCGTGAAGAAAGAGTTTTTCAAGCCCTTCAGACAGCTCATCTCCATCAACACGGTAGACGGGTTTCAGGGTCAGGAGCGCGACATCATCCTCATCTCGCTGGTGCGCGCCAACGACGAGGGGCAGATCGGCTTCCTGCGCGACCTGCGCCGCATGAACGTAGCCATCACCCGTGCGCGGATGAAACTGATCATCCTGGGCGATGCCGCCACCATGACGAGACACCCCTTCTACAAAAAGCTCTATCACTTTATTCATCCGGAGAATCCGGAGGAGACGGAGGAGCCGGAAAATCCGGAGAGACCGGAGAGACTGGAGAATCCGGAGAGACGGGATAGCCCGGAAAATCAGAAAAACCCATCATAACAATGCTACAACAAGACTATATCATGCGGCTGATCCGCGAATTTTTCGCTGCCCTGCAGCGACTGCTGGAGAAGAACGAGGTGGAAGACAAGACCAAGGCCCTGCACGAGATGTATGAACAGTATCTGGGCGGTTATGAGTTTTATCAAGGATCTTCTTTCGAGGAGGTGATGTCGTCGTTTGAAAAGTTTCCCGAAGAGCAACGTCTGCACCGCATGGAGATGCTCGCCGAACTGTATTATGTAGAGTCGGACCTGCGCCCACAGCCTTTCAAAGACCAACTGCTACAGCGCGCACTCCCCCTGTTTGAATGGATAGACCGCCACAGCGGCGTATTCTCCTTCGACCGACGGCGCAAAATGGACGACATCAGGAAGCGGCTCCAGTAGACATTCAACGCGGCACGCCGCGTCCCTACACCGGCGAGTGAGAATCAATGTGAAGAGATGACGATACAGAGATGACGATGAAGAGATGACGATACAGAGCGACGATGAAGAACTTACGATACAGAGATGACAATGAAGAGCGAATTATGAATGGTCAGTATCGATATATGAATTAAAATCACTACCTTTGCAGCGTCTTTTTCGGCAGACAATCGTTATAAAGAAGACAGAAAGAACAAGAACGTATGAATATGAACATAGAAAGCGGCATTAGCCAGGCGGTCATGACCGCCATCCAAGCACTTTACGGGCAGGAAGTGCCTGCCAAGATGGTGCAGTTGCAGAAGACAAGAAGCGAGTTTGAGGGTCACCTCACACTCGTCGTTTTCCCCTTCCTCAAGATTTCGAGGAAGAAACCCGAAGACACCGCCACCGACATCGGCCAGTGGCTGCAAGAGCATGAGGCGAGCGTGGCCGGCTACAACGTAGTGAAAGGCTTTCTCAACCTGACCATCGCCCCCTCGGCCTGGATCGGTCTGCTGGGCGCCATCCACGCCGACAGCCACTACGGCGAGCGTGCTGCCGGGGAAGACTCTCCGCTGGTGATGATCGAGTATTCCTCGCCCAACACCAACAAGCCCCTCCACCTGGGTCATGTGCGCAACAACCTGCTGGGCTGGTCGCTGGCCCAGATCATGGCCGCCAACGGCAACAAGGTGGTGAAGACCAACATCGTGAACGACCGCGGCATACATATCTGCAAGTCGATGCTGGCCTGGCAGAAATGGGGCAACGGCGAGACGCCCGAGAGCAGCGGCAAGAAAGGCGACCACCTGATCGGCGACTACTACGTGGCCTTCGACAAGCACTACCGCGAGGAGGTGAAGACACTGGCCGCCCAGTATGAGGCCGAGGGCATGGACGCCGAGCAGGCTGAGAAGAAAGCCAAGGACGAAGCCCCCCTGATCAAGGAAGCCCATGCGATGCTGGTGAAATGGGAGCAGGGCGACGCTGAGGTGCGCGCTCTGTGGGAAAAGATGAACTCCTGGGTGTATGCCGGCTTTGACGAGACCTACAAAGCCCTGGGCGTAGGTTTCGACAAGATCTACTATGAGTCGGAGACCTATCTGGAGGGCAAGGCGAAAGTAGAGGAAGGTCTGGCAAAGGGTCTGTTTTTCAGGAAGGAAGACAACAGTGTGTGGGCCGACCTGACCGGCGAGGGCCTGGACCAGAAGCTGCTGCTGCGCAGCGACGGCACCTCGGTGTATATGACGCAGGACATCGGCACTGCCGACATGCGCTTCAAAGACTATCCCATCGACAAGATGATCTACGTGGTGGGCAATGAACAGAACTACCACTTCCAGGTGCTCTCCATCCTGCTCGACCGTCTGGGCTTCAAATGGGGCAAGGAGCTGGTGCACTTCTCCTACGGCATGGTAGAGCTGCCCAACGGCAAGATGAAGAGCCGCGAGGGCACGGTGGTGGACGCCGACGACCTGATCAGCACGATGATCTCCGACGCGCGCCAGCTGAGCGAAGACAAGGTGAACAAGCTGGAAGGCATCAGCGAGGCAGAGAAAGACGAGATAGCCCGTATCGTGGGCATGGGTGCGCTGAAATACTTTATCCTGAAAGTAGACGCCCGCAAGAACATGCTCTTCAACCCCGAGGAGAGTATCGACTTCAACGGCAACACCGGTCCGTTTATCCAATACACACACGCCCGTATACGCAGTATCCTGCGCAAGGCCGAGGCCGACGGCTGCTCCCTGCCAGAGACGCTGGACGCCACGCTGCCCCTGAATGCGAAAGAGACAGAGCTGATCCAGAAGATGAGCGAGTATGCCGCCGCGGTGGAGCAAGCCGGCAAGGACTATTCGCCCAGCGGCATCGCCAACTACTGCTATGAGCTGACCAAGCAGTTCAACCAGTTCTATCACGACTATAGCATCCTCAACGCCGACACCCCGGAGGAGAAGACCCTGCGCCTGGTACTGGCCGCCAATGTGGCCAAGATCATCCGCAACGGCATGCGCCTGTTGGGCATTGAAGTGCCGGAGAGGATGTGAGAAACCTCCCAAAACCTCCCCCGAAAACCTCCCCCAGCCCCTCCGAAGGAGGGGAGGTGCTAACTGAGAATAATAAATAGCGAATAGCGTAAGCGAATAGCGAATGGCGAAAAACTTCATAGTCAATCCTCCTTCTTACCGTCACGACACCGTGCTGCCTCTTCCTATGGAGGTGAGTGCGGATGCGTGGGCGGTGGACGCTGCCTGCTCGGGTAACCCCGGACAAATGGAATATCAGGCCATCGACCTGGCTACCGGTGCACAAGTGTTTCACTTCGGACCTGTCTTCGGCACAAACAATATCGGTGAGTTTCTCGCTATCGTTCATGCCCTCGCCCTGATGGAAAAACAAGGTATCAAAAAGTCCATATACTCTGACAGTTACAACGCCATCGTGTGGGTGAACAAGAAGAAATGCAAAACTACCCTGGAGTATAGCGAGAAAACACAAAAACTGCACGAAATCATCCGCCGCGCCGAACGTTGGCTGCTCACCCATACCGTGCGTGTGCCAATCATCAAATGGGAAACGGCTCAGTGGGGAGAGATTCCTGCCGACTTCGGCAGGAAGAAGTGAGAGGGGTGGATGGGCTTGATGGGGCTTGATGGGCTTGATGGGCTTAATGGGGGCTATGGGCTTGATGGGGGCTGTGGGGTATGCTTGAAGCTTCGGATGATATTGCTATCGTAGAATTCGGTCTTGATCAATCTCTGGGCTGCGGGCATCTGAGGAGCGCGGGTGCCGCCCCCGACGGTGAGGGGAGCCGTCTCTACCCTTATCTCATCATAAAGCTGCCGGTCGATGAACGACTGAAGCGTGCGTCGCCCCCCCTCGACAATCAGCGACTGGAGATTTTGCTCCACACACGTCTGTATGAGCCGGTCGATGCCGAAATCATGCGAAAGGATAAACCGTGCGGGCGACGGTCCGCTCCACTCACGCACATCGAGGCGCGGGTGCTCCCTTTCGTCGGTGACCCTCCCCACGACGATGGCATCCTCCTGTGCCCGCAACCGATGTACCAACATCCGTGTGAATGGCGTGGATATAGCGAGCGGCCTGCCATGGTCGTCGATGAATCCGTCGGCGGTCTGTGCCCATTTGAGAATGATATACGGCCGGTGGAGCTGATGAAACGTAAAAAACCGCCGGTTGAGCCACCGGCACTCCTCTTCGAGCACCCCCACGCTGACCGCAATACCTGCGTCGCGCAGTTTCTGTATGCCCCGGCCTTTCACCTTTGCGAAAGGATCGACACATCCCACAACCACACGTCTCACACCTTTGCTTACAATCAGATCGGCGCATGGAGGCGTCTTGCCGTAGTGCGCACACGGTTCGAGACTCACGTAGACGGTAGCCTCCGGGAGCAGCCGCTCATCCTCTGCCCTTACGGCAGCGAAAGCGTTGACCTCGGCATGCCCCTCGCCACAGCGCACGTGGTATCCCTCGCCAATGATGCGGTCGCGGGCCACGATCACCGCCCCGACCATCGGATTAGGCCTCGACCCGTTTCTGCCACATGCCGCGAGTTGGAGACAGCGGCACATATATCTCTCGTCGGTTTGAAGTAGGGATGAATTCATGGTGCAAAGATAATGTTTTTTTGAGGGTTTTGTAGTTTTTTCATTAATTTTGCACCAAAAATGACCTACAGAGCACTTTGGGAGTCCTTATTGCCGCTATATGACGCCGGAGAGGCCCGTGCCATCGTACGTATGGTGCTGGAGGAGCGGTTTGGCATGAGCATGGCCGAGATACTGTGCGACGGCATCGCCGTGATGGGCGACGAGTCGAGGACAGAGCTCGACCGGCTGATGACACGGCTGCGCGATGCCGAACCGGTGCAATATGTGCTTGGCGAGGCGCAGTTTATGGGGCGGCCGTTTCACGTGGAGCCCGGCGTGCTGATCCCCCGTCCGGAGACGGAGACGCTCTGCCGTTGGGTGGCCGACGACTGCCGTACATCCCTTGCCACTATCCTGGACATCGGCTGCGGCAGCGGTTGTATTGCCGTGACGCTGGCCCTCGAGATAGGCGGCAGTGCCGTCACGGCCTGCGACCTCTCGGCGAAGGCCCTCGCCGTTACACAAGTCAACGCCACGTCGCTCGGTGCCGACCTCACGACCGTGCATCAGGACGCCCTGCACATGTCCCCCGAGCCAGACCACTGGGACGTCATCGTCTCCAATCCCCCCTACATCTGCCGCCGTGAGCAGTCGGCGATGCACGCCAACGTGACCCGCCACGAGCCGGCTGAGGCCCTCTATGTGCCCGACGAGGCTCCGCTGCTCTTCTACGATGCCATCGCCACCTATGCCTCGGTGTCACTGAAACGTGGCGGCCGTCTCTACTTTGAATGCAACCCCCTCTACCTGAATGAAGTCATGAAGATGCTTGAAGGCAGAGGATATGACGGTCTGCAGACCCTTGACGACCCCTTCGGCAAGAAACGATTCATCCAAGCCATCCGCCCATGAAAGAAATGACCGAGAAAGAAGCTCTCCTCAAGTTGACGGCTGTCTGTTCGCAAGCCGAGCACTGCACTTACGAAATGCTGGAGAAAATGCGCCGCTGGGACATCGCCGACGATGCCCAGGCCCGCATCATGGAATACCTTGTCAAGGAGAAGTTTGTCGATGACGAGCGCTACTGCCGTTTTTTTGTGAGAGACAAGATAAGATATAACAAATGGGGCCGCCGCAAAGTGGAGCAGGCCCTGATGCAGAAACGCATGGACAGGACGACCTATGAGCCTGTGCTCGACGAGGTGGACGACGCAACGTATCTCAACGTCCTGATACCGCTGCTGAAGAACAAGCGACGCCAGCTGAAAGCCATGAGCGACTATGAGGCCAACGGGCGTCTCATCCGTTTTGCGCTGAGCCGTGGTTTCACCATGGACATCATCCGTCAGTGTCTGGACCATGCCGACGAATATATAGAAGATGGAGCAGAGGATTAGTTTCTGGCACCGTTTGCTCAACCTCATCGCCCCCCAGGGCTGCGCGGTGTGCGGATGCCGGCTGGGCATGAGCGAGGAGGTGATCTGCTCCACCTGCAACCTACACCTGCCCCGCACCGGCTTTGCTTCCCATGCCTACGACAACGATATGGCGCGCCGCTTCTGGGCCCGCATCCCCGTGGAGCGTGCCTCGGCTTTGTTTTACTACGAGGCAGGCTCAGAGGTGAGCCGCATCATCCATCGGCTCAAATACTCCGACCACCCCGAGATCGGCGTGTCGATGGGCAAGATGGCAGCGGAGGAGTTTGCCGTCCATGGTTTCTTCGAGGGGATCGACCTGATCGTGCCCGTGCCCCTGGAGCGGAAGCGGCAACGGCAGCGCGGCTACAACCAGAGTGTGGAGATCGCCAAGGGTGTAAGTGAAGCGACCGGCATCCCCATTGAGACCAGGGCCGTGAAGCGGACTCTGTTTCACGGCAGTCAGACACAGAAGAACCAGCAACAACGGATGGAGAATGTGGAGAATGCCTTCCATGCCACCGGCGAGGTGGACTTGACAGGGAAGCACATCCTGATGATCGACGACATCGTGACCTCCGGGGCCACCATCTGTGCCTGTGCGGGGGTATTCTCCGGCACTCCCGGCCTGCGGATCAGCGTATTGTCGCTGGGTATGGCGAAATAAGCAATCCAAGGCTTTTTTTTGGGGGGGTGGGGGCTGGCGGATTAAATCCGCCAGGCAATGAACAAAGGAAGAAATCCGCCAGGCAATGAACAAAGGAAGAAATCCGCCAGGCAATGAACAAAGGGAGAAATCCGCCAGGCAATGAACAAAGGAAGAAATCCGCCAGGCAATGAACAAAGGGAGGTTGGCTTTGTGGTGAAGTGAGCGGGGAAATCTCACGCCCGGAAATACAAATGTCTTTGTATTTCGCTCGCTTAATCGATTTTTTTTAATACCTTTGCAAGAAATTTTATATCATGGACAATCTGAAAAAAGACTTTGCACAACGCTTACTGGACATCAAAGCCATCAAGCTGCAGCCCAACGACCCATTCACCTGGGCATCCGGCTGGAAATCACCCTTCTACTGCGACAATCGCAAGACCCTCTCCTACCCCGCCCTTCGCAACTATGTGAAGCTGGAACTGACCCACGCCGTGCTGGAACACTTTGCCGAGGCGGAGGCCATCGCCGGCGTTGCCACCGGTGCCATCCCCCAAGGTGCCCTTGTGGCCGACGCGCTGAACCTGCCTTTCGTGTATATCCGCAACAAGCCCAAAGACCACGGCCTTGAAAACCTGATAGAAGGCGAGCTTCAACCCGGCACGAAAGTGGTGGTGGTGGAAGACCTCATCTCGACCGGAGGCAGCAGTCTGAAAGCCGTCGAAGCCGTACGCAAGAGCGGCAGCGAGGTGATCGGCATGGTGGCGTCGTATACCTATGGTTTCCCCATTGCCCGTCAAGCCTTTGAGGAAGCCGGTGTGCAGCTGATCACGCTGACCGACTATGAGCACGTAGTGGCCAAGGCTCTTGAGACCGGCTACATCGCCGAGAGCGACGTGGCCCTGCTGAACGAATGGCGCAAAGACCCATCCAACTGGAAAAAATAAGCGACAAGATGGACACGAAATTTGAAAGCAGCGTCAGGGAGATTCCCTATTCACAGCAAGCCGTATACCAACGTCTGAGCGACCTTCGCCTGAGCGAGCAAGTGAAGGACGAGTTGCCCGAAGACAAACGCGAGGACATCATCTTCGACACCGACACCATCACGATGAGCGTGCCCCCCGTGGGCAGCATCTCCATCCGTATCTGCGAGCGGGAGGAGCCGAAGACGATCAAGTATGAGACCGTCAACTCTCCGCTGCCCTTCAACCTGTGGGTGCAGCTGCTGCCACTCAGTGAGTCCACCTGCAAGATGCGTCTCACCATCAAGGCCGACCTGAACCCCTTCATCAAGGGGATGATCTCCAAGCCACTGAAAGAAGGCCTGGAGCGGCTTGCCGATGCCATCGCCGCCGGGCGGTATGAATAAAAAGATTTAGACTATGGCTACAAAACTTTGGGAGAAGAACTATGAGATAGCCGGCGAGATCGAGCGCTTCACCGTGGGTCGCGACCGCGAGATGGACCTCTATCTGGCCCCCTACGACGTGCTGGGCTCGATGGCCCACATCACCATGCTCGAGACGATCGGCCTGCTGAGCTCCGAGGAGCTCAGCCTGCTACTGTCGGAGCTCAAGTCGATCTACGCCCTCTGCCAGCGCGGAGAATTTGTGATCGAAGAAGGTGTGGAAGACGTACACTCACAGGTGGAGCTGATGCTGACCCGCCGTCTGGGCGACATGGGCAAGAAGATACACAGCGGGCGCTCGCGCAACGACCAGGTGCTGGTAGACCTGAAGCTATTCACGCGCCAGCAGCTGAAGGATATCGCCGAGGATGTGAAAGTGCTCTTTGACGAGCTGATCCAGAAGAGCGACCAGTATAAAGACGTGCTGATGCCCGGCTACACCCACCTGCAGATCGCCATGCCCAGTTCGTTTGGTCTGTGGTTTGGTGCCTATGCCGAGAGTCTGACCGACGACATGCTCTTCCTTCAAGCTGCCTACCGCATGACCAACCGCAACCCCCTGGGCAGTGCCGCCGGCTATGGCAGTTCGTTTCCTCTCAACCGCGAGCTGACCACCCGTCTGCTGGGTTTCGACACGATGGACTACAATGTGGTCTATGCCCAGATGGGCCGTGGCAAGATGGAGCGCAACGTGGCCTTCGCCCTGGCCAGCATCGCCGGCACGCTGGCCAAGCTGGCTTTTGACGCCTGCCTGTTCAACAGTCAGAATTTCTCTTTCGTCCATTTGCCCAAAGAGTGCACCACGGGCAGCAGCATCATGCCCCACAAGAAGAACCCCGACGTCTTCGAGCTGATCCGCGCCAAGAGCAACAAGTTGCAAGCCCTGCCCCAACAGGTGACCCTCATCATGAACAACCTGCCCTGCGGCTATTTCCGCGACCTGCAGATCATCAAGGAAGTGTTCTTGCCCGCCTTCGGCGAACTGCGCGACTGCCTCCAGATGACCGCCTATATCATCAACCGCATGACGGTGAATGAGCATATCCTCGACAATCCGATGTACGACCCGATCTTCTCTGTAGAGGAAGTGAACCGTCTGGCCGCATCGGGGATGCCCTTCCGCGACGCCTACAAGAAAGTGGGCCTTGACATCGAGTCGGGCCACTTCGTCGCCGACAAGCACATCCACCACACCCATGAGGGCAGTATCGGTCATCTCTGCAACGACCGCATCGCCCAGCTGATGGACGAGACGCTGGCGGGATTTCATTTTGAGCGCATGACCTCGGCCGAAAAATCACTGCTGTCATGAGACATCGCATCGGTATACTCATCGCATGGATGGCCCTGCTGCTCTCGGGCTGCGGCGAGGCGAGCCAAGAATACACTGTAGGCAACTGCTACCTGGTGGTCGACAACAGTGTACACCAGGACGCCACGCTGGCCGGTGCGATGAACCCCAACAGTCCAGGCATCTACTGCATCATCAGGAAGAACATACGCGGAGGTGTCAGTTACTTCGACTTCACCGACAACGCCGGGGTGACCAGCAGCAAGCCCCTCAATGCCATCGACACCCGGCGCACCATCGTCATGGGGATGAACAACGGCATCATCGTAGGATTTGGCACGCTCAACATGCCAGCCACCTTCTATGCCTACGACCTGGAGTGCCCCAACTGCTTCGACCCCCACGCCATCCCCGTGAAGAGCAAGCCCCTGAGCATCAGTGTGAGCGGCTTAGCCACCTGCGGTGTATGCCATCGTGAGTATGACCTGAACAACAGCGGCTTTATCTCCAAGGGCGATGCCGGCAACAAGCTCACGCGCTATCATGCCAGCACTACGGGGCCTTTTGGCGTACTGGCGGTGAACTAATTTGTTAAAATGTGCTAAAACGTTGGTGGTTCTGATAAATAACTTTACCTTTGCATTACTTTATCAAACCAGGCATGCCGTGATGGTGGAATTGGTAGACACGAGGGACTTAAAATCCCTTGGCCAGGAATGGCTGTGCGGGTTCGAGTCCCGCTCGCGGCACTGACATTTTGATTTTTCTCCGGTCTTCTCCCCTTAACACGGTCTTGCTATGAACATGTTCACTTTTTCGCGCTTTTGCGGCAAGTCATCCCCCCTCATTCGTCTTTTTGTATTGTCCGTGGTTTTGTCCTTCCTCTCATCGTGTGGTGTGGAGAGTGGGCATTTCCGGATGTCGGGACGTTTTCTCAACATGAACCAAGGCGAGTTTTACGTTTACGGCCCGGAGGGCGACATCGACGGCATCGACACCATTCACGTGCAGGGCGGCCGTTTCACCTTTGAGCGCCCCATGGAGCGCGATGCCATGCTGATGCTTGTCTTCCCCAACTTCTCCGAGCAGCCCATCTTCGCCCAGCCCGGCAAGAGCGTTGAGATCAAGGCCGACGCCTCCCACATGAAAGAGATGGAGGTGACGGGCACCAAAGCCAACGAGCAGATGACCCGTTTCAGGAAGCAGACCGCCAACAGTTCTCCCCCCGAGATACTGAAGCAAGCCATACAATTCGTCACCGACCATCCAGAATCCCCTGTGGGTATGTTTCTGGTGAGGAAATATTTCATCCAGGCGCAGCGTCCTGACTATGCCCAAGCAGCCTTGCTGACCGGCAAGATGCTGGAGAAGCAGCCCAAGAACGGAGCCCTGATCTTGCTGCAGAAACAACTCACGCTGCTGCGTGCCGCCGCGGTGGGCAAGACGATACCCACGTTCAGTGCCAAAGACATGGACGGCAATGCCGTGACCGACAAGGATCTGGGCGACGGTCTGGCCGTGGTGAGTGTGTGGAGCAGCTGGAACTATGAGAGCCAGGAGATGCAGCGTCAGCTGAAGCGTCGCGCGCGCAAGTCAGGTGGCCGTCTCAAGTTGGTCAGCATCGCCATCGACGCCGACCGGAAGAGTTGCCAGGGCATCATCGACCGCGACACCATCAGCTGGCCCAACATTCTGGACGGCAAGCTCTTCGAGAGTCCCACCCTGAAGAAGCTCGGCCTGTCTAACGTGCCCGACAACCTGTTGGTCGACCACCGTCGCATCATCGCCCGCGGTCTGACCACCCATGAGCTATATGACAAGCTCGACGAGCTCATCAAATAGTACATCCGAAAAATCTCAACCAAAAACCGACGATTATGCTGGCAAAGACCTACTGTGCCGCCGTACTGGGTTTGGAGGCCACCACCATCACCATCGAAGTGAACATGACGCGTGGCGTAATGTTTCACATGTCGGGGCTGGCTGATGCCGCTGTGCGCGAGAGCTACGACCGCATCTGTGCCGCCCTGCCCAACGTAGGCTACAAAGTGCCTGTCTCCAATCTCACCATCAACCTCTCTCCTGCCGACATCCGCAAGGAGGGCAGCAGCTACGACCTGCCCATGGCCATCGGCATCCTTGCCGCCAACGGCAACCTTCAGGCAGACCACCTGCAAGAGTACATGATGGTGGGCGAGCTGGGTCTTGACGGCAAGCTGAAACCCATCCGCGCCGCCCTGCCCATCGCCATCCGCGCCCGTAAGGAGAAGTTCAAGGGTCTGATCGTGCCGAGAGACAACGTGCGTGAAGCCGCCGTGGTGAACAACCTGGAGGTCTACGGCATGGACGACCTGACGGAGGTGATCCAGTTGCTGAGCGGTGCCCGGCAGTTTGAGCCTTTTGTAGTCGACACGCGCAAGGAGTTTTACGAACACCAGTACAGTTTCGACCTCGACTACGCCGACGTGCGTGGTCAGGAGAGCGTGAAGCGTGCCTTGGAGGTGGCAGCCGCCGGCGGTCACAACCTGATCATGATCGGCCCTCCTGGCAGCGGCAAGTCGATGATGGCGAAGCGTCTGCCCAGCATCCTGCCCCCCTTGTCTCTGGCCGAGAGTCTGGAGACCACCCAGATCCACTCTGTGGCGGGCAAGCTGAGCCGTGACACGTCACTCATCTCGCAGCGGCCGTTTCGCGCCCCACATCACACCATCTCCCAAGTGGGTCTTTGCGGCGGCACCCTCAATGCCCAGCCCGGCGAGGTGTCACTGGCCCACAACGGAGTTTTGTTTCTCGACGAGCTGACCGAATTTTCCAAACAGACCCTGGAGGTGCTCCGGCAGCCACTGGAAGACCGCAAGATCACCATCGCGCGAGCCAAATACACGGTAGAGTTTCCCTGTTCGTTTATGTTTGTCGCCTCGATGAATCCCTGTCCATGCGGTTACTACGGCGACTCCACCCATCACTGTGTCTGCACCCCCGGCCAGATACAACGCTATATGGGCAAGGTGAGCGGTCCGCTGCTCGACCGCATCGACATCCAGTGCGAGATATCGGCCCTGAGTTTCGACGACATCTCCAAGGCAGCTCCCGGCGAGCCCTCGTCGTCGATCCGCGAGCGTGTGATCAAAGCCCGTGCCATCCAGGAAGAGCGTTTCAAGGGAGTAAGGGGTGTGTATTGCAACGCCCAGATGTCGGAGCGCATGATACACCAGTATGCCGAGCCCGACGCGCAGTCGCTTCAGTTGCTGCGCATGGGCATGGAGCGTCTGAAGCTCTCGGCCCGGGCCTACAACAGGATTTTGAAAGTGGCCCGCACCATCGCCGACCTCGACGGTGCCGAGCGTGTGGGCAGCCGCCACATCGCCGAGGCCATCGGTTACAGAAACTTAGACAGAGGCGACTGGGCAGAGAGAGGGATATAAGACAGGCCAGCACCATCTCTCCAGTTTTTTTTGCAGCAGGAAGCCTCTAACGAATCACATCAATCATCCACTTATGAAAGTATACAAAGCACATATCATATTTACCCGTCAGCGCGACCGGTTTGAGGTCGTAGAGAATGGTTTCGTGGCAGTAGACAGCAACGGCCGTGTATGTGGTGTGGGCAGCAGCCTTGAGGCCTTAGGATGTCCGGATGCCGAGGTGACAGACTTCGGCAACCGTCTGCTCATCCCCGCCATGAACGACGTGCATGTCCATGCCGCACAGTATCACAACCAGGGCATGGCCATGGACCTGGAGTTGCTTCCGTGGCTTGACAACTACACCTTCCCCGAAGAGTCACGGTTTGCCGACACTGATTATGCCGAGCGCATCTATCGCCGTTTCGTGCGCCAGCTGTGGCGTGTGGGCACGATGCGTGCCGTCGTCTTCGCCACCGTGCATACGGAGGGTACCCGCCGGCTGATGGAGCTTTTCCGCGAGGCGGGCATGGGAGCCATGGTGGGCAAGGTGGCGATGGACCGCAACTGTCCCTCCAGCCTTCAGGAGAGTGCCGACGACTGGGCCGACGGCATGGAACGCCTGATAGCCGACTACGACGCGCCCGACGCTTTGGTGCGGCCTATCGTCACACCACGCTTCATCCCCTCATGCACTCCACGTATGCTGCGCGCCTGCGGCGAGATGGCCTCTCGGCACGGACTGCCCGTGCAGTCGCACCTGTCGGAGAACCTGTCGGAAATAAAGTTGGTGCGCCAGCTGGAACCAGAGAGCGAGGGTTATGGCGATGCCTACCGTCGCTACGGCCTTTTCGGCCAGACGCCCACGGTGATGGCCCACTGCGTGTGGAGCGACGCCACGGAGCGCCGTCTGATGCGCGAGGGCGACGTGCTGGTGGCCCACTGTCCCACCTCCAACCTCAATGTCTCGTCGGGCATGGCCCCCATCCGCACCTACCTCGACGAAGGCATCCGCGTGGGTCTGGGCAGCGACATCAGCGGCGGCCACGACCTGAGCATCTTCCGCATGATGGTCTATGCCATAGAGGTGAGCAAGATGGTGTATCAGCAGCAAGGCCAGAAGATGCCGTTTCTCACGCTGTCGGAGGCATTCTGGATGGGCACGAAGTCGGGCGGCAGTTTCTTCGGCCGTGTGGGCAGTTTCGAACCCGGCTTCGACTTCGACGCCCTCGTCATCGACGACCACGACCTCTATCCCGATGAATACACCATCCTTCAGCGTCTGGAGCGCTTGATTTACCTGGGCGACGACCGCCATATCACGCACCGTTTCTGCCGTGGTGTCGAAGTCTTCTGCAACTGAGAAACAAGGAATTAAAGTTTTTATCAAGAATTTAAAGAATTGGGGTGTCTTATACCTTTTTTTCAAGAATTATAGAATTAAAGAATTAGGGTGTCCTTTGTTGTAGTATAGATGTCATGTGAATGCCTCCTATGAAGCATACACACTCCCCCTGCCCCCCCCTCCGACTCCCCCGTTTCCCGGGGGAGAGCAACCTCTAACTTAGAGGGGAAGCCGCTGGATGAGACACACTCCCCCTAGCCCCCTCTAACTTAGAGGGGGAACTGATTACCACTGCAAATGGAGAGTGGATGTGCAGGAAACAAAAGGACACCCTATTAAAGAATTATAGTTACCATGGTGGCTGATCTCAAAGATTATTCTTTAATTCTATAATTCTTGATAAAAAGCAGCAATCAACTGGACCGTTTTATTCTCAAATCCTGGATTTGCCAGGAGTCGAGATGCTTCTGCCGACCATTCAGAAAGAGAGCCAGTCGCTCACTTTATAATAAGTCTTTGCCTTGACGGCATAGTCGTGAGCGTCGGACTTGAGGTCGTCTACGCGTCTTGAAGTGCCATAGACGGCATTTGCGCTGTCGGCATACTGGCGTATCTCGACCTGTACCTTTTGGTAGAGGCTGTCATAGTCTTCCTCGCTCCTACTGCGGTAATACTGCAGCATCTCCACCCTCGACTGCAGCCGCTCATAGTGTGCCCGTTCCAGTTTGAGAGGCAACCGGAGCAGGCTATCGCAAAGCGAGACATTGTATTTGAGCAGGTCATGATGTCGGTATGCGTTGGCCCGGCTGATTTTTCTTTTTGAGTTGTCGAGACTCACGAAGCGCGGGTTATAAGCCAGCTGTCGCGCCTCCTCATAGCGTTGTGTGACGGAGAACATGCTGTCGAGCTTGTTGTTGAGAGCCGTACCCCTTCCGACGACCCTCGACCCGTCGCTTCTCACCATCTTCTTGATGAGAGCCACCCTGTTTTGTATTGCCTTCATGTCAGAGGCGCTCCATGAGGTATGCCTGAACGTGAGCAGGCACTGATGTACAAATCCGGGCACGTATTTTTGTGCCAACAGCTCCTTGAGCCTGTCGGACTCTTCCGGCCGCAGCCGCTGATTGTCAGTGAGGAAACCTATCAGGTGGTGCACTTTGAAGAACTGCCTGTTGAGTGTGATTTCATTGGTCGATGGGTTAATCCAGTCGATTTCCCTCTCCACCTCAGGCACATACTGGCTGCCCAGTGAGAGAGCCGTGGGAGGGTCGAGCCGTGTCTTGGCATAATAAGCCACAGCACCCACCGTCATGATGGCGACGGCAATCAGAAACACTGTCTTGATAAAACTTTTCATTTATGATACAAAGTGTTGAGAATTAATAGAACCCACCTATAGTGTCTGCTCCTCTGTGAGGAACGTGTCAAGCCGCAGGGTATCGTCGGCAGGCAGCGAATCCTCCACCAGCACGTCGGTGGTATCGGCAGGGAGTAGTAATGGAGGATTGTCGGGCTGTGTAAGGACGTCGTCGGTGAGCCATGCCTTGGCCACCCATCCCGACATTCCGCCCAAGAGCAAGCCTACGACCAAGCCTGCGACAAACTTCATGGAGAGGCGTTTTTTCTTCTTTATTTTCTGTCCGCTTCGCTTTCCCTCTTCCCGAGTCTGTGCGAAGGGTGTGAGCGAAGCCTCATCCTGCAGGAGCCATAACGACAGGGACGGGCGGTCAGGCGGCAGTTGCGAGATATCCTCCATCTTGCCATCGTTGATCATCTTCCGGTCATCCGCCCTGAGGAAGAATACCCCCTCGTGTCGCATCAACCGCTTTTGCAAGACCGACTCGTCGAAGACAGCGTCCAGTCCCTGAAGGGGCGACTTCCCCCCATAGAGACAGAAAGCATATCTGCCAGACTTGGCGACCGGCCCGAAATGCAAGTTCTCCTCGGGATAATCCTTATTGAAGAGCGGAGCCAGGAGCGACGGATCTTTCCCGGCGGTCAAATTGTCGGCCAGAGCTCCCACCACACGTGAAAGGCCGGGAGCCGCCGTGCGTGCCAACTGGCGCGGCACGAAGAGCACCAGCGCCTTGTAGTCGCCGATCCTGGAGAAGAGCGGCTGTATGACATAGACATAAAATCCGCTGTCGGAAAAGGACAGCATCGTGACGGTGCCTTTGTAAGAAGACGGCCATGTGAAGAGTCCGCCTATTCGGATGTCGAGGATGCCCCGTGAGGCGTCGGAACCGTTGTAGAGCGGCTGGTGATCCTCGCCGTTTCTGATGGTCTGTTGGTATAGCTGGAGTTTCATTTTGAGTGAATGGGTTGAATGGGGTTATTGGGGTGAATGGGGTGGATGGGGGTGATGGGGTGAATGGGAGGTGGCTATTGCCTGAGTTTTTCTTCGATGCTTGCGAGTCTTCCTTTGCTGAATCCCTTCGACTCACGGAGTATAATCTTGACGATATCCTTGGCATATTCCGTGGAGATGCGGCAGTAGTTTTTGAAGCACACCTCGCCGATGGTGAAGGGTACGGGGTCGGGCATGAAGCCCCCTGCGATCTCATATTTCCTGCAATACTGCCTGAGCAGCGTAAGGAATCCACCATAGTTGAGGTATAGGAAATCGGAGAGATGATTGTTGATATCCTCGTCCTCCTGTATGCGTGTGAACACATGGTCGTATTTAGTGACGATGACACAGATGCCGTCGGTGGCGTCGCTCAGCACCCCCGACTGCTCCAGGTAGCGCAGTCCGCAGGTGAGGTATTCGTCCTGAGTCTGCCCTTTGTATTTCTTTTTCTCCGCTCCATACTCGATGATGAAGAAATGGAACTTCCTGCTGTTGGTCCTGTTGCCCACCAGGATATTGCTGAACGACTCAAAAGCCCTCTCATGCTGCCGTGTGAAATACTGAGTGAGATTGTGCTCCCGCCAGTAGAGGTAGCAGAACAGCTCGCCCGCCATGTCGATGAGTGTGACGGGATGCACCTTTCCTTTATAATCGGTCATATTGAGCCGCATGGCGAAATTAGCGTCGACGGGTGTACGTCCGGGCAGTATGCAGCACTCCCTGTTGCCAGTGAAGATAGACATCAGTTCGGAGAGGTAGTCATAGCCCTGGCAGTCGCCCAGCACTCTGACGCTGTCGGCCACGGTGCCCTCCTGTGCGGCGTTGATGACCACCCCGATGGCGCATGTCTTGCCCGACGAGGGTATGCCCCAGAAGTAGAACTCAGTGCTCACCCCGTCGAGCGTCTCGATATGCTTGTCGGCAGGCAGGACGTCTCTCATCGGCGTGCCGAGCATGTCGACGAATCCGTCTACGAACTCGTTGGCCTCAATGAGTTGGTCTGTGGTGAAGAGTCCGTCGTCGATGCACTGTTTCACGGTGGCAGCGTCGAGCAGGTTGCAGTCCAGGTGCAAGAGTTGCAGCAGGTCTTCCGTTGTCAGCGTCTGCTGCTCCATCATCGTCTGTATCAACTGATAGGGCTGATCGGCCTGGCCCAACTGGTCGCGGAGCATGTCATAGCGCGAGGCATGCTGCGGCGTAGCCTTTCCTTTGGGTATGGACACCTCGTTGTAGAGCACGATATGGTGTATGCTGTCGTAGTCGTGGTCGGTGTCGGAAGGTGTATGCTGTCCATTCCACCACGGCAGTTTTTCCCTCGACTTGGTATGCCTCTCCTGCAGGAGATAAGGCAGGAAGAGGAGCGCGAAGCACACCAGTCCCAGCAGCCATGCGACGGGTCTGGGGAACCGCATCTTCTGATAGAGGGCTCCGACCTGTGCGAGTTTTTCCTTTGCTATGAGATACTGGTTTCCCGCATAGCCGCCGACAGTGTCGGCAGCCGCCTTCGGTTCATTAGACAGCCGCAAGTCTGCCGCCTCCTGCATCGACTGGTGCCATGCCGTGACCGCCTGGTCGATGGTCTTGACATTTCCGAGCAGGAATACGTTCCACACCGTGTTGCCCTCCCCTGCCTTGCTGAGCCAGAGCAGGGCCTCGTTTCTCACGCTGTCGTTGCCGACGGGCTGTAACTGCAGCTGCAGGCTTTTCACCATATTGTTTCTCATGATGGTATCGCCTCCACTCACTTTTCCGAGCGTGTTGGCCTTGAATCCTGCGGCCGTCTGTCTGCCCGAACGTAGCGACCTGTTGAGACTGTAGCGATAGTCGTCGATGCGGTGTCGAGCGTAGTCGTCATACTCGTCGAACATGTTTTTTGCCGCCGTCACAGACTCCTGAAACAGAGAGACGATCTGCTCCTCGTGGGCTCTGACGGTCCAGAAATGCGCAAACGGCACAAACGCCACCAGGCACCCTGCGGCGAAGCATGGCAGCAGAGCCCTCTCGATCATGATATTGCGCTTGAAATGGTCGGCGGTGCCCTTGACGCGTTGCAGGTATACGCACCCGAGTGCCAATGCCGCGGCGAGCACTGCCGTGATGGCAGCGGCCTTGGTCATGTCGCCGCCGGTGAGATAGACATCGCCCATGAACGCCACATAGCAAATGAACATCAAAGCGGCGAGAGCCAGCACATATCCGTAAGCAAATTTTAGTTTCTTATTCATTTTCTTTCTTTAAAAAAAACAACTCTGAGGGCTCCGAGGACTCCGAATACTCTGAGGACTCCGAAAATCCCTCAATCCAGCAACTCCCTTGTCATCTGATAGAACCGGCGGAGCCTCTCGTAATTGGCCGAGAAGAAGTTGCGGGCATCAGACGAAGTGACACCATTGTCGCTGCCAGCAATCTGCGGATGAACTTTTCGGTCTACGATTCTCGTGACCCTCACTACGCACATCAGTCCGCTGGTCTGCTGCCCTTTCATCACCGCCTGGAATCCGCTTTTGGGCATGAGGGCCATGCAGTAGAGCCCCATATCGAGCCACAGCGGTCCGCCTGCAATCCGTTTCCATTCTTCCCTCGCATAGTTGTCGGGCGTGCCGGTCTTGGAGAACAGCAGCAACGAGTCGGCGATATGCTCATCGCGGTTGAGCTGCGCCACCTGGTTGTACATCGGTGTGAGCAACCGCGGAGAGTTGCGTTGTGCGTCTCGCAGTGCTGTCAAGAAGTCGTTCCAGGCCTTGGTGTCGCACCCCTTTGAGAGGTCTTCCACATCAGGAGGCTGCTGTGTGGAGACGAACGACGCTACCACCTTGCGCTTGGTGAGCATCCTGGTCCATGCTTCGGCCAGTTTCAGGCTGTTCCACTCGTTGCTGCCCTGTCCGAGTATCCACGGCACCAGTTCGCCCTTCATGGTAGCCCCCGGCATATTGAGCATGTCGTAATAGAGCAGTGTGGGGTCGGGGCTCACATTGTCCAGTCCGAAGCGGTCTGTGGCTTTCAGCCTGAGATTGTCCCACGTATAATAGGCCATCTGCAGGCTGTCGTTGGCCATATAGTCTTTCAGTCCGGGAATGGTATAGAGTTTGTCGAGATAGTGCATGAACCGAGACCCCGCCCAGGAGAAGTTGTCATTGGTCTGGAGGAGCACATTCCGGTTTTTGAAGACGAAGGGGCTACCCGCACCCTCGCCAAAATTGAGAGCCTTGGCCACAAGAGCCACGGGATAGACATCGTCGGAAACGGCCAGAAACTGTCTCATGCCCGTGCATCCGCCCCAGAACGACTGTGTAGACGGTGAGAGCGACCATGCGTCAGTCTCCTTGCCCAGGAACATGGCCTTTCCTACCGTGCCCCGTCCTTTGCGTCTTATGGTCTCCTGCTTGAGGCTGTACATCCCCACGGTGTTGAGATGTGCGAGCTGCGGTTTTGTCAGCACAGCAGCCAGTGCGACGAGCGGTTTGAAAGCCGACCCCACATAGCGTCTCATCAATGCCGGGTTTTTGCGGCTGATGGCCAGTTCGTAGTCGATGCCCTCGTCGGCCGACCTGTAGTAGGGTGCCGCCACGACACATCCCGTGGCCATATCCATGACGGTCATCGACAGTTCCCACTGGTCGTCGTTATAAAACCTGCCGCTGCGTCTGAGTGTGCTGCAATAGTCCTTGAGTTCGCGCTCCATCTGCATGGAGAGCATGGGGTCGAGGCTGAGGTGTATGCTGTCTGCATAAACGGTATTGCGCAGTGTGCTGGAGAGTCCGCGGAGCACCTGCTGTGTGAACCTGTCGGTGAGGGCGGGCGAGATCTGATACCTGCTCTTGCCAGCGCTGGTATGTATGAGCGACGACAGCCGGAGCATGGGATTCTGCCTGCTGATGAGCACCTCGGTGATTTTCTGTGCGTCTTTCTGTCTGGACAAGACCAGTTTGATATCATGCTCCAGCGAATAGACCTGTCCCCCCGCCGATGAGGAGAGCGGCCTGAGCGCCTCCATCGGTCCGTTGTCGTCATAAGGCTGGCAGTACATGCCCACGGGTCGGACACGCACCCGGTGGTCGTCGAGATATTCCAGGTAGATTTCCTCCTCCTTGCCGTCCCATCTGATACATAGCGTGGTGGTATCCGCCTGATAGGCCCTGCAGAGCCGCCAATAGTCGGTCTCCTTGCCATCGGTGCCTCGGAGGGTATGCGTCTGGCTGTCGGCGACGAACACCTTGTTGTGCCCCCCGCCCTCACTGAGGTGTCCTGCGGTCTGCCGCAAGGGGAGCACCGACTTGCCCCATGACACATAGCAATGGCTGGAGGCGGGGAAGAGAGAGTTGCCGGCACAGGTGATGGTGCCCACCCAGGGATCTTTGACGAGTGCCACCTTGAACATGGCCGGCACCACCTCTATGCGTTGTATGACCAGCGCGTCGCCCTCTGCGAATGCGATACGAAACATGCGTTCGCCCAGGTTGGCACGCTGTTTTTCCAGGAGCGAGGGGATATCACTGTTGAAATAAAACCGCCGGTCGGCCTGATCGGAGATGGAGTCGGGGTTGATGCCCACGAGCCGTATGTCGGCGGCCCTGCCACCCTCTACGGCGCTCTCGCCATAAGGAAGGGTGAACTCCAGTCCGGGGTAACGGCGCTGGAGGTCTTCTATCGTGTGAGGTTTGATCTGTGCATAGGATCCGCTGTTGCCTCGCTCCACGAGGTGTGCCAGCAGGTCGTTGGTTTTTCCGACAAATCCCGACTCTGCGCTGGGCACGTAGATATCTCCAGCAGCCGGTTTGCCCACCTGCGTGCATCGCTTGAAAAAGGTCATGCCCAGCACCAGTGCCACCACGACCGCCACGGCGAGCATCAGTTTGCCGCGATGTCTCTGCATCCACCTCTTGTCGAGTTTTCCCGTGAGGGGCTTAGGGTTGCGCCGCCGTGTCTTAGGAGCAGGAGTCTGCCCGTCCTGTGTCTGTCCGTCCTGTGCCCGTTCCTGCTCCGATTGGAGAAGGCGGCGAGTCATCTCCTCATACCGGTAAACGTCCTTGCCCCCCTTGCAGGCGGTGAGCAATATGAGGCGGTCGTTGGCATCGGGGCGTTTTTTGGCCAGCACCCGGTCTATATTTTGAGGTATGGAGGCCACCATGTCGCAGAAAAGTCCTCTGGTGGGTTTCCGCTCACCGATGAAGAGCGGCACCATCGGTGCCACCAGTCTGAGCCGGGCCACTTCGGACTCCGACGCCCTCCGTGCGTTGACGCCACGCGGCTGTTCGCCGGTCCAGTCGATGACCATGCCCTCGGTCGATGCGTTCCCCCATTGTGAGATGTCGTCGTGGTGTGCGATGACCATCAGTTGTCCGAAGAGAGCGATGGTGCCCCTGCTGCCACTGTCTACGCCATATCCCATCGAGACATAGGGTCTGACCTCCGGGGGCAGGTGGTCGATGGCGCGCAACAGCGCGTTCAGCCTTGCCGACCTCCTCAGCAGGTCGCCAGCCAGTCTCTCGTCAGGTCCCAGTTGTATGAACAGCTGTCTCTGGTGCATGATCCCATAGACGATATACTGATAGAGTCTTGTCTCCACGTCGCTGAGCGGCTGTGGTGCCACCATGCCGTCTACCGTCAGGGGACTGCAGCCGGGCTGCCGCTGGTCGTAAAGCCGCATACGGTCAAGGGCTTCTACCATCTGTGCGAGGCTGACGCCGGGGCGTGCCATCTGCTCCAACGAGGTCTCATAGACCACCCTGGTGGTGTATGCTCTGCCGTGCCCCGGGAAGGTCACATGCGCCGGTTGCACGTGCACGGTCTGATAGAGCCTTGCGTCGGGGTTGGTCAGGAAGAACATCGAGGCATATCCATGGTCGGCAGTGTCGGCAAACAACGTGCAGAGCATGTCGGCAGCCGCCGACACCCCATCGGTGTAGGCCAGCATGCCATCGCCCATCTCCCCGGTGAGCGACCCCATCACCTTGTATTGTAGTGTATAGCTCATAATGGTCAGTTTTTTCCGGACTTACAGCCCATAGCAATAGGCGAGGATGCCCCCCGCGTTGTCATATTCAGGTGCGATGGCAAGGTCATGCTCCAGGAGCAGGTTGACCGTGAGCTGCAGCGTGCCGAAACATGCGCGCTGGTTGTACCTTGACGCCGCCCCCTCGAAAGTCTGGTTGTCCTCCTGCCGATGGTCGCAGATATGGAAATGGTCGTCGATGGGCGTGGCGGTGAAATAGACATGCGGCGGGAGCCGCAGCAGCTGTCCTGTCTCCCCGTGCGGTGCCAGCCTCTGGGGGTCAGCCTGAGAGAAGTCGGCCACCCTCAGCCTCACGTGCTCATCGATGTCGTAGGGTCCGGTCATGGTATACTCTGACGGAGACTTGAAGAGCAGTCCGTCGAGCACATCGGCACAGACGGTCTCATACTGCCTGTAGCACTCGTCGGTCACCTCCTCCGACAGTCCTTCTGTTCCTGCGAGAGCCTCTGTCATCTCCTCTTTGCCGTCGAAGGGATTTGGACATGACGGCAAGAGCTGGTTGGCATCCTTGAGCAGGCCGCTGTGAGAAGCCAGCCTCAGCAGTGTGACGAAATGAGTATACACCAGATTGACATTGGCGCCCGACATCTCATACAGCCCCCTGAAGACCGGCTCTTGCATCAGAGCGTCGATGCCCTTGAAGGCCAGGTACCAGTTTTTGCGCTCCCTCATGTCAACATACGAGGTGAGCGAGACGAGGGCGTGCATCATCTGCGAGAAATGGTCGTTGCGACTGCTCTGCAACCCTGCCGAGGCAGGCACGCAGCACTTGTCGCACACCACCACGTCGGTGGCATAGAAGGTATAGTAATGGAAATAGAAATGCGTCTTATACTCCCTGAGGAATGCGTCGCGGGTGGTGGCGGTCATGCCCGTGGCTCCCCCAGCGAGCCTGCCGTCGATATCGAGCACCCTCCATGCGTCGGCGATGGCGCTGATGACCGTGTCGGTGTCATACTGGAAGAAATGCTGGAAGAGGCTCTTCCCGCTCACCCGGCTGCTGTCGGCGGGCCGGTATCCCCTCTGGCGGTAATAGTTCTTACGCTGCTGGATGCTCATATAGTCATTGGCCCATACCTCCAGCACTGTTTGTTCGGTGAGGTCGGGCGTCACCTCCATCGACACCTGATGGCGCGTCTGCCTGGGGTCGTGCAGCACAGGGCCGGAAGGGGTCTGCCGGCGTGTGGCGTCGGCCTTGTTTTCCTCATAGTATTCCACGAGTCTGACGGTCTTGCGGCTGTTTTTGTTTTTCCAGACAGTCTCGGTGAAGATCTTCTCCGTACAAGCCATGAGCGACTTCATCACGGCATGGAATATCCTGATCGACTCAGGAGTCATCACCTCACCCGGCACATCAAGAAACTCCAGATGCAGGTTATCGGTGCCGGTGAAGTCAGAGGCATAGTGGTTGTGCGCCCTGCAGGCATACACCTTGGTGGTGCGCACCCCGCCCTGCGCATTGGTCACGTCGTCGATCAGTTCGAGCACGGAGTGGTGAAGCGAGGCATCCTCGAGCCTGTCTTTCTGCACATACCCAAGGCGGTACAAAGCCCCGATGATGTCTGTCAGCAAGTAGGTCTTGCCACTGGATGTGGCCCCTACGACAGCGAGACGTATCACGTTTTTGTCGTCGCTGAAGAGATTGGCTATCGCCGAGAGGAGATCAGAGTCGTTTCTGTTGAATAGTTTCATTTTTATGGGTTTTATGGGCGGGATGGGATTTATGGGCAGGGTGGGTGGGGTTTATGGGCTTTATGGGCGGGGTGGGGTTTATGGGCGGGATGGGCTTTATGGGCGGGATTGATGGGATTGATGGGATTGATGGGTGATGAGGGTGGTGGCAGTCATGAAAGCCAGGAGTGCGGCGGTCTCGAGGGCCTCTCCTACGGCATCGATGCCCAGTCCCGGGTTGAGACGGCCGGTGAACGGCATGCGCCCCACATACGAGGCGTATAGATACAGCGTGGTGCCCGCCCACATCATCACAGCGATGATGCGCCAGAGCGTCTTGCCATCGATATAGACATCGCCGGGAACCGTACTGGACTGCAAGCTATACCGGCACACCGCCACGAGCAACAAAGCCAACAGTCCGAAATAGACGAGATACGCCATCCACCCGTAGGCCCCGAAGAGAGCCGCCGGCACAGCCACGTCGTTGAGTACGACGGGCGACTGTCCCGTAGAGATCGAAGGATGGAGGAGATGGTGCTCGGCCGAGAGCGGGTCGCTCCCGTCGACATTGTACATATAGTGGGTGAGCACGGTCATAAACTCCGCGTCGGCCACGGCATAGCGGTATCCGGAGTTCATGTACTTTTCAAACTGTGAGAACATCTCAAATCGCCTTGGTGTGCGGTCGTACGACACGTCCTCGACGTCATAGGTCAGCGGGAGCAGCCTCGGTATGACAAAGACAGCGAAGAGCACAGCCCCTATCGTAAGCCCCATCATCCACCGGCTCTCATTCTTGGCGGGCTCTCCCTTGTTGCTCATCAGATATACGATCACGATGACGAATACAAATCCCAGATAATTGGTGAGGTAGCCCTTGTCTCCCCATGCGATGGCCGCCACGAGATAGACGAGGGTGATGACAAACATCTCGAAGAACGCCCACAGGCTGCCCTGTGAGAAGTCGACCCTTGTCAGCGACCAGCTCATGCCCAGGATGACGCCTACGGTGATCAGGGCTGTGGCGAAATTGCCGGGTATGACCGAGACCGCCATGATCAAGACACAGGGCAGGATGGCATGGCCGATGCCGCTGACGATGGCAGCCAGTGCATCCCACAGTCCATTGCGCGCCACGGTTCCCAGAGACAGCGACTTGGCCTGAGGCCGTGAAAATCGGTGCTGCGGCTTTTCATGGCTATCCTTCTTGCGCTGTCTCAGTGCCTGAGCCCAGCGGGCAGCCAGGGTCTCCCCCTTAGCCATCAGGCGCCCGGGCGACACCGACCTGCGCAGGCCGGGCAGCAGATTCAGCAGCGTCAGTGCGAGCCATGCCACCGCATTGACCAGGAAGAGGGTATAAGGCACGCTGCGGTGCGTGTCGGTGACTCCGTTCATACGGTCCCACTTCCAGAACGCCGGGCTGAAGACCTCGCCGGGCAAGTAAGCGTCGATCTGCTGTGCACTGAAAGTGCGGTCGGCATACGAGAATGCGAAGAAGCACAGTATCCATCCCGCCAGTGCCGCGAGCCACGCTCCCCATCGTCTGAAGGTCCTCGAGTCGTGCCAGTGGTCGGTGTCGACTCGGCATACGAGAAACTCATGATTGAGCAGCAGCGACAGTTGGTAAAAGAGCAACAGAGTGAGCGCGGCACTCACGACGATGATGCCCGTGACCTTCTCGAAATAAGGATAAGTGTATGACAGTTTGAGGGCCATCATCATCTTACAAGCCATATAGCCCCCGGCGATGAGGGCGATGACGGTGAAATAAGCGGGCAGTTGCCTGGCCTGGGGACCATGCGTCCTGGCGGCATTGCTGACGCTCACCGACCACCTGTAGGCGGGTATGATCAGCAGGAGTATGGCCAGGGGCAGCCAGAGGTAGGACAAGACGAATCCCATGGAGATAACACCGGCCCGCATATTGACATGCCCCGATATGGTAGGCAGCTGCCAGGCCTCCATCCGTGGCAAGGGAAGGAATCCCGGCTTCAGCCGGTGCCGGTCTACGAGGATGCTGTCGGCAGCGATACGGATGTTGCACACCTCCTGCTGCACCGCCGCCGAGAATGGCGGTATGTAGAGGCTGTTGGCCACAGGGAAAGAGCCATCGAACTGCTGTATGGTGAGCAGGTGAGAGCTGCCGGAAGCCAAAGCCCTGAGCGTGTCGCAATGCTCGGCATAAGTGACGGGCTTTGGAAACCTCACGCCCAGTCCTCCGTCGTCCAGGGCCTTGACCATCACATGTCCGGCCCCCCACTCGGTAGTGAGGAGCAGCGGCTTGGCCAGATAGCACACATCGTCGACCGTGAACGCATCGCGCGAGGGGCGGTCGGGCTTATAGCTATATTCCGCCATGCGGTAGAACTGTATCTTGCAATAGCCCTCATCCGCGGCATCCACCCGGCCCGAGCGTGCATAGCCCACCGTCGCGCCCCCGCTCTGCCGCAAGGTGGTGTAGCGGTCGAGTATCATCAGCTGCCAGTCGTCGCTGCGCTCATCACTGCGATAGAAGAATGACTTGAGCTGGCGCACGGCCTTGAAATCCCTGGTGAGACGGGGCGTCTCGCCGCCGGCCAACCGCTGTTTCTCGAGCACATTGCGCAGCATCACGTAATGAGACTTCTGGCCTGAGAGGAGTTGTCTGATCTGTCCTGCCGTCAGCTGTACGTGCAGTTGAATGGCATCGAGGTCGACGCTCACCACGCTCTGTACGTCGACAGGATGAAGGTTGGGGTTGCTATTATTGATCTTGAAATAACAGAGAGAGTCTTTCTTCAGACATTCCTCACTGACGCTCCATTCCATCTCCTGCCCGTTGCGCCTGACAGTGAGAAAGTCGTGGGGTATGCGATGAAAGCAGATGTCGGAGAGCCGTCCTATGCCGACAGCTGAGGTGTGGCTAAGGTCGAAGCCATCGACGGAGACGACCAGTCTGTGCCCGATGCGTGACAGCATCAGCAGACAGCATATTACGGCCAGCAATGCGCCGACAGCGATCCAACCATAAAACTTTCTCATAGGGCTATATATCATTTTAGCGGCAAAAATAGTGATTATTTTGCCGCTAAAAGAGTTTTGACATTTTATTTATAAGTTTTTAAGGGTTTTCCGGAGGGTCCGGGGATTCCGGGGATATCATGCATCAGAACTGGGGCGACTCCATCCTGAGAATCTTATTGGCACTCATATAGCCACGGAACGTGCCTGCCTGGGTGTAGACCTTATACCACTTGGCATTCACATCGCCACTGAAGAGGATATATCCACCGTCGCGCACTTTGCCTACGATAGCATATTTGGTGCCCGGTCCCTTGCGGATATTGGTATATCCGTCCTCGTCCTTTACCTGTCCTACCTCTTTCCACTCGCCCTGCCGCTTGGGCACGACCACCTTGCTGGAATGGATGTATCCCAACATCTCCTGTTCGCCATCGGTATACGAGGTGTAGACTTTATACCAATTGCCCTTTCCTGGAGCGAAACTGATAAAACTGCCATCTGGCACCTGGTCTACAATCTCATAATTGGTACCTGGTCCCTTACGGATGTTGGTATACCCGTCCTCGTCCTTGATAAGACCGAACCTTGACTGAGCGGCACATGGCAGCATGACCATGAAAGCCACAAAAAGCAATAATAGTTTTTTCATTGTGATTGATTTTAAGAATGTAAAATATGTTGTTGCAAAAATAGTGAAAAAAACAGGAAAGGACAAGTATGGAGAGCAAAAACCGCCGGCCAAGGATAAAAAAAGACTATTTTGTTTGTCCTGTCATTGTTTTTTTATACCTTTGCCTACTGCGTAAATGCACAAGCCGGATGGCTTGCGCCCATATGTGGATATGAAAAAACGAACTAACATGAAACACTACTTCCTCACACTGGCCATCCTCTTGTTTTCAGGCGCCGCAAGCGCACAAGTAGACATCGCTCCCCCACCCGACGTCAACGGCGTGGACGACCGCACCGGCGACAGTCTCGACGTGGTGCAGACCGCCCGTCCCGAGCCGGGCAGCAGCCGTCGCGGAGAGAACCCCGTGCTCTTCCTCATCGGCAACTCTACGATGCGCAACGGCACGCTGGGCAACGGCAACAACGGCCAGTGGGGCTGGGGTGCCTTCTTCCAGCCCTTCTTCGACAAGGACAAGATCACGGTAGAGAACCAGGCCCTGGGCGGCATGAGCAGCCGCACCTTCTACAAGCGGCTTTGGGAGCCCGTGCGCAAGGCGCTTCGCCCCGGCGACTGGGTGATCGTCTCCATCGGGCATAACGACAACGGCCCCTACGACAGCGGACGCGCACGCGCCTCTATCCCCGGCACCGGCACCGACTCGCTCGTGGTGACCATCCAGGAGACGGGAGTGAAAGACACCGTGTATACCTATGGCGGCTACATGCGCCGCTATCTCGCCGACATCCGTGCTGCCGGCGCTCATCCCATCCTCATGTCGCTGACCCCGCGCGATGCCTACGACGATAACGGCAAGACCGTGCGCAAGCCCCACTCCGCCTGGCTGCAGGAGGTGGCTCAGCAAGAGGGTGTACCCTATGTCGACCTGAATGAGTTGTCGGGTGCCAAACTCGACTCCTACTCTGCCTGGAAGAAGAAATACCACTTCTACGGCGACCACATCCACACCAGCAAATTCGGTGCCGAGATGAACGCCCGCTCCGCCGCCGAGGGTCTGCTGTCAAGCCAAGACCCGCAGCTGAGGCCGCTTCAGGCGATGATGCAAAACGTGGAGCCCGCCACCGTAGAGGTGCGCCGTGAGAAGGGCAAGCCCGTGGTGTTTATCACCGGCGACTCGACCGTGAAGAACGCCGACAAGGAAGAAGACGGCATGTGGGGCTGGGGATCGCAGGCTGCCACCGTCTTCGACGAGAAAAAGATCACCATCGTCAACTGCGCCATGGCGGGCCGTTCTTGCCGCACTTACCTCAACGAAGGTCGATGGGACAAGGTGTACAACAGTGTGCAGCCGGGCGACTACGTGCTGATACAATTCGGCCACAACGACTTCGGCGAACTGGACAAGCCCAAATACCGCGGCGAGATATTCAGCACTGCCGACACTTGCCACGTGTATCACCTGAAAGACAAAGGCACCTACGAGATGGTCTACTCCTTCGGGTGGTATCTGAAGAAATTCATCGACGACGTGCGTGAGCGCGGCGGCACACCCGTGCTGGTGTCTCTCACCCCCCGCAACGAGTGGCCCAACGGCAAGATAGAGCGCCGCAACGACACCTACGGCCGCTTCTACCGCGAGGTGGTGGAAGCCACCGGTGTCGACTTCATCGACATGCACAACATCACCGCCGACTTCCTGGACCGCAAATGCGGCAGCAAGGAGAAAGCGATGAAATACTACAAGCGCGACCACACCCACACCTCCCTGCTCGGTGCGCGCACCAACGCCAAAAGCATGGCCAAAGGCCTGAAAAAATCCAACTGCACCCTTAAAAACTACCTCAAATGAAAAGGACACTTACCCTGCTGGCCTGTCTCGCCATGCTTTCTGCGACACAAGCCCAGACCTTCGACATGACCCAGCCCCAGCCTATATACAGTGATGCCACCGGCTACGGCTACGACATCGCCGGTGCTCCCGACAAGAAAGGCACGCATCCGTGGTATTTCTCGGTGCGTGTGCCCGACGGCAACTACCGTGTGACCGTGGAGGTGGGCTCGAAGAAGCGCGCTGCGAGCACGGTGGTGCGCGCCGAGTCGCGCCGTCTCTACTACGAGGAGATCAACACGCGCAAGGGTAAGACCGAGCGTGTGAGTTTCGTGGTGAGCAAGCGTTCGCCTCGCATCAACGACAACATGCAGGTGAAGCTCAAGCAGCGCGAGCATGGCTACCTGAACTGGGACGACCGGCTGACGCTGGAGTTCAACGGCAAGGCTCCCGCCGTGAGCAGCATCACCATCACCCCCGACACGACAGCCACCACCATCTTCCTCTGCGGCAACTCTACCGTCGTGGACCAGGAGCTGGAGCCCTGGGCCAGCTGGGGACAGATGATACCACGCTGGTTTGGCGACCAGGTGGCCATCAGCAACCATGCCGAGAGCGGCCTGACCGCCACCACTTTCCTGGGTCAGAACCGCCTGGAGAAGATTCTCACCATGATGCGTGCCGGTGACTATGTAATCTGCGAGTTTGGCCATAACGACGAGAAAGAGAAGCGGGCGGGCGACGGTGCCTGGTACAACTACGTGCACAGCCTGAAGATCTTCGTCGACAAGGTGCGTGCCAAAGGCGGCACCATCGTCTTCGTGACCCCCACGCAACGCCGCTTCTTCGAGAGCGACGGCAAGACACTGCGCGACACCCACGGCGACTATCCTGCAGCGATGAAGTCGGTGGCGGCGCGTGAGCAAGTGCCCTTGATCGACCTGCATCAGATGACACGCGAGTTTTTCGAGACCTTAGGGCTGGAGAACAGCAAGCGCTCGCTGGTGCACTACCCTGCCAACAGCTACCCCAACCAAGCAAAGGAACTGGCCGACAACACCCACTTCAACCCCTACGGTGCCTATGAGGTGTCGAAAATGATTGTGATGGGACTGCGCCGGTTGGGGCTGCCCATCGTGAGCCAACTGCGCCCTGACTGGCACGACTTCCAGCCCACGGCTCCCGACGACTTCAACACCTTCGTGTGGTATCCCTCCATCCTCAACGGCATCACCAAGCCCGACGGCAACTGAGAAAGATGAAAAACAAGAATCAATATGATGAGATATAGATACTATCTGACTCTATGCTGCGTCAGCGTCCTGACAGCCTGCGGATCACTGGACAACACGCTCTACCAGATCGGCAGCACCATCAACACCATCGACTCCTACGCCGGCGTATTGGGTATGGGCAACACGGGACAGGACAGCGGTCAGTCACGCCCCGCACAGACCTCATCGGGTGCCTCGTCACGTCCCACAGCGACCACCTCTTCCACTCAGAGCCGACAGGCAGCCGGCACAGGCAGTTCCATCTCACGGGCCAACGCCAGCACACCGGCCAGCACCGTGAGGCCTTCTGCCACCTCATCCAGCTCCAGCACCGTGAGACCTGCCTCCACCTCATCGAGGCCAGCCTCCACCTCGAGCACGAGCACGACCTCCAGTCCTAAAAAGAACATGGAACTATGGTATGGCGGCCGACAAGTGGGATTTATCAACCCCAGCGGCGAGGTGTATATCAGCGGACGACAAGTGGGCCGAGCGCAATCTAACGGCGAGATATACGTAAGCGGCCGCAACTCGGGTCAGGTGCGCTCCAACGGCGAGGTATATCAAAACGGCCGCAAGGTGGGCGACGTGCGCTCCAACGGCGAGGTGTACAAAGACGGCCGCAAAGTGGGCGACATACGCTCCAACGGCGATATCTACAAGGAAGGCCGCCAGGTGGGTCAGGTGCGCAACATGAGCAACCGCCAGTGGGCTGCCGTGATCTACTTCTTCGATTTCTTTAGTTTTTGAGGTTGAAAGGTTGAAAGGTGGAAAGGTGGAAAGGTTGAAAGGTGGGAAGGTGGGGAGGTTGAAAGGTGGGAAGGTTGAAGGTGGGAAGGTTGAGAGGTTGAGAGTGATTGATGGTTTGAGGTTTGTTGTTTTTCTTTTATAGGCACATCATTGATTTTCATAAGGAGAGCGCTGCTGGCGGGCAGCGCTGTGCAAACGATTGCGCAAAAGAATCAAAACTATTTTACATTCTTTTGAACAACGTATGTCAATAATTTATACTTTTGTACGCTTGCATTAGGGGCAAAAACTATGGTTGCCCCACCCTATATCTATCAGCATATACTAATCACCAAATACACATGAAGAAAAGACTTTCTATTACAATTCTATTGGCTGTCATGGCAATTGTGGCCATGAGAGCACAAGGATGGCCCGCCAACTATGGCGGTGTGATGCTCCAGGGTTTCTACTGGGACTCGTATGACGACACCCGCTGGACCAACCTGACGAGCCAGGTGGACGAGCTCTCGGCATACTACAACTTGATCTGGGTGCCTAATTCCGGCCAGACCAAAGAAGACAAATGGAACTCATCCGGTAACTGGGGCTATGAGAACATGGGCTATATGCCCGTCTACTGGCTGAAGCACAACACTTGCTTCGGCACGGAGCAGGAACTGAAGGAGATGATCGCCGCTTTCAAGGCGAAAGGCACCGGCATCATCGAGGATGTGGTGATCAACCACAAGAACGGCCTGAGCAACTGGGCCGACTTCCCCAATGAGAATGTCACTACCAGCCGAAAGAACTACACCCTGACCTGGGCCACGGACATGACCAACCTCTGGGGTATCTGCCAAAACGACGAGCTCTTCAGCAACGGCGGCTTACACGACGGTACGACCTATCGCTGTGCCACCAGCACATCCGACTGTCTGGTAAGCAATGACCAGGGCGACAACTTCGACGGCTGCCGCGACCTGGACCACACCAACGCCCAGGTGCAGCAAAACATCGCCACCTATCTCGACTATCTGGTCAACGAACTGGGCTATGCCGGTTTCCGCTACGACATGGTGAAAGGCTACGCCGGCTACTATGTGGGCAAATACAACAGCGAGCTGTCATGGCCCGACAGACAGAAGAACATGTTCTCCGTGGGCGAATACTGGGATGCCAGTTACGACAACGTGGTGCACAACTGGATCGACAAGACCGCCCTTCCATC
Organism: uncultured Prevotellaceae bacterium; assembly: GCA_946402905.1. Classification (GTDB taxonomy): domain Bacteria; phylum Bacteroidota; class Bacteroidia; order Bacteroidales; family Bacteroidaceae; genus Prevotella. The sequence continues at coordinate 6,840 of CAMIYC010000005.1, read as the reverse complement.
AAGCGCCAACGGCCAGAAGCAGTCGGCAGCCTTTGACTTCCCCCTGAAGTATGCCATCAACGACGCCTTCAACAACGGCCACTGGAACTTGCTTCAGGCCAACAAAGGCATCGCCGGCGACCCCAACATGAGTCGCTACAGCGTGACTTTCGTAGACAACCACGACACCTACCGCAACGACTACGACCGTGTGAACAACAACGTGCTGGCCGCCAACGCCTTCATCTTAGGCCTGCCCGGCACGCCCTGTATCTTCCTGCCACACTGGCAGCAGTATGCTAAAGAGATCAAGAAGATGATTGCCGCCCGCAAAGCCGCGGGTGTCACCAACGAGAGCAGAGTGGTCAACGACTGGAGCAACGAAGGTGGTTTCTACATGAAAGTAGAAGGCACATCAGGAAGTGTCATTGTCATCTGTGGATACATCCCAGAAGACAGCTATGACCATTCAGGACATACACTCATCACCAGTGGTGAGAATTTCGCCTATTACGTATCAGACAATGTAGCACAGACCGCCATTGACAACTACAACCAAACAGAAAACGCCAACGCTTCCGACTTCGCTGTCTATGTAAAAGACAATAACGAAGGAGAACCCTATCTCTATGCATGGACGGGTGAAGGCAGCACAGAAGTCAAGGTTTTAGGCAACTGGCCCGGAAAAAGGCTTACCCAAAAAGTGAAACTTGCAGATGGCACCACTTGGTACAAGCAGCCCTTTAAAAACCAAGACTTGAAAGTGATAGTGCATTATAATGAAGGGGAAGGGAAGCAGACAGATAACATCCAAGTAAACGGCGAAACATACCTCTGCTATTGGAAAGGAAACGTCCATAAACATGCGGATTATACATCCATCTACAAAAGTGATCCACAATTAAAGTATGTGGATGCCTATTTTGATGCTCCATCTGGATGGACCAAGGTATATGCTTGGGACAAAGCATTCTATGGCAGTGAAAAAAGATTCACCAACGACTGGCCAGGGTCTGACCTGACAGAAATTGTGGGCACTTCAAGCAATGGAAATAACATCTACCGCTGGCGTATCGAAAAAAAGCTCTCCGAAGGCGTGCCCAATCAGATACAATTCAATGTAGGCAATAGTGATGGCAAGACCGCCGACCTTGACTTCGTCAATGGCGGTTATTACAACACGGGCGGCCTGACTTCCGCCGATATGATCTCGCTGGATGCGTCGAAGGTATTGGAGGGTGTGACGAGTGCTACCGCCACCAACTGGAACGGACTCAGTGAGACAGTGGCAGAGGTGAAAGCCACCGACGAAGTGAAGCCCAGCCTGGGCATCTACTTCCCCGCCGGCACTTACACGGTGCAGGCCATCGTGCGCGGCACTGAGGGCAGCAGCGTGTCACTCGCCGCCGGCACTTCGTCGTCGTCAATGGCACTGACGGGCATGGCCGCCACCTCTGCCTCGACCGTGACCACCGACGGCATCAGCGAGTCATACGTCAGCGGCACTAACGGCGGTTGGCAAAAAGTGCAAAGCACCTATACAATGGCTCAAGACGGTGTGCTGCCCATCACCCTCTCATCGGATGCCTCCACCTGGCAGGTGGGCACGCTGACCATCCTGAAGGGAGCCAACACCAGCGGCAAATACCAGACAGTAGGCACCACCCAGACCACCCAGACCCTTGTAGACGTGACCGGCGAAAACCACTTCAGTTTCTACGACCGCGGTGCCAACCCCAACGCACTGATTAAGGCCAACAGCGGTCAGCCAGTGGTACGACTGCCCTACAACGTGATTGTAAACGGCACATGCGCCAGCCTGCGCCTGACCGACGGAGCCTACGACTTCAAGGCCAACGAAGCTTTCACGGCCACCGCCGTCGCCTACAACCGCTCGTTCACACCAGGCAAGAAAGTGACGGTATGCCTGCCCTTCGCCGTCAGCGCCGACGAGATGACTGAGAAAGGCATCACGGCCTATCAGTTTGACGAGGTGCTGAGCGACGGCAGCCTGCACTTCACCTCGGTCGACGATATGGCAGCCAACACGCCCTACGTGCTGGTAGTGAGTGAAGACAACACCACACCGTTCGGCAGCCTTGGCGAGCGCTCAGTCTCCAAGACCGGAAACCTGGAGCAGGCCATCGACGGCGTGACCTTCACCGGCACCATGAAACGGCTGACGCTCAACTCCGGCGAGACCCTCTACTATGGCTACACCAACGGCGAGTTTGTCAAGGTGGGCAGCAATGTGGGCATCAACCCCTTCCGCGCCTACCTCAAGACCACCACGGAACTGGGTGCATCGGTAAGTGTGACCTTCGAAGACGTGTCGGCCATCCGCGACCTCAACCGTGGCAGCTCCACCGCCACCGATGACCTATACACGCTCGGCGGCCTGAAAGTGAGCAATGCCTCTTCACTGCCCAAAGGCATCTACATCAAAGGCGGAAAGAAACTGATCATCAAATGACAACAAGACTATGAAAAAGAAGCATTATACGAAGCCAGTGGCCGAGACGACCCCAGTGGGCATCATACTGCTGCAATCGGGTTCGATCACCGAAGACAAATCGGCAGCGAGCACATTCAGCAACGGCGAGCTTGACAGCAACAGCGGTAGTTTCTTCGAAGAAGAGGGCTCTGGCACACACGACAACCTATGGGAATAAACACCGTGAGTATATGAAAGAAGGAACCATCATCAAGACGGGAATGCCGGTGCTGCTGATCTGGGCGGCACTGGCATTCTGCGCCTGCGCGGCTTCACAACAGTCGCGCCAGGAGAAAGCGATAGAGCGGGCGAGACTGGCCCAGGTGATCAACGAGTCACTCGCCGACCGGCACTATCAGATCGACGTACACCAGGCTACCCCTGACGGCTGGGGGCGCGTCATCCATCTGACCTCCGACTACTCGGTGAGGGTGGCAGGCGACACGCTGGTCTCCAACCTGCCGTTCTTCGGCCGTGCCTACAGTGTGCCCTACGGCGGCGGTAGCGGTCTCCAGTTCACCGGCATGATCCGCCAGTATGACGAGGCCGTCACCCGCAAGGGCGAGCACATCATCACGATGGATGTGGAGAGCCGCGAGGATATCTACCGCTACATCATCAGCCTGTTTGACAACGGCAGTGCCAACGTGAGTGTCACGCCTCGTCAGCGCAGCCACATCCATTACACCGGCAACTTTCACACACCATAAACACATCTGAGACATGGCAACGACACAACACCCAACGACAAAGGACATCTACCTGGCCGGCGGCTGCTTCTGGGGTGCAGAGCATTACTTCAAGCAGATAGACGGCGTGGTGGAGACAGAGGTGGGCTATGCCAACGGCCACACAGCGCAGCCCACCTATAAAGAAGTCTGTACCGACAAGACAGGCTTCGCCGAGACCGTGCGCGTGGTCTACGACCCGTCGAGAGTAGGTCTGAGGTTCTTGCTCCGCATGTACTTCAAGGCCATCGATCCTGTGAGTGTCAACCAGCAAGGGCACGACGTGGGCACCCAGTATCGCACGGGCATCTATTACAGCGACGAGCTCGACCGGCACATCATCGACGAGATCTACGCCGAGGTGCAAAGCAGATACGAGGAGCCACTTGCCGTAGAACGACAGCCGCTGCAGAATTTCTTCACTGCCGAAGACTATCACCAGGACTATCTCGACAAGAACCCCGAAGGCTACTGCCACCTGCCCCTCTCGCTCTTTAAAATGGCCCGGGAAGCGCGCCCAGAAAAAGACTGACCGTTCTTCTAAAGAGCCAAAGACGATTCGTACCCTTCACAGCCCCCTATGGAGCCCGTGAAGGGCAAGGGTCAGAAGCAAAGGCCGAAAGAGAGGGACTGGAACTTCACGTCGGTGCCTTTGAGCACGTTCATCGGACTATATCTCACGTAGAGGGGTATCACCGGATTCTTGAGCACCAGCAGGCAGTCGACGGTCCACCGCCGCTGTCCGATACCCTTCTCCTTGAAAGTGTACTCTCCCCCATCTAATTCATATACGGTCTCCAGGCGGCCATGGCCACCCAGCGAGCCACGCCCCGGAGCAGGGGGCGCAATTTTCTGACTTGCATGTTAAACTCCTCGTGTGTCATCCGACGCTTGTTTACCTATATATACGTAAAAAAAGGTGATTTGTGACATCCACATCTCACCTTTTTCTGAAGGGGTCGCAAAATTTAATCACAAAAAATCATTTCTCATTCTGCGCCTTCACATGTTTCAACCATTAGCTATATCTTTTCATCGTTCCTACTCTTTTTCTTCCTTTATCTTGTGAACGAACGTGGCCTTGTGGGTCTCAGCATTGTAAAAGATATAGCCATCCAGTGCGGTGCTGAGCACTGCTGTCTCCTTCATGTTCCCATGATAGAGCAAGAAGTTGCAGATATCTGTCGGAGTGATATACGGATTGTCTTTCAAATGAGAATGGAATGCCGTCTCGCCTTCATTGGAGATGGGTATGAACGAACGATGATACCGCCGGAATGCTTTTACGTTGCAGTCATTGTCAAAGTCAAAGCTGAAGTCATTACCGAAAGGGATGATGCCGGAACGCTCCACACCTTGCAGCATGTACATACGGGTGGTATTGGCGCCGATACGGACGAAGTCAAAGTTCGGTCTTCCATAGTCAGGGTTGTAACGCAGGCTGTCGCCGTATTGCTCAAGGGCATTTTTCAGCATAAGGTTTTTCTTTTCCAACAATCCTCTTTCATTCTCCGAGATGGGTCTCGAATCGTAGGAGACGGTCTGTTCCTTGCTGTTAAGGTCGTATAGGTATTCGAAGATGCAGTTTTTCTGCTCCTTGTCCATGAAAACGACTCTCCAGGTATCGTTTGTAGGTTGCCATATAACACTGTGTCCTATCTCATCAACACGGTAATGAGCCAGCAAGGAGTCGGTTGACACCCAGTTGACATACTCAGCGACATAAAGGTTATATCCTTCGGTACAGATGCTGTCAAGTGCTTCTGTTATCACTCCGGCTTTTTCAATCATCTCTTTTGTCGGACCCTGTCCGTACGTTGGACATGATGCCATACTGAGCATGGTGAGTATGGCAATAGCTTTTGATTTGAACTTAGAAAAAAAATTGTCCATCTTAGTTGCTGTATTTCAAATAATTGACAAATATAAGCATTTATTCTGATATAATCACCCCTTTCGGTTGAATATTTCACGTGGTGGAGATATTTGACTGCCACATCGGTTCTTATTTCGATGGTGATTGGGGACTTCGTTTCACAGTTTCCGGTCATCAATATGACGAGACAGCTTGCTCGCTGAAAGCTAATTCTTCTGCGGCGACTGTGTGGAGGCAGGAAACTGGATGATGAAGCGGGTAGAATGGTCCGTTGGGTCTGTCATCAGGCTGAAAGTGCAATGATGAGCAGTGAGAATGTCACGGATAAGCAAAAGTCCAAGCCCCTGCCCCTGTGGTTTGGTGGAGAAGAACGGCGTGAACAAATGGGGTGCCACGGAAGGCTTGATACCTCGTCCGTTGTCGGTGATGGTGAGTCGTGCAGGAACTGAAGTGATGGTGATAAGCCCCCCTCTCTCTCCTATGCTTTCAACCGCATTCTTGACGATGTTGATGAGCACTTGCTGAAACAGGATGGTGTCGATGCGCACAGGAGCCGCTTCATCTGTGAGACAAAACTCCAGTTGGACATGTGCAGACTGACAAAGATTCTCAAGGAAAGGCCGGCAGGCTTCTACCTCCTCACTCAGGTCACATAGTTGCAGTTGGGGTTGTGGGATCTTCACGACTTCGGCAAAACGGGTGACGAATTCTGAAAGCGCCTTGAGTCGCTCGCTGGCACCATCAACATCTTCCATTTTCAGTTTTCCATTCACCATCAGGCTCACGATTCCCGCCACACTATTGTTCACCTCGTGAGCGATCATTCGGATGACTCGTTCGTAAGCCGCTTTTTCTGCCCGGCGCACCTCGGAGGTCAGAGACTCAATGAGGAAGAAGGGATGCTGATAACCACGGTCGGGGAAAGACTGGTGGCTGATGCGGTAGAGCTGTGGGGCGCCAGGTATGCGCACCGTGGTGGTCTCACCCAGTGGCAGAGAGCCCATGGCTTCCTCGACAGCCGGCGAAATCATCTGGCGTGCCGCGGGGTTCATGGAGGCGATATTGCCATTGATATCGCATTGCACGACGCCCATGGGTGATGCTTCGATGAGGAGCCTGAGGAAGGAATACTGCTCCTCAAGTTTAAGATGCTCATTGCGCAAGCGGTTGAGCAGGTCATTAAATGTCCGGACGATGACGTCTGTCTCGTGCTGCCCCGATGGAGCGAGCCGTGTGGTCAAGTCCAGCTCCCGCACCAGTTCCATACCACTGACGAGTGTGTCGTAAGGGCGTATGGTCTTTTTGTAAAAAAGCCACAGATAAGCCATCAGCAGTAGCACGAAGCCCTCGGTCACGTAGAACAGGCATGACGGAGATTTCAGATCTCCTCCAGTGCGGAACGTGGCAAAAAGTGCAATGCCTGCCAGCAGGACGATGCCCAGACCAAGGGCGAGAAAATAGTGCTTCAGTTTCACCTTTCAATTTTTTTATTTTTAATTTTTTATTAAGCTTTGTTGTTGTAGTATAGATGTCATGTGAATGTTTCTTCTGAAAGCGTACACACTCCCCCTGACACCCCCTCCGACTCCCCCGTTTCCCGGGGGAGAGCAACCTCTAACTTAGAGGGGGAAACCGCCGGATGAGACACACTCCCCCTGCCCCCTCTAACTTAGAGGGGGGAACCGCCGGATGAGACACACTCCCCCTGCCCCCTCTAACTTGAGGCTGCTGAAAAAGTAGGTTAATCCAATTTTTCATATCTC